>NZ_SMAN01000003.1 GCF_004342905.1 Melghiribacillus thermohalophilus | reverse complement strand
ATCTTCCTTTCTATTGGTTTTGGTTTGGGTTACTATTAACAATAGAGGAAGATTCTGCATTTTTCAATTTTCAGCACACTTCATTGGGGAGAGCCAAATAAAATGATCTCTGAAATGAATCCCAGCACGTAAACCAGCAATCCGCCAACATTCTGCTCGATCCTCAACGTCGTTTCCACTTTTTTCTGGATCGCTCACATGAAAATCTCTCCAATTCCCAAAATCGTTCGTTAGATACTGCGGTATGTATCAAATTGAAGAAAATGATAAAAAATAAATGAAAAATCTTGTTTCATCTGACTCTTGAAGGAGGAGTGTCCATGGCACAGCCATATTTATGCCCGAATTGCCGGTCAAACCGCACCCGATTTAATCTTATTGCTCAGGTAGCAACGCCAGTGAAGATGGATCCAGGGACAGGGGAGGTGGTTGAGGAGTTGACGGATCAGACGATGGGACCGTTCCATATCCCGTACAATGGTCCACCATATAAAGTCCAATGCGGGGTCTGTGGGCTGGTGGAAAACGAATTGACATTTATTAAACACGCTCAAAATGATCCCGGATCCACACAAAATTAAAAAGTGAAACCAACAAGTGGATCAATGCGTAAAAATGGGATAGTAGCACCTGTACAATCGGGATTATTCTGCTTCATTTAGGTGTTGGATCATTCGAAAGCCAATAAAAAAGAGTCTGTAATTACAGGTATGATAAAGGGAAAATTCCTCATGTGGAGGGGAATACAATCATTTTAACGTTTAGGTATTTTTCAAAGGGAGAGAGGTTTATGAAAAAATGGGGAATTGCTTTCTTGACTTTTGTTGTGATCCTGGGGGTGAACTGGGGAATTGCCGCATGGTTTCAGATGCATGTGATTGAGGTTTCGTTTTTTGTCGGGCTTGCTTTTGCGGTCATATTGCGACTGGCGAATTCATCAGGGGGATTTTTGTCCGATTCTATTTCAAGCGGAGTTCAGTCGGAAACAGGAATGAAAATGGAGCGGGAAACAAAAAAAACAATGCCATCGTCGGCCACTGCAACTGCTGTTGTTTATACGATCCTGGCACTTATCGTAACCATTATTTATTATTTTGATGATTTGATGTAAACAGATTCAAAATGCTTTTTTGATAAGGAAGCCCCTGGCAGCATGTTTTCTGCAACAGGGGCTTTTGGCAACTTCAATTGATTATCAAACTATTTAAATATCTTTCGCAAAATTTTCAGTCCGATTTTCGAATTCGGGTATCGGAACGATAAATCAAACTTGGTTGTCTGTTTCACGATACTCTTCTGATGACTGAAGGTATCAAAACTGGCTTTGCCATGATATTGACCCACTCCGCTAGATCCTATACCGCCCATGGGCAGGTTCGGGTTAGCGATATGCATCAATGTATCATTGATGCACCCGCCTCCAAAAGAAATATTGTCAATTGCCCACTCCTGAGTCTGTTCATTTTCAGTGAATAAATAGAGAGCCAGGGGATTTGGAGCATGAGCAATTTCTTTTTTTACTTCTTCGATTTGTGTAAACGTCAGTACCGGAAGTATTGGCCCAAAAATTTCATCCTGCATGATCGGATCATCCCAGCTGACTCCGTCCAAAATGGTCGGGGAGATGGTGAGATGTTTTTCGTCAGCAATTCCACCATAGACGATTTCCCCATTCTTTAAATATTCTGTTAACCGTTCAAAATGATTACGGTTAACGATTCGAGTAAAGTCTGGATGTCTGTGAGGGTGTTTTCCATAAAATGATTCGATTGCAGCAATCAATTCCTTTAGTAATTCAACCTTAACATCCTCATGAACCAGAAGATAGTCTGGTGCAATGCAAGTCTGACCGGCATTTAAAAATTTTCCCCAGGTAATTCGTCTGGCAGCGAGCGGAATTTTGGCATCTTCATTCACAATACAGGGGCTTTTCCCGCCCAACTCCAGCGTGACCGGGGTTAAATGTTTGCTTGCCTTCTCCATCACGATTTTTCCAACCGGAACACTGCCTGTGAAGAAAATATAATCAAAATGCTCTTCAAGAAGCTGCTGGCTGATTTCTTTATCCCCTTCCACAACGGCAATATAGTCCGGTTCATAGGTGTTTTGAACCATGTCGGCAATCAGGCGTGATACATTTGGTGCCAGTTCTGACGGTTTAATAATGGCGCAATTACCGGCAGCTATAGCCCCGATTAGAGGGGCGAAGGTCAATTGAATCGGATAATTCCATGGTGAGATAATGAGAGCAACCCCATAAGGCTGTTTGTAAATATAGCTTTTTGCGCCAGAATGACTGATCGGCGATTTGACTTTCACCGGTTTCATCCAGCTGTGGAGATGTTTGATCGCCTCATCGATTTCTCCGTATAAAAAGCCTATTTCTGAAGCAAAGGCTTCATATTCAGATTTATTCAGGTCTTTTTTTAGCGTTTCGTAAATGTCTGATTCATAACGCTTCAGAGCTATTTTCAGTTTTTCCAGCTGGTGTTTGCGGAACATATGGGTTAACGTTTTCCCTTCAGCAAACATGTTCTTTTGCTGTCGAACCAGATGACCTATATCCATTTCTCGGCCCCCTTATACATCGACCCGTTTAAAATCATGGGTGATAATTGAATTCGGAAAAACACCTTTGATCTGGTTAGATATCCTTTCTATATCTCCATCCTGATAACGAGATGAGATATGGGTTAAAATCAGTTTTTTAACACTTGCTTTTTTTGCAAGCTCTGCTGCCTGCAGAGCTGTGGAATGAAAATAATCGTAGGCCAGCTTAAGATCCTCCGGGCCAAATGTGGATTCATAAACAAGCACGTCAGAGTCCCGGGCAAAAGAAATATACTCATCGTGATAGCGGGTGTCACCAAATACCGTGATGATTTTTCCTTTTTTGGACGGGCCAACCACGTCTTTTCGGTATATGACGGTCCCATCTTCCAGCGTGACGCTGGGGTTTTCTTTAATCTTTTGATAAATGGGACCTGGAGGAATGCCTGCTTCTTTTAACTTTTCTGGCTGAAGTTGACCGATTTTATCTTTTTCAATGATGCGGTATGCAAATGAAGCGATGCCATGATCAAGTCTTTTAGCCTTGATTGTAAATTGCTCATCCTCATAAATCAGCCCTTCATCAATTTCATGGATATTTAAACGATATTGAAGGCGAGTTTTGCTGATCGATAAAGCCGTATGAACAAACGGTTTGATACCCGCCGGGCCATAGAGGTCAACGGGAGTTCTGCCCCCTTGAAAAGAGCGGCTTCCCAGCAGACCTGGAAGCCCAAAGATATGATCGCCATGCAGATGGGTAATAAATATTTTTTCAAGTTTTCCTGGTTTAATCGTTGTATGTAAAATTTGATGCTGGGTCGCTTCCCCGCAGTCAAACATCCAGATGCTGCCCCGCTCCTGGGAAAGATCCAGAATATAGGATGACACATTTCGTTTCTTCGAGGGGACGCCTGCTCCGGTTCCTAGAAAATATAAATGCATCGTTTTCATCCTCCTGTGTTTAGTTCCAACCTCGCCGGTATGGTTCTGGCCCGTCAATAGAAATTTCGAGTTCATCGGCAGCCTGCTTCGGCCAGTATGGATTTCTTAAAAAGGCCCGGCCAATAAAGACGAGATCCGCCCGCCTGTTCTGAATAATTTCTTCAGCCTGCAATCCGCTTGTGATCAGACCGACAGCTCCGGTCCGTATGCCGGCCTTTTGTTTAATTTCTTCAGCATATCGGATCTGGTATCCTGGATAGACAGGAATCCTGGCGGGAATCACGGCACCTGAGCTGCAATCGATCAAATCTACTCCCTGTTTTTTCATCTCCAGGGCAAAATAAACAAAGTCCTCCATGGTGTTGCCGTTTTCATCATATTCATTGGCTGAGATGCGGACAAATAACGGCCCGGACCACTCCTGTTTAACGGCCTCAATGATTTCTCTTAAAAATTGATAGCGGTTCTCTCTGGATCCGCCATATTCGTCTGTGCGTTTATTGGTCAATGGTGATAAGAATTGGTTGATTAAATAACCGTGAGCTCCATGGATTTCAATCACATCAAAGTTGGCTTCTCTGGCTCTTCTGGCTCCTTCCTGAAATGCCCGTATCGTACGGTTCAACTCTTCCCTCGTCATTTCCTGAGGGGTCTGGTATTTTTCACTGAAGGCTATAGGACTGGGAGCAAAAATGGCGCCTTCTACATCCGCTTTACGGCCTGCATGAGCTAGTTGAATGCCGCTTTTTGCTCCGTGTCGGTGAATGCCCTCATTCACTTTTTTTAACCCATCTATATGGTCGTCTGACCAGATGCCAAGGTCTCTGGAAGATATGCGTCCTTCAGGTAAAACCGCCGTTGCTTCTATGATAATCAGGCCAGCCTGTCCGGCTGCACGGCTTTCGTAATGGGCCAGATGAAAAGGATGGACATGTCCATCTTCAGATTCAGCGGAATACATGCACATCGGTGACATCACAATCCGATTTTTAAAGGTTGTATCTTTTATGGTCAATGACGAGAATAATTGGCTGTCCATTATACATCTCCTCCGAATATAAGTTGTTTTCTTTTACCATAGCATAATCATGAAAAACGACCAACGGTTTTAAAACAACTTCCAGGAAACATAAGACTGCCTGATTCGATGGGCAAGGTCCGGCACATCCGTTACCACCCCGTCACATCCCCATTTGAAGCATCTTGTCAGCCTGGATGTTCGATTTACCGTATAAACCCTGACAGGAATGTTTTCATCCCGTAACATGTCAATCATATCCTTATTGACTATGCGGTATTTAACATGCAGAGCATCTGCGTGAATGTCATGAAGAAAGGAAATGATATGTTTGATTTTCTGGCTCGTTAAGAAAGCCGTCTGGATGGCGGGCTGAATTTCTTTTACCCGACTTAGACTTGCAGGATTAAAACTGGATAGGATGGTTCTTTCGGTCATATTGTACCATTCAATTAGTTGACAAACTCTCTGTTCAATCTGTTCATAATTGATTACGTTCGTCTTCAGTTCTAGATTTATGAGAACGGGATAGGGTTTAACCCATCTTAAAAATTCTTCCAGTGTTATAATAGGGGTATGTTTAAAGTGGGAAGAAAACCAGCTTCCGGCATCAAGCTTTTTCAGCTCATGGACGGTATATTCTTTTACCAGCCCTTTACCACTGGTCGTACGATTTAAACTCTCATCATGAATCAAAACAGGAATCCCGTCTTTCGATAAATGCACATCTGTTTCAATCCCATCTGCCCCCATTTGAACCGCCCGGGCAAAGGCAGGCATCGTGTTTTCAGGAGCATACCGGCTTGCACCCCGATGGGCGATAATGTATGTCACTGTGCTGAACACCTCTCTTTTATGATCGAAAACTGACAAAAGGAGTGATTGGTTTGAAAAAATGGCAGACGAAAGAACAACTGACCGATTTACTATGTTCCCTTGTTCAATATCCAAGCATAACCGGTTCAGAACACGAAATCGCCATTGTGGAATATCTATACCACATTTTATCAGAAAAAGAGTATTTTAAGCGATTTCCTTCCCGATTGTCTCTGCATCCCCTTCCTGACGGTAGGCAGCTGCTTACGGCACTGGTAAAAGGAAAAGGTGATCGATCTGATACAGTTGTTTTGCTCAGCCATATTGATGTGGTGGATATAGAGGATTATGGGTCCTTTAAAAACCTCGCTTTTTTCCCCCGGGAATTGACGAGAGAATATGAGAAACATATGGACCTTTTGCCTGAGGAAGTCCAGCATGATATCCGGTCTGGAGAATGGCTGTTCGGCAGAGGAACCATGGATATGAAAGCAGGAACCGCGCTTCATTTATCGATGCTTGAAAAAGCGATGGATAATGAATTCCATGGAAATATACTGCTGCTGATTGTACCTGATGAAGAAGTGAATTCTTCTGGAATGATTCATTCCCTTCCGGTTTTAAATCAAATCAAAAATCAGGAAAACCTAACCTATCGAGCCTGTTTAAACGGTGAGCCTATGTTTCGGAAATTTCCCGGGGATGAAAGCTTTTATATGTATATGGGATCACTGGGGAAAGTGTTACCGGGGTTTTATTGCTATGGAAAGGAAACCCACGCGGGAGAACCTTTTGGCGGTGTGAATGCCAATGTAATGATCAGCTATCTCAATCAGGAATTAGAACTTCATGAATCGTTTATTGAAAAAGTGGATGATGAGGTAACCCCGCCCCCGGTCAGTTTAATGAACAGAGATTTAAAGGAAGAGTATTCCGTTCAGACACCGATTTCTTCTGTTTCTATGTATAACGTATTTTACATGAAACAGTCCCTAATGGATCTTTCAAACAGGCTTATGGATGCTGCCAATCGGGCGAAAAAGAAGATCGAACAACATTATCAGGATAAAGGAACCGCTTTTAGGCAGATGGCGGGTATCCGGGAACTTCCTGACGTTCATGTGAATGTGATGAAGTATGAAGAACTGCTGGAGGAGGCTGTAAAGCGGCATGGGAATCAGGAAGTTCTGAGACGTCAGAACCTATTAATTCAAAATCGTGAGCAGGGGGATCGGGACTTTTCCACACTGCTTGTACAGGATCTGGCCTATCTGTGTAAAGATCTGGCACCGATGATTGTTCTGTTTTACAGTCCGCCATTTTATCCGTCTGTTTCTTCCAGAGGGAACAAGCACATTGAACAGGTGCTGAAATATGTTCAGGATAAGGCAAAAAAAGATTATGACATCGATCTGGAAACCATTGAATTTTTTCCTGGCCTCTCGGATCTCAGCTTTGTAGGGCCTGCATCATCAACAGACAAATCGCTTAAACCGCTAAAACAGAATATGCCCCTTGATGAAATGGGTTATACCCTCGATGAAAAACTGATGGAGGAGGTTCATATGCCGATTTTAAACATCGGTCCCTTTGGTAAAGGCGCTCATCAATGGACCGAACGACTCGAACTTCACTACAGTTTTGAAATCCTTCCAGATCTTTTGACAGGTGCGATCCATGATTTATTTAAAGATCAGTTCGTGTAAAATATGACAAATAAAAATATTAGGGGTAAAATATAGAATGAACGCTCATTCATTTTTATAGGATAATTGGGGGATGCAACATGCCAGTAAAAGAACAAATCTATCAGCTGACATTGCCTACACCATATGCTGTCGGGGATGTTCATGTATATGTCGTCAAAGGGGAAGCCTTAACGTTAATTGATGCAGGTGTCAATACGGATGAAGCCTGGGAACATTTTGAAACAAAATTAAAACAAATCGGCTATCGTCCAGAGGATATCGAACAAATTATTTTAACTCACCATCACCCGGACCATACCGGACTGGTGAATCGTTTTGATTACGCTGATGGTATATACGCCCATCATCTGGTGGATCAATGGCTGAGGCGGGATCCAGAATTTATGAATCACTATGTTGCTTTTTTTACAGAATTATATCATTCCTTTGGGGTGCCAAAAGAATTTATTTCCCTCGAGAGACGGGCAAAGACAACGCTTCGTTTGTCCGGACGGGGCAAGCTGACAGATACCCTGAAGGAAGGTGATTCCCTTCCCGGGCATCCGAACTGGAAGGTGCTGGAGACTCCCGGCCATGCACAGAGCCATCTGTCTTTTTTTAATGAACATACGGGTGAATTGCTCGGTGGAGACCATATCCTTTATCACATTTCATCTAATCCGCTGCTTGAGCCGCCGATCAAACCGGGAGGAGAACGTCCAAAACCGATGCTCCAGTATCGAGAATCGATGCAGCGGTTCAATCATTACACAGTTGGAAAGGTGTTTCCCGGACACGGTAAAGTCTTTGAAGGGGTAGAGAATTTAATCAATCAACGAATAAAAAAACAGGAAGAACGGGCTGAAAAAGTGTATCAAATGATCCAGCAGCAGCCCCTCTCCCCATTTGAGATCTGCAAACGGTTATTTCCCAAACAATACGATACCCAGTTTGATTTAACTTTATCTGAAACAGTGGGACAGCTGGATTTTCTGGAAGCTCAAGGAAAAGTTAAACAGGTGACGGAGGACGAGCATATATTATACGCCGTTTCCTGAAGGGGGAACGTTTTGTGATAAATGAAAAAATAAAAGGAAAAAGGGTACTTATTACAGGCGCATCGAGCGGAATTGGAGAACAGCTGGCTTATAAGGTTGCCCGGGAAGGAGCGGTTCCCATATTCGTATCCAGGTCAGCAGAAAAATTAGCATCGCTCACGTCCGCTATTCGTAAACAATACAGGGTATCGGCTTATTATCATACATGTGATCTTCTGGATCATTCAGCCTGGCAGGCTGTGATGGAGCAGATTGCGGCTGATCATGGCCCTGTTCATATATTGATCAATAATGCCGGCACAGGCCATTTTCAATATGTTGACGAATTGCCCATGGATGCTTATGAAAACATGTTTCGTTTAAATGTCCTGGCTGCTGTCCAGGCGGTCCGTTTTTTCTTGCCCATCATGGTTCAGCATGGAGAAGGGCATATCGTCAACATTGCATCCCAGGCCGGCAAAATGGCCACACCTAAATCCGCCGGTTATGCGGCAACGAAACATGCATTGTTGGGTTTTACGAACAGCCTGAGAATGGAAGTGGCTGGAAAAGGTATCTTTGTTACGGCTGTCAACCCGGGTCCTGTTAAAACAAACTTTTTTAAAATCGCAGACCCTGACGGCACTTATATAAAAGCGGTGTCAAAATATCTGCTGGATGCCGGCAAAGTAGCAGAAAAGGTTGTGAAACATTTGTATACCCCAAAACGGGAAATCAATCTGCCCTTCTGGATGGATGTAGGAAGCAGGCTTTATCAGATTGCCCCGGGGATGATGGAGCGCCTGTTTAGCGGACAATTTAACAAAAAATAAGGGTGAGCATATTTGCTCATCTTTTTTTATGGATAGCTTAGGTCATAAACCATACAGAATACCACGGAATTGAATAGTCTATTAAAGAAAGAGACTGAATAAGGAGGTTTGATGATGGGAAACCGGAACAATGATATTTCGGAGAAAACGCTAAACATGCTGGTTGATTCTGTGCTAAATCGCCACGGTGTAAAACTTTCGAGAGCCAGAATCAGCCCGAGGGAAAAGCAGCAACTAAGAAGACTCATCAACGATTTAAGGAGAAATGTTGATGCGTTAAATCGAACACAGAGATCTTAATATCATTTAACTGCAATAAGCTATCCATCATAAATAGGTATTTTTTATAAGGTAATAGCCTTTCCAGCATGAGCCGGTCTGACATATACAATAGTGTAACGCTAAAAAAAGGAGGTATATGCATAATGGGTGAAAGCAGAGTCTGGAAAGGCGATAAACCGGAAGTGGGTGCCGATGAAGTCCGCTCCCGAAAATGGAATGCGTTAGATCCTACAATGGCCCATCCCCTCGATGATGATGTGCAGGATGCAGAAGAAAAAATACAGGCGATTCAAAAGTCATTTGAATCCATCATCATAAAAGATTCTGCCGATGTGGAAGTTACAACAACCGATACGCAGGCAGCTGTGAATTTACAGGTTGCCCTTCAGGCCGCCATAGCATTAATTATCAGTCTGTCCATTGCTGACAGCGAGCGGGCAGATGAGGTGACGCAGGATTTAGTATCCAAAATTAAAACAAGTCAGATTAATCAGCAGCAGACCTATATTGAAAATTCAAGAGGGGTAAAGGTCACAACAACTGACACAGATATTTCGGTCAACATTCAGTTGCTACTACAAGTATTAATTACACTGGCTGTTCGTGTCAATATCTTATAAGTTTTTAAAAAGGAGGTGTCCTATATAGGGCACCTTTTTAAAAGAAGAAAAAAGCATAGTCCGTATTCTCCAGAATCCTGCTAGCTCTAATAAGTATAATTATGGGAATTAGTGTGCAAATCGAGTTTGGAGGAGCACACGATGGTCCAAACATGAGAGCTGATCGCCCAAACCTGGGAGCAGACGGCCCAGGGAGGAGCGTTGATGGCCCAAGGAGGGTGCGCGACGGCCCAAGGAGGAGCGTTGATGGCCCAGGGAGGGTGCGCGACGGCCCAGGGAGGAGCGTTGATGGCCCTAGGAGGGTGCGCGACGGCCCAAGATGGGATCGCGACGGCCCAGGGAGGGTGCGCGACGGCCCAGGGAGGGTGCGCGATGGCCCAGGGAGGAGTATTGATGGCCCAGGGAGGAGTATTGATGGCCCAAGGAGGGTGCGCGACGGCCCAGGGAGGAGCGTTGACGGCCCAAGGAGGGTACGCGATGGCCCAAGGAGGAGCGTTGATGGCCCAGGGAGGGTGCGCGACGGCCCAGGGAGGAGCGTTGACGGCCCAGGGAGGGTGCGCGACGGCCCAAGGAGGAGCGTTGACGGCCCAAGGAGGGTGCGCGATGGCCCAAGGAGGAGCGTTGACGGCCCAAGTAGGGTGCGCGACGGCCCAAGATGGGATCGCGACGGCCCAGGGAGGAGCGTTGACGGCCCAAGGAGGGTGCGCGACGGCCCAAGGAGGAGCGTTGACGCCCCAAACAAGAGGTCTAATCGCCCAAAGATCTGTACTGGACACAAAGGGATTGATATCCCCTAAAGGGGGAGGTGGATCGTTCGGGAACACTTTCAATCAACAAAGGATACACCACAATTTCCTCCTCACCTCTTTGCATACCTTTTTTCTTTTTTCTCAAGATAAAAGAAAAAAGGAGTGGTCATGGAATGGATATTTACCAGCCAGCCGGGGGCCTCCCACCCCAGCATCAAACCCGTCAGCCTGGAGTTGAATCAATCATGAATCCACTGCCTGTACGGGAAAACCCGGAGTATCAGGGTTGTGGAAAACTTCGGCACAAAGTAGCTTTAATTACCGGTGGTGACAGTGGTATTGGACGAGCTGTTGCGATCGCATATGCGAAAGAGGGAGCACATGTTGCCATTGTGTATTTAAATGAACACCGGGACGCCGAGGAGACAAAAAAACGTGTTGAAGCGGAAGGAGTTCAGTGTCTTCTCATTGCGGGAGACATTGGGGATGAAACCTTTTGTCGGAATGCCGTTGATCAGACCGTCTCGGTTTTTGGTTCACTGGACATTTTGGTAAACAACGCAGCTGAACAGCATCCTCAGCCTTCTGTCCAATCCATTACACAGGAGCAGCTGGAACGAACCTTTCGGACAAATATGTTTTCCATGTTCTATCTAACCAAAGCTGCTCTCAACTATTTCAAACCCGGAAGCAAAATTATCAATACCACCTCGGTCACAGCCTATGAAGGAAATGAACAGCTTATCGACTACGCATGCACAAAAGGGGCAATTGTGACATTTACCCGTTCCATGGCCAAATCACTGGTGAATACGGGCATACGGGTAAATGGTGTTGCTCCTGGTCCCGTCTGGACACCGTTAATTCCTGCTTCCTTTTCGGCCAATCAAGTGCAAAGCTTTGGGTTAAACACACCGATGGGCCGGCCGGGTCAGCCTGCTGAACTGGCACCTGTCTACGTATTCCTTGCTTCAGACGATTCCAGTTACATGACCGGGCAGGTGATTCATGCCAATGGGGGTGCCTTTATGACCACATAAATGGCAGGAACAACCACTTGAAAAACGAACATACATTCGCGTAATATATAGTAAAAGAAATAGAAAGGCGGCCGGTGTAAATGAAAAATTCAGTGGTTGACTATGAATCACTGCCGGAGCGAAAAGTATTATGCATCGATATGAAAAGTTTTTATGCCAGCTGTGCTGCGGTGGCAAGGGGCCTGAATCCGCTGACCTGCCATCTGGCTGTTGTTGCTGATGTGGAGCGGCCGGGAAGTGTGGTTCTGGCAGCTTCTCCCGCTTTAAAAAAGGATTTTGGGATCCGGACGGGAAATCGCCTGTTTGAAATTCCCGACGATCCCCGAGTTGTCATCGTTCCTGCCCAGATGAAGCTGTACCTGGAGGTATCCGTTGAAGTTACCCGACTGTTTCATCGTTTTGTTCCGAAAGAGTCGATTCACACGTACAGTGTGGATGAAAGCTTCCTGGAAATCAGCGGGACGGAGAAATTATGGGGGGATGCCTGGACGCTTGCCAGACGAATCCGTCGGGAGCTCGAGGAGACGTTTCAGCTTCCCTGTGCGATCGGAATCGGTCCGAATATGCTCATGGCCAAGCTGTGTCTTGATTTGGAAGCAAAGAAAAAGGGAATTGCCGAATGGACGTATAAGGATGTTCCAGAAAAATTGTGGCCTATCTCCCCGCTGAGCCAGATGTGGGGAATCGGCAGCCGGCTCGAGCGACGGTTGAACCGAATGGGCATTACGACAGTTGGACAGCTGGCTCATTTTCCCCTGAAAAAACTGGAAAAGGCATTCGGAATCATGGGCAATCAGCTGTTCTACCATGCCCACGGGGTCGATTTATCGGAATTGGGTGCTCCGATTTTGCAGGGACAAATCAGTTTTGGAAAGAGCCAGATTTTGATGCGGGATTATCCGGATCCTGAAGAAGTCCGCTATGTGATTTTAGAAATGTGTGAGGAAGTGGCGAGGAGGGCCCGGGAAAGCGGAAAAGCCGGAAGAACGGTTAGCCTCGGAATCAGCTACAGCAAAAATGACGGGGGAGGGGGATTTTACCGGTCCCGGACCATGGATGCCCCGACGAACATTACATCGGAACTGTTCGCAGTGTGCATACAATTGTTTGAGAAGTTTTACACCGGGAAAACGGTCCGAAAAATTTCTATCGCTTTATCCAATATTTTAGAAGATCACTACATCCAGCTGAGTTTGTTTGACCAGAGCAGAGAAAAAAAGCGGAATCTGGGCTATGCCATGGATGCGATTCGCAGCAAATACGGATCAGACGCTCTCCTCAGAGCGGTTTCTTTTACCGAAGCAGGAACCGCCCTGCACCGCAGCAAACTCGTCGGCGGTCATTATGCAGAGTAGAAAAACGGGTCTTAAAAGCTCGTTTTTAAAAATAGGAAAGCACGTGGCTACATCCATCAGGTTGTAGTGAAAAGGATGGAAGAGGTAAATGTTGATCGTATCTGATAATCACATTTGGGTCTGTTGCTATATTTCCCCAAACTTTTCACTAAACAATAATCATCGGCTTATTCAGCAGAGCATGAATAGAAAGCTTGACAAAATCATAGAACTGCTGAAGGAAGAACGAGCGACCAAGGGCGTCTCTATTGAAAAAAGGCGTGCAGAACAAACAATGGAGCACGCCTGTTGGGATTGTATTCATTAAGCTTCCTCGAAAAGGCCGGTCTGCAAAATAGCCTCTTTCACTTCCGAGCTATCCGGAGAAATTTCAAATTCAACCTGATCTCCGGGCTTTAAACCAACTGCCAGAAGTCCAAGAAGGCTCTTGGCATCCACAACCCAGTGATCCTTTTTGATTAAAATCGTTTCTGTAAATTGTCCCATGGTATTCACAAATTGACTGGCATGATCTGCAAATACCGGTTTCACCACTTTGAAAGTCATCTCCCAGTCCTCCTTACATCCGAAAATTTTCACTTCTTAATTCAAGTATATCGGCTTGATGGCGAAAATCCATGGATTTTTCGAAAATCGATGGAAAAATCGTGCAACAAGCACAAAATGAAGGATAAAAACTGTGCACAACAAAGAAGGAAGGTAAAAGAAGGAAGAGTGTACGGTTCTTGTTTTTTTGAAATCATTGCTGACTAAATATTCATTGGATATTTTATGTCAAGAGATAGAATTGGTTTTTCGTTTGAATAGCAAACGAACGGATGAAATAGTGGGATATATGCTTCAACTGCTGAAATCATCGCCTTAAGACCTGTTATAGCAGTGGAAGCGTGTATCTTTTTTTGCAAAATTTTATAATTGATCAGATCAGATTCCACTGATATTTTTCCATTTTGTTTTATATACATATTTTAAAACCTTAATTTGCCCCCGATCACTATCCTCGATGCGGGGGTTCTTGACCATACGTCTGGAGGGAAAAAGTGTGCGGGTGAAAAGTATTCCGTTTAACATGAAGTGGAATGTGGACGACGAACTCAGGGAAAGACCGGTTTCCTCTGAAGAAATGGTAGAGGGTTTAAATTTTTTAATGGATTGCCTGAATATTGATTCACTTTCAATCCAAACCCGTGCCAAAATCATTGGATGGATTGGAGTGTATGCCAGAATTGCAAAGGACTATCATTTGAGTACAGACTATTTAAAACAAGCCATTAAGTTGTATGAAGACCTGGGGGATGCGAGAGGAGCATTTGTTCAAAAATTGAGGCTGGCATGCACATGGCACTGGAAGGGAAAGATTCGTGAGGCCGGTCACCTGTTTCATCAGTTGCTTCAGGAAGTGGAACAAAACGAAAAATTAGACGGGTATCGGGACTTTTTGTATCAGCATTATGGGAAATTTCAACTGGACCGCGGAAAACCGGAGCTTGCCATGAACTATTTTCGGGAGGCACTGCACATAAGGGAGGGAAAAGGGGATCAGGAGCTGATCGAAACGACAAAGAAATGTCTCCACAAATGCCGGGAGAAACTGAGACATACGGAAATCCTGTAAAGCTATGAAAGCTTTACAGGATTTTTTTACCATGAATAGTAGGGTGAGTCTGGCACCGTGTTTCAGATTGCGGGTTTTATAGCCCGGCTTCAGGACTGGAGCTGGGCGCCTCAAGCTTTTCTAATATCCAGCGCCCGGCCCCATGCTGCCTGAGCCTCTGACTCAGGCATAGGCACCTTAATCTTTTCCTTACCGGTGATGTTGATATTGAATCGGTCTGGAAAGATTTTTTAATTGCTGATAACGGTCTTCTCCCAGCGGAGGACTGTCCACAAACTTCAAAATGTCTTCCAATTGTTTCATAGAACTTGCTCCAAACACAGCTGTGGCCACTGCAGGGTGATAGAGAACGTATTGCAATGCCAGAGAAGCTCCGTTCTGATGCTCATTCCGCATATTTAAAAACTGAGCTGCGATTTCTTTTAATTCCTGGTAAGAATAGTCGAGATATCCGTCTTTTCCTTTGCGGTCTATGGACTCAAGCCCATGGTCCGTGAGCATTCCTTTAGCGAGGGGGCCTCTTGCCAGAACACTGATTTGATTGGTATGCAAAAGGTCCAGGATTTCTTCTTCGGGACGGCGGTCCAGTAAACTATACTGCATCATTACACTGACGATATTGGAGCGTTTCACATACTCCCGAATCACATTGGGACGGATGGAGGAAATGCCATAATAGCGGATGATCCCCTCTTCTTTCAGCTCCTCAAAGGCCTCAATCGTTTCATCGATGTGATCTTCAATGGTTCCCCCGTGAAGCTGATACAGATCAATATAGTCGAGATTGAGCCGGCGCAGACTTTCCTTGACTTCCTTTTGAATATATGTTTTGGAAGGGTCCCAGTACCAGCCTTCTTTTCCCGGTTCAAAGCGATTGCCTACTTTGGTTCCAATGATGACTTGATCCCGTTTGCCTTGAACAGCTTTTCCCACAATTTCTTCATTGATGCCATAATCGTATAAATCCGCTGTATCCAGGTAATTAATCCCAGCATCCAGAGCCCGATGGATGATTTCTTTTGCTTTATGTTCATCGGTCCCAAGACTCATACAGCCGAGGGATAGTTCACTTACATATAATTCGGATGTACCTAATCGATTTTTTTTCATCGTTTCCACATCCTTATCATCTTTTTTCAATTCCTATTCTAGGAAAAGATGAGGGCTTCTGACAAATCATATTCAACGTATTTATGATAAGATAAATGGGGAAAGGGAAGGTGACAGAATGAAAAAGTTCGAGGAAAAAACGATTGAATCAGAAACGATATTTGAAGGAAAAGTGGTTCAGCTGCAGGTAGATCGGGTCAAACTTCCTAACGGAAAGGAATCACATCGGGAAATGATTAAGCATCCCGGTGCAGTCGCTGTCATTCCTGTCACGTCCGACAATAAAATCGTTCTGGTTGAACAATATCGAAAACCGCTGGAGAGAAGTCTTGTAGAGATTCCAGCCGGCAAGCTGGAAGAAGGGGAACCGCCGGAAAAGACTGCACATCGGGAACTCGAGGAAGAGACAGGCTATCTGGCCAGTGAGATGACCTATATCACCTCGTTTTATACATCTCCTGGATTTGCCGATGAAATCATTCACCTTTATCTGGCAACCGGGTTAAAAAAAGCAGACGAGCCTCTGGGAACGGATGAGGATGAATTTGTAGAGATCATGGAATGCACCCTGGAGGAAGCTCAAAAGCTCATTAACGAAAAGAAAATTTACGATGCAAAAACAGCTTATGCCCTTTTGTATTTATCAGTCATGAAAAATTCTTGAGTGATTTTATGCCATAAAATCAGTCATCACCGATGGCTCAAAAGGAATGGTGCCACATGCCGCTTACGGAATATTTTGTTGATCTCCATATTCATATTGGACGGACGATGTATGACCGGCCAGTCAAAATTACCGCTTCTAAAACATTGACATTGACAAATATTTTAAAGGAAGCATCCAATTATAAGGGACTGGATATGGTTGGAATCATTGACGCTCATGTTCCTGCTGTCCAGGAAGAGTTGGTCAGGCTGATCCATTCCGGAAAAGCATATGAGCTTGAAGGAGGAGGTATTCGTTTTCAGGACACTACCCTCATTCTTGGATCTGAAATCGAATTATATGACGAAAATTGCCGTGGGCCTGTACATGTTCTCTGTTATTTCCCGGACTTAGACCGCCTCAAGTCATTTGCAGAATGGCTGAAAGAACGGATGAAAAATATCCACCTCAGTTCCCAGCGGTTTTACGGGACAGCGAGAGAACTGCAGCATAAGGTGAAAGAACTGGACGGCCTTTTTATCCCGGCCCATGTGTTTACACCGTTTAAAAGCCTTTATGGGAAGGGTGTTGTTAAAAGTTTGAAGGAAATTTTTCATCCTGATCTCATTGATGGGATCGAGCTGGGATTAAGTTCTGACTCCCATATGGCTGATCATATATCTGAATTGCGGACATATACATTTGTGACCAATTCAGATGCCCATTCCCTCAAAAAAATGGCCAGGGAATATCAGGTGATGGAGATGACTGCGCCAACATTTGATGAATTAAGGAAAGTTTTGCACCAATCAGACGGCCGTTCAGTAAGAGCAAATTACGGCATGAATCCGAAATTGGGAAAATATTATACGACTGTATGTGAAAAGTGCTTAACAACTATAGATGATCAAAAGGTTTGCCCGAAATGCAGCCACTCCCGTTCCATTAAAGGGGTGTTTGACCGGATTCAAGAACTAAAAGACCGTGAACCAGCACTGAATTCAAGGCCCCCGTATATTTATCAGGCTCCACTGGAATATATACCGGGACTGGGGCCTAAAACATATGAAAACTTGCTGAAAAATGCAGGGACAGAAATGTATATCCTTCATCAGGCTACAAGGGATGAACTTCAAACGGCCTCCTCCGAAAAAATAGCAGACCATATTCTCGCTATGAGATCTGGACAGATGAACATAGCGGCCGGTGGGGGAGGAAAATATGGGAAATTAAAAACCGACTGATTCCAGTCGGTTTTTTGGTCTATTTTTTGATTCTACTTCATAGAGTAGCAGTAAAGAATTAATAGAAGAGAAAATGCCAAATGGGGGTTCACCATGTCCAAAAAGTCCTTTCGTCATAAAATAGAGTTATCCCAGTATTCCAGCATCTATTTGTTTATGTTTATTCTGTTTTTAATCGGGATCATCTTTGGAGCCATAATCGTAAATAGCATGAATTTTATTCAGAAACAAGATTTGTATTTTTACCTGGAACAGTTTTTTGGAAAGGTGGTAGAAGGTGCGATTATTCAGGAGGGTCAGTTGTTTCACACAAGCTTTTTTTACCATTTAAAATACATATTAATGATCTTTATTCTAGGATTTTCAATTATCGGAATTCCTGTTATCTGGATTTTTATATTTATGAAAGGGATTGTCATCGGTTTTTCAGTAGGCTTTCTCGTTAATCAGATGGGCTGGTACGGGTTTTTGTTAGCTGCTGCATCTATTGCTCCACAAAATCTGCTGATCATTCCTGCATATCTTGTTGCCGGCAGCATGGCGATGATTTTGTCGTTACATCTGATCCGAAAGTTATTCGCTACCAGATTATATCACCACATGCTAAAAAAAGCCTTTACCCAATATGTGACAGTTTACACAGGGCTAATCATTGTGGTCTTTGGGGCTTCATTGATTGAATCTTTTGTTTCTCCATTCACGATGAAACTGGTAGTGGATTTTATTTTATAATAAATACCAAAAGATAATGATTTTAAAAAATACATTGAAATTATTATAATTTGACACCTGTTCTTTGTCTGCTTATAATAATATTGTATTGCAGGGAGGGAGCAGGACATGGAACATCGCCTTGAAAGAATAAAAAAACAACTTCATTCTCAGAGTTATAAATTAACACCCCAGCGTGAAGCTACTGTCCGGGTTTTGCTGGAACATGAGGAAGATCATTTAAGTGCAGAAGATGTATACCTCCTTGTGAAAGAAAAATCTCCAGAAATTGGGCTGGCAACGGTTTACCGAACACTGGAACTTCTTTCTGAATTAAAAATTGTAGATAAAATTAATTTCGGCGATGGTGTTTCTCGCTATGATTTGCGCAAAGAGGGCGCCGAACATTTTCACCATCATCTCGTATGTATTGAGTGCGGTTCAGTAGAGGAAATTGAGGAAGACTTGCTCGGTGACGTGGAAAAAATTGTGGAAACCGAATGGCAATTTAAAGTCAAAGACCACCGCCTGACCTTTCATGGTATATGCCGAAAATGTCAGGAGAAAGAAGATGAGTCATAACGATTGAAGCCTTTTTCCGTAGGGAGAAAGGTTTTTTATATTTTACTTATTTCACGCCGAAAATCCACGATTTTCAGCAGTTTTTTATTTACAAAACCTCGGTATTCATGTACGTTAAAGATGGGCCGATTGATTATCGGTGTATAAATGAGCTTAAAGTTGGCATATCTTGTACTAGAGAATTTTTAATCCCGAGGGAGATATGCCATCATGGGTAGAGTGATCCATCTTGTAAAGGAATTTTTAAAAGTATTGATTATATTTATGGTTTGCACCATTTTTTTCTATTACGGCCTAAGGCTCATGCATGAGGAATATGAGAACTTTCATCGCTATGACAGGCCGGAAGGAAGAGCCATAAAGGTATTTGACCAGAATGATGGGAATTTGCTGGATCGTTTATCTATCTTTTTTCGTCTGGGGGAATAAGTGAATGCATCATGAAGTTGAAGATTTCTTGCATTATCTGACCATTGAGAGGGGATTATCAGAAAATACCGTAATCTCTTACAGGCGTGACCTGAAGCAGTATGTCTCATTTTTGAAGAAAGAATCCGGGCTAAATAACGTCCATCAGATTCAGCGGGTACATATCATGCAATTTCTTCATTATTTAAATGATTCTGGCAAGTCCGTTTCTACAATGTCCAGAATGTTGTCTGCAATTCGATCCTTCCATCAATTTTTGGTAAGGGAACATGATGTGAAACAGGACGCCAGTCTTCATATCGAAACCCCGAAAAAGGAAAGAAAACTGCCTAAAGTGTTATCCAGTCAGGAAGTCGAATCCCTTCTGGATTTAAACGGCCATGATCCGCTGACTATCAGAAACCGTGCTATGCTTGAAGTGTTATATGCAACAGGTCTGCGGGTGACCGAACTTTTGTCCCTGACAATGAATGATCTTCATTTAACCATGGGATTTGTCAGATGTATGGGAAAAGGATCCAGGGAAAGAATCATTCCTCTCGGGTCCCATGCTCAGTCAGCTGTAGAGACCTACCTCGAGCATTCACGGCCTAAACTGCTTAAATCCAGACAGGATGATGCAGTCTTTTTAAATCATCACGGTCGCCCCATGACCAGACAGGGCTTCTGGAAAATATTAAAATCCATTGCCCGTGAAAAAGGAATTAAAAAAGAAATTACGCCCCATACATTGCGTCATTCATTCGCAACCCATCTTCTGGAAAATGGAGCAGACTTGCGCGCTGTGCAGGAAATGCTCGGTCATGCAGATATATCTACTACCCAGATTTATACACATGTGTCAAAATCCCGATTAAAAGATATTTATAAACATTTTCATCCGAGGGCATAATCTCTTTTTTTGTCCCTTTTGTTGTCTGACATCATACAACCTGATCATCTAACATCTAAAAAGGATTTTGGAGGGGTACTTATGAAAAATTTTAATCGTATTTTTCTCATTGTCATGGATTCAGTAGGGATCGGGGAAGCGCCGGATGCAGCCCGCTTTAATGATTGTGGGGCAGATACGCTTGGACATATTGCTGAGCATATGAAAGGGCTGAATATGCCAGCGATGCAGGAGCTGGGTCTTGGAAACATTCGGCAGGTAAAGGGCATTCGTCCGGTAAAAGAACCGCTGGCCCATTACACTCAAATGCAGGAAGCTTCCGTTGGCAAGGACACCATGACCGGGCACTGGGAGATGATGGGTCTTCACATCGACAGGCCATTTCGTACCTTTCCCGATGGATTTCCGGATGAACTCATTCGTGCCATCGAACAGAAAACCGGGAGAAAAATCATTGGGAACAAAGCCGCGTCAGGTACGAAAATTATTGAAGAATTAGGAAAGGAGCATATGGAAACCGGAGCGATCATTGTTTATACGTCAGCTGATTCCGTCCTGCAGATTGCGGCCCATGAAGATATTGTACCACTCGAGGAGCTGTATCAGATCTGTGAAATCGCACGGGAACTTACTAAGGATGAAAAGTACATGGTAGGTCGTGTGATTGCCCGCCCATTTATAGGACATCCCGGTTCATTTGAACGAACCCCAAACCGGCATGACTATGCGCTAAAACCTTTTGGCCGGACCGTGATGAATGAAATGAAGGATAACGGACTGGATGTCATCGCCCTGGGAAAAATATCGGATATTTATGATGGGGAAGGGGTTACAGAATCCATACGGACAAAAGACAATATGGATGGAATGGATAAACTGCTTGAAACAACAGCTAAAAATTTCCGTGGTTTAAGTTTTTTAAACCTGGTCGATTTCGATGCCAAATATGGACACCGAAGAGATCCGGAAGGCTACGGAAAGGCCCTTGAAGCTTTTGATCGCAGGCTTCCTGAAGTGTTGGAGACCTTGCGGGCAGATGATTTATTAATGATAACAGCAGATCATGGAAACGATCCTGTCCATCACGGCACAGATCATACTAGGGAACTGGTTCCGCTCATCGTTTATCACAAAGGAATCGAGATTGGGAAAGAACTGCCGATGAGAAAAACGTTTGCTGATGTCGGAGCTACTATTGCTGATAATTTTCAGATTAAAATGCCAGAACATGGCACCAGTTTTTTAAGGGATATTGTTGAATAAATGATTGGTCCAGGAGGGATAATTCATGGAGTACTTAAAAGTGAAGGAAACAGCTGATTTTTTAAAAGAAAAAATCACTGACAAGCCCAGAATTGGCCTCATTTTAGGCTCCGGATTGGGCGTTTTGGCAGAGGACATTCAGGGTGCTTCTATTATTCCTTATGAAGAGATTCCCCATTTTCCAGTGTCCACAGTATCAGGTCATAAGGGTCAGCTCGTCTCTGGATATCTGGAGGGCAAGCCTGTCCTGGCGATGCAGGGACGTTTTCATTATTATGAGGGTTACAACATGAAACAGGTTACCTTTCCAGTTAGAGTGATGAATGAGCTGGGCGTTGATATTCTTATCGTGACCAATGCTGCCGGGGGAATTCATGAATCTTTTCAGCCCGGAGATCTCATGCTGATCGAGGATCATATCAATCTGATGGGTACGAATCCCCTGATCGGTCCAAATGATGACCAGGAAGGTCCCCGCTTTCCTGATATGTCTGAAGCGTATGACCGTCAATTGATCACCCATGCCAGAAAATGTGCGGAAAGAATCGGATTACATGTACACCAGGGGGTCTATGTAGGAAATTCAGGCCCATCTTATGAAACCCGTGCTGAAATCAACATGCTGAGAAAACTTGGCGGGGATGCGGTTGGTATGTCCACCGTTCCAGAAGTGATTGTAGCCAATTACTCTGGAATAAAAGTACTGGGAATTTCCTGTATTTCTAACATGGCAGCTGGAATACTCGATCAGCCGCTGTCCCATGATGAAGTGATTGAGACTACAGAAAAGGTTCGTGGGAACTTTTTAACATATGTAAAGGAAATCATTAAAACCATGTAATTTGACAGAAAGTAGGGAGGTGAGTTGAATTGAGAATGTATGATATTATCGAGAAAAAAAGGGATGGCTATTCTTTAACAAAAAAAGAAATTGATTTTTTTGTTCAAGGGTATACAGAAGGCCTAATCCCTGATTACCAGGCAAGTGCTCTCTGCATGGCCATCTATTTTCAAGGAATGACCGAAGAGGAAAGAGTTTATCTTACAATGGCCATGGCTCATTCAGGGGATGTCATTGATCTTTCCCGGATTGAAGGAGTAAAGGTTGATAAACATTCTACCGGTGGAGTTGGAGACACCACGACCCTCGTCCTCGCACCTCTGGTGGCATCGGTGGGTGTTCCTTTTGCCAAGATGAGCGGAAGAGGACTTGGACACACAGGTGGAACGATTGATAAACTGGAATCCATTCCTGGTTTTTCTGTAGAAGTGGATCAGGACGAGTTTGTTCGACTTGTGAACGAAAATAAGCTTGCAGTGGTGGGGCAATCAGGTAACCTGACACCTGCTGATAAAAAATTATATAGCCTGCGTGACGTCACAGCTACCATCAGCTCTATTCCTCTGATTGCAAGCTCCATTATGAGCAAAAAGCTGGCTGCGGGTGCAGATGCTATCGTGCTGGATGTAAAGACTGGATCAGGTGCATTTATGAAAACGAAAGAAGAAGCCGTCAAACTTGCCCGTGCAATGGTTTCCATTGGCAAAGGAGCCGGCAGGGAAACCATCGCCGTGATTAGTGATATGAATCAGCCTTTAGGAAGAGCGATTGGAAATGCCCTTGAAGTAAAAGAAGCGATTGATACTTTACAAGGAAAAGGCCCGGAAGATTTAACCGAATTATCTCTCGTTCTGGGGAGCCATATGGTTGTACTGGCAGGTAAGGCTTCCACTCCTGAAGAAGGAAAAAAGAAATTGCAGGAAAACATTGAAAATGGAAAAGCCCTTGAAGTTTTCCGCAAGTTTGTTCAGGCCCAGGGCGGTGATCCACGGGTCACTGAAGATCAATCCCTGCTTCCCGAAGCAAAATATCAATTGCCTTACATGGCGAAAAAGTCCGGATATATTGCCGAAATAACCGCAGATGAAATTGGAACTTCCGCCATGCTTCTAGGTGCCGGCAGAACAACGAAAGAATCAGCGATTGATTTATCCGTTGGCATTGTCCTCCATAAAAAGGTTGGAGAATTCGTTCAGAAAGGCGAACGAATTTTAACCATTCATGCCAATCAAAAAGAAGTACAGGAAGTAGAGGCAAAACTGGACGAGAGTATCCGTATACAAACGGAACAACCGGAAATTCCGGTACTAATCTATGATATTGTTTACTAATTGTGCAAACCATTATCAAACATTTTCTTGATCCTGACATCAGTCAGGATTTTTTTTTGGCAAAAAGTTATAAAAGAAGCTGAACATGGAAAAAATATGAAACATCAGGAATGGAGGGAAGACTATGAAAAAATGGTTAACCACTTTGCTTGTACTCACCTTTATATTTGCCTTATTTGGTATCCCGGTCAGTGCCGAAGAAGAAGATGTAAAACTGGCTGAGCATTCAAAATCAGCCATTCTAATGGAAAAACATTCAGGTGAAGTGATTTATCAGAAAAATCCCCATGAAAAATTGCCTCCCGCAAGCATGACAAAAATTATGACAATGCTTCTCGTCATGGAAGCACTGGAAAAGGGGGCCATTGAGCTTGATGAAACCGTTCGAATCAGTGAATACGCTGCATCTATGGGAGGTTCTCAAATATATCTAGAGGCCGGAGAAGAAATGTCAGTGGAAGACTTATTAAAAGCTGTCGCAGTCGCATCCGGAAATGATGCTGCTGTCGCCCTGGCGGAACGGGTTGGCGGCAGTGAAGACGCTTTTGTCAAAATGATGAACGACCGTGCCAAAGAGTTAGGACTGGAAAATACCCGGTTTCAAAATTCTACAGGACTCCCGGCCAAACAGCATTATAGCACTGCTTATGACATGGCTGTTATGGCAAAGGAATTGCTCAAGTATGATGAAATCACAAAATATACCAGTATCTATGACGATTATTTACGAAAAGGGACCGATGATGAATTCTGGCTGGTCAATACGAATAAACTCGTAAAATTTTATGAAGGGGTGGACGGACTAAAAACCGGCTACACCGATGAAGCAAAATATTGTTTGACCGCGACAGCTCACAAAGACAACATGCGGGTAATTGCGGTAGTCATGGGTGCTGAAACCCCAAAACAGAGAACAGCTGATATCACGAATATGCTTGATTATGTGTTTCAGCAATATGAGGCAAAACCAATTTATAAGAAGCATGAAACGGTTGATACGATAAAGCTTTTGAAAGCAAAGAAAGAAAACATTGATGTAGTTACCCGGGATGACGTCTCCATTCTTCTCAAAAAGGGAGAAAAAATGGATAACTTGAAAAAGAGCATTGAATACAAAGGCGATTTAACCCTTCCCATCAAAAAAGGGCAACCGGTTGGCATGTTAACGATCTCGAACAAAGAAAAGGTCATACTGAAAACCCCCCTGATCATAAATGAAAACGTAGAAAAAGCAGGAGTCTGGGATTTGATGAAACGCAGCATGAAAAGATTTGTCAAAAATTCTTAAAGAATAGTAGCCTGAGTTGAATCTGTACTACTTTTGTCAGCAGGCAGGAAATAACCAGTGAAAAAGCGAAAAACTCAACTAGCATATCACACATAAGGGAGGAGCTAGTTTTGAGTTTTTCGGTTGAGTTTGATAAAAAGCAAAACGTTCTTCTTGTAAGAATGTCTGGAGAATTGGATCATCATTCTTCAGAACAGTTAAAAACCAAGTGGAAAGAACAACTGCATAATCAGGATATAAAACATGTGGTGATTAATCTGGAAATGCTAAGTTTCATGGATAGCTCTGGCCTGGGAGTCATTCTTGGCAGGTACAAAGAAGTGAAACAAATCGGCGGTGAAATGGTGGTCTGCTCCATTTCTCCTGCTGTTCAGCGTCTTTTTGAACTGGCAGGGATGTTTAAAATCATCCGGCTGGAAGAAAACGAGAAGTATGCTTTGATGAGTCTGGGGGTGGCATCATGAATAACGAGATGCACCTCAAGTTCTCGGCCAGAAGTGAGAACGAGTCGTTTGCACGTGTATCTGTCGCCGCGTTTGTTGCCCAGATGGATCCGACCATGGATGAGTTAACGGAAATCAAAACGGTTGTTTCGGAAGCGGTCACGAATGCCATTATTCATGGATATGGAGAAAACGGGGATGGAATGGTTTATATTGATTGTTACCTGCATGATGGGGCTGTTGAAATTGACATTCGCGATGAAGGGGTAGGCATGGAAAATGTGGAACAAGCCCGTCAGCCTTTATACACATCTAAGCCAGAACTGGAACGTTCAGGGATGGGCTTTACGATTATGGAAAATTTCATGGATGAAGTTGAGGTGTCTTCTGCTCCCGGTCATGGTACGACAGTCAAAATGAAGAAATTTTTTAAAAAAAGCGAAACCTTATGTAATTAAGGGGACTTGCGTATGGATGTAGATCTGAATCAATCAAAAAAGGATGGGCAATTGTCTGATGATGAGGTGAAAAAGCTGATTGCTAAAAGCCAGGAGGGGAATCAAGAAGCTAGAGACCTGCTGGTAGAGAAAAACACCAGACTCGTCTGGTCCGTAGTTCAGCGTTTTATGAACCGGGGATATGAAGCGGATGATTTGTTTCAAATCGGCTGTATTGGGCTTTTAAAATCCATTGATAAGTTTGATTTAACCTATGATGTAAAATTTTCAACTTATGCTGTCCCCATGATTATCGGTGAAATCCAGCGATTTATCCGTGATGACGGGAGTGTAAAAGTGAGCCGTTCTTTGAAAGAAACAGGCAATAAAATCCGAAAAAAGAAAGACGAGCTGACGAAAAAGTTTGGCAGATCACCTACCATTCAAGAGCTGGCAGATGAGATGGATTTATCACCGGAAGATATCGTATTTGCACAGGAAGCTTCTAAGTCACCCCATTCCATCCATGAAACGGTTTATGAAAATGACGGAGACCCGATTACTTTGTTAGATCAGATTGCAGATGAAGACGGCAAATGGTTCGATAAGATTGCCTTAAAAGAAGTCATTCGCCAGCTTGATGAACGGGATCGTCTGATTATTTATTTGCGTTATTTTAAAGATAAGACCCAAACAGAAGTAGCGGAGCGTTTAAATATTTCACAGGTTCAGGTATCGCGGCTTGAAAAAAAAATTTTAACCCAGATTAAAAACGAACTGAAAACATAGATCCTTGTCCGGTCATGATGAAACCCATGACCGGTTTTTTTATCTGGCAAATCCTGTTTTTTAAACCAATGACGTTGTAAGAGGGTTATCGCGGAAAGAATTCCTTGTGATCAGGGCAGCGGCATCAAAAATACTTCCTATAAATAACAGAAGGAAGGGATCGGTTTTTTCTAAGTATTTTCATCCGCTTTGGGATGAGCAAAACGAATTAATCAAAGTCATGATTGGTCTGTGATGATATGATTGGAACCTTTCAACTGGCTTAGGGTAACAAAAGGTTTGCTCAGTTTCTATATTAGTTTTTATCCTCCATTCCATTTAATTTCCATACTGAATAACTGAATGAACCAATCGGTCGCTACACATAATATGAACAAATGGCCGGGAGGGAATGGCAATGGGGGATGTGGTTTACATTCGTTTGAAAAACTATATAAAGGCAACGGAAAAACAAAAGCTTATGCTGAAAGATATTGCCTACATTACAGGTAATTCGAAATTTATTCCCAGACTAAAACATACATTTATTTATCAACTTAAATCGAGTGATCAAAAATATATTGTCATGGATATTTTTACAGTAATCACGGAGCTTCATGAACAGTTTCCAAACATCGAGTTTCAGCCTGTCGGTCCAAATCAGACGATCGTAGAGATCGAACGGAGGAAGAGGCAGCCAAACCTGCTAGCAGTAACCGGTATCTGGATTCTTTTGTTCGTAGGTTCGGGCATGGCCATCATGAATTTTCACTATGATGTAAGTATGCAGGAAGTTCAGCAAAAACTTCATTACATGCTAACAGGTGAACAGCAAAAATTCCCTCTCTGGATTCAAATCCCTTATTCTATTGGGTTAGGTCTGGGGATGATTCTGTTTTTTAACCATGTATTTAAAAAACGGTTTAATGAAGAACCAAGTCCCCTGGAAGTAGAAATGTTTAATTATGAACAGGATCTCAATCAATACGTAATCATGAAAGAAAATAAAGTGGGCCACAAAGATGATCATCCATAATTTGCTCCAATTCATGATAGGCCTTGCCGGAGGACTGGCTGTGGGAGCAGGATTTGTCGCATTCTTAACAGTCCTTGGCATTATCCCAAGATTAATACAATTAAGCAAAACCAGAAAATATATTCGTCTCTTTGAGGGAAGTGTTATACTGGGTGCTCTGTTTGGAACCATTCTTTCCTTTGAAGCCATTCATTTTAGCATGCCAAAAGTCTTTCTGATTTTCTGGGGACTTTTACACGGGGTATTTGTCGGCATGCTTGCTGCTGCATTAACAGAAGTGCTGAACGTATTTCCCATTTTAACGAAACGGATTGGTGTCGAGAGTAAGCTGATCTGGTTGTTAATGGCTCTTGTTCTGGGAAAAATATTTGGATCGCTTTTTCAGTGGGTGTTCTTTGTGAGAATTTAGGGAGTGATGACAGATGAGCAAGCAATTCCACCCAAATAACTATAAAGATACAGCAAAGACTTATCAGCCCAGACCGAATGTATTTCTCAATTGTCTGAAGGCCTTTTTCGTCGGCGGCTTGATTTGTGTCATAGGTCAGGGGCTGATCCAATTATATTCCACTGTTTTCGATTTTACTGAAAAAGAGGCAGGCAATCCTACATTGACAACCCTCATTTTAATTTCTGCCATCTTAACGGGTTTTGGTGTCTATGACAAACTCGGGCAATTTGCAGGGGCAGGTTCAGCAGTTCCTGTAACTGGTTTTGCGAACACCATTACGAGTGCAGCTTTAGAACATAAAAGTGAAGGACTGGTTTTAGGAGTAGCATCCAACATGTTTAAACTGGCTGGTCCTGTTATTGTCTTTGGGGTTGTTTCAGCCTATATTGTTGGGGTCATACGCTATCTGATCCAGCAACTCATGTAGGGGGTCTTTACAAAAATGCGAAAAATGGGAACACAAACGTGGCTGTTTGAAAATAAGATTTATGTGAATGGTGCCTCAACGATATCTGGTCCCAGAGAAAAGGACGGGCCGCTAGGACATACATTTGATTACTCATATGATGACTTGTACTGCGGAGAAAAAAACTGGGAACTGGCAGAGAGGAAATTGCTTCAGCATTCCATTGACGTCTGTTTGCAAAAAGCGAAGGTGACAAAAGATCAGGTCGATTTGTTTTTAAGTGGTGATTTGCTTAATCAAAACGTAACTGCCAATTATGTAGCACGCACATTGCCCATTCCTTATTTATGCATGTTTGGTGCATGTTCCACTTCAATGGAGACAACCGCAGTTGCCAGTGCACTGGTCGATGCCAAATTTGCTGACTATGCCATAGCAGCGACAAGCAGTCATAATGCTACAGCTGAACGACAGTTTCGTTACCCGACTGAATATGGTGCACAGAAGCCGTTGACGGCAACGACTACAGTTACAGGTGCAGGATCTAGTCTGATTTCAAGAAATCGATCTGACATACGAATTGAAAGTGCGACGATTGGCAAGGTAATGGATTATCAGATTGGAGATCCTTTTGACCTGGGTTCAGCCATGGCTCCGGCTGCCTATGATACCATTAAGACCCATTTTCAGGATCTGGGCAGAACCCCTGAGGATTATGACTTGATTTTAACCGGTGACTTATCGGCAGTTGGAAGCCCCATATTAAAAGATATGTTAAAGGAAGACGGCTTTCATGTAGAAGACATTCATAATGACTCAGGGTCGATGATTTATAATAGCGAACAGCCTGTTTTGGCGGGAGGAAGCGGATGTGCCTGTTCCAGCCTCGTCACTTATGGTTATGTGTTTAATCAACTCCGAAAAGGAATGTTTAACAGAGTGTTTATAGTAGCTACCGGTGCTTTGATGAGTCCTGTAATGATTCAGCAAAACGAAACTATACCAACGATCGCCCATGGAGTTGTGTTTATGCGAGAGGAGATGAGTGAATAATGGACTATGTATGGGCTTTTGTCATTGGAGGAGGAATTTGTGTCATCGGTCAATTGCTCTTTGACCTGACAAAGCTGACCCCCGGACATATTATGTCCATGTTTGTCGTAACAGGAGCTGTTCTAGATGGATTTGACCTTTATGATCAATTCATTCAGTTTGCTGGTGCCGGTGCCATAGTACCTATAACCAGTTTTGGCCATTCTTTGCTTCATGGGGCAATGACTCAGGCAGAGGAGCACGGCTTCCTTGGCATTGCGATCGGAATATTTCAAATGACATCTGCTGGTATTGCATCGGCGATTTTATTTGGTTTTATCGTAGCGGTTATATTTAAACCAAGGGGATGAGGATAAACGATAGAAAGGAACGGACGTTGATGATGAAAAACCCTCAGCAGACCCACATATCTTCAAAAATAAAAGATAATGAAGCCTACATGAAAGAAAGAGTAGGTGTGGGCACTTCATTTGATCTCGGTTTTCGCCAGATGAAAATTTTAAAAAAAGATGTTCAGCTTTATTATTTAACTGGCTTATGTGATACCTCCTTTATCATGGAGTTAATGAAAAAGCTGGTGGAAATTAACGATAATGAATCAAATCGTGCAAAGCTCAAAGAAATCATTTTCAATCGTCTAGTCCATCAGCAGGTGGAAACAATTAGAACCATGGATGAAGCGGTTGATCAGCTCTTATCCGGACTGATTGTCATATTTATCGATGGTGAGAACGAAGCCTTTGTTATTGATGTTCGCAAATATCCAGGCAGAAGTCCCGAAGAACCCGATACCGAACGGGTCGTGCGTGGCTCAAGAGATGGGTATACAGAAAATATTATACAAAATACAGCTTTAACCCGCAGACGTATTCGGGATGAGCGTTTGCGTTTTGAAATTCTGAAAGTGGGGGAGCGCTCCAAAACAGATATTTGTATTGCTTATCTTCAGGATGTGGCAGATCCGGGGCTAATTGATCTCGTAAAACAGGAAATCGAAAGTATAGAAATTGACGGATTGTCCATGGCTGATAAAACGATTGAGGAGTTTTTAGTAAAACAGGGGTTTAATCCTTACCCGCTTGTACGCTATACCGAACGGCCTGACGTCGCTTCAGCACATCTGTTTGAAGGGCATGTCGTCATTATCGTTGATACGTCTCCGAGTATGATCATAACACCTACGACTTTCTTTCATCACGTCCAGCATGCAGAAGAATACAGGCAGTCACCTGCTGTCGGATCTTTTGTTCGCTGGGTTCGCTTCCTTGGGATTTTGACTTCCATCTTTTTATTGCCTTTATGGCTATTGTTTGTAACCCATCCCGAATTGTTACCGGAAGGAATGGATTTTATCGGACCCAATGAGGAAGGAAACATTCCAATTGTATTACAGCTCATTTTGGGAGATATCGGAATTGAGTTTTTGAGAATGGCGGCCATTCATACCCCGACCCCATTATCGACAGCCATGGGCCTCATTGCGGCTGTTTTGATCGGTGAAATCGCCATCCAGGTCGGGCTATTTATGCCGGAGGTCATTTTGTATGTATCCATCAGTGCCATTGGAGCATTTGCCACACCGAGCTATGAACTGAGTGTCGCCAACAAAATCGCACGAATTGCTCTGTTGATCGTTACGGCATTCTTCGGTATAGAAGGATTTGTCATTGGGGTAACATTGTACATTTTGCTTTTAGCCAGGATTCATTCGTTAAACACCCCTTATTTGTGGCCGTTCCTCCCGTTTAACGGAAAAGCGCTATCCCAGATTTTATTCCGGGTATCTGTCCCCCTTGGCAAACACAGGCCTGAAATCGTCCATCCACAAAATGTTAAGCGCCAACCCGAGTAAAAATGTATTGAATCCTTTACATTCATGTGGTAAATTATTTTTAATACATTAGGGTGCAAAAGTTAGTGAGGCGGTGATGAAACTGTCCTCACTATTTTTATAACGGGAGGACAAATTGATGGAAATCAGCAATCATCTGATGTTTGCCGGAATGGATGCAGTGGAGCTGGCCAAAAAATATGGCACGCCTCTTTATGTTTACGATGTGAACAAAATACGCGAAAATGCGAGAAGTTTTATTGATGCGTTCCAGAAATGGGGCGTACCTTTTCAGGTGGCCTATGCCAGTAAAGCATTCTCTTCTATAGCCATGCTTCAAGTTGCCAGACAGGAAGGTTTAAGCCTTGATGTTGTATCGGAGGGGGAACTGTATACGGCCATGAAAGCAGACTTCCCGGCAGAACGGATCCATTTGCACGGCAACAATAAAAGTTATGATGAGTTGAACATGGCATTCGAATATCAGATTGGCTGTATCGTAGTTGATAATTTTTATGAGATCGACATGATCAGTCATCTTACCAGAAAACATGGGCAGAAAGTCAAGGTGCTGCTCCGGATCACACCGGGAATTGAAGCCCATACCCATGACTATATTTTAACGGGCCAGGAGGATTCCAAATTTGGCTTTGATTTGCTGAGTGGACAGGCTGAACAGGCGCTGCGTCAACTGATAGATGAAAACGATATAGATGTTATTGGTGTGCATTCCCATATCGGTTCGCAAATCTTTGAAACAGCTGGATTTGTAAAAGCTGTGCAAAAAATTTTTGAAGAACTGGAAAAATGGCGGGATCGATATCACTTTACAGCATCTGTTGTAAACCTCGGGGGAGGATTTGGCATTAAATACACGGAAGAGGATGACCCAAAACCCCTTGATCAATACGTTGGAGCACTGGTTTCAGAAGTTAAACATCAGGCTGGTAAACGAAATCTTCCTCTTCCTGAAATCTGGATTGAACCCGGACGTTCCATCGTAGGGGATGCTGCTATATCGTTGTATACGATTGGTTCTACCAAGAATATCCCGGGATTGCGTAAGTATGTTTCTGTTGATGGGGGAATGAATGATAATCTTCGTCCTGCGCTGTATCAGGCAAAATATCATGCCGTTGTAGCCAATCGTATGAATGAACCGAAAACCGAAACCGTTTCGATTGCAGGAAAATGCTGTGAGTCCGGAGATATGCTCATATGGGATCTGGATGTACCGACTGTCCAGAGTGGCGATATTTTAGCCGTATTCTCAACAGGGGCTTATGGATACTCCATGGCAAACCATTATAACCGCTTTCCGAAGTCAGCCGTTGTGTTTATAGAAGATGGAAAGGACCACCTTGTAGTCCAACGGGAAACATATAAAGATTTAGTCAAAAACGATCTTCCTTATCAAATACCGCAAACGTCATGCAATGTTCATAAATAAAGGTGGGAAGTTTTATTTGCATCTTTATCAAAAGTCATTATAATAATAACAGGTATACAGTGATCAGTAATAATAAGGCCCGTCCTGTGGTACACATATCCCGAACAGGGAGAACTTTGCTGCCGTGACGGGCCTCCCCTTTGGTGATGATCAGACCGTTTTGTTCGGAAATGTGTTTGTTTTAATGTCCGGGAGGTTATAATGAGAAGGAAAAACATTTTTTTATTCGTCGCTTTGTTGATGATTGGACTAATATGGGGCTTTCTTTACTGGTTCTTGTTCTTGTTATAAATTTGACAAATGTATTTTCCAGGATTATAAATATAAATACAAATAATCCTGGGAGTAATAATGATGAAAAAGCCAAAATGGAAAAAGGATGAAACCTATCTGTTTGTCATATTGATGGTGATTGCTGCCATCCTTTTGTTTTCTCTTTTAGGGAAGATATTTTCTTAAATAATGAGGGATTCAAATGTTAGTACGATATAAAAAAAACTTTGAAAAAATCGCAATGGGGTTATTATCTTTTATGCCAGATGAAAAAGATGTAAAAAAACTTCAGAAGACCATCAAAGACTATGAAAACAATCCAGACTGGAATCTTTTTCTCTGGAAAAAGGAAGATGTGCTGGGAATTATCGGTGTGCGCATGGAAGATGATAAGAAGGTTGTAATCCAGCATATCAGTGTAAATCCTTCTCATCGGAATCAGGGTATCGGAAGAAAAATGATCGAAGCAGTTAAAGACTTTTACGGTGAAGAGTACGTCATTTGCGCCAACGAAAAAACCGAATCCTTTGTGAAAAAATCGGAACAAAATCACGCCGATTAGCTTTTTAAAGCTTATTAACTCAATGGACACAGCGCCTGGCCATCTTAGCCAGGCTTCTTATATTTTTCCCCCAAAAAATTGGCTGGATACTGGGACATACATTGACTTATTGGCGATTTTTATGTCTGTCAACCAGCTGATAATTGGATAAATCACTTTTTGAGGGGAAGGGATGGTTCCATTCACTGCACCTTTTTTTTATAGCTTTTTTCAGTTCATTGTGGGTTATCGGTATGCATACATCGACGTAAGGCTTGTCTTCAAGAATGCGAGATTCGATTTGTGTTAGCATGATGAAAAATTCACGCCTGTCTAAACCGAAAGAACTCAGCATATCTTGATGTTTTTGGAACTTTTGTATGCTTTTTTGAATAAGGCGCTTTGCTCCTGGTGTGTTTCCCCTTCGGTAGTGGTATAAAGAAACCGAAAGCTGGATAAAGGCTACCCATATGGAATCCCTGTCAAGGGGATATTCTTGTTTCCACCGTTCTTCTAATATTTCATGACATTCAAAATAATCCCTTGTACAATGAAAATGGGCAAGATATTCGATAAATGCCTGATCAAACATAGCATCCTCTTCCTTTTGTAAACATCTTGTTCTGTATGTCTGGTATAGATAGTTTTATTTTAACATAAAAAAAGTGCTAAGCCTGAAAAAGGCTCAGCACTTACGGGGCCTCTTTTTAGTAGAAGCCATAACCCCAGGAAGCCCCGACAATGATTAACAGGATGAACAACACAACAATTAACGCAAAACCTCCGCCATAGTAACCGCTCATGAAAATTCCTCCTTTTTTAAAGGTTAACGGATAAATGTTTTTTTGGTAACATTTATCTTACGGTAATAACTTATGATGAGAATATAATGGTTGTATAGGCGCATATTCGATTTTTTTAAAAAATAATTGGGGAAGGAAACGGCCTATGGGTGAAAGATATCAGGTGAAAGTGGATGTATTTGAAGGCCCATTAGATCTCTTGTTGCATCTAATTAACCGCTATGAAATTGATATTTACGATATACCTGTTGCCGAAATTACAGAGCAATATATGGCTTATATACGTACGATGCAACATTTAGAGCTAAACATTGCAAGTGAATATTTGGTCATGGCAGCGACCCTCCTGGCAATCAAAAGCCAGATGCTTCTGCCCAACCAGGAACTGGATGCAGAAGATGAATACAGTGAGGAGGAAGATCCCAGGGAGGAACTGATGCGAAGATTAATCGAATACCGCAAGTACAAGGAGGCTGCCGGTCAATTAAAGGAACGTGAAAAAGAGGCAAACCGAATTTATACACGGCCGCCGGCTAATCTGGAACAATACGTCAGCGGTGAAGTTCACCTGCAAAACCATGGGGATGTATCCTTATTTGACATGATTGGCGCATTGCAAAAACTGTTTCAGCGCAAAAAATGGGAACAGCCCCTGGAAACTAGAATACATAAACAGGATATTCCGATTCAGGACCGAATGGTACAAATCATGGAGCAGGTTAGGAAAACAGAAGGCGGAATTTATTTTTCAAGTTTATTTCCTTATCCTGACCGGTCACATATCGTTGTAACATTCATCGCTTTGCTGGAACTGATGAAAAAGAAAAAAATCATCTGCGAACAAGAAAATCATTTTTCAGACATTGTGATTTATCAAATGGAGGATGAAGAATGGAATTAGGTCATTATAAAGCGATTACAGAAGGGTTGTTATTCGCTGCAGGAGAAGAGGGATTAACCGTGCAGCAGTTGTCTAAAATTCTCGAACTGGACCAGAGTACCGTACAAATGATCATGGACGAATTAAAATTTGATTATGAAAATGACATGAGGGGGATTACCCTTATGCAGTCCAACGAGGTATTCCATTTAACGACAAAGCCTGAACATGCCCCGTACTTTGAAAAGTGGATCCAGACACCTCATTCAAGCAGGCTTTCACAGGCAGCGCTGGAAACCCTTGCGATTATAGCGTACCGGCAGCCAATTACAAGAACAGAAATTGAAGAAATTCGTGGAGTAAAAAGTGACCGTCCCATACAAACATTGCTGTCCCGTTCCTTAATCGAAGAAGCGGGAAGGAAGGAAACAAGCGGACGGCCCATTTTATATACAACATCCAGAGAGTTTTTAACCTATTTTGGTCTGACATCTCTGGATGATTTACCTCCTCTGCCTGAAGATTTTGATGAAATGAGTGTTGAGAAGGAAGCAGACCTCTTTTTTGAGAAATTCCAGGAACGAGATCATCAGGAAAATCATTCTTAAACGCTCAGATTTCTGATTGAAAATATGGTACGATATAAACAAATCTATCATGCCAGTGGAGGGTTGGGATTTGAAAATTTTATCATGCAGCGGCAGTCAACTGGAAAAATCTTCGCGGACATCTCCGGAAGATGCTTTTATTCGTTCTCAGGTCACTTTTCAGGATGGGGACAGGGAAAAAACGTTTTCTCTGTTATATCTTGAGTATTTTGATCAGAAGTTTGCTGAATTTACACCATTTCAAGAAGACCCAATCATACAGATCGGTAACAAAACCTATGATTTTAAAGATGTAGCTGCCCTCGCAGCTTTGTTAGCCCATCCGGAATACGTGAACCGTAAAAGGGAATATGTCCATGATTTAGTCGACTTTCAGGGGTTAATGAAAAAAGCAGGGTGGGATGTGGTAAAGCAGATTTTGATGAAGCTTGCAGATGGAAAAGAATATGAGGTCAAGATTGAATCCCATTTATCAAAATAACAGCAGTGCACAAAGTATTTTGATGGAATAGGTAAGCGGATGATGAATTGATATGTGTTCAATCCAGACAGGTTCAGGGCCTTTCCGTAATAGAACGGGAAGGCCCTTTCACCATTTTTGGGCTTCTGCATAGGATAATGGCGAGGTGATCGTATGACAGCTGAAGCGATTCAATATTTAAAAGCACTGTTAAACTGGGCAGATGAAGTGGAAGAAAAAATCAGACATAATCAGCCCCTTGCTTCCCTGGAAATCTGGCGTAAAGATTTTCATCAGTGGAAAAACGACATTGAAAAGATGCTGGAGCAGCATGATCAAATCCCACCAGGAATCGTAAGAGAATTTCAGCATAAAGGTGAACAATTGGTGAAGGAAATGGCAAACCTCCTGTCCCCCGCCAGAAATGAAGACTCATCTATACTACCAGGTCAACATGTGCTACCTCCTTTGCCCTATGAATATGATGCACTGGAACCTTATATATCCAGAGAGATTATGAAACTTCATCACAGCAAACATCATAAGAGTTATGTAGAAGGATTAAATCAGGCCGAAAAAATGATTCATAAATGGAGCAAATCCAAAAATCATCATATGTTAAGGCACTGGATGAGGGAGCAGTCTTTTAATGGATCGGGGCATTTTCTTCACACCATATTCTTCTCTAATATGTCTCCTAAAGGAGGGGGAAGGCCTTCAGGGGAACTGTTCGATCGTATTGAACGGGATTTTGGCAGCTATGACCGGTTTAAAAAGTTATTTACAGAAGCAGCGCAATCTGTTCAGGGAAACGGTTGGGCTATGCTGGTGTGGGAATTGCGTTCAGGACGTCTTGCCATACACACAACAGAAAGACATCACATGTTTGCGTTGTGGGATGTGATCCCTTTACTAGTACTCGATTTATGGGAACATGCCTACTATATCCAATATAAGACCGATCGCACAACGTATATAAACAACTGGTTTCATGTCGTTTGCTGGAATAATGTTTCGAAACGATTTGCAAAAGCGAAAAAACTAAAGTGGCAGCTTGCCTGAGGGATGTCCTTTCACTTGTTTTCATCATGGAAAGAGGGGGAGCCCTCTTTTTTTTGTTTTGACGGTTCCTGATTATCCATTTCATCAGTGTCCATACTCCTTTTCTGATGGTTTTTATCATAAGCCTGTCTTAAACGCATAAATTAGTACAAACATCCATCTGGAAATGGAGGAAGCGGCATTGGATATCATGAAAAAAACGATGATTGCATTCATGTCTTTTTTTTTCATACATATCCCATTCTCTTCATCTGTCCAGGCAGCACCAGGAGTATCGGCTCACAGTGCGGTTTTAATGGAGGCTGAATCCGGTCGGGTTTTATATGAAAAAAATCCCCATGAACAACGGAGCATTGCCAGCATTACAAAAATCTTGACTGCGATTGTTGCCATTGAATATGGAAAGCTGGACGATGAGGTAACCATCAGCGAAAGAGCAGAAAGAATAGGGGGGTCATCCATCTATCTGGAAAAGGGTGAAACCGTAAAATTAAAAGATTTACTATACGGGTTAATGCTGCGGTCCGGAAACGACGCTGCAATTGCCATCAGTGAACATATTGGCGGCAGTGTCGAAGGCTTTGTTCATATCATGAATGAAAAAGCAAAATGGATTGGCATGAATCATTCACATTTTGCCAATCCCCATGGTCTGGATCAGGAAAATCATTACTCAACAGCTTATGATATGGCCCTCTTGATGCGCTATGCCATAAAAAATGATACATTCAGAAAAATCGCCGGTACGGTTTCCTATCAATCCGAAAGTGAAACGTATCCCTGGAGGAACAAAAATAAATTATTGACCAGATATTATGAATACTGCACCGGTGGCAAAACGGGATTTACTAGTCAGGCAGGACGAACGCTCGTCAGTAGTGCAGAAAAAGAAAATATGAAACTGATTATGGTCACCTTGAATGCTTCTGATGACTGGAATGATCATCGTAACATTTACGAATGGGCATACGAGACATTCGATCTGATAAAAATTGGGGCAAAAGGGGAACTGACCATCCCCCTTCCTGATGGAAAAACTGTGGAAGGTTTCCGTCCTCATGCCGTATACGTTCCATTGAGCGAAAAGGAAGAACATGAAATTACTAACCGGATTTTGATTGATGAAAATTTTGCTGATAAGAGAAATTCGGTCATTGGTAAACAGGTATTTCAGTTAGAAGGAGACACTATTGCAGAAAGCAATATCTGGTTTCAGCCGAAAGAATCCGGAAAAACCTCATGGATTGACCGGGTAAAATCCATTTTTCTACAAATGATAGGGGTTTTATAAATGGTCAATTACATCTGGGTATTTCTCGCTGCCTCAGGCATTATTTACGCGATGTGGAATGGAACCATGGATGAAGTGAACGAGGCGATCTTTAACAGCGCAGATGATGCCGTTATGCTGACCATCAGCCTCATCAGTGTACTCGTTTTTTGGCTAGGGCTGATGAAGATCGCCGAGGAAGCCGGATTATTAAAACGTCTTAGCCGATTATTTGAGCCTATTTTAAAAAAATTGTTCCCTGACATTCCGGCCAAACATCCGGCCATGGGCTATATTTTGTCTAATTTTACAGCCAATCTGTTTGGCCTGGGAAATGCAGCAACCCCCCTGGGGATCAAAGCCATGCAGGAAATGAAGAAACTCAATCCGTCCGATGAAGCTTCACGGTCGATGATTACCTTTCTGGCCCTCAACACGTCCAGTGTGACGCTCATTCCGACGACGGTCATTGCAATCCGAATGCAATATGATTCCGTGTCGCCTACGGAAATAGTAGGGACAACCATAATGGCAACATCTATTTCCACGATAGGCGCCCTGTTAGTAGATCGATTCTTTTATTTTCGAAGAGTGCGGAGGAAATAAAATGTCCTGGATTACCATGATCAGTACATGGATCATACCTTTTATAATTTTATTTGTCCTGCTGTTTGGCACATGGAAAAAGGTTCCGACCTATGAAACCTTTGTGGAAGGAGGTAAAGAAGGGGTCAAGATGGCGTTTTCTCTCCTTCCATTTTTATTAGGCATGATGGTGTCCATCTCGATCTTTCGTGCATCGGGTGCAATGGATGCTTTTGTTGCATTACTTTCTCCATTCTTGCAAATACTAGGAATTCCAGGAGAAATTGTCCCCCTTGCTCTTACCCGTCCTATTTCCGGAACGGCGGCTTTAGCCGTTACCACAGATCTAATCAAAGAATTTGGTCCTGACTCTTTTATCGGCAGACTGGCTTCCACGATGCAGGGCAGTACCGACACAACCCTGTATATATTAACGGTGTATTTTGGTGCTGTCGGTATAAAAAAAATGGGAGACGCATTAAAAGTTGGACTTATGGCGGATTTAATTGGTATAATAGCCTCGGTTATCATATGCACATATGTGTTTAGTCTATAATGTTCGCGTACGGATGCATGATTGTTGACATGTGAACCCTTGCTTTTCACAGCAAGGGTTTGTGTATGGTTACAGTTGAAGAAAATATAATACCGACACAGGAGGTAGCGTTATGTCCGGCCGGGAACGATTGCAAAAAGTGATTGCACAGAGTGGTTATACATCACGGAGAAAAGCCGAAAAACTGATCACAGACGGAAAAGTAAAAGTCAATGGAAAAACGGTTACAGAACTCGGAATCAAGGTTCACCCTGATGATCAAATCGAAGTTAATGGAATTCCACTGGAAAAAGAAGAGCCCGTATATTATTTGCTTTATAAGCCCACTGGTGTCATATCCAGTGTGAAGGATGACGGAGGAAGAAAAGTGGTAACGGATCTATTGCCGGAAGTAAAAGAACGGATCTATCCAGTGGGAAGGCTTGATTTCAACACTTCTGGACTTTTGCTCCTCACCAATGACGGGGATTTTGCCCAGCTGCTCATGCACCCCAGGCACGAAATTGACAAAGTGTACATTGCCAAAATTAAAGGCATACCGACAAAAGATAAATTGAAAAAACTGGAGTCAGGATTGCGATTGCGGGATAAAGGCGAATGGCTCAGGATCAAAAAACAACGCATTCGGTCAGTGGACAGGAAGAAGAACAAAACGATACTGGAAATCACCCTGAATGAGGGGAAAAATCGTCAGATCAGAAGAATGCTGGATGCCATCGGTCATCCGGTAGAAAAGCTAAAAAGGGAGCAATATGGATTTCTAACTCTTGGTCATATGAAGCCCGGCGAGTATCGGGAACTGAAACCACATGAAGTCAAGAGGTTAAAAGTAATGGCGCTGAAAAATGTTAAATAATTTTCAAAGTTGATGATAGTGGTAAATGATATAATGAACGGGGGAGTGATCATATGAAATCAGACAAAAAAAAGAAGAGGTTAATCTTTCGTACCGCTGTTCTTCTGGTTCTGATCGGAGCGGTCGTGACAACCCTCGTTTCAAGCTTTAGGGACGATTCAAATGTGGTCAAAGCCGGTGATCTTGCGCCGAATTTTAAATTAAAACAAGTCAATGGCGAAGAGACTTTTGAACTGAAAGAACTTCGCGGAAAAGGGGTTATGCTCAATTTTTGGGCCACATACTGTGACCCCTGCAAAGAAGAAATGCCATATATGGAGCAGCTCTACCCTGAATATAAGGAAAAAGGTATCGAAATACTGGCAGTCAGTCTCGATACAACTGAACTTGTCGTTAAAAATTTTATAGAAGATTACAACCTCACCTTCCCGATTGTTCATGATCAACGCGGGGATGTGATGGATTTATACAAAATCGGACCAATCCCTACGACATTTTTCATTAACCCTGAAGGTGAAGTCGTCCGTGTGATACAGGGGCCGTTAACCCTTGAGCGCCTTGAATCCTATTTCCAGGAAATCTTGCCAGAGCAGAATAATTCCTGACAGATGAGAGGATTTTTGCCATGAATAAAATCAAATGTGAATGTGGACATGTTAATCCAGAAGGTACCGTTTTATGCGAGGCCTGCGGGAAACCTGTAGAAAAAAACCAGCATATAGACGGCAATGAAAAGAACAAACTGTTAAACATGCGTTATGATGGAAGTGCGAGGAGGTCCCAGACATATAATAAAACCATTGTTGATAAAACATGGAACTTTTTTTCTTCGGTAAAAGTAGGTGTATGGCTGATCGTACTGGCACTGGTCGCATCTGCCATCGGGACGATCTTTCCACAGGAAATGTATATTCCCCGGAGTGTGGATCCATCCCAGTATTATCGAGATGAATACGGCATTTTTGGTCAGCTCTATTATGAGCTTGGTTTTCATAATTTGTATGGATCCTGGTGGTACATTCTTTTAATTGCACTCATTGGAGTATCACTTGTTATCTGCAGTATAGATAGAGTGGTGCCTCTTCACCGGGCCCTGAAAAACCAGCGTCCGAAACGCCACGAAGTCTTTATTCAAAGACAGAGGCTGTTCGGAAAAACAGAGAAGGTTTCAAAAGACGATATCAAGACCTTCATTGAACAGTTAAGAAAAAAGAATTATAAAATAAGTGAGGATCAGGGCCACGTTCTGGCAGAAAAAAACCGATTTTCCCGATGGGGTCCCTACGTTAACCATATTGGGCTCATTATCATTTTAATCGGAGCGATTTTAAGATTTTTCCCGTTTATGTATGTGGATGAGTTTGTATTTGTACGGGAAGGAGAGACCAAAGTCATTCCCGGTACCAATCAGCAGTACTATATTGAAAACAAAGACTTTATACTTGAACTGTATGACCCTGAAGAAGAGGAGAAGTTTGCAGAAGCGATCGTTCAGGAAGGGGGAATGGTTCCGAAAAATTTTCAGACCAATGCGGTCATTTATCAGGTAAAAGGGGAAGTGGTTCCTGGAGCTGAACCGGAACTGGAAAAAATGAAAGAAGGAGAAATACGGGTAAATGAACCACTGAAATTTAACGGTTATGCCCTTTATCAATCCCAATATCAACTCAATGAATTTAAATCGATGTCTTTTAAACTTCATCCTGCCGACAATCCGGATGATGCCATAGGTACCTTTACATTTGATATGACAGATCCAAAAAAGGAATATGATCTAGGAAACGGATACCGGGTGGTCGTGGATCAATATTTTCCAGAACTTAAGCTCGAAAACGGCGTCCCCTCCTCAGAGTCGAATTATCCCCGAAACCCGGCATTTATCTTTTTTGTTTACGGACCAGATATTGAAGAAAGAGAAACCAGTTTTCTTGCCATTGGGGCTAATATCGATCCAGGAGAGGACAACCGGTATAAACTTAGTTTAGACGGAGTAGAGATGAGAGATGTGACAGGTCTTGCCGTCCAAAAAGACCGGACCTTACCCATTTTCGCCGCAGGTGCGATCATATTTATGATTGGTGTTGTGCAGGGAATGTACTGGCAGCATCGGAGAATCTGGATTCATCCGAAAGAACAGGGCGTCTGGATTGCCGCCCACACGAATAAAAACTGGCATGGCCTGAAACGTGATATAAAGAGTGCATTGGATCAAACGTCGATTAACCCGCCGGAAGATCAGCAGGAATTGTCGTAAATCGCTGATCTTACCCGAGTAAAGGAGGATGTATATGGATTTTTATTCGATCAGCAGTAATCTGCTTTACACAGCCTTTGTCATTTATTTCATCGCAACAATATTTTTCGGGGCCACTATTCGGTCAAAAGAAGAGAGCGGGAAATCCTCAAGAGCAGCTGCGGTCGGAATTACCCTGACGATTATCGGTTTTATCGCCCAGCTCGGCTATTTTATTTTCCGCTGGATTGCTGCCGGACATGCGCCGGTGAGCAATCTGTTTGAATTTACAACCTTTTTTGGCATGATGCTTGTGTTTGCGTTTATTATTATTTATTTTCTTTACAAGTTAAATATTCTGGGGCTTTTTGCACTGCCTGTAGCCATGATTATAATTGGCTATGCCAGCATGTTCCCACAGGAATTGTCACCGTTGATCCCTGCTTTGAAAACACACTGGCTTTATATTCATGTCACTACGGCAGGGCTTGGGGAAGCCATTCTAGCGGTCAGTTTTGCTGCAGGTCTCATCTACTTGATTAAAAAAGTGGACCAGAGCAAATTAAACCTAAAAACCTTTAGCCTGGAATTTGTGCTTTACATGATTTTTGCCACGTTAGGGTTTATTCTTGTAACCTTAACATTCAATGCGATGGACTATGAGGTAGCGTTTGAATACAGGGAAAACGGTGAGGAAACAACTACTGAATATCATTTGCCTGCTATTGTGGCTCCGTATGATTCAACGATGATCACAGAAGATCGGTTTGGCCCTCTGTTTGAGACACCTGCATGGATGGAAGGAAAAGAAGCGGGACGGAAATTGAATACATTCATCTGGTCGCTATTAGGGGGGCTGGTCCTTCATGCGTTTACAATGCTCCTTTTAAGAAAAAGAGTAGCCAAAGCACTTCAGCCTCTGTTAAACAAAGTCAATCTTGACATCGTAGATGAAATTATGTATCGCTCAGTAGCAATCGGTTTTCCAGTCTTTACTCTGGGAGCTCTCATATTTGCTGCCATTTGGGCTCAGGTTGCCTGGAACCGGTTCTGGGGCTGGGACCCGAAAGAAGTATGGGCACTGGTTACCTGGTTTTTCTACGCCGCATTCCTGCATTTGCGACTTTCCAGAGGATGGCATGGGGAAAAGTCTGCCTGGCTGGCCGTGATCGGATTTGCCATTATTATGTTTAATCTGATAGCGGTTAACCTGGTTTTGTTCGGCTTACATTCATATGCTTGAAGTCTGGGGAATGAATGACCAACGGGCTACTTGCTTATTCGGGCAGGTAGCCCTAAACTGAATTAAAGGGGGAATCGATGATGAATGATGAGGCCAAAATTTTAGTTGTCGATGATGAAGAACGGATTCGCCGGTTACTGCGGATGTATCTGGAAAGGGAAAATTATGAAGTTGAAGAAGCCGAAGACGGAAAGGAAGCACTGGAAAAATCACTGGAAGAAGATTATGATTTGATCATTCTTGATTTAATGATGCCGGAAATGGACGGAATCGAAGTGTGTAAACGATTGAGGGATAAAAAAGCAACCCCAGTTATCATGTTAACCGCGAAAGGGGAAGAAGCCAACAGGGTTCAGGGATTTGAAGTGGGAACGGATGATTATATCGTAAAACCGTTTAGTCCAAGAGAAGTTGTCCTGAGGGTAAAGGCCCTTCTTAGAAGGTCATCGAGGACGAAATATCTGCAAACAGATACAAAAACAAGCGACGTGCTCGTTTTTCCGCATCTAACCATTAATAAAGATGCTCATCGAGTAACAGCAGACGGCAAGGAAGTCAATTTAACCCCTAAAGAATATGAATTACTCTATTTCCTTGCCAAATCACCGGATAAAGTATTTGATCGCAAAGAACTTCTTAAGGAAGTCTGGCACTATGAATTTTTTGGAGATTTAAGAACGGTTGACACGCATGTTAAACGACTGAGGGAAAAATTAAATAAAGTATCCCAAGATGCTGCCAGGATGATTGTAACCGTCTGGGGTGTCGGTTATAAATTCGAGGTATTGGATGAGGAATGATGTTCTGGAGAAGTGTTGTCGTTAAATTATGGTTTACGATTTTGCTATTTTTCTCATTTGTATTGTCCGTTTTAACTATTCTGCTGCTACAATTCTTTGAAAATTTTCATGTGCTTGAGGCCGAAAAAGATTTAATGCAGACCGCCAACAAAGTCACCTATCTGGTTGATGAATATGGGGATTCCCCTCACGATGACCGTGATTTATTGGTACGCTTGATCGAGCAGGTTAAAGACCCGTTAAACCGGATTATCATTCTAAACAATCAGAATCAGTACTGGGTATCATCTAGCGAAGATGAAACACTTCCTGCTTTTGAAACAGAATGGATTTATCGGGATCAAGGTTTATATGAGGTGATCAACAGTCAGGCTACCTTCAAACAAAAAATGGAGCTTCCAGGGACAAATCGGGAAGTTTTGATGGTGGGCAGACCACTGAATGGCCAGAATGGTGCTGTTTTTGTTTACCAGTCTCTGGATATTGTCGAAGAGACAACTTCCCAGACGACGAAATTGATTTTACTGGCTGCAGGGATTGCGATTGTATTGACAACATTTTTTGCCTTTTTCCTGTCGAGCAGAATTACATCTCCGCTGATCAAGATGAAAAAAGCAGCCAGGGAACTGGCAAAAGGAGAGTTTCATACAAGAGTCCCTGTACTTACCCATGATGAGATTGGTGAACTAGCTGTGACGTTTAACCGGATGGGAAGGCAACTAAAATACCATATTCAGGCCTTGAATCAGGAAAAAGAACAACTATCCAGTATTTTGCGTTCCATGGCAGATGGGGTTATTACTCTGAATCGCAATGGAGAAATTCTGCTGTCCAACCCGCCTGCTGACCGTTTTTTACATACCTTTAATTATGAAAAAGGTACACGTTCCGGTGACGAAAATCAGCAAAAGATCCCTGATGATATCAGGAGGATTCTGGATCAGGTGATTTCTGCTGAACAGGAAGTGACCAGGGAAATAAATCTTCAAGGAAGAGATTTTGTCATGATCATGTCCCCGTTATATGACAAATCATTTGTAAGAGGAGCGGTTGCAGTCATACGTGACATGACGGAGGAAAGGCAGCTGGACAAGCTGAGAAAAGATTTTATTGCGAATGTATCCCATGAACTCCGCACGCCGATTTCCATGCTGCAGGGATACAGCGAGGCCATTGTAGACGATATAGCAGAAACGAAAGAAGAAAAAAATGAGCTGGCAAAAATCATATATGATGAATCCTTAAGGATCGGACGCCTTGTAAATGAACTACTTGATCTGGCCCGAATGGAAGCCGGTCATATAGAGTTAAACCTGGAACATGTTGAAATCAAGCCTTATGTCAATCGTGTAGTAAAAAAATTTAGCCAGCTGTCCCAGGATAAAAACATTAGCCTAAAGACCGATTACCATTTATCTGAAAGCCACGGACATTTTGATCCGGACCGTATTGAACAGGTCCTGACCAATTTAATCGACAATGCCATCCGACATACGGATGAACATGGAATCGTAGAAGTCACTGTTCGATCGTCTGCCAGCCGTTTGCATGTTAGTGTGAGAGATTCTGGAACAGGAATTCCTGAAGAGGATCTTCCGTTTGTGTTTGAACGTTTTTATAAGGCTGATAAATCTCGTAAAAGAAATGAAGGACGAAAAGGGACCGGGCTCGGTCTTGCCATCGCAAAAAATATTGTCGAAGCCCATGATGGTACCATTCAAGTTCACAGTAAATTGAATGAAGGAACAACATTTGAATTTTTCTTGCCAATAAATATCAAATAATATAGAACATGCCCGAAAATGTTTGTTTCACATGAAATAGCCAGACTAAGGAAGAAATCAAAATTTCTTTCCAGTCTGGTTTTTTATATCTGACATTCATGGAACCGTTTATTAATGATAAAATATGTGATGTATTCATGTTCTTATCGTAATATTGAGGAGGATTTTAAATAGCAGAATGAATGGCAAGAATGATCATAAAAAACCAATCCAGCTCCTATGCTGTAACTTTTCTTGAAATCGAAACGTCTCATTACTTGAATGGGAGGCCCCACTATGAAAGATGTCTTTCATGAGCTGTATCAGAAATATCATCAGGATTTATTCCAATTCTTATTTTATATGGTTAAAAACAGAGAAATAGCGGAAGATCTAGTGCAAGAAGTCTATATAAAGGTTTTAAAATCCTATCACAGCTTTGAAGGAAAAAGCAGTGAAAAAACCTGGCTTTTTTCCGTAGCTCGCCATGTTGCCATTGACTACTTTCGAAAACAAAAGCGAAAAAAGAAACGTTTTCTTGATTATTTTGATATTGGAGAAAAGGCATATCTTCTTCAGGACGAGCAGCCCATTCCAGAGGAGATCGCTGTTCAAAACGATGAAATCAAACAGGTCTATCATTATTTGGGGCGCTGTACGGATGATCAGCAGTCTGTCATTATTTTGCGGTTTATTCAATCTTTATCTATCCAGGAAACCGCCGAGGTTTTAGGATGGAGTGTCAGCAAAGTCAAAACCACACAGCATCGTGCAATGAAAGCTTTAAAAACGATGATGTTGGAAGGGGAGGGCGTGAAACGTGAAGCGAAATGATCGGCACCAGCAACAAGAAAAAGAGCTACAATCCTTGCTTGAGCAAATGCCTAAAATTCAAGATCATCAGAGCCCAGACGCCCTATATGAAAACATTCAGGCTAAACTAGAGGAAAAAGATATGCATAAGGAAAGTCACCGGGGGAAGCAAAAATGGTATTACTTGCCTGTAGTTGCATCTGCCGCCGTTGTAATTTTAGTTGTGATCGTAAGTGCAGCCTATTTGAATAATCAGAATATGTATAACCAGAATATGAATCAGGCAGATGATAGTGAACAGGGTTCGGTTGCGAACGAAAACCAATATGACATGTCAATTGAACAGGCACCTGAGGAAGAAATGTCAGATGTTGAATCTGCTGAAAGTCATAACGAAACTTTTGACAGCGAAGGAAGCAAAGACGAGATGATGGCAGATCAAGTCTTGCAATCGAAAGCACTTCAGTCGGTTCCTAAAAACCACATTCCATTTAGTTTTATGATTCCGGACCGGAATAAACAGTACAGTGTTCCCATCTCATTTAGTGTTCCTCAAGAACAGGCCGATTTAAATGAGTACTATAGCAATATAAGTCAGTTTGTTGAAGCTGAAGAATGGGGGGTAGATCCTTCAATATTTCAAGGGATTACTTTTGATTTTAATCTCGATGAACATACGGTTTCTGTTGACATTCCGCAAGGTTTTTTGCAAAAAGGCGGATCCACTGTGGAGCGGTTACTCGTGAATAGTTTATACCACATGATGCAGCCCCTGAATGTGGAAACGATCTTTTTCACAACAGACGGAAATCAGGGGGCGGATTTTGCCCATTACGGAACATTAACGGAACTTGAGGTGCCATCTCAGATCAAAAACATATACAAATTGTATCAAGTGTCAGACGAACATCCTGTATGGATTATTCCGATTCCAGCTAACTCTGATTCGTCAATCGAAGAAGCCATCAACGCGATGTACGAGGGGAATGAGAATTTTTCCATACGGGCATCAATTCCGGAAAACATCACGATTGAAAATATTGAAGAGAGCAAGGACTTACTGACCATTACATTTTCAAAAAGTGTAAACTTGACGCCGACAGAGCCAACCGTTTATATGATTGATGCTATCCTTATGACCGCTAAATCTTTTGGATATGAGGAAGTTCATTTCCGTAATGCCAACATCGACCAAATCGGACCTTACAACCTTGAGGAAATCATACAGGTGCCGGCAGCGATCAATGTAATGCCCATTTCCTACAGATAAAAGAACATAAAGAGAATGGGACATAAAATGAAAAAACGGTCGAAAAGACGAACCGTTTTGCAAAAATCCGTAGACTTCAGGTCGACTAAAACCGGTCATGTCCTGTGGCGAACGTCGACTTGAGCACGTCCTGTGCGTTGCGGGAACTTCATGCCTAAGACAGAGGGATGTGCTGCCTTAGGAAATCTCAGGCCGTGCCCGCGGAAAGTGAAGCATGTTAACAAAGTAAAAAATATCCGAACTTATTCAAGTGATGATTGAATATCGTTCGGATATTTCATTTTCTTATAAAGTTTTGTCCCAGCCTCTTAATATTAGGCTTTATTTTCTTGGTAACGTTTGACACATTCGTCAATTAGTTTAGCGGCAGCTTCCGGACCTTCCCAGTCACCGATTTCAGTCTTCTTGCCCTGAAGATCCTTATATGTCTGGAAGAAATGGGCGATCTCATCAAGCTTATGTTTTGGAATATCATCGAGTGTTTGGACATCGTTGAAACGAGGGTCTTCAGTTGGGACAGCCAGCAATTTTTGATCCTCTTCACCGCTGTCAATCATATTTAAAAATCCAATCACGCGGGCTTCAATCACACATCCAGGGAAAGTAGGATTCGTTACCAGCACAAGTGCATCTAATGGATCCCCGTCTAAAGCCAGCGTTTCGTCAATATAACCGTATTCAGCCGGGTAAAACTGAGGAGAATAAAGAACCCGGTCTAATTTAAAAACACCTTTTTCCTTGTCAAACTCATATTTGTTCTGACTTCCGGTCGGGATTTCGACAAAAACTTCTACAACTTTATTTTCAGCCATATAAAGCCCTCCTTATGTACTCGAATTCGGAACTATTATACCAACAAATGAATAGGAAGAAAAGCTCGGTTCATGTTAAAATAGAGCTGAACGACATATAGGGAATGGTGAGAATGAATAAAGATATATTAGTAGAGAGCCTGTCTCCCAAAATTAAATTGGTCCGGGCAGAACAGGGGTATACTCAGGAAAGAATGGCCAATATTTTAGGCATATCCAAAAAAACCCTTGTTCAAATCGAAAAAGGTAGGAATCTGGCCAGCTGGACAACCATCGTCGCTCTTTGTTCATTATTTCGGCACAGTGATGTCATTCAGAACGAACTTGGAGAAGATGTGCTCGAAGTAGTGGAGACGGTTGCGCTCGAAACGGTAGAACGGCCGATAAAAAAGACCCTCGGTGGTAAGGTCTGGTGGACAGATATGTTGCAAAATAACGGATATATCTTACAGCAAAATTTAATCAGCAAACATTTTCGGATCATTGATCATAACAACTATCGCTATTACAGCACATTCAACAAGCAGGAGGCCATGGAAAAGCTTCATGAATTAACAGAGAGATAAGAAAAGGGAAGGGGCAAATGGAAACCCCCTTCACGGTCGTGAAGGGGAAAGATGAACATTATTCAAATTTATTTGGGTCACCGTCAAATGATTGAGCAGAAACCCGGATGGAATCAGTAGGACAGCCTTCAAAGGCATCCATCATATCTTCATGAAGCTCCTCTGGTATTTCGGCGGTTCCAGTGTTGTCATCTAACATATTAAAGGCAATTCCATCATCGTCATAATCATATATATCTGGTGCTGCTGCCCCACAGGCACCACAGGCAATGCACGTTTCTTTATCAACGATTGTAAACTTTGGCATCAAAAACCCTCCTCGGTCATAACAATCTTTGGATGCATACTTGTCTGTCCTGAATCAGCAGGTCATGCAAGCTCGTGACTCCATTACATATTTTAATTCTCATTGGACAACTTTTCAACTACGAAGAATCAGGAGTGATTCTGTTTGTTTCAGACGATTATGCTGGATACAGCAGCAAAGCTGGAAGGGGAGCGGAGTCCTTCCGCCATGTATTATTTATTGTCAGGAAAACGATCATCGCAGACGATACAGGATTCTGTTTTGTTTCAGCTGGATTCTTATTTTGGGATTCTTCCTGGATTGTCTCAGCCTGTATTTGAACAAATGTTTTATCAATTAGTCAGGGATCAGCAAATCATTGTCAATCAAAACAGTATGTTTGTAACGGATTCGGGACGGGTCCAGTTAGCTGAAGGGATCAGCCAATATAAGCAACTGTCCATGCTTCAGGGACTGAATTATCATGAAACCGCAAAAACGTTCTGGTTACGACTTTTATTATTCATACAAACTGTATCGAATATACTGAAAGGTGAGCAGCGGTTCCTCCCAATTGTAGAGGAGGCGAACATCATCAGGTGGGTCAAGTCATTTTATGTCAAACATCGTAATCATATAGACGCCATATTTCATGAGATGTATGAAGAAACGAAACAACTGTTATCCGGGCTGGACCATCACCATGCTGAGATCATGGTTTCCCGCATGAACGGCTACCGGCATGTTGGCAAAAGCAAGGAACAATTAGCCTATGAACTGGGAAAATCGATTTATGATATCGAAATTTACATACTGTCAGGGATTCATTATTTTTTAAAGGCAATCGAAAAAGAACAGGAACGATACAAACGGCTTCAACAGTTTATTCCGGAACAGCATGCTGAAGGCCTGTTAACGCGTTCAGCCCGAAAAACATGGGAATTGCTGAATAATGGGATGAAGGCGACTGATATTGCCAAAAGACGAAGGTTAAGGATCGGGACAGTTCATGATCATATTGTGGAAATGGCGTTTGTCCTTCGGGAATTTGATATTTCTCCATATGTAAGCAAAGGGGATATGAATGCCATTTCAGACGTACTTCAGACAGATTCCACGAAAAGGCTAAAACAAATTAAACAACAGCTTCCGGATCATATCAGTTATTTTCAAATCAGACTTGTGATGGCAAAATATTATAAACAGGCAAATCAAATCGAGGAGATGGCAGACGGGTGAACGTAAAGATAGATCAGGTTCGCAAAATGATGAAAACCTATTTTGGCTATGACAGATTCAAAGAAGGACAGGAGGAAATCATCACTGAAGTGTTAAAGGGAAACGATGTCCTTGGAATTCTTCCTACCGGAACCGGAAAATCTTTATGCTACCAATTGCCGGCACTTCTGACAGAGGGTGTAACGGTAGTCGTATCCCCACTGATTTCTTTAATGGTCGATCAGGTGAAGCAATTGAGAATGAGGGGGATCAAAAATGTTACATATCTAAATAGTATGATGAGTAGAGAAGAACGAATAACCATTCTCCGTCGTCTTTCTTTTTATAAAATGATCTACTGTTCTCCTGAAATGCTACAAAATACATATTTTATTGAACAGTTGAAACGGCTTAGAATCGCGTTGTTTGCCGTGGACGAGGCGCACTGTATTTCTCAGTGGGGATATGAGTTTCGAACGGATTATTTACGATTAGGACATGTTCTGAACCAATTAAATAACCCCGCAGTTCTTGCTCTAAGCGCTACGGCAACACCTGAAGTCCAGGAGGATATTATATGTCAGCTAAGGCGGCCAAATATGCTCAAGATTATTTATCCGATGGATCGTGAGAATATTGTCCTTGATGTAGAAATGTACAGGACCAGCCAGGAGAAAACAGATCGAATGGTTTCACTTTTAAAACGTTTTTCGGTGCCAGCCATGATATATTTTTCCAGCAAAAAGGTGTGTGAACAGATCGCATATAAACTCCAGAACGCCCTTCCTCAATTATCGGTTGTCCACTATCACGGGGGGATGGAAAAAGAAGACCGCCTTTATGTCCAGCAGCAATTTATGAACGATCAAATTGATGTTGTTTGCTGCACAAGTGCCTTCGGGATGGGAATTGACAAGGCTAATGTTCGTTTAATTATTCATTTTCATATCCCAACGCACATTGAAGCGTATATACAGGAAGCAGGAAGAGCGGGAAGAGATGGAGGCACAAGTGTCAGTCTGATTCTATATTCTCCGGGGGACGAAGAAATCCCCTTTCACCTGATTACGGAGGAACTGCCAGATGAAAGACAGGTGGATCTGACAGCAACATTTATGGAAAAACATTTTAATCAACAACTGGATGAACAATTTGAACATGATGTAATGGAACAGGTGCAGATCAATGAGATTCAATGGGGATTTATCAAATATCAGCTGGAGACCTATGGACTTATTCGACAAAATAGGAGTAAACTGAATAAAACAGAATGGGAAAACATCCGCCCGGCTATTTTGCGTATTCTAGAAGAAAGAAAGCAGCTTAAACAGAAGCAGCTGTTTAACTTGCTGGCATATATTCAGGAGAAGGGATGCCGGAGAAAAAAGCTTTATGATATGTTTCAGGACCACTTTAAAAAGCCGTTAACCTTTTGCTGTGACCGATGCGATTTCACCTTTGACAGGTGGAGACCAGCTATTGTGGAGAAGAAATCTAACAGAGGCAACTGGGAACAAACCTTGAAGCAAATTTTTCATCAGGGTGGATGACAATGAAAAAAATGATGAATCAGGCTGAAATGATAAAACAGATGTCAGACCGGGAACTGTTAAATCAGCTTTATCTTTCCCAAATCATTCTCCTGGTGCTGGGAATACTGGGTAGTTTTCTCTTTTTTTCTTCTCTAGAAAACTGGCTGTCAATGTTTAAGTGGAATGGCAAAGAAATATTCTTATTTGGTGCTGTTTCCGGAATTGTCTTTGTTTTAGTAGACTTGTTTTTGATGAAGGTCCTTCCTGAACGGCATATGGATGACGGGGGGATTAATGAGAGGATATTTAAAAATCGTTCTCTTTTACACATTACGTTTCTCTCTCTTTTGATTGCCTTTACTGAGGAATTGTTGTTTCGGGGAGTGATTCAGACAACCTTTGGATATGTGACCGGAAGTCTGTTATTTGCACTCGTCCATATCAGGTATATAGTGAAACCAGTACTTTTGCTATCGATCCTTTTGATCAGCTTTTATTTCGGCTATATTTATGAAATCACAGAAAATTTAAACGTGACCATTATGGCACATTTTACGGTTGATTTTTTGCTGGGGCTGTATATTCGTTTCAGATCGGGGTGAAATGCATGGAAAACCAGGAACACAACAGTTATGATCAAGCTTCAAAATTAAGAGATCAAATGTACGACCATAAAAATAAGGAGGAAAAATCCAGTGAGCCTTTTGATGTAATGAGTCTTCCTCCCCGGAGTGAGATCCATCGAAAAAATAAAGAAAAAAAGCAAATAAACTGGAGTATGATTCTGCTGCGAATCATTGTTATTTTGTTTTTAATCCTTATTATCCTGATCCCCATTTATTACTGGGAAAAAAACGGTAGCCAAAACACCCCTTCTACAGCATCCAGTGGGGATTCGCCCGGCGAGGAGATTGAAATTATTCACCAGTCTATTGTTCTAGATCCTGACATGAATAAGAAAGGCCTGGATTTCGATAGACAAACAGGTTCCGGCGATCGTATAGAACCAGAAGATGAAGAGAAAAACACGAAAGACAAGCAAGAAGTGGAAGAAGAAATTCCCGATCATACAGAAAATAAAACAAATATCATAGATTCAGAGACAAAACAAGACCCAGAGACAGGATCTGAAGAGACTGCCGATTTGCCTCAAAATGAAAATACAAATAAGAACGGGAATCAGAATGATAACCAGGAAACTGAAGCAGAACCAGAAGCAGAAATGATTTATTATACGGTACAACAGGGGGATACATTGTTTTCTGTTTCACAAAAATTTTATGGAGGAAGATTTGGAGAAGAAATGATTCGTCATGCCAATGGGCTTGAGGGAAATTCCATTTATGTCGGACAGGTCTTAAAAATTCCTATAAACGAGTAAGGGTGTCAGAATGATCGCTTTTCTGACACCCCTTTTTTTTAAAAAAATGTCTTTTTGCCCTGTTCTTCTTTTAAAATTTCAACAGCTTCTCTGAATCGCTGAGAATGGACGATTTCCCTTTCGCGCAAAAACTTCAGTCCATCATTAAGGTCGGGATCATCAGATAAATTAATGATCCACTGATAGGTCGCGCGGGCTTTTTCTTCAGCAGCAATATCTTCATATAGATCAGCAATCGGGTCACCTTTTGCCTGAATGTATTCAGCCGTCCATGGATTCCCTGCAGCATTATGGTAAAATAGAGCTTTATCATGATTCGCATAATGGGGAGCAAGCCCTGCTTCTTTTAGTTGTTCAGGTGTGGCGTCTTTTGTAAGCTTATACACCATCGTAGCAATCATTTCCAGGTGTGCAAATTCTTCCGTGCCGATATCCGTCAAAAGCCCGATGACTTTATCAGGGATGGAATAGCGCTGATTTAAATACCGCAATGCCGCTGCCAGCTCCCCGTCCGCTCCCCCATATTGTTCAATTAAAAATTTAGCAAGACGGGGATTACACTGACTTACCCGTACTGGATATTGAAGTTTCTTTTCATAAAGCCACATGTCAGTAAACCACCTTTCGTTATTACACCTGCCATGGCCATGGTGTGTTATCCCATGTCCATGGGTAACCGGAATAACTCTGATATTGCAGCAAGGGACCAAACTGTTTTTCGAATTCTTTTTTCATTTTTTTGCTTTGTCTGGCATAATGATTGTATTGCTCGATGGCTTCCTTATCCTTTGGATGGGTGTCTAAATAGAGAGTCAGCTCAACAAGCACAAAATCAATTGCCTGAATTTCTTCTAATTGTCTGTAGTATTCAGGCGGCATGGTTTTATTCACGTTTCATCTCCTCCTTTTTGGACCCGGGGTAGGGGCTGTAAAAAATGGGCCAAAGGGTTCCATGGAATAAAGCTTCTTTCGGACTAAACTGCGGAAGGGATGGTGGTTGAAATCCGACGTATAAATTAGGGGGAGTGCGGTAGCTTTTGACTTTCATCGGAGGGCACGGATCAAAAGGGCTGATGTAGGGGTGATAATATTTCACAAGCGAATACATGGGGGATCCTCCTTTCATCATTTGACGCTAATTTATTTGTATGACACCGAGTCTTGTCTCATTCGAGAGTTCATGACTTAGAAAATCGCAGGACAACGAATAAAGGCGTCTTTCATCTGGCAAGTACCCCTCTATGGATCAGAGATGGCAGTGGCAAAAAAGATGGTAAACATTTTAAAAAAGGAATTATGTCATTCCTGTCGAACTTGATAATCAATGATATGAAATGAGGTGATGGACTTGTTTGTCAAAAGTATCATGAAACCTGTTCACCAATGCATCAAAGCACAATCTACTGATTCCTTAAATGATGTTTTGAGACGTTTAAAAGATCATGACATCACAGGCGTTCCTGTTTTGGACGGAAAAAAATTTTCCGGCATGATCTCTGAACAAATGATTTACAAGGCTTACTTTGAGCATTCCGGAAGAGGTAAAGACGAGTTTTTACAGTACACAAAAGCGAAAGATATTCTTGATCATAAAGATTTGTTTATCAAAGATGACGAAGTTTTCGAAAAAACATTAACTTCTTTCAAGGGATTCCCAATTCTGGCGGTAATCGATGATCAGCACTACTTGAAGGGGATTGTCACAAGATCGGATGTGCTGGAACAATTTGAAAGCGCATTTGGATTACATAAGAAAGGAGTCCGCATTGCATTTACATCTACGGAATCTGAAGGACGCATAGCAAGAATGGCAGAACTCCTAAAGCACTACCACGAAAATGTGATTTCTATCGCCACTTTTGATGAGACCGATAAACTGGCCAGACGTATTGTACTGAAAATAGACAAAAAGGATAATGTGGATCAATTTATCAAAAGGCTGGAAAAAGCAGGATTCCGAATATTAAGTGTCAAGGAAATGTAAACCGAACAGATTTAGATCTCGAATATAACGGGTCATCACTCGAAAAAATGACGAGTGGATGGCCTATTTTTTATTCTAATGATTAGGGAAAATCTGATATAATGAAATTTCAAATGAATCCGTACATGCTGAATCAATGGCAGGAAAATAAAATATAATACAACCATAGCCATGCAACTTCATCCATTTCAACCACATACCCTATAATCAAAGAGGTTAATAATTGGAGGTGTTACCATGCGGCTGGAACGCCTTGGTGAAAATAAATTTAAAATTTTTGTCACGTTTGATGATTTAAAAGAAAGGGGATTTACCAGAGAGGAAATCTGGCATAACCTTCCAAAAGCTCATCAATTGTTTCAGGAGATGTTATTCGAGGCGAGTGATGAACTGGGGATGGATTTGGATGGAATACTGGTCGTTCAGGTACATCTTTTGCAGGCCCAGGGAATGCTCATTGTGGTGACACAGGACGATGAAATGATTGATGATGAATATATCGAGATGAAAGTGACGCTGGATGAAAGCAAAGAATTTATATTTTTGTTTGCATCATTTGAATCCGTCATTCAGGCCTGCCAGACCCTCCACCAGACAGGTATAACCGGAGGAAAGATTTACTATTATAACCAGGATTATTATATGCAGTTTACTGATAAAGATTTAATGGATATGAATAAAGAGAATGTCATTGCCATATTATCTGAATTTTCATCTCCAAGTACAGTGACATCCTTCCGCTTACAGGAATACGGAAAAATGATTTTGGATCAGAATGCGGTTGACCAGATTGTCCATTATTTTAATTAGTATCTAAAAGTAAAATTTCTGATCAGGGATAGGAGTGTAGAGGAAATGAAAATTGCTGTGTTATATGGGGGAACTTCCGGGGAAAGGGAGGTTTCCATTTCAACTGGAAAAGGAATTATGAATGCATTAAAGGCAAATGGCCATGAGGTGATTGGAATCGATTTTAATCCGAAACAGCTGATAGAGATACTTGATTTAGAAGCGGATCTTGTATTTCTGGGACTCCACGGCAAGCTGGGAGAAGATGGGAAAATCCAGAGTCTCCTTGAGATGCTCAACATTCCTTATGTCGGTTCAGGAGTGCTGGCTTCCGCACTTGCGATGGATAAATCAAAAGCTAAAAAGCTTTTTTTGCAAAATGACATTCCAACACCAGACAGCAGGACATATTCCTTAGTTGAGAAGGAACATTTCGAACATTTAAAAGACAAGGTTTTAGCCGAATTTGATCTTCCGTTTGTCGTCAAACCAAATCAGGAAGGTTCCACACTGGGATTAACCATAGTTAAACAGCAGGAGGAGCTGGATCAGGCACTAGAAGAGGCCTTTAAACATGATGATGAAATTATCGTTGAAGATTATATTAAGGGGCGGGAAATGACCATCGGAGTCTGGGGTGAAAAGGGAAAGGAAACGGCCCTTCCTGTCATCGAAATAATTCCTAAAAATGAATATTATGATTACGAATCCAAATATGCACCGGGTGGCAGTGAACATATCGTACCTGCCAACATCAGCATGGAATTGACGAAACAGCTACAAGATTATGCCATTCAGGCCCATCAGGTGTTAGGGTGCAGCGTATATTCAAGGGTGGATTTCATTGTCACTGAACAGGACATTCCATACATTCTGGAAGTAAATACGCTTCCGGGAATGACTCCCACAAGCCTCTTCCCGGATGCGGCCCGGGCAATCGGCTTATCCTATGAAGAAATGATTGAAAAAATTGTTCATTTATCATTGAAAAAATAAAGAAATGACTATATAATGAAAACGCTTACGCAGGGGTTATATTTTTTCGTTAAAAATGAATATTATTTGTTGCATATTCTTTTTGAACGTGTATACTAAATTCTGAAAGCAAGCAATCATTTAGAGTTATTGAACATTCATAGGAGGTAAGTTCATGGTAGCCGATAAGCCAGCAGATTCAACCAACGAAAACAATGAAGTCAATGATGTTTTAAAGTCAACTCAAACGGTTATTCGTCAGGCTCTGGATAAACTTGGTTATCCTGAAGAGGTGTATGAATTATTACGTGAGCCACTGCGTTTGTTAACGGTACGAATTCCAGTCCGCATGGATGATGGGAGTGTAAAAGTATTTACAGGCTACCGCGCACAGCACAATGATGCAGTTGGTCCCACAAAAGGCGGGGTACGCTTTCATCCCGATGTTACCGAAAGTGAAGTAAAAGCACTATCCATCTGGATGAGTTTAAAAGCAGGCATTGTCGATTTGCCTTATGGGGGAGGCAAAGGCGGAATTGTGTGCGATCCCCGGGAAATGTCCTTTCGGGAACTTGAGCGGCTTAGCCGGGGATATGTAAGAGCCATCAGTCAGATTGTCGGGCCAACGAAAGACATTCCGGCTCCTGACGTATTTACAAACTCACAGATCATGGCCTGGATGATGGATGAATACAGCCGTATCGATGAATTTAATAATCCAGGGTTCATTACAGGAAAACCACTGGTTCTTGGCGGGTCACACGGAAGAGAATCTGCTACTGCCAAAGGAGTAACCATTTGTATTGAAGAAGCCGCCAAAAAACGGGGCATAGATATCAAAGGTGCCCGGGTCATTGTACAGGGCTTTGGTAATGCAGGGAGTTACCTATCTAAATTTATGCATGATGCTGGTGCCAAAGTGATTGCGATTTCAGATGCGTACGGTGCTTTATATGATCCCGATGGCCTTGATATTGATTATCTTCTGGATCGCCGTGACAGTTTTGGCACTGTGACGAAACTGTTTAAAAATACAATTACAAATAAAGAGATGTTAGAGCTCGATTGTGATATATTAGTTCCAGCTGCGATTGAAAATCAGATCACAAAAGAAAATGCCCATCATATTAAAGCAGATATTGTGGTTGAAGCAGCCAATGGACCTACAACCCTTGAAGCAACCCAAATTTTAACCGAGCGGGGAATCCTGCTTGTTCCGGATGTTCTGGCTTCATCTGGAGGGGTTACGGTTTCCTACTTCGAATGGGTACAGAATAATCAGGGTTACTACTGGACTGAAGAAGAAGTAGAGGAAAAGCTCCGCAAAGTGATGGTAAAGGCCTTTAACAATGTTTACAACACAGCGAACACCAGAAATATAGACATGCGTCTTGCAGCCTATATGGTTGGTGTGCGTAAGATGGCAGAAGCATCCCGATTCAGGGGATGGATTTAGGCTATTATCAGTTGATAAATGACATTGCATCTCCTATCATGATACTGGTAGGAGATGTTTTTTTATTTGTTGTATCAGCATGCAATCTCCAGCCTGGCGTACCATTATGCAATGATAAAACAGAAGCTGCCCTAATCGGTCTGAGCCGAATGGGATTCCTGGTTATCTTGATGCTTCAAATGTTTTCAGCATATCTACGGAATGCACAAATCCGTGAGTTGACATAAAATATGAAAGGCAAACATTTAAAAATCTGGGGAGTGAAAGTCATGAAAGAAGATGTCATTATTGTCGGAGCAGGACCTTGTGGGCTTTCAGCCGCCATAGAACTGCAGAAAAAGGGAATAAAGCCATTGTTAATCGAAAAAGGAAATGTTGCTGAATCCATTTACCGCTATCCGACTCATCAAACCTTTTTCAGTTCAAGTGATCGTCTGGAAATTGGTGGATATCCTTTTATTACAGAAAAACAAAAGCCCGTACGAAATGAAGCCTTAACATACTATCGGACGGTTGCGCAAAGGTCCCATTTAAGGATTCATTCATATGAAAAAGTAATAGGGGTAGAAAAGATACACGACTATTTTGTCGTCTCCACACAAAAACGCACAGGGGAAGACCAAACATATCAGGCGAAGTTTGTCATTATTGCAACAGGATATTATGATCATCCGAATATGCTAAATGTCCCCGGTGAAGAACTGGATAAAGTGAGCCATTATTTTAAAGAGGCCCATCCCTATTTTGATAAAGATGTTGTGGTCATCGGCGGTAAAAATTCAGCGGTTGATGCAACACTGGAGCTAGTTAAGGCGGGAGCAAGAGTGACAGTCATTTATCGGGGAAGTAAATATTCCGACAGTATCAAGCCATGGATATTGCCTCAGTTTGATTCCCTTGTCCAAAAAGAAATTGTTCAAATGGAGTTCAATGCCAGAGTAACGAAAATTACCGATGATCATGTACACTATGTAAAAGGTGGAGAAGAAAAAATCATTGTTAATGACTTTGTGTTTGCCATGACTGGATATCACCCGGACCATAGCTTTTTAGAAAAAATGGGCGTAGACATTGACTCTGAAACTGGTCGCCCTTTTTATAATGAAGAGACGATGGAAACCAATGTTGAAGGGATCTATATTGCAGGAGTTATTGCGGCCGGCAACAATAACAATGAAATTTTTATTGAAAACGGACGATTTCATGGTGACCTGATTGCGTCATCTATATGCAAGAAACTTAAAAAATAATCGATATTTGCGTTTTGATCTGCAAACAAGGAGGAGCACGATGAAAAAAGTCATTTTATTGACCACAGGCGGCACTATTGCCAGTATACCTAATGAAAAGTCCGGCAAGCTGACATCGGGTGCACTTAGCGGAGAAGAACTCGCTTCTTTATGTGAACTTCCCGATGACATCGATGTTTCAGTTGAGTCGATATTACAGAAGCCAAGTATGCATATAACTTTTGAAGATCTCGTTTATATAAAAGAGAAGATCGAACACCATTTTAAGAATCCAGAAGTAGATGGAGTCGTCATTACCCATGGGACTGATACCCTTGAAGAAACGGCATATTTTCTTGATTTAACAATCGATGATGAGCGTCCGGTTGTGGTAACGGGTTCCCAGCGTTCTCCGAAAGACCTTGGCAGTGATGTATATATAAACTTGAGGCATGCGATTTATTCAGCCTGCTGTGAGAATTTAAAGCATACAGGAACGGTGGTGGTGTTTAATGAAAGAATATTCCCGGCCAAATATGTGAAAAAGGAACATGCTTCGAACATTCAGGGCTTTAACGCTTTCGGTTTTGGGTACCTGGGAATCATCGATAATGATGAGGTGCATGTTTATCAAAGGCCCATCAATCGGGAGACCTTTGATCTTAAACATTCTTTGCCCCGTGTGGATATCATTAAATGCTATCTGAATGCAGACGGTATTTTTCTGAAAGCAGCAAGGGAACAGGGAGCAAAAGGAATCGTTCTGGAAGGGGTTGGAAGAGGTCAGGTCGCTCCAGCAATGATGGATGAAATAGAGCGATGCCTGCAACAGGATATGAAAGTCGTGATTACGACCAGCTCGGAAGAAGGGGCTGTATATCCTACTTATGACTACAGAGGAAGTGCTTACGATCTTGTGAATAGAGGTGTGATTTTAGGAAGTGACTATGACAGCAAAAAAGCCAGAATTAAACTGGCAGTTTTAATGGCAGCGGATGCTGAACAATTTGAGTTTTAAGTAATTGCTGATATTCGATTTTAAAATATTCGGAAGTAGATCGTAACAAAAGAGGATTCTATCGTTTATCGTTTTGAGGATTAAATGATTTTCCGTTTCTTATCCGGCCTTGCACCTTCCGTCAATATAGTGCTTGCTCTTCAGAATCCGTTCCCGGTCATGAATGCTGACGATCCGCCAGTAAAAGTTTCATTCCCCGCTAAATTTCGGCGCAGATCTGGGTCAGCCGGGCTCCATCCTCAATGTCTACGGCTGACAGGGTGTATCCCGGGCTAGTCTTCTTTTTTCTTCCTGGAAACACCCTTGGCCGTATTTCTTTTCTAAAATAATAATGGTACGATGAAATTATCAAACCATTGAAAGGGGAGAGAGAAATAGTGATTAGCGTGATTTCCGCGGGAATAGCACCCGGGGTTGCTTTGCTTGCGTTCTTTTATTTAAAAGACCGTGTGAACAGTGAACCCCTTTCAATGGTATTCCGTTCTTTTATCACTGGAGGACTGCTGGTTATTCCGATTATGTTTCTGGAGTATACTTTTGTGATTGAAGGAGTTGGCCAGTCCCCCTTTGTCAAATCTTTTTTGTTAACCGGACTCATGGAAGAGTTCGTCAAATGGTTTATTTTCTTATATACCATTTATAAGCATGTTTTTTTTGATGAGCATTATGACGGAATCGTTTATGGCGTATCCATCAGTCTCGGATTTGCTACGGTTGAAAATCTTCTGTATTTACTCGCAAATGGAATTGAATATGCTTTTGGAAGAGCGCTCTTTCCGGTTTCTTCCCATGCCCTGTTCGGTGTAATTATGGGATTTTATTTTGGAAAGTCAAAATTTAAACGGAAACACCCGAAGCAGATGATTGCAATTGCCCTTATTTTGCCGGCAGTCCTCCACGGCCTGTATGATTTTATTTTGTCAGCGGTGCAAAGCAACTGGCTGTATGTCATGGTCCCGTTTATGATTATGTTATGGGCCCTGGCTTTGCGAAAGGTAAAGCTGGCTAATCAGGAAAAGAAGGTTGTGCATTTGGACCGGAGAAATAAATGGACCGGTACGATTTAAATAGAAAATGTCTGCATTTTAAACGACTGGTTCGCATAGAAATGTATCCGGTAATCTTATAACGGTTAACTTTTTTGACAAAAAAACTGTCCCAAGTGTGGGCAGTTTTTTTTTGCCGGATCGAACAAGGAATGTTGCGGACGTGTGCATAAAAAAACAAATTCAGCAAAACTTATGAAAGACATTACTCTTGGCCATATTCAGGAGGAATAAAGATGAAGGATAAAAAAAAATTCCTGATTTTTATATTTCTATTTTTCATGGTGAACATCCCGTTATCATCATATGAAAATAGTCAACAATCCCATGCCTTTAGTCCCCGGGTGTTACAAAAAGGGGCTACGGGAGATGATGTGATTGAATTGCAGGCGAGGCTGCAATATCTTGGGTTTTATAATGGCGATATTGATGGGGTGTTTGGCTGGAGAACCTATTGGGCAGTTAGAAATTTCCAGTATGAATTTGGATTAACCGTAGATGGTCTCGTCGGTGCAGAAACAAAAGAAAGGCTTGTCAGAGCAAGCCGATTTGATCGGGAATTTATCCACGAGCAAATTCGCCAGGGAAGAGATTTTACCTATTATGGAGGAGTCCCAAAGGAACAGCAGGTCAAAAGGCAGCCTGATCGGGGGGGACAGGCGGCAAATCCCGGCAATCAGACGACAGGCACCCGAACGACTGCGGTGAATGTACCTGCGGGATACTCCCAGAATGATATACAGATGATGGCCCAGGCTGTATATGGAGAGGCCAGGGGGGAACCATATGTGGGTCAAGTTGCGGTTGCGGCAGTGATATTAAATCGTGTAGAAAGCCCATCCTTCCCCAATACCGTCTCGGGGGTTATTTTTGAGCCGAGAGCATTCACTGCTGTCAGTGATGGACAAATCTGGCTGACCCCAGATGAAACCGCTAGACAGGCCGTACTTGATGCCATCAATGGATGGGACCCATCAGGCAATGCACTGTATTATTTTAATCCGAATACGGCTACTTCTGACTGGATCTGGTCGCGTCCGCAAATCAAGCAAATAGGCAAACATATATTTACAAAATAAAAAAAGAGGAGTGATTCGATGCTCCGATGGATATCGATTGGGGTTCTGTCGGTAGCCCTGGTTGGGGTAGGTGTATGGGGATACCAGGAACACCAGGAAAAAAACGCTATATTAATCCAGGCAGAAAATAACTACCAGCGCTCTTTTCACAATCTCGCCTATTATGTCGATCTCCTTCACGACAAAATCGGGACTGTTCTGGCAATGAACACGGCAGACAGTCTTTCTCCCCAGTTAACCGAAATATGGAGGATTACTTCAGAAGCTCATACTGAAGTAGGTCAATTGCCATTATCTCTATTGCCTTTTAATAAAACCGAAGAATTTTTATCCAATATTGGACACTTTTCATACCGGACCGCCATCAGGGGATTAGATGATGAACCCTTAAGTGATGAAGAAGTGAAAACCCTGGAAAAATTATATGAACACTCTGGTGAAATCAAACGGGAGCTAAGAAAAGTCCAATATCTGGTTTTAGAAAACAACCTCAGATGGATGGATGTGCAGCTTGCACTGGCTACACAGGAGGAACAGCAGGACAACACCATTATTGATGGATTTAAAACCGTAGAGAAAAATGTAAAAGGGTACTCAGAGGGGATGATTCATACATCTTTAAATGGTGTAATGGAAGAACCTGAGGAAAGCCAGGTTGATATCACCGGTGAAAAAATAGATCATCAGCAATTACGAAATAAAATAAATCAAATCCTTTCCATTGACGACGGGACGGAATTACGAATCACAGAAACAGGAGAAGGTTCAGATATTGGCTTATACACGGTATCATTCGATCAGGATGGAACATATGGGTATATGGATTTCACACAAAAAGGCGGACACTTATTGACATTTATGATCAACAGAGAAATTGGTAAACCGAATATCAGTTTATATGAAGGGATGGAACGAGCTGGCCGATTCTTACAGAAAACGGGCTACGATCATATGGAAGCCTATAACAGTGTCCAGTATCAAAATGTTGCTGTATACTCCTTCGCTTATACCGAAGATGATGTCCGCATCTATCCAGATGCGATTGAAGTAAAAGTTGCTCTGGACAACGGAGAAGTAATTGGTATTGCAGCCAGAGACTATTTAACTCATCATAAAGAACGGACGATCAACGACCCAGAATTGACACTGGAAGAAGCCAAAAATGAAGTCAATCCGAATGTAAATATACAGGAACAAAGTCTGGCCGTGATTGAAAACGATTTAGGAAAAGAAGTCCTCTGCTATGAATTTATCGGCACTTTAGGCGAAGATACGTACCGTATTTATATCAATGCTCAGGACGGCTTTGAAGAACGGGTTGAACGGCTGAAACAGCCTGAAGTTGATTTTGGATCTGTTTCGTAACGATTAAACGTTCAAGTCTCCGGCGATGTTGCACAGATGTTTCCACGATCAGAACAGGGCTGATCTGTCAATGGAGCAGACGATTTCTAAAGGAAACGAAAATATTATATTTACTTTAATTTTGAAGGAAAGGGAAAGTCGAACCTTTCCCTTTTTTTATTTTTTTGCCATAATAAGAATATATTCTGTTATGGAAAGGGTTTTTTGATGTTATACATTGGGGCAACCTTAACAATGGAACTCATGAGAAGCAATGATGAATCAAAGGAAACGTATCGCTGCAAACTGCTGGATACCAAAGGTGATCAATGTTACGTCGATTATCCGGTTAATGAAAGAACAGGCAAAACATCAATCTTTTTTGAAGGAACGCAGTTTAAAATATCATTTGTTGCCAGGGATGATTCAGTTTATATTTTCCATACTGAATTGCTGGGCAGAAAAAAATTAAAAAACATTCCAGTTCTCGTTCTGTATTATCCCGGAAACGATCATATGATAAAAATCCAGCGAAGGGAATTTGTGCGAATCCGAGCATCACTGGATGTTGCTCTTCATGATCCAGAAAATAAGCGTTCTCCAATCATTACACGGACGGTAGATATCAGCGGTGGCGGAATGGCGGTGATTGCTCCTCGAAAAATGAGCTATAAGCCTTCTGACGAATTGGAAACGTGGATTGTGTTGCCTTTCAGACAACATGATTATGCATATATTCATGCCCGCTCAAAGTTGCTCCGCCATATTAAAGGCGGTTCGGAAACTCCAGATAAGATGACGTTCAAGTATTCAGATATCAAGGAACAGGCACGGCAAAAAATTATCCAGTATTGTTTTGAAAAACAGCTTGAGGCCCGCAGGAAAGGGATTGATTTAAAAGAATAGAAATCATGTTATTCGGCAACGCTATAGGAAAAAGGTGTGGTGATGATGAGAACTTTTGAAAAAATATTGATTCGTTTAATCATCATTCATGCTTTTTTACTATTCATCAGCCAGTGGTTTGTCCTGTACACACCATTACATAAATATGTTAACCCGGTATATGATTATATCGGGGTCAGTTATACTATGAAATAATTATAGACCATCCTTTCCCTGTATGTTATTATTTTGAAGTGTATTTCACTGGCAGTTCCGCTGCCTGAAAACGTTTTGTAATGGGATGGAAATAAAGGGAGAGGAAAAGCAATGAAAAAGAAAGATATTGCTATTGCGATTGACGGACCTGCTGCAGCAGGAAAGAGCACTGTAGCGAAAAAGGTGGCACATGACCTGGGTTACATTTACATAGATACAGGTGCGATGTATCGGACACTGACCTTAAAAGCCCTTACTGACAACGTTCCAGTTCATGAAGAAGAGCCTTTATATCAACTTCTTTTAAAAACCCAGATCGAATTCAAACAGGAAAACGGTGAACAAAGGGTATTCATGGATGGGAAGGATGTCACCAGAGATATCCGAACATCTGATGTGACCAATCATGTATCCATGGTAGCCACCCATCCGAAAGTCCGACAGGAAATGGTAAAGCGGCAGCAGGATATGGCAAAGAACCGCAGAGTAGTCATGGATGGAAGGGATATCGGTACCCATGTGATTCCGGACGCAGAAGTGAAAATATTTTTATCTGCTTCGGTTGAGGAACGTGCCAGAAGAAGGCATCGAGAGAATATGGAAAAAGGATTTCCGTCTGATTTTGAACAATTGAAAGAGGAAATCAGGAAACGGGACGAACAAGATTCCAAAAGGGAAACAGCGCCACTCATTAAAGCCGATGATGCGATTGAAATTGATACCACATCACTCAGTATAGAAAATGTGGTAAGTAAAATTCTGGATCTTGCGAACCATAAAATACTTGAGGAGAATGAGGATGCTTTATAAGCTGGGGAAAATCATTGTTCTTATTCTTTTCCGACTTCTATTTCGCATTCAAGTTTTTGGCCGTGAACATATTCCTAAAACAGGGCCAGTGATTATCTGTTCCAACCATATTTCCAATTTAGACCCCCCTACCGTTGGGATTACATCTCCAAGGGAAATCTTTTTTATGGCTAAAGAGGAATTATTTGAAAAAAAATGGATTGGCTGGCTATTAAAAAACCTGCACGCTTTTCCGGTTAAACGGGGAATGCGGGACCGGCAAGCCCTCAGAACAGGGCTTAAGATTTTGGATGAGGGCCATACCCTTGGGTTATTTCCGGAAGGGACACGGAGCAAAACCGGGGAACTGGGAAAAGGACTTGCAGGGGCAGGATTTTTTGCCCTGCGTTCTAAAGCTGTCATTATTCCGTGTGCCATTACAGGACCATACAAATTATTCGGAAAAGTGAAAGTCGTTTATGGAAAACCAATATCCATTGAACAGATGCGGAGACAGAAAGCATCTCCTCAGGAAGTAACAGATAAAATTATGGAAGAAATTCAACAATTGCTGAATTCTGCTAAATAATCGTTGTTTTCTGCTTGACAAATGAAGGTAAATATAAGAAGTTAGTAAAAAGGATATTTATGGGTTGCTGGTTCAAGGAGGTCTTTGTATGGATGATGTGAAAAATGACTTAAATCATGCGGAAAATCTCAAAGTAGGAGACATGATTAAAGGAAAAGTGATTAAGATTGAAGAAAAGAGGGCACTAGTGGATGCAGGTTACAAATCTGAAGGTATTCTGCCAATCAGTGAACTCTCTCATTTACATGTAGAACAGATTGCTGATGTCATTTCAGAGGGCGATGAACTTGAATTGATGGTAAAAAAATTAAATGACGAAGAGCAGGAGCTCGTTCTTTCAAAGAAAGCCGTCGATATGGAGAAAGCCTGGTCTCATCTGGAAGATGTGTATCAAAAGGATGAAACCATTGAAGCAGAGGTTAAAGAAGTCGTTAAAGGCGGTCTGGTTGCGGATGTCGGTCTGCGGGGCTTTATTCCTGCTTCCCATGTGGAAACGTATTATGTTGATGATTTTGAGGATTATGTCGGCAAAACGCTGACGTTAAAAATCATAGAGCTGGACAGGGAACAAAACCGAGTAATCCTTTCCCACCGGGCGGTAGAAGAAGCAGAGATGGAAAAGAAAAAGCAGGATCTGCTCCAGAATTTAGAACCCGGTCAGATTGTTGAAGGTGTTGTACAGCGGATAGCCAGCTTTGGTGTGTTCGTAGATATTGGTGGAGCAGACGGTCTTGTCCATATTTCCCAGCTTTCCCATGAGCATGTGGAAAAAGCCTCGGATGTAGTCAATGAAGGAGATAAAATTAAAGTAAAAGTATTATCCGTTGACCGGGATACCGAACGGATTTCATTATCATTAAAAGAGGCCCTTCCTGGACCATGGGATGGTATTGAACAGAAAGTAAAACCAGGGGATGTGATAGAGGGGACCGTTAAACGTCTTGTGAATTTTGGTGCATTTGTGGAAGTGTTCCCGGGTGTAGAAGGGCTTGTTCATATATCCCAGATTTCCAGCCGCCACATTGGATCTCCGCAGGAAGTGCTGGAAACAGGCCAAACCGTCAAGGCAAAAGTTCTGGAAGTAAGTGAAGCAGATAAGCGTATTTCCTTGTCGATCCGTGAGGTAGAAGAGGAAAAAGATAATCAGGAATTGCAGAAGTTCCAACAGGAAAATGAAGAAGGTTCCTTCCAGATTGGAGACATTATTGGAGAACAATTGAAGAAAATAAAAGATGAAGAATAAACCGTGCTGATAACCAGAAATGATTGTGCCAGGCAAAGAAAGGAGTATTCACCGTATGGTGGAAACTCCTTTTTTCTTCGATTAAAAAAATAATATTCACCCTATAATGGTAACAGGTTTATCAAGAGGGGTGAATAGAATGGGATTCCAATTCTTATTCTATTGGGTGAGCTGGATTCTGTGGATCATATGTTTCTTTTTTCAGAGCGATGAAAAGAAACGATTTTACCAGTCCTCCAGTGTTTTGATGCTGATTATTTTGTCCAACTCATGGATTTACTGGAATGATATAGGTATGTTAGTGCCTCTTATGTATATATTCATCATCAGTTTATTCCTGCTGTCCTATTCAAAAAGAAAATGGAAATCTGTTTTAGGTGCCATCGCGGTGGGGTTTGGTTATGGTGCATACCAAATTTTTGAATATATAAACCCGTTATGGTTGATTTTTCCTTCAACCATTGTATTAGTCCTGGTTGGATACTTGATGATCAATTATTTGACTGATCATATATATGTTCAAATTGGAATCTGGCTGTCCGGTATTACTTATGGGGAAACGTTACATAGCCTCGTTCACTATTCTTACGGGATTGACCGGATGTTTGGGGATGATCAATATTTATTTCACGCTGTGCTGTTTATTGTTTGGACCATAACGATTCGCTTCTTCAAAAGGCTTTCAAAAAAATTGAGGAAATATGTACAGGCTTACAGCTTTCTTTTATAATCAGATTTGTGATTGATGCTGCCGTTTGCTAAAATATATAAGCTGGATATATTAGGCGCAAAAAAATTCGGGAGTAATTTTACAGAGGGTGACCTTTATGAGAAAATCTGTTGTGGCAATAGTTGGAAAGCCTAATGTGGGAAAATCAACCATTTTTAATCGTCTCGTGGGAGAACGGATTTCCATTGTAGAAGATACCCCCGGTGTGACCCGGGATCGTATTTATGCAGAAGCAGAATGGCTCAATACGAAATTTGACCTCATTGATACAGGGGGGATTGAAATTGGAGACGAACCCCTTTTGGTTCAGATGAGGCAGCAGGCTGAAATTGCCATCGATGAAGCTGATGTCATTATTTTTATGGTGAATGGAAGGGAAGGAATAACCGCAGCGGATGAAGAAGTTGCGAAAATATTATATAAAACGAATAAGCCTGTCGTTTTAGCAGTGAACAAAATCGATAATCCCGAAATGAATGATAGAATCTATGACTTTTATACCCTTGGGTTTGGAGAACCATATCCAATTTCCGGAACCCATGGTCTTGGCCTGGGTGACATGCTGGATGAAGTCATTAAACATTTTCCGGATAAAACAATGGAAGATGCGGATGATGACATGATTCGCTTCAGCTTAATTGGACGGCCGAATGTAGGGAAATCCTCTCTTGTAAACGCCATCCTCGGAGAAGATCGGGTGATTGTCAGTGAAATAGCCGGAACGACCAGGGATGCAGTGGATACCCGTTTTAAAAAGGATGGGGAGGAATTCGTCATCATTGATACAGCGGGCATGAGGAAAAAGGGGAAAATATATGAAACAACGGAAAAATATAGTGTTGTGCGGGCGTTAAGAGCCATCGAACGATCAGATGTAGTACTTGTGGTAATAGATGCAGAAACCGGCATTATTGAACAGGATAAAAGGATCGCAGGCTATGCCCATGAGGCCGGAAAGGCAATTGTAATCGTGGTCAATAAATGGGATGCCATTGAAGTGGATGATAAGACGATGAAGAAGTTTGAAGAAGACATTCGCCGGGAATTTCAATTTTTGGACTATGCGCCAGTTGTATTTTTATCGGCCAAAACCAAAAAACGCCTACATACATTGATGCCGAATATCATTGAGGCAAGTGAAAATCACGCTAAGCGTGTCCAGACCAATGTCTTAAACGAAGTGATTATGGATGCCCTGGCGATGAATCCGGCTCCAACGGTCAAAGGAAAAAAACTCAAATTGTTCTATGCTACACAGGTATCGGTAAAACCGCCGACATTTGTCGTGTTCGTCAATGATCCAGAGCTCATGCATTTTTCCTACGAGCGTTTTTTAGAAAACCGAATCAGGGATGCCTTTGGTTTTGAAGGAACGCCTATTCGTATTTATGCGCGAAAACGATCATAAGGGAGTGGTCTACTTTGCAGAAAGTCACTGTACTGGGTGCAGGAAGCTGGGGAACAGCCTTATCCATTGTGTTAGCTGATCATAACCATGAAGTCAGACTCTGGACCCATAGAAAAGAACAGGCTGAAGAAATCAATAATAAAAGGCAAAATGAAAGATATTTAAAAAATATAACGATTCCCGAAAACATTATAGCGTATGATGACATGAAAGCGTCTTTAGAGGATACAGACGTACTCGTATTTGTCGTTCCGACGAAAGCGGTCCGAGAAGTGGCCAATCAGGTAAAGGAATGTTTGAATCATCAAGTTACGCTCATTCACGCAGCAAAAGGAATTGAGCCGGATTCGTTAAAAAGGGTTTCTGAAATGTTAGTCGAAGAATTGCCTGAGCATTTGTACAGGGATATCGTTGTGTTATCTGGCCCTTCCCATGCTGAAGAGGTCAGTCTCCGCCAGCCTACAACCGTTACGGTATCTTCAAAGAATATAGAAGAAGCAGAAAAAGCACAGGATCTTTTTATGAATGAAAAGTTCAGAGTATATACCAATCCGGATATTGTTGGGGTTGAAATTGGCGGTGCACTAAAAAATATTATTGCTCTTGGTGCAGGAATATCTGATGGGCTCGGTTACGGAGATAATGCCAAAGCGGCTTTGATCACAAGGGGACTTGCTGAAATCACCCGTCTCGGAGTAAAAATGGGAGCGAATCCTCTTACGTTTGCCGGCCTTACCGGGATTGGAGATTTAATTGTCACCTGTACAAGCCAGCATAGCCGAAACTGGCGGGCAGGAAACATGTTAGGCAAAGGAAATTCTCTTAACGAAGTGCTTGATCAAATGGGTATGGTTGTTGAGGGAGTCAGAACAACAAAGGCAGCCTATCAGTTATCTCTGGAATATCAGGTTGACATGCCAATCACTCACGGCCTTTACAAAGTGCTGTTTGAGCAAAAACAGCCAAAAGATGTGGTCGACCAGCTTATGACCAGGGTAAAACGTCACGAAATGGAAGATTTATCGAGTATGCTGGGTGACTCTAAAACTCTATAAAGCATCACATGTCTCTCCTCCTTGCATATACTATCATGAATAGGTAAAGCAAGGAGGAAAGCCTGTGAACAAAGACTCTCACAAAGATATTTTCGACCATATTCAAAGACAGTCAGACATTTCCCCAACTGAAATTATGCAGGTGGCACAATCCGTACAAAACATGGATTTATCGAATGAAAAAAACGTCAGAGATTTAGTGGAGCGTCTTGCAAAAATGGCCGGGAAACCGTTGCCGGAAGAAAAGGAAGACCAGATCGTCGAAATGATTATGAATCAAAATATGCCTCTTAATCTGGAAGCTCTTCAGAATATGATGAAAAAATAGAGCTTGTTAGGCACTTGAGGGTTCAATTGTTTCCTGCTTAGCATAAAATAAACCGCAGCAACAATTCACTTAGAGTTGCAAGGAATGGGATCTTTAGTCAGGCCGAGGTGTATGCCCCTTCACCTCGGCTTTTTGAATGATTATTGGCCGATTTGGACATCAATCGTGTGTGGACAGTCCTCCTATCAAATCAGAATATGAGGACCAATCCGCTTAGAATAGCTGTTTTTTTACGCGTATACGGAAGAATATGATATAATACTGACGGTAATAGCAGAGAACTAAAGGAGAATTCATATGTCAGAGAGTATGCTGAAAATGTACATATCTTTTGCGGGCATGATTTTTATGTTTCTGGCAATTGGGTTAATTCTATTAAGCAGACATAAATTCAAGGGATTTTTAAGTGGTTTAACTGGTTGTCTTGCCTATATTTTTATGATTCTGGCCGGTATCATTATTTTTTATATTGTCTTCAGCGGCCCAACCATGTAATGTCTGGAGGTTTGAAAATGAAACGAATAAAGCCAGCATTCATACTAGGTATCACCCTGTTATTGACTGGATGTTTATATCCCGAGGACCGCCTGGCCAAAAATCAGGTGCCTAATGAAGTACAATTGCAGACGGTTCAGGAAGCTGTCGTTCAGTTTCAGGAGGCATCGGATGGGCTTCTGCCGATTAAAACCCGACATTCAGATACCCCGATTTTTCAGAAGTATCCGGTTGATTTTGAAAAACTGAGGGAATATAACCTCATGGGGAGAGCTCCAGGGAACTCCTTTGAAGAAGGAGGAAAGTATCAATATGTGATTATTCACCCAGAGACAGAGCCTACTGTCAAAGTGATTGATCTGCGTATGGCAGCGGAATTGAGAAAAATGAATACGTTAATTGAAATATATCGTAATGAACATATCTATCCTCCCTTTGGGAAACAAGTAGCAGAGGGGATTTACAGACTGAATCATGAAAGTCTGGGCTTAGAAACCGAGCCATATGTTGAGAGTCCATATTCTGGTCAACCTTTGCCCATTGTTTTGAACGTACAGGGAGAAATCTTTATCGATTATTCCAGAGATCTTTATCAGGCTTTACAGAAATTTGAGCACGAGTATGAATATGGGGATGATATCCGCTATATTTTAGCTGAGAATTATCCATTTGTGCCAGCTTATTCACTGCCTTATACGATTCAGGACGGGGAACCGGTCTTTATGGAACCTCAATCATGATCCTGCCCTTGCTGCCAATAGCAGCAAGGGTTTTTTTAATTGGTAATGGGAATATGATAACCGATCCATTTTCTCTTCTTGTTCACATTCTCTCCTTTAAAGTCCAGAAGGGGAAGTCTCCAGAGACGAAGTATTTTTCTATAAAAATAGGAGAAAGTATCCTGGAAAACACATGATTTAAATTTTGATGAATATATTGATGTAAAGAAGAAGAAAGGCCTTGGAAGGGGTACATAGAACCAGTTGATCATCTACTCTTTCTGCTATCTAAATATTTTTGTCATATTTAGATAGGACAACATCATAGACTTTTAATGTCACAGGTTTGTAAACGCTGGTCATCTTTTAGTTTGAAGTTTACGGATCGGGAGGGGATCACTTGGAAAGCGTTGATATTTTTAAAGACATATCGAAGCGAACGAATGGAGATATTTATCTCGGAGTCGTAGGAGCGGTACGAACAGGCAAGTCTACGTTTATAAAAAAATTTATGGAAACAGTCGTGTTGCCGAATATACCGAATGAAGCGGATCAGGCACGTGCGCAGGATGAACTTCCACAAAGCGCGGCTGGAAAAACCATCATGACTACTGAGCCGAAATTTATTCCGAATCAGGCAGTAAAGGTTCAAGTTGAAGAAGGATTGGAAGTCAATGTCAGACTGGTAGATTGTGTCGGTTATACCGTACAGGGAGCTAAAGGGTTTGAAGACGAGAATGGTCCGAGAATGATCAACACCCCGTGGTATGAAGAACCCATACCTTTTCACGATGCAGCAGAAATCGGTACGAGAAAAGTTATTCAGGAACATTCCACCATCGGCGTCGTTGTTACAACAGATGGCTCCATTGGTGAAATTCCCAGAACAGATTATGAAGAAGCAGAAGAAAAAGTAGTGCAGGAATTAAAAGAAGTAGGAAAGCCTTTCATTATGGTATTGAACACCGTAAAGCCACATGCTCAGGAAACAGAAATGCTCAGGCAGGAATTAAAGGAAAAATATGATATACCTGTCCTTGCCTTAAGTGTTGAAAGCATGCGTGAACACGATGTCTATCATGTGTTAAGGGAAGCGCTGTATGAGTTTCCTGTGCTTGAAGTTAATGTGAACCTGCCAAACTGGGTAATGGTTCTTAAGGATGAACACTGGCTGAGAAAAAAATATGAGGAATCCATTCAGGAAACAGTCAAGGACATTAAACGCCTTCGTGATGTGGATCATGTGGTCGGGCAATTTTCAGATTACGATTTTGTAGAACGGGCACAGCTGGCCGGTATGGAAATGGGAGAAGGAATTGCAGAAATTGATTTGCATGCACCCGATGAGTTATATGATGAAGTCTTAAAAGAAATTGTTGGAGTTGAAATACGAGGAAAAGACCATCTCCTGGAGCTTATGCAGGAATTTTCTGAGGCAAAAAGAGAATATGATCAGTACGCAGAAGCACTGCAAATGGTCAAACAGACAGGCTATGGGATAGCAGCTCCCCGGTTAGAAGATATGACCCTGGATGAACCAGAAATAATCCGTCAGGGCTCGAGATTCGGCGTTCGACTCAAAGCTGTTGCTCCATCAATTCACATGGTGAAGGTCGATGTGGAATCAGAGTTTGCTCCAATCATTGGAACCGAAAAACAAAGCGAAGAGCTTGTCCGCTATCTAATGCAAGACTTCGAGGAAGATCCATTATCTATCTGGAAATCGGATATTTTCGGACGTTCACTTAGCTCTATTGTAAGAGAAGGTATACAGGCTAAACTTGCTCTGATGCCTGAGAATGCCAGATATAAATTAAAAGAAACCCTGGAACGCATCATAAATGAGGGAAGCGGCGGTTTGATCGCAATTATATTATAAGATAGGCTGCCGTCCCTGAGTCGCATGAAGCCTCCAGACAAGAAGCGTTTCCCTGGCAAGCGGCGCATAAACGGCCGCTTTTTTTTATGCGGTAGAACATAGAAAATTTTTTTTACGAAATTTTCTATGTTTTTTTTTGATTTAAAAAGGAAATATTTATAACATGTCGTATTATGTTTATGGAGAGAACTTTAACAAACCCCTATTTTTAGGGGATTGAGCCCCTTGCATAAACATTTGAACCTGTGATATGATGCAAAAAAACGGCAAAACTTAGGAAAATATGTCTATTTCGCGAATAATCTTGGTATATTTTATTGAATTTCCGTCTCTTTTCGTTTAATATAGGGCTTGTCATCACTTATTTGTGATGGCTGATCCTGTATAATATGCTAAATAATAGTGAACAAATGAAATGAGAGAAACATTTGTTCATGCAGAAGGAATCAGATTTGGGAGGAGGTGAAAAACATGAACAAAACAGAACTTGTCAATGCAGTTGCTGAAAAAAGCGAACTTTCTAAAAAAGATGCATCTAAAGCTGTTGATGCCGTTTTTGAATCGATTACGGATTCCTTAAAAAGCGGTGACAAAGTGCAGCTGATCGGCTTCGGTAACTTCGAAGTGCGTGAGCGTGCTGCTCGTAAGGGACGCAACCCGCAAACTGGAGAAGAAATTGAAATTCCAGCTAGTAAGGTACCTGCGTTCAAACCGGGTAAAGCCCTTAAGGATGCAGTTAAATAAGCCATACATAGGGCTATTTAAAAAGGGGGATTGACCCCCTTTTTATTTTGGATAAAAATAAGGTGATAGGACATAAAAAAAGCTTGTTGAAGGAAGGGAGCAAATAAAGATGGGATGTAAAGACACCAGTGCTGAATTTTTTGTCATTAAGGCTTTGGAAGATGGGGTTAATGTCATCGGATTAACAAGGGGATCAGACACCCGGTTCCATCATTCCGAAAAACTGGACCGGGGGGAAGTGATGATCGCCCAGTTCACCGAGCACACTTCTGCAGTAAAAGTAAGAGGAAAAGCGATCATTCAGACCAGTCATGGGGAAATAAAATCGATGGAAGAATAACTGATTTAGAGCAGGAAAGGAATGAAAAAATCCCTGAGTGTGCTATAATAATAACAGATTGCGATGAACCGGAAGAAGGGTACAGGTGATTTTGTTGAATTCCTTTAATGCTACAATCGAAGACTTAAAAAAACAAATCAAAAATAAAATTGATCATCCCTACTTAAAACAATTTATACACTCTCCTTCTATTTCAGATGATAAATTATTTTTTTTACATACGATTGCCAGTCTTTCAGGAAAACCAGAAAAAAAGATGAACCAATATATCCTTGCTACCATGCTCATTCAAATTGCATTAGACACCCACGAAACGGTTCCCAACAAAACCTCTTCGGAAGATGATTATGATTTGCAAAAAAATCAGCAGTTGACCGTTTTGGCTGGTGACTTATACAGTGGTCTTTATTATGATCACCTTGCTCGTGTCCACGATGTCGGCATGATTATTCATTTAGCCGGAGCCATTAAGGAAATCAATGAAAACAAAATGATTTTGTATCATGAAGATATTTATTCCATTGATCATCTTCTTGATGTTATTAAAAATATTGAGTCATTGCTTCTGCAAAAATTTGCTTCCTTTTTGGGAATTACCCAGCTAAATCATATTTTGACGGACTGGCTTTTGCTGAACAGACTATGTCATGAGCTTACATTGTTAAAAAGTGAACACCGTAATCTTTTATTTCATTTGTTGACTAAACATGGACAGACAAAACAGTCCAAACATCACATCATCCGTCTGGTAGATAACATGATTTCTAGAACGATTTTGAGGCTGGAACAAGATATAAAAGATCTTCCACAGGGCATCAGACATATTCAGAAGAAGTTATTTAACCGTTTACATCAATCTTTTAACAATCATGAAATGATACTGGAAGAAGGGTAAACAATGAGCAGTAAAACATCCAAATCCGAGCGGGTCCATTCTGTTTTCGAAAAAATCTACAACAGATATGATGTTATGAATTCCATTATTTCATTTCAACGACATAAAGCCTGGCGAAAAGATGTCATGAAGAGAATGAATGTGCAAAACGGAGCAAGAGCACTGGACGTCTGTTGCGGTACCGGGGACTGGACGATATCACTGGCGAACGCGGCAGGAAAGGACGGAGAAGTAATCGGGCTAGATTTCAGTCAAAATATGCTTTCTGTCGGGGAAGAAAAAATTAAAGAGCTGAACTTATCCAATGTCTCCTTTATTCATGGAGATGCGATGGCTCTTCCCTTTCAGGATAATACCTTTGATTATGTAACAATTGGATTTGGGCTTAGAAATGTGCCGGATTATATGCAGGTGTTACGGGAAATGACAAGAGTCGTAAAACCGGGAGGGAAAGTCGTATGTCTTGAAACTTCCCAGCCGACGATTCCCGTGTTTAGACAACTGTATTATCTTTATTTTAAGTATATCATGCCTTTATTTGGTAAGTTATTTGCAAAAAGTTATGAAGAATATGCCTGGCTGCATGAATCTGCAAAAGATTTTCCGGACCGTATGACACTTAAGAACATGTTTCAGGAAGCTGGTTTAACGAGTGTCCAGGTCAAAAGTTATACCGGTGGAGTGGCAGCCATGCATATGGGTACAAAACCTGAGCAAAGATGAATAATGAATAGGTGAATTTTTCATGAAAATGTCCGCAGCATATCCATTTTTAAAAGAAGATCTTAATCTAATAGAAAAGAAGTTATACGAAACCGTTCAGGCTAATCATCCGGTGTTGAGAGAGGCATCCACACATTTACTGAAAGCAGGAGGAAAAAGAATTCGTCCTGTTTTTGTTTTGCTTTCTTCAAAATTTGGAAATAACGATCATGAACATGTGAATGATGTTGCTGTTTCTCTAGAACTGATTCATATGGCAACGCTGGTCCACGATGATGTGATTGATGATGCAGAAGTCAGACGGGGAAAAGAGACTGTCAAATCAAAGTGGGATAATCGAACCGCCATGTACACGGGGGATTATATATTTGCCCGAGCTTTAGAAACACTTTCCGGTTTAACCCACCCCAAAATACATCAAATACTATCGAATATTATTGTGGAAGTTTGCCTTGGAGAAATTGAACAGATTAAGGATAAATTCAATCTCGGACAAAATTTCAGAACTTATCTTCGGCGAATTCGCCGGAAAACAGCCTTATTAATAGCTGTAAGCTGCCAGCTTGGTGCGATTGCGGGCGGTGCAAGTGAAAAAATTGAAAAAGCTTTATATCGTTATGGCTACTATGTAGGTATGTCTTATCAGATCATCGATGACATTCTTGACTTTACATCAACTGAAAAAGAACTGGGAAAGCCGGCAGGAAGTGATCTGATGCAGGGAAATATTACACTTCCCGTTTTATATGCCTTAAAAGATGAAGCATTTAAAAAACGGCTGGAAAAGTGCCTGATCCATGAACAGATCATTGACATGGAACAGATGAAGGAGATTATTCACGATATTAAACATTCGGAGGGAATTGCCTATTCCTATCATATCAGTGACCGCTATTTACAGAAGGCTCTCAAAGAACTGGAGCAGCTTCCCGATAACCAGGCGAAGAAAACGTTAAAAGAGATTGGCAAATCGATTGGAAAAAGAAAGTTTTAATCGCAAACAATTGTCATCTTCTCTAATCTTTGATAAAATTTTAGCAGTTTGCCCTTGAATGGGAAAGAACAAACATGACATAAAGAGGTGGAGAATATGGAAAAAACATTTTTAATGGTTAAACCCGACGGCGTGCAACGCAATCTGATTGGAGAAGTTGTCTCCCGCTTTGAAAAGAAAGGTTTTCAGCTTGTTGGTGCGAAATTGATGCAGGTTTCAAAGGAACTGGCTGAAAAGCATTATGAAGAACATAAAGACAAGCCGTTCTTTGGAGAACTGGTAGACTTTATCACATCCGGCCCTGTATTTGCCATGGTATGGGAAGGAGAAAACGTGATCGCTACTGCCCGGCAGATGATGGGAAAAACAAACCCTCAGGAAGCCCTCGGCGGTACCATCCGCGGTGACTATGGCTTATCTGTCGGAAAGAATGTTATTCACGGCTCTGACTCGAAAGAAAGTGCAGAACGGGAAATCGGTCTGTTCTTTAACGACGACGATATTCTTTCCTACGAGAAAGATGCCAATAAATGGGTGTATTAAAAACGGATTATTCAATATCCCTATCAGCCCCTGTTATGAGTACTGAATAACAGGGGCTTTCTTTTATATCCCAACATAACCAATGTTGTTACGTCACAAACCTGCAACAAATTTCATATGAATGTAGAAGGAGTTTCGCCGTTCTGATCGAATATAATATGTTGTTTGGATATTGTGAATAAAGGAGTCAGAAATATGGTAACAGATGATTACGCCAAGTTTATCGAGCTGATACGGAACAAGACAGGAATTGATTTAAGCCAGTATAAGGAAAAACAAATGAAGCGGCGTCTCACCACATTGAGGATGAAAAGGGGATTTAAAACCTTTACAGATTACTATCATGCAATCTTAAAAGATGAAAATCTGTATCATGAATTTTTAGATCGAATGACCATCAATGTGTCCGAATTTTATCGAAATAAAAAAAGATGGGATGTGCTTGAGGAACAAATCATTCCCGGATTGTTAAAGAATAGCAGGCAGTTAAAGGTCTGGAGTGCTGCCTGTTCCACAGGGGAAGAGCCCTATACCCTGGCGATGATTTTAAGTAAATTTATGCCAGTGTCTGAAATCAGCATTCTGGCAACTGATATTGATGAACATGTTTTAAATATGGCTCGAAAAGGTACATATACTGAGAAATCATTAAAAGAGATTCCCCGGGAGATGCTGGATAGCTATTTTATAAAAGATGGCAACTTTTATCATGTGGATTCAAAATTAAAAAAATGCGTAACATTTAAAAAACACAATCTTCTGGCAGATCCGTACAGTCAGAGTTTTGATTTGATCGTATGCAGAAACGTTCTCATTTACTTTACAGAAGAAGCTAAAGCAAAAGTTTATCAAAAATTCAGTGATTCTTTAAATCCAGGAGGCATACTTTTTGTAGGCAGTACCGAACAAATATTTAATCCGGGCAGATATGGATTCGAAACGGCGGCTACTTTTTTTTACCGAAAAAAGTGAATGGAAACATGAGCATTCCCCCTCTTTCAGACAGCCGTTCGGCTGAGGAGGGGGATTTGTGTTTATAGAAGGTTTAACATAATTATATTATGTTAATTTAATAAATTAATGCAACAAAGTAAACACAAAAGTAAAATCATATGATATAGTAATACAAAATCATTTGTTGAAAAGGAAACAGGAGGACGATCATGCGCTATTTAACTGCAGGCGAATCTCATGGCAAGCAGCTGACAACCATTATTGAAGGGGTTCCATCCCATTTGCCCCTGGTCAATGATGATATTAATCAATCTCTATTAAGAAGACAGAAGGGTTATGGCCGGGGAAGGCGAATGCAAATCGAAAAAGATCTTGTAGAAATCACAAGCGGTGTTCGGCACGGATATACCCTTGGTTCACCGATAACCTTAGTGGTGAAAAACGATGACTTTAAACACTGGAAGAACATCATGGGAGAATCCCCCGTTGATGACCCGGAGGAAGTAAAACGTAAGATTACCCGACCCCGTCCCGGCCATGCGGATTTAAACGGAGCTTTAAAATATCGGCATCGGGATATGAGGAATGTACTGGAGCGTTCTTCGGCCCGGGAAACAGCCGCACGGGTCGCGGCAGGGGCAGTAGCGAAAAAAATTCTCTCTCTTGTCGGGGTTGATGTTGTAGGGTATGTGAAAGAAATAGCGGGCATACAGGCTAAGGGTTATGAACATTTAACGCTGGAAGAACGAAAGCATATATCCGAAAACTCACCGGTCCGTACTCTGGATGATGAAGCCGGCAAACGGATGATGGCGGCTATTGACCTGGCGAAAAAAGAAGGGGATTCCCTCGGCGGAATTGTTGAAGTTGTTGCCGCTGGAATGCCCCCGGGTATCGGATCCCACGTCCATTACGATCGGAAATTGGATGCAAAAATTGCCGGAAGTGTCGTCAGCATCAATGCATTTAAAGGAGTGGAGTTTGGTCTCGGGTTTGAAGCAGCCAGACGAAATGGAAGTGAAGTTCACGATGAAATCCTCTGGAATGAGGAGAAGGGGTTTTACCGCAAAACCAATCGCCTGGGGGGCTTCGAAGGAGGAATGACAACTGGCATGCCAATTGTTGTAAAAGGGGTCATGAAACCAATTCCAACCCTGTATAAGCCACTGCAAAGCGTGGATATTGATACCAAAAAAACCTTTGAAGCAAGTATCGAGCGTTCGGATGCCTGTGCTGTTCCTGCTGCAGCTGTAGTGATGGAACATGTAGTCGCCTTTGAGCTGGCAAAAGCTCTGTTGGACCAGTTTCCTCATGATTATTTTCCGTCTTTTCAAAAGGCATTAAACGATTATCGTGAAGAAGTAAGGTGTTTTTAATGAAAACCATAACTGTAGGAACAGATGACCATTCATATCCTGTCCATATTGGAAAAGGTCTTCGTTTTAGGGTGGAGTCTCTCCTGCCGCGGGACTATCAAAAAGTTTTGATTGTAACAGACTCAAATGTAGGAAATCTTTATTTAAATGATGTGATCCATGCTTTTACAAAGGGACAGCAGGTACATGTCTACATCATTCCCGCCGGTGAACAGTCTAAAAATCTTAGTGAGTTTGAACATATTCATACCTTTGGGATTGAAAAAGGTCTTGACCGGAAATCCCTTATTATTGCCCTTGGAGGGGGCGTCGTTGGAGATCTCGCAGGATTTGTAGCTGCCACTTACATGCGGGGGATTGACTATATTCAAATGCCTACAACGATCCTTGCCCATGACAGCAGTGTCGGGGGGAAAGTGGCGATTAATCATCCCCGGGGAAAAAATATGATTGGACAATTTTATCAGCCGAAGACGGTGATCTATGATCTGGAAACAATCGAAAGTCTCCCTGTGAGAGAGGTCCGTTCCGGCTTTGCTGAAGTGATTAAACATGCCTTTATTGCTGATCGGCAGTTGTTATTTACACTCCTTCAGGAAATGGAATCAATGGAACATATCGATCCGGGGCTTTTGCAATATGCTTTGACCCGTGGAATTGAGATTAAGTCACATATTGTGGAACAGGATGAAAGGGACCAGGGAGTCAGGCATTTTTTGAACTTTGGCCATACACTTGGTCATGCTCTGGAATCGGAATTGGGGTACGGCACATTGACCCATGGTGAAGCGGTAGCCATTGGCATGTGGTTTGCCCTCAAGGTAAGTGAAAACATCTTTTCGATATCACTTCCTGTAAAGCCATATGAATACTGGTTGCAAAAAATGGATTACCCGCTCAATATCGGGAATGTAAAACTGGAGCATCTCATTGACTTGATGAAAACAGATAAAAAATCAACTGGCGGTCAGATTCGAATGGTCTTGCTAAAAGACCTTGAGCTTCCAAAAGTCGTTTCACTTCATGACGAAGAACTGAGGCAAATGCTGAGAATATTTATTCACGGGGGGATGAAAGAGTGATCAGGGGAATCAGGGGCGCAACAACCGTTGAGCATAATGAAAAAGACGAAATATTAACAGCAACCCGGTTATTGCTGGAAGATATGATCCGTTATAATCAGTTGATCAGAGAAGACATCTGCTCCGTTTTCATTTCTGTTACTGCGGATCTCAATGCAGTTTTCCCGGCTCAGTCTTTAAGGATGATAGAGGGGTTGAAATATGTCCCTGTGATGTGCATGCAGGAAATACCGGTTCCGAATTCCCTTCCCAGGTGCATACGGGTGATGATTCATGCAGAAACCACAAAAAACCAAAAGGAAGTCAAGCATATTTACCATAAAAGGGCGAAACAGCTGCGTCCCGATCTCAATAGTGAACGGGAGGAATCCAGATGAACCCGAAAGATGTGATACGATCATTAAATCCTTATCAGCCGGGAAAATCCATAGAAGAAGTAAAGAAGAAATACAGGTTAAAAAAGATTGTTAAACTGGCATCAAATGAAAATCCATACGGGTGTTCACCTTATGTAGAAAGTGAATGGAACAGGTCTTTTCCAAAGGGTCATTTATATCCTGACGGTTATGCAAGGGATTTAAGAGTCAAACTGTCAACCCATCTGGGAGTTCAGGAGGAAAATTTCATTTTCGGGAGTGGATCAGACGAAATCGTACAGATGCTATGCCGTACTTTTCTGGAACCCGGGTTAAATACCGTGATGGCCTGGCCGACATTTCCCCAGTACCGTCATCACGCAAAAATTGAAGGGGCTGAAATTAGAGAGGTACCAACAAGAGATGGATGTCATGATCTGGACCAGATGCTGGAAGAGATTGATCAACATACGAGAATCGTCTGGCTCTGCACACCCAATAACCCCACTGGAAGGTACATTAACGAACATCAATTAAAGGATTTTCTTAATCGTTGTCCCCATCATGTATTAGTGGTTATAGATGAAGCTTATTATGAGTACGTGACGGCCGATGATTATCCGGAATCCATTCCGCTTTTGGAAACGCATAAAAATATTATTATACTCCGTACCTTTTCTAAAGCCTATGGACTTGCAGGATTGCGGATCGGCTATGGGATTGCTGATCCCAAAATCATTCAATATTTAAATGCTGTACGGGGACCGTTCAATACGACATCTTTGTCCCAAAGGGCTGCCATACTTGCACTGGAAGACCAATCGTTTGTCAGACGTTCAAGGAACGAAAACAAAAAAAACATGCAGCTGCTCAAACAATTTTGTGCTGACCATCAGCTTGATTATTTTGACTCAGAAGGAAACTTCCTGTTAATCTTTTTGTCCAAATCTGGCCTGGAAGTCTCCGAACAGTTACTTAAACATGGATTTATCGTTCGGCCGGGAGAACTTCTGGGAATCGAACGATCCATCCGTGTGACGATTGGATCATACGAGGATATGAAGGAATTTCAGGAAAAAATGCTTATGTGCTTATAAAGGAGAAGGAGCGATCATTCACCGTGTCCAAACATATTTTAATAGCCGGTTTAGGACTTATTGGCGGTTCCATAGCTAAGAATATCAAATTTCATCATCCGTCGTCTTCTGTCCTTTACGGATATGATCAGAACAGAGCAACCCTAAATTATGCCAGGGAATATCAAATCGTTGACGAGGCGTTTACCGATTTTGAAAAAGGGGTCAAAAAGGCAGATATCATTTTTCTGGCAACTCCGATTCATATCACCATTAAACTGATGGATCGCCTTAATCGTCTTGCCTTTGATCATGAGGTCATCATCACTGACGTTTCATCTGTTAAAGGACCCGTCATGCAAAAGGCAGAACAATTACAAGATGAAAAAATCATCTTTATCGGAGGGCATCCGATGGCCGGGTCCCATAAACAGGGAATCGAAGCGGCCAGAAGCCATCTGTTCGAAAACGCTTATTACGTACTTACACCGTCCCGAAGAGCTCAACCGAAACATATGAACGAGCTTAAACAGATTTTAAACCGTACAAAAAGTCATTTTGTAGAATTAAAAGCTGAAGAACATGATTTAATGACAGGGGTTGTTTCCCATTTTCCGCATCTGATTGCGTCTGCACTGGTCCATCAGGCAAAGAACTGGGAGGAACAGTACCCTTTCCTTCCCCATTTGGCAGCTGGAGGGTTTCGAGATATAACCAGAATTGCTTCCAGCAACCCGGAATTATGGCAGGATATTTTTTTTCAAAACCGTACGAAACTGATCCGTTTGCTTTCAGACTGGCTTGAAGAGATGCAGGAATTAAAGGATTTATTAAAGAACCGAAGCAAAGATCAGTTGATTTCTTTTCTGTCAGATGCCAAACGATACAGGGACGGTCTTCCTAAAAAAGAAACAGGTGCTATTCCGAAGTTTCATGATTTGTACGTAGATATTTATGACCGTCCAGGTGAGCTATATAAGGTCATTAAATATCTAGCCGATGAACGTATTAATATTGTCAATATCCAGATTTTAGAGATACGTGAGAATATGACCGGTGTTTTGCAGTTAACCCTGCAAACAGAAGAGGAACTCCATAAAGCCAGACAAATTTTGACGGATCATGGTTATCAACTTTCAACAATTGATCATGAATAGAAGGGCATGATGAAGATATGGAACGAACGTTAACACCAATCAATCATCCGTTAACAGGAACACTCGAAGTTCCCGGAGATAAATCGATTTCACATCGAGCGGTGATTCTGGGTTCCCTTTCCAGAGGAACGACGGTAGTTGAAAACTTTTTGGACGGTGAAGACTGTTTAAGCACTGTAAATGCTTTTAAATGCATGGGTGTAAATATTCGGAGAGAAGGAACAACGTTGAGCATCGAAGGAAGGGGATTAGATGGTTTAAAGGAACCGCCAGCACCTCTGAATCTTGGCAACTCCGGCACGACCTCAAGACTTCTACTGGGTGTCCTGGCGGGTCAACCTTTTCATGCCTGTTTAACAGGGGATGAGTCTCTGTCCCGCCGCCCAATGGATCGGGTTGCTGACCCATTGCGGGAAATGGGGGCTGCCATTGATGGGAGAGAAAAGGGGAAATATTTTCCGATCAGCATTCGAGGCACAAACCTTAACCCAATCACTTATACCCTTCCCGTTCACAGTGCCCAGGTGAAGTCAGCTATTTTACTGGCTGGACTTTTTGCGGAAGGTCGCACGACAGTGATTGAGCCCGTTCCTACCAGGGACCATACCGAGAGAATATTGCCTGCTTTTGGAGGAGAAATAAAGAGGAATGGCCAGTATATCTCGATTGAGGGCGGTCAGGAACTTAAGGGAACCCGCTTTACGGTTCCAGGCGATTTATCATCTGCGGCCTTTTTTATAACTGCATCAGCTTTAGTTCAGGGAAGTGATCTCACCATTAAACATGTAGGGCTGAATCCAACCCGTACCGGAATCATCGACCTTTTAAAACAAATGGGTGCACCCGTAGAAACGAAGGTCACCGAAAAAATCGGAGAGGAGCCAGTCGGGGATATCAGGATTCAGGGAAGCCCATTAAAAGGTATGAAAATAGAGGGTGAAGTCATCCCCCGGGTAATTGATGAAATCCCGTTGATTGCTCTTGCCGCCACCCAGGCAAATGGTGTAACAGAGATACGAGATGCAAAAGAGCTCAGATATAAAGAAACCGACCGGATACAGGCAGTTGTCGATGTATTAACAAAAATTGGGGCTGATATTCAAGAACTGAAAGACGGAATGGTGATCAATGGGCCTGTTACCCTAAAGGGGGGGACAGTTTCCTCTTATCATGATCATCGGATTGGCATGATGGCTGCCATCGCCAGCTTTATTTCAGAAGGTCCCGTTACCATTGAACATCCCTCGTGCATTAACATATCCTATCCACAGTTTTTTCATCATCTGAATCAGTTAAAGCAGGAGTAGTTAGCTTCATTCATATTTTTAGACAGGCCTTCATACTCTGTACAAACGAAAGGAAGGGAGTATAGAGTGTGAAGGCATATTACTGGGATCAGGTGCTGGTCTGGAATCAGGAATCGTGGGTGAAGAAAGACCTATTATTTGGCCAGGAACGGTTTTATCCCCCTTCATTCAAGCACCATTTTACGATTCGAGAAATCACTTCATCTCACTTCTTTTTGACCCCTGGAAAAGTTTACACCGATCTGGAGTTTCCTTTTTCTGATCAGAAAAAACGTTTCATGCATGCCCGCCGGTATCTTTACAGGGGAGCCTCTCTTGTTATTGCTATTTATCCTTTGCCAGTCGAAAAAAACATCTGGAAATGGCACTTTCAACAATATATACAGGCACTTTCCGATATCCCAATCGATTACACGGTCGTGCCCAAAATCAATATCAAATTTTTAACCCAGGAAATGATTCGATTTTTCTCCCTTCAAAAAATTCCTTTTATTGCGGTATGGGCAGATTCTGAAGAGGACTTACCGGAAAAATGGGAATGGCTCTATCAGGAACAAAAGCTGTTTCGGATTCCTTTTGCGGTCTTTCAGGATGAATCCCAGGATATGCTAAAAGCATTTTTGAAGGACTGTCAGTTTCTTTTGCTGTCTGACGATCTTTCATTTTTCCCTTTGTCCCGTTCCTCACTGATTCAAACCGGGATTGCACCCCGAAAAGGGGACCTGAACCCAAATGGTTTAACCGACTTTAATTTGTACGAGATGAAATATAAGCATATTGAGACGGATTCCGACAAAGTTTTTTTCCATAAAATTTCACCCTATATTACTATCATGCGGGGAAACATGATAAAATTAAAGCAAACTGTTGATGATAGGAAAGGTGCTGGCCAATTTTTTAAGATATCTTTACCACAACATTTCCAGCTGTAAAAGGAAGGGTGTTATGAATGCAGCAAATTGAACAGGCAATCATGAAAGCCGAACAGGGGGATATTGAAGAGGCCATAAGCTTATTAAGAAATTATCAGAATATAGCCAGTGATGATGAAAAATTTTCAATTGCCCAGGTTTACCAGCAATGGGGGCTCGTCGATCATGCTTTGCCCTTACTTGAGGAGCTGCATGCAGCCTATCCCGAAGAGGAGGAGGTAACCCTCTCTCTTGCTGAAGCATATACGGATTTAGATCAGGATGAAAAAGCCCTTGAACTTTTAAATCGATTTCAGGAAGAAGATGAAGGTTATCTGCAGGCGCTCATTCAGTCGGCAGATCTTTATCAGTCCCAGGGGCTGTTTGAAGTAGCTGAAAACAAGTTGTTTAAGGCAAAAAGGATGGCACCTGATGAGCCGCTTATTGATCTGGCTCTCGGTGAACTGGCCTTCCATACCGGCGACTATAAAAAAAGTATTCCGCATTACGAAAAGGCTATAAAAAAAGGGAGAATGTACGGGGAAGTTGATGTGAAACTCCGTCTGGCAGAAGCCTTCGCTGCCATCGGAGAAATTGAAAAAGCCATAGAGTTTTATAAGGACGTAAAAACAGAATCACCAGATGTATTATTTCGCTATGGATTTACCGCTTATCAGGGAGATAGAAATGAGATGGCTATCGGCATCTGGCAAAAACTTTTAGACAGAGATCCGTATTATCACTCGGTATACCCTTTGCTGGCAAAGGCTTATGAGGAAGAAGGGATGCTTAAAGAGGCCTATGAAACCCTGAAGAAAGGCTTAATCTATGACGAATATAATAAACAGCTGTACTTTCTGGCAGGAAAAATCGCATTAAAATTAAATCAGCATGAACGGGCAATAGAGCTAGTGGAAAAAGCTCTGTCCATAGACCCCGGCTATAAAGAAGCCGTCTTGTTTTTAATTGAACATTATAAAAAGAATGAAAACCATAAACGGATAAAAGAAATGCTTACCGATGTGATCAAAATGGGGGAAGATGATCCCCTGTATTATTGGGAACTTGCCCGGGCAAATTACGAAATAGAAGCGTATGATGATGCATTAAACAACTACCGTGAAGCATATAATTCTTTTACAAACGATGCAGAGTTCCTTAAAGAATATGGGTATTTTCTTGTTGAAGAAGGGAGGATGGAAGAAGCCAAAAACATATTGCATAAATATGTAAACATAGAACCTCACGACAGGGATGTGGAAGAATTTATCAGTCGAATGGAAACTTAATGCTCTAGTTCCGGTCGGATGGAAGGAGGGCTGGTGAAAATCATGACCGTTTCCACTTATGAAAAAAAGAAGTTTATCCAGTGGTTTTTAAATCATTACCAGATGAAGAGGAGAGAAAGCGTCTGGATATTAAATTATATCATGAATCACGAAAAAGTTTTGGAACATGTCCATTTCGTCCAGGAAGCCAGGCTGTGCCCACGGGGTGTAGTGATGTCCACTAAATGTGTCAATGACCCTCCATTTCGATTTTATAAAGAACAAATCATGACGACTGATCCAGAAAAATCATTTCACGATATTCGCCTTAACGATATGGAACCGATCTATATTCAACTCAACTTTAAAAATGCTGCCCGCCATCCCCGTTATGCTGTTGTGCTGGAAGAAAACCCGTTTCTCCCTGATGATTACTATATCACGAAGCAGGACCGAAAATTAGCAGAAAAATTTCTAGATCAGGTCCATTATGATTTCCAGTTAAAACAAATTCAATCAGAGATCGATCGGGCACTTGATGAAGGGGATAAAGAAAAGTTCCATAAGCTGATTGAGAAAATGAATGAGCTGGTTGACCATAAATGTACACCTTAAAACGAGGCCTCCTGAATTTGCAGGGGGTTTTTTACATACCATTAAATCGAAGAAACCTGGTGAATATCGGAAAAAACAAAATGAGCACCCGAATCCCCTAAAATCCTGTCAAGATGGGGAGATGTCGTTAAAGATAACAGAGTTAAGTTATGATATAGTATAGTTGTTCTGAAATCTGCTGATGAACAAAATGAATGAGGAAAAATGGTTGAATAGAATTTTTGAATGGGTGCAGAAAATAGTAAAACGAGGTGTTTTAAAGATGAAATGGACCAGGCAGGATTTGAAAAGCTATATACAGGCTAAAGCGTATGTGGATACCGTTCTTGTTCCGCTGATTCCTGTATCATTTGAGAAAATGGATGAAGACATGATCGCCATCGCCTTCCAGAAAGAAGTTCTTGACATCATGGTCCTTGAGCTGGAAAAAGAGTTTAAAGGAAGGATTTTAGCTCTTCCCCCATATATTTATGAATCCATTGATCAGGATGAGGTCAGACGGCTGAATCGATTTACAGAAAAAATGGACAAGCTTCCCTTTCGCCATATTTTCTACATATCCTTTGATCAGGGGTGGAAAGTGAAAGAAAAAGACCTTGACGGAACATTAATCTGGATCCCGGTTGCAAAAGACGGGGATATTCATGCAAAAGTAACACAAAATATGGTTAAGGACCATATTCAACAGATCAGGGATTTAATCAAAAATTATTGGAATAGTTAAAACATTTGTAAAATCTTTGACAAAATGTGAATTTTATTGACCGGTCTAAAACTTTACGCTATCATGGTAATGTCCTAGTAAACATGTGTACAAATACGACCCTGTTCGTTGCAATACATGAATAGAGGGGGGAAAGGAATGAGCGAAGATAAAAAGAAGCAAGTTTCCCGTCGCCAGTTTTTAAACTATACGCTGACAGGTGTGGGAGGCTTTATGGCTGCTGGAATGCTGTCACCGATGCTTCGTTTTGCAATTGATCCTGTTTTGAAAGCCCAGGGTGGAGGAGATTTTGTAGCGGTTGTTGAAGTCGACAAAATCACGACTGAACCGCAGCGCTTTGATTTCACGATTGAGCAGGTCGATGCCTGGTATGAATCTGAAGTGACAAAATCTGCCTGGGTGTTTAAGCAGGAGGACGGAAGTATTCTGGCCCTGTCACCAATCTGTACCCATCTAGGTTGTGTGGTGAGCTGGGAAGGCAGTGAGAATCATCCGGAGCGTTTCTATTGCCCGTGTCATGATGGCCTCTATTATAAAGATGGAGTCAATGTGCCTAATACGCCGCCTACAGAACCATTACATGTCTATGATTACAAAATTCAAGACGGTATGCTTTATTTAGGTAAAGCCAAGCCAAGAGAGGAGGCGTAATACATGATACAAAAATTATATGACTGGATTGATGAGCGTGTAAATATTACACCGCTCTGGCGAGATATTGCCGATCATGAAGTGCCTGAACATGTTAACCCTGCGCATCATTTCTCTGCATTTGTCTATTGTTTTGGCGGACTTACCTTTTTCGTCGTTGTAATACAGGTTTTATCCGGAATGTTTTTAACCATGTATTACGTGCCTGACATCGAGAATGCCTGGGATTCCGTCAAATACCTGCAGACACAGGTTGCTCATGGACAGATTGTACGCGGAATGCATCACTGGGGCGCAAGTGTAGTCATTGTCATGATGTTTTTACATACGTTGCGTGTTTTCTTCCAGGGTGCTTATAAAAAACCACGAGAATTAAACTGGATCGTTGGGGTTTTAATATTCTTTGTGATGTTAGGACTTGGTTTTACAGGTTATCTGCTCCCGTGGGACAACAAAGCATTTTTTGCCACTCAGGTAGGTTTGCAGATTGCGGAAAGTGTTCCTTATATTGGAGAGCATCTGAAAGTCCTATTAGCCGGAGATCCTGAAATCGTAGGTGCGCAGACCCTCACACGGTTCTTTGCCATACATGTTTTCTTCTTGCCGGCTGCATTATTTGCTTTAATGGCCGTGCACTTTGTTTTGATTCGCCGTCAGGGTATCTCTGGACCACTGTAAGATTGAGATCAGTTCCATAAAGGAGGGAATACTGTGCATAGAGGTAAAGGGATGAAGTTTGTCGGGGATTCCCGTGTCCCTGCAACCAGAGAAAAGTTTATTCCAAAAGATTACTCAGAATATCCCGGTAAAACAGAGCCGTTCTGGCCTAATTTCCTATTAAAAGAGTGGCTGGTAGGGGCTGTGTTTTTGATCGGTTTCCTTACGTTAACGATCGTAGCACCTTCTCCTTTAGAAAAGGAGGCAGATCCAACTGATGCGGCATATATACCTCTGCCTGACTGGTATTTCTTGTTCTTATATCAGTTTTTGAAATATGACTTTGCCAGCGGGGATTATGTCGTCATTGGAACGGTTGTTATTCCGGGGCTGGCTTTTGGAGCATTGCTGCTTGCTCCATTCCTGGATAAAGGAAAAGGACGCCGGCCGCATCAACGGCCAATTGCGGTTAGCATGATGTTAATCGGTGTGATTTCGATCATCTGGTTAACCTATGAAGCTGTTGCCCATGTGAATTGGGAAGAACGGGCAGAGATGGGTAAAATTGTGGAAGAAGTGGAAATTGACCAGACGGATCCGGGATATGAAATATATTCAAACCAGAGCTGTATCAACTGTCACGGAGGCAATCTTGAAGGTTCACCTGCCGGTCCGACACTGGTAGGTACGGGTCTTACTGCCGATGAGATTGCCGATATTGCCGTAAATGGTGTCGGTGGTATGCCTGCGGGACAATTTAATGGTTCTGATGAAGAACTTCAGCAGCTGGCTGAGTTCATCGCAAGTTACAGCGAAGAAGGCGGACATTAATCGTAAGAGAAGCTGACTAATTCTAGTCAGCTTTTCTTATACTTATTTAAAGGAGTTATAGGCATGTTTAGAGGAATTTTGATGGACAAAAGGGTCCTATTTACACTTTTTATGGTAAACTTGCTGGGTACCATTTATGGTTATTACTGGTATCGATGGCAGCTAGAAGCAACACCCCCGGAGTTTTTTATCTTCGTCCCGGATAGTCCAACAGCCAGCCTTTTTTTTGTCATTGTCCTTCTGTTCTTTTTACTTGGTCGCAATGTTCCATACATTGAAGCCCTGGCATTTCTGACTTTGTTCAAGTACGGAATCTGGGCAGTGGTTATGAATGTATTGACGCTATATATTGAAGGTTCACTTGAATGGGAAGCTTATATGCTCATTGTTTCGCATGGTGCAATGGCCATACAGGGACTTTTATATGCTCCTTTTTACCGAATCAAAATGCGCCATTTAACCGTTGCAGCTATATGGACATTGCATAATGATGTAATTGATTATGTATTCGAAATGATGCCCGTCTATCATAGTCTGACGACCTATATGAATGAGATCGGTTACTTTACATTCTGGCTGAGTATACTGTCTATCGCTGTTGTATATTCCTTTTCTGTAAGGCGGACTGTCTTCCGCCATTAGTTCTAAAACCCTCTCCTGAAGCATATTTTGTTAAAGAAGGATCCGGGAGAGGAGTCGTCACAGCATGAATGTAAAGCAGATTTTGTATATCTTGCTCATTGGTATCAGTCTGTTTATGTTAACGAATGAATTTCACACTGTTTTATCTGCTTCTAAAAGACAAGCTGTCGAGGAAAAATGGTATCAGTTTATCGAGTTCGTTGAATCCGGTTCTTTTAAAACGGCTGGAAACATGCTCGATGAAGCCTGGCTCAATGACATTCTGTTATTGTACGGGGATTTATATGAGTCAAAACACCAATATGCAGCAGATGTCTTTCATCAAACGAAAAAAACGTTGTTGAAAACATCAGTTGATCGACAGAAAAAGATGGAGTCAGCGAGAACATTGATCTTAATGCTGTATCCTGCTATGTTTAATGATGGATCCCTGCATACTTTTTGGAAAGATAAAACCACAAATGCTATATACGACGCTCTGGAAAGCCATCCCGACCAATTCCATGAAAAGTTTGTTCGTGCGGCAACATTATATCATCAAATATTCCCATCTTTAGTCATCCAACACCCGCTGGATCGCCTGGATCAGTTTATGAACATTCACTCGAAACTATCAGTGCTCATGAAGAATCCTGATCCTCAAAAACAGGAAAAGATTCTGTTCGATATGCTTCGTACGATGGAGGAAACCGATCATAAAGAAAAAGAAAAGGAGAATTTTTCATTTCTATGGATGATTTTCACAATAGGTGGATTAATTATTTTGACATTAATGTATGCATCATGGAAAAAATATAAAGGAGAAAAAAATCGGGAACAGGACAAAAAAGTTGACTCAGACTATAAATCTGACTAAAATTGACGTTAGATTGATAAAATGGAGGAGTGGCCTATGTCATTAAGTGCATATCTGATTTATTTTGTAATATTGCTCGTTTTGCCGCTATGGGCAAATATGAGAGTAAGAAACACCTATAAAAAATATTCCCAGATTGAAAATTCTTCAATGATGACCGGTGCGCAGGTAGCAAGAAAAATTTTGGATGAAAACGGACTTTACCACGTAAAAATCGAGGAAGTCAATGGAATGCTGTCGGATCATTACGATCCCCGCTCCAAAGTCGTACGATTGTCATCACAAAATTACCACGGACATTCTCAGGCGGCAGCTGCTGTTGCTGCCCATGAAGTGGGACATGCGATTCAGGACGCTCAGGAATATGCTTTTCTTCGTTTTCGTCATGCCCTTGTACCGGTTGCCAATCTTGGTTCCAACATGTCGTTTTTCTTAATTCTTGCAGGTATGTTATTAGAACTGGCTAATCTATTCCTTGTCGGGATTATTTTTATGGCGGCAGCCGTTCTGTTCCAGCTGGTCACATTACCTGTTGAGTTTGATGCTTCCAACCGGGCAATGAATCAGCTTGTTGCAACCGGCGTGATCAGAAGCAATGAGGAGCGGGAGACGAAAAAAGTGCTCAATGCCGCTGCTTTAACCTACGTTGCAGCAGCAGTTGTAGCCTTACTTGAACTGCTTCGTTTTGTACTGATGTTTGTTGCCATGAATAATGAAGAATAGTGAAACCCTGATTGGAATGTATCCAATCAGGGTTTTTTTGTAAGCCAATGTTAAAAGGGATATTCCTCTTGATTTTTCCTAACAGGAAGTCCTCCAGTTCAGACTGAGAGGACAGGCCACTTTAGATCTGATGTGCCCTATTATCCTCTCCGGGAACCCTCCAGTGGACCTGGCCACGGATAGTCAGGTCGCTTCCGCTTTTCTCATTCTGTAATTGGATTTTTATTTTCATCCAGTGTGAATCCTTCTCCGAGTACATCATGTACTGTTCCGACGGCTACAAACGCATGTGGATCGATTTCTTGAATGATGTTTTTCAGTCTGACGATCTCATTTCTGCCTACCACACAATAGAGCACATCTCGTTTTTCACCGGTAAAACTTCCCCGCCCTTCAAGTACCGTTACACCACGGTCCATATCATGGATAATTTTACGGGCAATCTCATCACTGTTTGAGGATATAATGGTCGCTCCTCTGGCAGCATAGGCTCCTTCCTGTATGAAATCAATGACCCTTGCTCCGATAAATACAGCTACAAGGGTATACATTCCTTCAAGGGGCTCAAGGTAAAGCAAAATGGATGCAATGATGACAGCTGCATCAAAAAGAAACATGGTCCGTCCCATGCTCCAGCCGATATATTTATGTACCAGTCTGGCAATGATATCAACACCGCCTGTTGTTCCGCCATAGCGAAAAATAACCCCAAGTCCTACTCCGACAAATATTCCCGCATACAGGGCGGCTAATGTCATATCTTCCTGGAGGGAGATGAGAGATAATGGGTACTTTTGAAAGATCCACAAAAACAGTGACACGGCGAATGTTCCAATTATTGTATAATAAAAGGTATTCCGCCCAAGAAGTTTCCAGCCGAGAATAAAAACGGGTACATTCAACAGGATATTCGTAATGGCCGGATCCCAGCGAAGTAAGTAATACAATAGTAGAGTAATTCCGGTAAAACCGCCTTCAGCTAAATTATTTTGTATATTAAAATGAACGATGCCAAATGAAAAAACAGCTGATCCAATTAATATAAAAATGAGATTTTTCACCTTTAGTCCAAGTACTTTCATGTCTACACCTCCAGTTGTTGCTGACACTTCATTCATTATAGACAATGGGAAAAAAATGAGCAATAATGAATAAATGATTTGTCAAAATACCGCCTTTTGGCTAACATGAAAGATGATAGCAAGATATGGTTTTTAAATGAAAGAGGGATTCGATGGGTGAAAAAAAAACATGTACAACGGAAGACATGCAGAAACGTGTGGATCAATACATATCACAGTTTAAAGAAGGATATTTTTCTCCATTAAGCATGCTGGCTCGATTAACTGAAGAGATTGGAGAGTTAGCCAGAGAAGTCAATCATTACTTCGGTGAAAAACCAAAGAAAACAACTGAAAAAGAAAAATCCATTGAGGAAGAACTGGGTGATTTGATATTTGTCATCGTTTCGTTTGCTAATTCCCTCAACATTGATATCAGTGAAGCCTTTGATCGGTCGATGACAAAGTTTGAAGTAAGGGATCATAACAGATGGACAAGACTCGATGAACAAAAGGAGGACACAACCCATGATTAAAATCATCGTAGCTGGCCCAAGGGGGAAAATGGGAAGCGAAGCATTGCGTTTAATCGAAAAAACGGATCATTTTGAACTGGTTGGGGCCATTGACCGTAAATATAATGGCAGAAAAGTCAAAGAGATTACCGGATTGCCTCCATTTGATGCCCCGATTTATACCAGTGCTGAACAGGCGCTGCACGAGCTGGAGCCTGATGTATTGATCGATCTGACCACACCGGATGCCGGCTATTACCATACACGGTTAGCCCTAGAAAATAACGTGTCACCGGTTGTGGGTACGACGGGATTTTCCCAGGAACAGCTGAATATGCTTGGACATCTCGCTGAAGAAAAAGAAATCGGTGCCGTCATTGCACCTAATTTTGCTGTAGGGGCAGTATTGATGATGCAGTTTGCCAGGTGGGCTGCCAGATATTTTCCGGATGTTGAAATAATTGAAAAGCATCATGACCAAAAACTGGATGCTCCATCCGGAACAGCTGTCAAGACAGCGGAACTGATTCAGGAAGTAAGATCAGAAAAACAGCAGGGTCATCCCGATGAAAAGGAAATCGTAAAGGGTTCAAGAGGAGCAAATATTCATGGTATGCATATTCATAGTGTACGGCTTCCGGGACTTATTGCCCATCAGGAAGTCATTTTTGGAGGTACAGGCCAGACCCTTACTATCCGCCACGATTCGTATCATCGGGAGTCCTTTATGACAGGAGTAAAGCTTGCTGTGGAACAGGTGAGAAAACTCAATGGACTGGTATACGGACTTGAAAATTTATTAGAATAGAGGAGAAACGCATGAAAATTGCTTTAATTGCCCATGACCAGAAGAAAAAAGATCTGATCCATTTTGTAACAGCATACCGTCCGATCTTTGCCGAACATGAGCTGTATGCCACGGGGACAACCGGCAAAAACATTCAGGAGTCCACAGGACTAGACATTCACTGTTTTCAGTCCGGCCCACTAGGAGGCGATCAACAAATCGGGGCGTTGATCGCTGTCGATCAGCTGGACGTTGTCATCTTTTTTCGGGATCCACTGACCGCACAGCCCCATGAACCAGATGTGAATGCCCTTCTCCGGCTGTGTGACGTGTATCAAATTCCGCTTGCGACGAATATAGCAGCAGCAGAGATTATGATACATGGCATAAAACGTGGAGATTTTCACTGGAGAGATATTGTGCATCAGACAAAGGAACAAGGGTGAAGAACATGACAATCAAAATCGGAATAGCCTGTTATGCATCGGTAGGCGGATCTGGAATCATTGCTACCGAACTGGGAAAAATGCTTGCAGAAAAAGGCTATGAAATCCATTTTATTTCTTCAGATATGCCTTTTCGGTTGAATCGGGTTTATTCAAACATCTATTTTCATGAAGTTAAAGTTAACAATTATCCTGTTTTTCAATATCCTCCCTACGATCTGGCACTGGCGAACAAAATGGCAGAGGTCATTGACCGGGAGGAATTGGATATCATACACGCCCATTATGCGATGCCCCATGCTATCTGTGCTATTCTTGCACGGCAGATGATCAAACAAAACATTAAAATTGTAACCACTTTGCACGGTACAGACATAACGGTGCTTGGCATTGATCCTGGTTTTAAAAAAATGATTCAATTCGGAATTGAACAGTCAGACTGTGTTACAGCTGTTTCAAACAGTTTGAAAGAACAGACTGAAGAAATGTTGGACATTGAAAGACCCATTGATGTGGTCTACAACTTTGTCAATGAACAGGAATCTGTACAAAAACGAAATGACGAACTCAAATTCCAGTACGGCATTCAGGAACATGAAAAAGTAGTTATACATATATCCAATTTCAGAAAAGTCAAAAGGGTCCCAGATGTCATCCGGGTATTTAAACAAATATCCGAACACATTCCGTCAAAATTGCTCCTTGTAGGGGACGGACCTGAATTTTGTACCGTCAATCAGCTTGTAAAGAATTTAAAGCTGGAAGAGCATGTTTTGTTTTTAGGAAAACAGGAAAATATATTTGAACTGCTTTCGTTTGCTGATCTAAAACTACTGTTATCTGAAAAAGAAAGTTTTGGGCTGGTTCTTCTGGAAGCCATGGCCTGCGGAGTTCCCTGCATTGGGACGGATGTAGGCGGAATACCGGAAGTGATTGCTCATGGTGAGACAGGATATATTTGCCCGGTCAACGATATTGAAGGGGTAAGTGATAAAGCTTTATCCCTGTTATCGAGTCAGGAATTGTGGAAACGGTTTTCACAGTCCTGTGTTGAGCGAGTAAAGGAGCATTTTCATTCAAACAAAATTATCAGTCAGTATGAGAACATTTATCAGCGTCTGCTTGAGGATGATTGATGATGGAACAACCGTTTAAAGAAGCATTGCCGATCTTGCATCAGCTGGAGAAACAAGGGCATCAAGCCTATTTCGTAGGCGGTTCCGTTCGGGACTATTTGCTGAAGCGTCCGATAGGAGATATCGATATTGCTACAAGTGCTCTTCCCCGGGAAGTACAGTCCATATTTAAAAAAACAATTCCTGTTGGAATAGAGCACGGTACGGTACTGGTCCGTTATCACAATCAGTCATATGAAGTGACCACCTTTCGGATTGATGGTGATTACCAGGATTTCCGCCACCCAGAGCAGGTCGAATTTGTACGGGATATTCAGGAGGATTTAGCCAGAAGGGATTTTACTATAAACGCTATTGCCATGGACAGTCAGGGAAACATTATAGATCCTTTCAATGGCATGAGAGATATGAAAGAGAAGTTGCTGCGAACCGTTCTTCATGCTGATGACCGCTTTCAGGAGGACCCCCTTCGGATGATGCGGGCAGTCAGATTTATCAGCCAGCTTGGTTTTCATCTCGATGATCATACGAAGAAAGCAATGAAAAAACATGGTTTTTTATTGGAGAAAATCGCTGTGGAACGGAAGGCGGCAGAACTGGAAAAACTGTTAAAGGGAACGCACCTGCAAAAATCATTTCAGGTCATAAAGGATACAGGGATACATTTTTATTTACCTGTATTCCAACAGGACTCCGGCCTTATTGACAAGTGTTTGGAGATGATGACTGACCCTGTCGAGACTTTCTATGAAGGTATTGCCAGGTTGCATTTTATCAATACCCGTCATTCTGTTGAAGAATGGATCAGGGAATGGAAATTGTCAAATAAAATTAAAAACCGAAGCAAACAGTTGGCCAGGGCCTATCAATGTTTCAAAAAGAGAAAGCTGGATAATCGATGCTTGTATTTGCTTGATCTGGATATGATCCCTTCGTTTGTTTCTCTGATCAATGCTTTTGCAACTGACGATTCCATGAAGGAAACGGAAGTAAAAAAGAGATATGACTCCCTTCCCATATACAGCCGTAAGGACCTTAAAGTTGATGGCAACCAAATCAGACAATGGCTTCCTGATAAGAAACCAGGCCCCTGGATCAATACAGTCTTAACACACGTGGAAAATAAGGTTCTCACAGGGGAACTAAAAAACGATGTGGAACAGATAAAGGAGTGGGTGTTTCGTTGGAATCGACAAGAAGGAAATTAATTGATTTATTGTCCCGGTATCCTGATGAATTTGTTTCCGGACAGGTTTTATCAGAACAATTAAACATTACTCGTTCAGCAATCTGGAAACATATGAAGGAGCTTGAAAAGGATGGATATGTGATTCAATCGGTTCCGAGGAAAGGCTATCGCATCTTAAAAAATCCGGATAAACTGAGTGCCAATACGATTCAATGGGGATTATCAACAAACTGGCTCGGTTCCAGAGTTATTTTCGAAAAGACAACGGATTCTACTCAGGTGATTGCACATCATCTTGGAAGGGAAGGTGCACAGCACGGCACGGTTGTCGTTGCAGATGAACAGGTGAAGGGAAGAGGACGTCTCAATCGTACCTGGTATTCTAAAAAAGGGGACGGTATCTGGATGAGCCTGATTTTAAGACCGGAAGTCGAACCACAGCAGGCTCCGCAATTGACTCTGTTAAGTGCAGTTGCGATCGTAGAGGCACTCGAAGAAATAACAGATTTGGCATTCTACATCAAATGGCCCAATGATATTTATGTACATGATCACAAGATCGCAGGAATTTTAACAGAAATGCAGGCTGAACAGGATCAGATCAACTATATCGTTCAGGGAATCGGCTTAAATGTCAATCAGAACAGAGAGGACTTTAACATGATATCCGATAATGAGCCGACGTCATTAAAAATAGAAACGGGGATGGCGTGGAATCGGAGACCATTGATACAAGTCATTCTTCAACAGATCGAACGGTTATATGAAAGGTATCTCAAAGAGGGATTCCTTCCAATTAAAACGATGTGGGAAGAAAGGGCTTACAGGCTTGGGCAACCGATCATGGTATCAAGCAAAAATCAAAACTGGCAGGGCATCTTTAAAGGAATCGACCAGGATGGTGCACTGATAGTTACCGATCAGAAAGGCCGGGATCATGTGCTATATTCAGCGGAAATTAACTGGAGATCAGGAGGTCATGAATAATGAAAAACCGGATTAAATTACAAAAAATGAAAGAAAACGGGGAAAAAATTACGATGATCACTGCTTATGACTACCCATCAGCAAAACTTGCTCAGGAAGCCGGGATTGACATGATACTCGTAGGTGACTCACTTGGTAATGTGGTATTGGGCTATGATTCCACGATACCGGTTACGGCAGATGACATGATTCACCATGGAAAAGCGGTCAGACGGGGCGCGGACGATACCTTTGTCGTGATTGATATGCCGTTTATGACACTGCATGTTTCCATGGAAGATTCAATGAAACATGCTAAGCGAATCATTCAGGAAACCAATGCTCAGGCTTTGAAGGTGGAAGGGGCAGACGAAAACGTTCTGGAAGTGATCGAACGGTTGACTAAAGCGGGAATTCCAGTAGTAGGTCATCTCGGTCTGACACCTCAATCTGTTCATGTCCTCGGCGGTTACAGGGTCCAGGGAAAAACAAAAGAAGATGCAGAACAGCTTATCGAGGATGCCCTGAATGTCCAGAAGGCTGGAGCAATCGCTTTAGTGCTCGAATGTATTCCGTATCAACTTTCTAAAATTGTCACAGAAGAACTGTCGATTCCAACCATCGGAATTGGTGCTGGGCCCTACTGTGACGGTCAGGTACTTGTCTATCATGATATGCTCACTTATGGAGTGGATCGGGTAGCCAAATTTGTGAAGTCGTATACTAACCTTAATCATCCTGTTAAGCAGGCGATTAAAACGTATATCAATGAAGTGAAATCAAACGAATTCCCTGATAAAGAATTTTCTTATGCCATGGAGAATGATGATGTAAACGCACTCTACGGAGGTAATTAGACCATGAATGTTTTCCGTAAAGCAGAAGATATGCAGGCCTATTCACTTAAAAAACGAAAAGAAGGAAAATCCATTGGTTTTGTTCCGACCATGGGTTACTTGCATGAAGGGCATATCCACCTGATTCGAAAAGCACGGCAAACAGATGATATCGTAGTACTGAGTATTTTTGTCAATCCGCTTCAGTTTGGGCCCTCTGAAGACTTTGAACGGTATCCAAGAGATGAGAAAAGGGATTTGGAAATGGCTGAACAGGAAAAAGTGGATGCGGTGTTTATTCCCGATACAAAAGAAATGTATCCCGGACCGATGTCCATTCAATTAACGGTTAGAGATCGGACGGACGTGTTATGCGGCAAATCCCGGGAAGGGCATTTTGATGGTGTAGCAACTGTTTTAACAAAGTTATTTCATCTCACCCAGCCCAACCGGGCTTATTTCGGACTGAAAGATGCTCAGCAGGTGGCGGTAGTAGATGCACTGATTCACGACTTAAATTTTCCTATCGAGCTGGTTCCGGTACCGACCGTAAGGGAAGAAGATGGTCTGGCCAAAAGCAGCCGGAATGTTTATTTAAATGGAGAAGAGAGGAAGCAGGCCCCCTATTTGTTTAAGGCCTTAGAACATGGACGTTTCCTTGTCAGAAATGGGGTAAACAACCGTGAGACGATAATAAATGAAGTAAGAAACTTCATAAAAGAGCATACTCATGGTAAAATAGATTACGTTGATTTGCTCACATATCCAGAATTAAAACCTCTGGATGAAATTGATGAGCGTGTGATCCTGGCAGCTGCTGTATATTTTGATAATGCCAGGTTAATCGATAACTTGATTTTTCATCCGGACGGAGAATTAACCTATGATCTAAAATAGGAGGAAAATGATATGTTCCGCACCATGATGAATGCTAAAATCCATCGTGCCCGCGTGACTGAAGCAAATTTAAATTATGTGGGCAGTGTAACGATTGATGAATATATACTGGAACAGGTTGGTATTTTGCCACACGAAAAAGTTCAAATTGTCAATAACAACAATGGAGCAAGACTGGAAACCTATGTTATTCCCGGCGAACGGCATAGCGGTGTAGTATGTTTAAATGGAGCAGCAGCACGCCTCGTTCAAGAAGGAGATATTGTCATTATCATTTCCTATGTTACCCTTTCTGAGGATGAATTAGCCAGTCATCACCCGAAAATAGCAATTATGAATGAAAAAAATGAAATCGATGAACTCATCGAAGCTGAACCGCCTCTTACCGTTAAATAGTTATGTCCGCTTTGTTTTTGCTGAATCAAAAAGATGAACGGTCTGCCCCTTGCTCTTACTTGCAAGGGGTTTATTATTCATGTTAAAAGCCCTATCATGCGAACGGAGACATAACCTGCATCGTGGCATGATCGGCTTTATCCTGTCAGCAGCAAGTGTTTTCCAGATTTATCTCAAATTGTTTTTGCTGCTGTGTCATTGTAGTCAGATTCATTTCCAATGCTGAACTGAAAGCAGGTGAAAAAATTGAATCGATTTGTCGTAGTCGATTTAGAAACCACCGGCCAAAGTCCTGTAAAAGGTGCACAGATTATTGAAGTCGGCATGGTACGGATTCATCGAGATAAAATGATTGATCAATTTTCATCTTACGTGAAACCTGATCACGATATTCCGAATTTTATTACTAGTCTGACTGGTATTACCAATGAACAGGTTAGAGATGCACCGAATTTTGAAGAAATTGCAGAATATATATTGGATTTCATCGATGAGGATGATTATTTTGTCGCCCACCATGTTGAATTTGATCTTGGGTTTTTAAATGATGCATTGAAACAACATGGATTCAGGACTATAGAAAATCGGATTATCGATACTGTTGAGCTGGCAAGGATTTTTGAACCTATGGCGCCGGGATATAAACTGTCGCACCTGGCTGAGCATATGGGGATTGTCCATCAAAACCCCCACAGAGCCTTATCGGATGCCTGTGTTACAGCTGAAATTTTTATACGGTTAATGAAGAAAGTGAAAACATTGCCGGCAGAAACACTGGAACATTTGTACCGAATATCCGGGAAACTGAAAAGTGACCTTTCCTTTATTTTATCCGATTTGACGGACGAAAAGCGCTTTTCCCTGGAGGAACGGAAGGATCTTGAAATCTATCGGGGGCTGGCCATTAAAAAATATACCAGACCGTTAACAACCGAGCGCCATGTTCCATGTACATTTGGAGAACTTCTCGATGATACGTTCAACGAACAGGGGTTGCTAAGCACTCATTTAAACCAGTTCGAAATCCGTGACGGGCAACGCAGGATGAGCGAAATCATCTTTGATGCTTTTATACAACATACCCATGCAATGATTGAGGCGGAAACAGGAACCGGAAAAACACTGGCATACCTTCTTTCTGCCCTGTATTATGCTGTTTACGAAAATACAAGAGTAATCATTAGTACCTACACGACCCAGCTTCAGTCTCAGATTATGGATAAGGAAATCCCTTTGCTGAAAAAGATTTTTCCGATACCTTTCAATGCCGCTTTACTCAAAGGGAAACGACATTATTTGAGCCTGAACAAATTTGAACAGGAATTGCAGAAACCGATTGATGAAGATAACTATGATGTAGTACTCACAAAGGCGATGATACTAGTCTGGCTTACTGAAACAATGACAGGAGATGTTGATGAAATTCAGCTGCCTTCCAGCGGAAAAATATTTTGGAAAAAGGTCAATGCGGAAGCAGACCTTCATATTGATCCGAAATCACCGTGGTTTTCTAAAAATTTTTACCAGCGGGCCAGGGAACAAGCGCAGAAAGCCGATGTGATCATTACCAATCATGCACTGCTGTGTACCGATTTAACAAATGACTATCCGTTTTTGCCACCCTACCGGTATGCCGTCATTGACGAAGCCCACCATCTGGAAACGTCGGCAACCAAACATTTTGGTCTCCAGGTGGATTATGTATCCATTCAATACTTGCTGTCTGAACTGGTTGATCTGGCAGAAAATCATCGCCTGACAGGGACATTGGAAATTCTGGAATACATTCAAATGGGAAAAGAACGTGCTGACGAGCTTTTTAGCTATTTATATCAGTTTGTACTGAATTCCTGTGAGGATCATGTAACATCCAACGATGTGGGGCGTCTTCAATATGTGTTCCAACCGCAACAAATCGATTGCATTCATGATATTCTAGAACTGACCAATCGATTTCTTTCTTCATTGAAACAGATTGAAAAGTGGCTTTTGAAAATAATGGACCAGTCTTTTGATGATGAACAATTGCAGGAAGCGATCGAAAAAAAACGGGATGAGATTTTTTCATTAATGGAACACACAGAAAATTTCATGAAATATGACGGACAGAAACAGGTGAAATGGATTGAAATTGAGGCTACAGGTGCCAAAAACGCCGTATATTTATACAGCGAACCAATTTCAGTCGCTCCGCTGCTGCGGAAACATTTTTTTGATCAAAAGGAAAGTGTCGTTTTAACCAGTGCTACCTTAACAATGAACGACTCATTTACCTTTATGCAGAACCAGTTCGGTCTTTCTGAAGAACAAGTTATGGCCAGGAAAATACCGTCACCTTACCGTTACGACAGACAGGTAAAGCTGATGGTACCGAATGATTTGCCCCATATCAAGTATGATTCTGAGAAGGATTTTGTTGAAGCGGTAAGCCAGTCCATTTATCAACTGGCACAGCTGACACAGGGGAGGATGCTTGTATTATTTACGTCATATCAGATGCTGAAAAAAACGTATTACGCCTTGAAGAACATGATGATGGACCTGGAATTTGTTCTTATCGCACAGGGAATATCAAGCGGAAGCAGGAGCCGACTGCAAAAAAATTTTCAGGCATTCGAACAGGCCATATTATTTGGAACAAGTTCTTTCTGGGAAGGTGTGGATATTCCAGGTGATGATTTAACTTCTCTTGTCATTGTTCGCCTTCCCTTTGATCCCCCTGGTCATCCAGCTTATCAGGCCAGATCTGCTTTTTTAAAAGAAAAGGGGAAAAATCCATTCATGAATCTCGCTTTGCCTCATGCTGTCATACGATTTAAACAGGGATTCGGCAGGTTGATCCGTTCCAGTACGGATAAAGGGGTTGTATTTGTCCTAGATCAACGCATAATTTCCTCAAGATATGGCAAATATTTCATCGATTCCATTCCGGATGTGCCTGTCTTGAAAGGAAGCATCCAGAAACTGTTACAGGAAGTCAAGGATTGGTTATGATATATCATAAGAATCCCGCACACCCTATTTATGTAGAGTAAAGTCAGGGTGTGATCTTATATGAATAAATGGTGCCTATGCCTGATCATTTTGGTGATTTCAGGTTTAATCCCGTTTGAAACAGCTTTGGCAGAGAGTTATACGAAAGAGAATGAGGCTGTTTTTACTTTTTTTTCACTCCCTGATGGGGAGTCGATGCTTATAACCACCAGTGATAAACACATTCTGGTTAATACCGGTTCAAAAAAGAGTGAAAAGGCACTGCAGGAACAGTTAGACGAGTTAAAAATCAAGCACATTGACTCGCTGATCTTAACCACACAGGAATCCGATGTCTGTGCAAATACACAACGTTTGGTGAAACGTTACAATATTAATGAAGTCATCGTTTCTGAATCTTTACGTTCAAACTGCTACCGCCATGGAAATCAACGAATGTTTTCAACGGTAAAATGGAAAAAGGGGAAACATTATGAGCTTAGTCCGGGACTTCTTTTTCGTGTCATGAAGCAAGATGATTCTGAACGCATGTCCTTATATATTACATTCGGAAAAACATCCATCCTTTACATGGCTGAGGGAAATGAAGCGATTGAAAAACAGATTGAAGCACACCCGATTCAAGCTGAAATTATTAAAATCCCCGAATATGCTAGCAAAAATTTTCCCGGGGTTGATTTTCTTCAAAAAATTGACCCCCACATCGCCATCATTTACAGTATTGAAGAGATTCCGTTCAATGAGGCGCTTATTGAACGGCTTAGTGAATCATGGATTGATGTATATGTGCTTAAAAAAGTCGGAACAATCCAGATCAGAAGCGATTTAAATAATTATGAGTTCATGAAATAAGTGCTCACCGGGTTGTGAGCACTTATTTTAAAGATGGGTATGGGTTAGGTGATAAATTTTTAAAATTAGGTTCTTGTACTGAATAAATTATTGTTATAATAATTAAAGTGTGTCACTGTTTTTTCATTCTTAGTTTGTGTTGTAATGACGGATGTATGCCGTGTAAATTTTTCATTGAAAGTGGAGGTTTCATGATGAATGAAAACGTTCAAGTTTTATCCACTGTCCGTGTAAAAAATTCAGAAGATCTTTATAAAATTGTTGACAGTTTAAACCGGACCCTTAAAGAACAAAATTTAATGTTTGGATTAGCATTGGATGATGATGATGAGACAGCAATCTTTACCATTTACCGAACGTAAATTTGTGATCTGGCTGATTGCATTTATTTTTTTCCTTTCTGCCAGTATATTCATTTATTTTTTGGTTATTTCCTTCATGGCAGAGCAGGACAGAGGGGAAACATTTGCTGATTCCGTCAAGTCTGCCCTTGACCGGACAGAGCTGGAGCATGTGGATGAGATCATGAGGTTTAACGGGAAAGTTCCTTATGATGTCATAAAAGGCAAAACGGGTGACGGGGAACACATATTTGTTTTTGTGCCTGTGATGGAAGGGGAAGAAATGAAAGTCATATACGAGGATGATGGATATAGCCGAGAAGAAATCCTTGGAAAATGGCAACAAACATGTCGTGAGTGTGACCTTATACAGCTGACCCCGGGTTATGAAAATGGACAAACGATGTGGGAGTTGATCTATACTGACAACAAGGGTCAATATGTATTTGAGTATTACCATTTTCATTCAGGAAATATGTATGAACAGTTTATTTTAAGACAAACCCAATAACGATATTTCTATTTATTACACAAATAAAGGGGCGTGTATATCATGGAACTGGCAAAACGTGTACAGTCGCTGACTCCATCAAGCACACTGGCCATCACTGCGAAAGCAAAAGCTCTTAAAAACGAGGGGCTGGATGTCATCGGTCTCGGTGCTGGCGAACCGGATTTCAATACTCCAAAATTTATTCTCGATGCTGCTTATAAAGCAATGGAAGAAGGGAAGACGAAATATACTCCTTCCGGCGGTTTACCAGAGTTAAAACAGGCCATAGCTAATAAGTTTGAAAGGGATCAGGGGCTTACATATCATCAAGATGAAATCATCGTTACGACCGGTGCAAAACATGCTCTTTTTACGCTGTTTCAGGTTTTACTAAACCCGGGCGATGAGGTCATTGTTCCTGTTCCGTACTGGGTGAGTTATCCCGAGCAAATTAAGCTGGCAGAAGGTACACCTGTTTTTGTAGAGGCAACTGAAGAAAATGAATTTAAATTAACCAAAGAACAGGTTGAACAGGCGATTACCTCTCGGACGAAAGCGATCATTATCAATTCACCGAGCAATCCGACTGGTGTCATGTATACAAAAGAGGAATTAAAGGCCATTGGTGAAGTGTGTTTACAACATCATGTCCTGATGATCTCGGATGAAATTTACGAAAAGTTAATTTATGGCGATGAAGAGCATACATCCATTGCACAGCTTTCTAATGACTTAAAAGAAAATACCGTGATCATTAACGGGGTATCTAAATCCCATTCTATGACAGGCTGGCGAATCGGGTATGCTGCTGGACCTGAAAAAATCATTAAGGCCATGACGAATCTCGCATCCCATTCCACATCAAACCCGACAAGTATTGCCCAGTATGCAGCACTTGCCGCTTATACTGGTTCAGATGAAGAGATTGAACAGATGAAAGAGGCATTTCAGGAGCGGCTTGAGAAATTATATGAATGGATTATTGATATTCCAGGAATCAGCTGTGTCAAACCTAAAGGTGCCTTTTATTTGTTCCCGAACGCTAAAGAGGCGGCAATCGGCTGTGGGTTCGAATCAGTGGATGACTGGGTCAAAGCGTTGCTTGAAGAGGAGTTAGTCGCACTGGTTCCCGGATCTGGCTTCGGTTCGGCGGATAATGTTCGTTTATCTTATGCCACTTCACTGGATCAGCTAGAAGAAGCAGCAAAACGTATCAAACGATTTGTCAACAAACACTCACGATAATTGGAGGGAAAAACCGTGAAAACAACGATTGATAAGGTACATGAACATGTAGGAGAAGAGGTAACATTAGGCGGCTGGCTTGCCAATAAACGTTCCAGCGGAAAAATAGCTTTTCTTCAACTCCGTGACGGCACAGGATTTATCCAGGGAGTTGTAGTAAAAGCGGAAGTGAATGAAGAAACATTTGAACTTGCAAAGCGCATCACTCAGGAATCATCTTTATATGTCACAGGGACGATTGTGAAGGATGAACGCTCACCGCTGGGCTACGAAATGCATGTCAAGAAACTTGAGCTCATTCATGAAGCTGTGGACTATCCGATTACACCAAAAAATCATGGAACTGAATTTTTGATGGACCATAGGCATCTATGGCTTCGTTCCCGAAAACAGCATGCACTCATGAAGATTCGGAATGAAGTCATTCGGGCTACCTATGAATTTTTCAATGAACAGGGATTCATCAAAGTGGACCCGCCGATTTTAACTGGTGCATCTGCCGAAGGGACAACCGAGCTGTTCCACACCAAATATTTTGACGAGGATGCCTACCTCTCACAAAGCGGTCAGCTCTATATGGAAGCAGCGGCTATGGCATTTGGAAAAGTATTTTCATTTGGTCCGACGTTTCGTGCAGAAAAGTCCAAAACAAGACGGCATTTAATTGAATTCTGGATGATCGAACCTGAAATGGCGTTTATGGACCATGAAGACAGCCTTGAGCTGCAGGAGCAGTACGTCAGCTACATTGTCCAGTCTGTCCTGAAAAATTGTCAGATTGAACTGAAGACGCTGGATCGGGATACGTCTAAACTGGAAAATGTTCAGGCACCTTTCCCGCGGATTACGTATGATGATGCCATTAAACTCCTGCACGAAAAAGGATTTGACGACATCGAGTGGGGAGAAGATTTCGGAGCTCCTCATGAGACCGCAATAGCGGAAAGTTTTGACAAGCCTGTATTTATTACCCACTATCCGGCCAAAATTAAAGCCTTTTATATGAAACCAGATCCGGATCGCCCTGAAGTGGTGCTGTGTGCCGATTTAATAGCACCTGAAGGCTATGGCGAAATTATCGGGGGTTCCCAGCGTATCGATGATTTAGAGCTCATGGAAAAACGGTATGAGGAACATCACCTCCATGGTCCAGCTTATGAATGGTACCTGGAATTAAGAAAGTATGGAAGTGTACCCCATTCAGGATTTGGACTTGGTCTGGAACGTACTGTAGCATGGATTGCAGGCATAGAGCATGTCCGGGAAGCCATTCCGTTCCCTCGTCTCTTAAACCGCCTGTATCCTTAAATGATACATTGCTGAAATGATCCCGGTAAGCGGACAGTCATGATGTCCCTGACCGGGGTTTTATTAATATTAGAGACAAATCAGCTGTACAAAATTTATTTTGTTATCTTTTGTCGGAAACAAAGATGTTATAATGGATGTTGAGGTGAATATCCATTGCAGAACCTATATATGTATGACCGGATTATACAGGATCAGATCAATATTCCAGAACAATTGTTGAGCAAATATTTGGACTTAGGGTTGAACGAAACCGAATTAGTGATTATTTTACATATTTATCGTTTTCATTTGCGGGGAAACGATCTGCCTTCACTTGAGGAACTCAGCCAGTTCATGACACTGGAGGAGCAGGATATTGCCAGATGTTTAAGTCAGTTAAAAAAGAAAGGTTATCTTGATATTATTCGACAAAATCAAGGGAATCTCATTGATGAACGATATACCCTTGAACCTCTTTTCAAAGCGATTTATGCAAACAATGACAAAAAAATTGGGGAAGAAGATCATATAGCAAACCTTTTTATTTTGTTTGAACAAGAATTTGGCAGAATTTTGTCCCCAATCGAAATTGAAACCATTAATCAATGGCTGGACGAGGACGGTTTTCAACCGGCTGTCATTAAAGCAGCTCTAAGAGAGGCCGTATTGATGGGCAAATTGAATTTTCGGTATATTGACCGAATATTAAATGAATGGAAAAAGAAGGGCGTTCAGACCGTCCAGGATGCGAGGAAAGCCAGCAAGGCCTTTCATACAAATTCAAAAGAGAAGACAGGAAAGAAACATAGCAGAGATACATCGGTTTATTATAACTGGCTGGAAGATGATGCATAAGGAGGGAAAAGCATGCTTAACCAAAAACAAATTCGTGACTGCCTGGATCAGATGGGAAAAATGTTTCCGGAAGCAGCATGTGAACTGAAGCATTCCAATCCATTTGAGCTGCTGATCGCAGTTGTCTTATCAGCACAGTCTACCGATGCCCTGGTCAATAAAGTAACAAAAAATTTGTTCAAAAAATATAAACAGCCGGAGGATTACCTGGCTGTGTCTCTTGAAGAATTGCAAAATGATTTGCGTTCCATAGGCCTGTATCGAAATAAATCCAAAAATATTCGTAAATTGTGCGAGATTTTAATTGAAAAGTATAATGGGCAAGTCCCCCAGGAACATTCCGAACTCGTTAAACTTCCAGGAGTGGGCAGGAAAACAGCAAATGTAGTTGTTTCTGTTGCTTTTGGCCAGCCGGCCATCGCTGTGGACACTCATGTGGAAAGGGTATCCAAACGTCTGGGTATCTGCCGCTGGAAAGATTCAGTCCTCGAAGTGGAGAAAACATTAATGAAAAAAGTTCCGAAAGACGAGTGGAGCATTACACATCATCGGATGATCTTTTTTGGCCGGTACCATTGCAAGGCGAAAAATCCAAACTGTGATTCCTGTCCGCTGCTGGATCTATGCAGGGAAGGACAAAAACGGATGCGTAAACAGGAGAAAGCGACCCAATGAATCATGACGTAAAAAAGATTATTGACGAGTGGAAGAAATATGAACATGATTCCAGCGGGAACATTCGTGCCGAAACGATAAACATCTACATCCGAAAGTTTAAACAAGCACTGTGTCTTCTAAATCAACTTCCATTTCCCGAAAATGATTCTTTCGATCCGTTAATTGATCAAATGGACTACAAACCGTTAAACATAAAGGAACGATTATCCTTTATTGAGGGCCGATGCGGACAACGACTATCATATATTCAACTCCGGGAATGTTTCCGTGAGTTAGAAAAGATGGAAGCAAGGGTGAGAGTACTTCATCGAACCAATCCAAAATAGGAAGAAAACAGGCTGATTGACGGGGGCATCAGGATACCCCAAAATATAGCTGACTGTAGATCATAGCAAAACAAGCCTGGGCCATACGCGAAAATGGCTCAGGCTTGTTTTGATTTTGCCTTATGATTTCAGGAGAGGATGGTTAAAAATGATTTGCCGAATATATTTAATTGATTTAATTATGGTTATTTTGGACGTTTTCGTTCGTTGACTGGCCAGATTCCTCATTATCTTCCTGATTCGGTTCATCATCATCGCTTCCGTTATGATCTTCTTCCTGATTGCCGTCCTGACCAGAATCACCGTTATTGTCCTCCTCATTCCCGTCCTCTGCCGGGTTTTCATTCCCTTCATTATGGTCTTGATCACCTGATTGCGAATCGTCTCCATTTATAATATCGTCAATAATCTCTTCAATCGACTCATTATCTGGGACATCGATTTGAACCTGAGAAGGTTCACTGCGGCTATCTGGATTGTCACTGCTGACCACCGTTACTTCAAATGTGTAAGTCTGTCCCGGTTCCACATTGGTAATGAAGATGGACTGTTTTTCAGTTGTTGCAATTACTTTCATCGGTTGTTCGTTCATGGCTGCCTGGATTTCAAAGATATAGTCCTGTTTTTCTTCATCTGAATCATCATTGTACTTCCAGCTTAATTCAATGGCATTTTCTTTCTCGTTGTATTCTGCATTTAGTTCCTTGACCGGGTCTAACTTCCGATACTTCTCTGATACTTCGTCAGGTTCAGTTCCTTTCACAAATAGCTCATATACAATGAGCTCCTGTGGCGTAAATTCTCCGGGCAACTTAGGAGGCCTTGTGCCTTTTTCAATACCCACTTCAACTACGCTATCTGGTTTTGCAAAATCTTTTGTTTCTTTGTCTTTAGAGATTTCGGTCATGATATATTTAAAAAGTATTTCGGCTATTTGTGTGTTTGGTATATTGCGTTCATCCCGATACCCGGTCCAGATGGAAATCGTGTAGTTTGTTGTATATCCACTAAACCAGGAGTCAGGGGTCACGTCATCTCCACGGTTAGTGGTTCCGGTTTTACCTGCAACAGGAAGCCCGTTGATATACGCTTCTGTTCCAGTACCCTGTGTAACGACTGTTTTTAGCATATCTGTGATCATATAGGCTGTTGCATCAGACATAGCGACAACCGGATCTGGTTTAAAGTCAATCGTTTTTCCGTTCTGGAACACCACTTTGCTAACAGCATACGGTTCATTGTAAATGCCCTCGTTTCCAAAGGAGGCATAAGCTCCTGCCATCTCTATCGGTGTGACGTGGATTCGACCGCCGCCGATGGCATCTGCTTCAACAATTCCTTTTTCAGGGATATCAATGCCAAGCTGATTGATAAAGTTTTCGGCATATTCGAGACCAACTTCCTGCAGGGCTTTTAATGCCGGTACATTAATGGAATCCTTTAATGCTTCACGCATGGACATCCAGCCCTGGTGCCGGTCGTTCCAGTTGTGAATAGGGTCGCCATTGGTATACTTATACTCTTCGTCTTTGATTTGGTGATAAGTGGACCATTTCAATTTCTCAATAGCAGGTGCATAATCGATTAATGGTTTCATGGTGGAACCGGGCTGACGTCCGTCTCCATCAGCAGCGAAATTCCAGTCGGCACCGATCCCTTCTTTTCCGTTTCTTCCTCCGCCAATGGCCCGGATCGCACCGGTCTGGGTATCAACTACGGCTATTCCGGTCTGGAATTCATCATCCGGAAATGAAACAGGACTCTCTTCGCTTAGCATGAATTCCACGTATTCCTGGGCCCTGGTATCAAGAGTCGTGTAAATCTCAATCCCGTCCGTATAAATATCCACTTCATCGCCAAGCTTTTCCTTAATTTCGTCTAAAGCAACTTCCAGAAAATCCTCATAGGGTATACTGGTCACATAATCGTCTACGACCAGCTCTTCAACGGTGACTTCTTTTGCTTCTTTCGCCTCTGCTTCACTGATTTTCCCGTGGTGGACCATTAAATCAAGAACAAGATCTTTTCTTTCCTCTGCTTTTTCTGGATTGTCAAAAGGATCATAAACATTCGGCAACTGAGGAATGCCGGCAAGGAGGGCAGCCTCGGGCAGGGTTAACTCATTTAAATCCTTCTTGCCAAAATAAACCTCAGATGCTTTGGCTACCCCATAAATCGAATTTCCATAATAAATTTTGTTTAAATACATGGTTAAAATATCTTCTTTGGAATAGTTCATCTCCAGCTGCATGGCGAGCCAGACTTCCTGGACTTTGCGTTCTAGTTTTTTTTCCCGGGATAAAAAATAATTTTTGACTACCTGCTGGGTAATGGTACTTGCACCCTGGGATCCATATCCGTCTGTGACATTAGCCCATACGGCGGCGCCGATACGCCGGATATCAAATCCTGAATGATCAAAGAAACGGGCATCTTCTGTTGCTATAACCGCATCGATTAAAACATCCGGCAGATCATCGTATTCAATTTTTGTCCGTTTTTGCGTACCTAAATCAGCGATCAAGTTTCCTTCCATATCATAAATTTTTGCAGAGATCGGATCTGATAATTTAGATGCATCCAGTTTTGGAGCATCTGCAATATACGTAATAAAAAGTCCAAGAACCCCCAGACCTGAGATTGTCAATAACGCCAGTAAAGTCAGAAATATCTTCTTTTTATTCCACTTTTGCTTTTTCTTAGCTTTTCTCTGACTTCTCCTCTGTACCCTTGAATGGCCATTATTTGCCATTTTTTATCTCCTCCATTTAAAAATACAGTTTGTTCACAACTGACAAATAATCAACCCTTGCATGAAAACGAAAAGGAACAGGATGTCCGAATCGGTTCACATGATCGTAAGAAAGGGATTTTCTTCCCCCATGAAATTGCCTGTCCCAGGCAGAAAACAAATCATTTGCCGGCAATAAGAACGTTTCTTCTTTTGACGAAAACCTTACCAGCAAGAAGCAGATTCCCCCGTGTTCCTGAACAGCCCTCATATGCTCGATCTGATGCTCATGGATATTGCTGAGGGGCAGGGAAGAGCCTTTTGTTTCTTTAGCTTCAAAGTCGATATATTTTCCTTTATAAATTCCGTTATAGTCTGTTGTTGATGGCTGCTTGAAGTAAGCTTCACGAATGACAGCAGCGCTTCGTTTCGGATAATCTACTGTGACGATCTGTACAGGTGTTGGTTTTTTGTGAATAACAGCCTGATTCGATTCCAGGTAATATTCATTCGTCTGGTTGATATCCTTTTCGAGGGTCATACCGCGATTTCCGTAAGAAGTCGGTTCAGCTGATGGACTGTTAAACGTTTTCTTCATTCCGTTTGGATATTTCAATTTGCTCACCCCATCTGACAGTATCATATCAAATATTAAATCAAAAAGATAAGGAAAAACTAAAAAATATATGAAAGAACCAGATTGGGGGATTCAATCATGAGCAAAGAATTATATAAAAAAATCAGACGCACAACAGATGATCAGAACCGGACCAATATCACGAGAACGAAGGCTTATTTGAATTTTTACCTGCACCACCCCGAAATCAGATGGGCATTTCTTGCAAGTCAGGTATCAAGAAACGCCGGCTGGAACATGACTGATTTAAAATCGGCCACTTACCGAAACTTGCTTTCTGAAAAAATGGCCCGCCATTTATATATGACGTATGAGAGAGCAAATTGGTTCATTTTTTCTGACGCTTTTCCACAATTACTTATATATCATTATTCTGTAAAATATAGAACTCCTGTTTTTGACCTGCTTACGAACTTTCAAGTATCCCGGTTCATGGATGAAGAATGGCGCCGCTTCTATGAAAAGAAGGACCAGAACCGCCTGCTCACAGCCCTGATCATCAATGAACAAAATGTAATCCAAAAACCCGTCATCGAACATCCCCATTACCAGCATGCAGTATTCCGACGTTTGCCCTATTTATTCCAGGATCGCTGCCATCTCAATGGGGTCTTTTTTCCAACTATGCAGGGAGATTTATACGGATTCTTTATCAAAGGATTTACAAAAGTGGACCGGAGAATTGCTACCGGGAAGAAACTTGCGAGCCTTTTATTTCATCCGAATCTTCATGAACAATTTTTCGCATTTGCCACCTCCGTTGAACCTGATGGTCGCAGGAGGGAATATGAACAATTTATGGGTGAAAAAATGATTGAAACAAACCAGCTGGAGAACTTATATTCAGTTATTCCCCATCAAAACCTGGTTCGCAGAGACTGGAGAAATGTACAGAAAGTAAAGGCCAAATGGTGGAAGCCGGAACGGGTAAAAATAAAGAACATAAAAAGGAAATTTTACAGAAAGAGAAAGTTGTTGAGTATCCTTGCTAAAGGGATCCGGGCGATTAAAAAAGTGGATAACCCGTAAAAACTGGTTATCCACCCGAATTCAGGTAGACGGTCGATTTTCTCCTTCTAATTTTTTATTTCCATTTGCATTCCATGGCTTCCAGTCTGGCTTTTCCTTACGAGGCTTTTTTCTGTTCAAATTCTTTTTTGGATCAGTCAAGATCGTCCCTCCTTTCGGTAACGATAGTATTTGTAGTATTGAACAGACAGCTGAAAAAGATGTCCTTTTTCCGTGTATAAAATCGAATGTCATGTTTTATTTTTTCTAGTTTTGTCATGTATAAAGGAATAGGTCTTAATAAAAAAGAATACATGCAATAAGAATATAAAGATGGAGGGATTCTGAGATGAGTACGGCTTTAAAAAATTCATATTTAGTAAATCGGAAGGGAAAGGTGACCAGGTACGAATTTGAAAAGGAAATCTCAAACTTGTATAATCGCCTGCAGGACGTTGAGGACAAATTAACTCAGAAGGCTGATGATGTCGTAATTACTATGGCCTTAAACCACCGTAGAGAGATCGATCAGCTTCAAAAACAATTGAATCAGTTACAAAATGAGCTCAATCGTATTAAAATGGAAAGGGAAATGGATAAATCAAAGGAAAATGTTCAAAAGCCATCCATCTTCAAACGGTTTTTCAGCAAAACAAAATGAGGGTGAAAATATGGATGTATTCGATCTGATTGACCGGCTCGAGACGGATTTGTTAAAAGCGGGCCTTGATCGGTATGAACAAAAGGAACCGGTTGATCGAAAAAACCGCGAATCATTTTTAAAGGTGAAACAGGAGACTGAACCGATCTTTCAGCTGATTCATCTATGGGAAGAGACAGTCGAGAAAGAGATTCACCGGCTTCCGGTGTTTCCCAATCAAATCAAAAATACCAGGGACAATATGGAATTATTATTGATGCACAGTTATTATAAAGATGTAAGAAAAAAACGGTTTATGGAACTGTACCATTCGATTAGATATGTATTTAACCAGATCCAAAAATGCCAGTTAAACTAATAAATACTTTACAGAAATACCATGATCATATATGATAGAATCCCAATTTTTAAAAAGAGAGGTCGGCGTTCAACCATGGACCACGTTCAATTAGTTCAAAAAGCTGTCGAAGCGAGAAATGATGCCTATGTTCCGTATTCTCAATTTGCCGTCGGTGCAGCCATTCTTACCAGTTCCGGAAAGGTTTATCGTGGATGCAATATCGAAAATGCGGCTTATCCTGTCACATGTTGTGCAGAGCGGGTTGCCATTTTTAAAGCGATTTCTGAAGGTGAAACAGACTTTAAGGAACTAGCTGTTGTTGCGGATACAGAGCGCCCGGTCCCTCCATGTGGATCGTGCAGACAGGTCATGAGTGAGTTTTTTAGCAGAGATACTCGGATTCATATCGCTAATCTAAAGGGCGATGTCAGGACAGTTACGATTGAGGAATTATTGCCATTTTCATTTTCTTCTCAGGATTTAATCAAGGAATAGATATCGTAAAAATAGGTTGATGACTTAGTACATGTCTCCTTTCTTTATAATATAGTAGTTAGTGAACCGTCTATTAAGAAAGGAGTTGTTAGGATGCATGCCCATCACAACCCATGTGTACCTCCGTGCAAACAGATTGTGTACCCTACCAAGCATGCAGTAAAAAATAATTATATCCCATACGAAGTAGATCATATTCATCCATCCCATACAACAATAATGAACCACCATGTCGTGCACAATAAACATTATTATCCTCATACCACTTCCGCAGGCAATACATGCTCGAATGTTCATTACAACATGGGTCCTGCCCCACAACCGTATGGGCCAGTGAGAAGATAGGTTGACCAAAATTTTCTAAAGGGCTGAGTACATCTCAGCTCTTTTTTGTTATAATAAAAAAAGGTGAGAAAAACTATGAAAGTATTAACGATAACGGGTTACAAACCACATGAAATTGGCATTTTTCATATGAAGGATCCTAAAATACAAGTCATTAAACATCATATCAGACAACGACTGCAGGCATATATGGAAGAAGGACTGGAATGGGTTTTGATTTCAGGGCAAGCAGGAATCGAACTCTGGGCTGCCGAAGTCGTCATTGCCATTCCTTCCTTAAAACTAGCTGTTATTCCGCCCTTTCAACATCAGGAGGCTGTCTGGAAAGAGGCCTGGCAGGAAAAATACCACTCCATCATACAGCAGGCTGATTTTTTTCGTCCGCTGGTCCAGAAAGGATATGAAAGCCCCCATCAGTTCAGGCAGAAAGATCAATGGCTGATTTCTAAAAGTGACGGGTGTCTTGTGATTTATGATGATCAGCTGGAAGGATCCCCAAAATATTTTATTCAACAATTGGAGAAGATGAAACCTCATTCCGGATATATTGATGAACGCATAACGTTTTTGAATCTGGAAGAGGCAGCGAGGGAACTGAGTGAACAGGAACATTTTTAACCGAATACGGACATGTCATTGACTTTAGGCACATATTTTGAAAAAATATAAGATAAAGTTGTTATACAATCGGGGTGAAAGGTATATGATGGAAAAAACACAATTAAATACAAAAGAAATTTTAGATAAAGATTTTAAAGTATCGATCCGGGGCTATAACCAGGAAGAAGTAGATGAGTTTTTAGATATCATCATCCAGGATTATGAAACGTTCCAGCAGGAGATTGAACGTCTGAAAAATGAAAACGAGCGATTAAGAAAGCAAATGAATCAGCCAAAAAGCAATTCCAGTCAAAGTGCCGGACAGGTGAATTATGACATTTTAAAGCGCTTATCCAATCTGGAAAAAGCGGTATTCGGCAAACGGTTTGCCGATTAATTCCATTGCATTTGAACGTAGATATGATATAATGAGATGTTGCGTTAAAACATAATAACTGTACGGTCAAGGTGAATGAATGCTTGGGTAATCGCTGCGTGGTCTGGCCATGCAGAGGAAAGTCCATGCTCGCACAGGCTGAGATGCCTGTAGTGTTCGTGCCTGACGAAACCATAAGTCAGGGCAGCTCTAATGGAGCTGACGGCAGGGAAGGCTCCTAAGTCCTTTCGGGGATAAGGTGCTTGTACCTTGAAAGTGCCACAGTGACGAAGTTCAGCTGGAAACGGCTGAAGTGGAACGAGGTAAACCCCGCGAGCGAGCAACCCAAATCATGGTAGGGGCACTCTCCTGAGGGAAATGAACCGGCAGGAGAGACAGGCATTTGCCTGTAGATAGATGATTACCACCGGAGTACGAGGCTGACCACCGTTTGCAGTACGAAGGTACAGAACATGGCTTACAGAGCATTCATGGGTCCTTATATCCGTACTGATGTTTACAATCCCTATCTAAGCGCCTGTTTCCCGTTTAGATGGGGATTGTTTTTTGCCTCAGAATTTGTGAGAATAGACGAGAATGGGAACCTTCATGTAAACCACTGTGATGACAACAGTTATGCCGGATTACATGGTTCAAGGTACATCATCAAAAAAATCGAACAAATATATCAAGTCTGAAATTCAAAGAAGGGGAGAATAAGTCATGACCGAACCTTTAACGTTAATTGCAACCTCAGCCATGGGGCTTGAGTCTGTAGTTGGGAATGAGGTAAGAAACCTTGGATTTGACGATGTAAAGGTGGAAAATAGCCGGGTGGTCTATACTAGCGATCTTTCAGGCATTCCCCGAAGCAATTTATGGCTGCGCTCGGCTGACCGGGTCAAGATTCTGGTTGGTGAGTTTACAGCAACTTCCTTTGAAGAATTGTACGACCAGACAAGAGATCTTCCCTGGGAGCATTATATTCCGGAGAATGGAGAAGTACCTGTCATCGGAAAATCTGTTAAATCAAAGCTCTATTCCGTAAGAGATTGTCAGTCCATTACAAAAAAAGCCATTGCAGACCGTCTGATGCAAAAATATGGACTGGCCACCAGACTCCCGGAGGATGGTCCCGTTTATAAAGTTGAGGTGGCTTTGTTAAAAGATAAAGCCACTTTAACTATTGATACATCCGGTCAGGGACTGCATAAAAGAGGTTATCGGGTAAAACAGGGAGATGCTCCATTAAAGGAAACTCTCGCAGCTGCTTTAATCCAACTAACAAACTGGACGCCGGAATATCCCTTAGTTGATCCATTTACGGGTTCTGGAACGATTCCAATCGAAGCCGCTCTAATTGGACAGAATATCGCACCTGGCTTTAATCGGAGTTTTGTTTCAGAGGAATGGGATTTCATTCCGAAAAAGTTCTGGGATGATGCCATCATTGAAGCAGAGGACCTGGCCAATTATGATCAAAAATTGGAAATTTCAGGTTTTGACATTGATCACCGTATGGTTGAAACGGCAAAGGAAAATGCGATGGAAGCAGGACTTGCGGAGCTGATCAACTGGAAGCAAATGCAGGCAGCTGATTTTCATCCGAAAGTGCCAGATGGTTACTTAATCGGTAATCCTCCCTATGGGGAACGAATTGGGGAAAGGAAAAAAGTAGAACAACTGTACAAAGATTTAGGGAAGATCATGTCTGAACACCCGAGCTGGAGTGTTTATATTTTAACTTCCCATCAACACTTTGAGAAATTGTACGGAGAAAAAGCAACAAAGAAACGGAAGCTATTTAATGGATTTATTCGGACCGATTACTACCAGTATTTCGGAAAAAAGACGGAAGGATAAAATGACCGCAAAAAAGCATAAAGGCTAGGACAGACAGCTGTATATGATTTTGCCAGGCCGGGACAAAACTGAAATAAGAAAGAAATATCCGAACAACATTCAATCGTTAGATGAATTTGTTCGGATATATTCACAGTTCTTCATTCTCTTACTTCGCTTCCGCAACAGCTCATCTATTCTGTCTTTAAGGATTTTTCGCAAGAAGAATTCTTCTCATGTTGAATTTGTGAATGTCAGACTGTTCGGCCGTGTTTTTCATTTGTTCATGCTTTTGTGCCCCATCTTCTCAGCTTTTTAATCCTATCCTGTTTCCATGCCGGCCTTAGATTTTACTGGGTTTTGGATGAACCATCGGTATAGTATCGTGGACAGGAAGGGGAGCTGGAAACAAGAAAGGTTTTGGTCCATAAGCCGGGGGACTGGCAACATAGTTGAACAAACCTTTACCATCCATACTTGGCCCATTAGCCCATCGGCCTTTTTTACTTTCCTCTCCCCGGGAAAAGTTATAAAAATCATAGGAGACTTCCTGCTTCTCAAGGGAGCGAGGGAAGGTAGCAGGGACCACCAGATCACATTCCCGCTGTTCAATTTCAGAAATAGCTGCAATCCATTGATTCTGGTGCATCGTATCCCGGGCAATCAGGAAGGAAAGCATGTCTTTGACACCAGAATCATCGGACAGCTCATATAATCGAACAGCCTGCAAGCGGCCGTGGGATTCTTTTGTCAGATTATCCCTAAAATCGGCTAACAGATTCCCACTTGCCCCTACATAACTTCCTGACCAGAAATTTCCTGCACTATCTGCAGGCAGTGCACCGAGTCCGCTGACAATGACATGCTGAGGATTTCTGCCCCCAAGGGCCGCCTCAACCAGCGGGTCTTTGGCTGCTTCTTCCTGTACATCTACCGGTGCGTCATCGAGAAGCCTGGCGATCATCGTGACCAGCATTTCAACATGAGCCAGTTCTTCGGTTGCAGTGTCTAAAAGTAAGTCCCGATATTTTTTATCAGCCCGGCTATTAAGTCCTTGAAACAAATATTGCATGGCCACCGTCATTTCACCATAATGCCCGCCTAGAATTTCCTGCAACTTTTTAGCATATACAGGATCCGGACGTTCAGGGGCAGCGTCATATTGCAGTTCTTTTATATGGAAAAACACGTAATCACTTCCTTTTACTTATTGCTAGGTCAGTGTCATGAACATTTTATGTTAGAAAAATAGTTGTGTGACGATCTATTGGTGCAATGTATAAGGACAGGTACGATCATTGGATTGACAATGATATATAAATTCGAATCGTAAAAGGCTATAATGATAATAGCAGGAACAGGGAAAGAAGGATGATAACGGAGGAAGATTGAAGAAAGGAGGGATTGTGTGAATAGAAAAACACAGTTGATGTGGTTGCCTTCAGCGGGATTTGGAATTGGAGGGATCGTTGCTGCATACAGTGGTGACTTATTGATTTATGGACTTGGAATGATGGGATTTTTGGGAGGAGCAGCTGTAGGTTATGCCAGAATTGGTACGGTTTCATCGGCATTATTGTCAGGGTTATACGGAGCAGTCGGTTTTTTTGTCGGCTTTTATGTTTCTTTCTTATTGGTTTTAGATGTTTGGGAGCCGCCTTTACATTACTTCTTTATGGGAATCATCAGCGGAGCCATCGGCGGGGCATTCATTGGTCTTTCATTGAGACAAAAGAAGGCGATAGTCCGAATAGGATTGGGAGGAGCTCTGGCCTTTGGGGCAGGGCTGTCCTTATTAAATGTTGTTAACAGTCCTATCATTTTTGCTGTTTCGATGATGATTGGCGGAGGGATTTTGTCTTTGTTTTTAAAAGATCTATAGCCACTGGACACAACTCCTCCATTTTTAAATAATGTAGAAGGGTAAAACGTGTTCCTGAAGAATAAATTTGAATAAGAAGGTCTGTTTCAGAAAGGTTTAAAAAGAATCCATCAGAAATAGGGAGTGAGTCTTTTGTCAAAAACGTATACCAAAACGGAAAAAGCATTTTTAACCTACCTGAGAGAAATCAAGGCTTATCATGAAGCATTAAGCCTTATTTTCTGGGATTTGCGGACAAAAGCACCGAAAAAGGGTGTGAAAACAAGGTCAGAAACCATTGGAATCCTTTCCAGCAAAGTACACCGAATGACAACCTCTGATCGTATGAAGGAGTTTATTGATCAGTTAAAGGATGAGACGAAAGATCCAATCATACATAAAGCGGTGCTAGAATGCGAAAAAAAATACGAGAGAAGTATTAAGATTCCAGAAGATGAAAATAAAGAATACGTAACCCTTCAATCTCAGGCTGAGTCAGTATGGGAAGAGGCCAGGGAAAAGTCGGATTTTGAAATGTTTAAGCCTTATCTTGAAAAGTTGGTTGATTTTAATATTAAATTTGCAAATTACTGGGGTTATGATCAGCATATTTATGATACCCTGCTGGATATTTATGAACCTGGAATAACGGTTAAGCAGCTGGATGAAGTTTTCCCAAAACTGCGGACATCCCTTGTCAACCTTTTAGAAAAAGTAAAAAGATCAAAAAACAAACCCGATCCATCTGTTATACTTCAGAAATTCCCGAAGGAGGATCAGAAAAGATTTACGCTGGAAATACTGGAACAGATGGGATATGACTTTGAAGCAGGAAGACTGGACGATACGGTTCATCCTTTTGAAATTACTCTCAACCAACAAGACGTCCGCATTACGACAAGATACGACGAAAACGATTTCCGCATGGCTGTGTTTGGAACAATCCATGAGGGAGGGCATGCATTATATGAGCAAAACATCAGTGATGAACTGGAAGGAACACCCCTCAGCTCGGGAACATCCATGGGGATTCATGAATCCCAGTCCCTCTTCTGGGAAAATTATGTAGCCAGAAGCAAGGCCTTCTGGAAACGGTATTATAACACGTTTAAGCGGTATGCTCCGGAGGAATTTCATTCTATTCCGCTGGATATGTTTTATCAATCCATTAATGAAGTCAGGCCTTCCTATATCCGGATAGAGGCTGATGAAATGACATATCCGCTCCATATTATGATCCGTTATGAACTGGAAAAAGCACTAATCAGTCAGGATATAGATGTCAAAGATTTACCGGAACTATGGAATGATAAAATGGAAGACTATTTAGGGATACGACCTCGGAATGACAGAGAAGGGGTACTTCAGGATGTGCACTGGTCAGGTGGAAGTTTCGGATATTTTCCATCCTATGCATTAGGATATATGTACGGGGCCCAGCTCCTTCATGCTATGAATCAGTCTTTTGATGTCAATCAGGCCATTGAAAATGGGGAATTAAAAAAGATAAAAGAATGGCTGACAGTACAAATTCATCAATACGGGAAGATGAAGGAGCCCCTTGATATTTTGAAAGACGTGACAGGCGAGACGTTAAATCCGGATTACCTCGTCCGTTACCTCGAGAAAAAATATCAGGATATTTATCAATGGTAAAAACCATAAGGCTTTCTCAGTTGAGAAAGCCTTATGGTTTTATGATATTTTAATTGTAGCCAATTGGCCATTTGAATGGCGGTGATCCCGGAGGTGAATTCTGAATAATATCGATAAATGGAATGGTGTAGGCGAAAAGAATTAGAGCAACCGCAAGGCCAATCCACAACTTCCAGTTTTCAAATACCATAGGCGTCGGCAGCGCATCTTCTGCTGTTTCCGCCATTGGAAATTCTTCCTGACCTTTTGGTGCAAAGAATGTCATGTATACGAAAATATAGACCATCAGAAGGATGCCGATGAACAGGATGCTACCTCCGATCGCCTGGGCATACTGATATCCAATCCATTCCATTGCCTGTTCACTGCCGCCGTATTCAGAATAGGAGGAACGTCTGGGAGCACCGAGAAGTCCCGCGATATGCATCGCTCCGGACATGATAAACATGCCGATTGACCATACGATGGTTTGAATAATGCCAAGACGGTTGATATGCGCATTTAACTTTCGTCCAGTCAATACAGGAATAAGCCAGTATGAAATACCAAAGAACGTTAGAATAACAGTTGTTGCCAGGGTTAAATGAAAGTGCCCGGTCACCCAAATCGTATTATGCACCACCTGATTTAACTGGTGAGACGCATTGATTAACCCGCCGGCACCAGCTGGTACAAAAGCAAGCATTCCAACAAACGGTGCAAAAAAGCGAACGTCTTTCCAGGGAAGTCCCCTCATAAATCCAAATAAACCGGTATATCCTTTTGCCCGTCCTGCAGATTCAAAAGTTGCAAACATGGAGAAGGCTGTAAGCAATGACGGAATTGCGACAGCGAATGTTAACACAACCTGAATATATTTCCAGAATGGATCAATACCCGGTTCCAGCAGCTGATGGTGAAAACCTACTGGTATTGAAAACAACAGGAACATAATAAAGGCCAGGCGTGCCAGTGAATCACTGAAAATTTTTCCACCAATAATTTTTGGTATAATGGCATACCAGGCCATATATGCTGGCAAAAGCCAGAAATAAACGAGCGGGTGGCCGAAATACCAGAACAAGGTGCGGCTGACGAGCACATTGATTTCATCCACCAGTCCCAGAGACCACGGGATCAGCTGGATGACGACGGTTGCAGCCACGCCAAGAGTAGAAATAAACCAGATAATCATATTGATAGCTACCATAAAGGCTAACAGTGGAGACACTTCGCCCCGATGCTGTTTTTTCCATTTAAAAAATTGGTGCAGGTTCACAAATACTGCAATCCAGCTCCCAACAACAACAAGTGCTAATCCAATATAAAACAGCGGATGTGCCTGAAGGGGAGCATAAAATGTATATAATACGTTTGCTTTTCCTAATAAAATCATCACAGCTGTTACAACGGTTCCGATCAGCATCACATAAAAACTAATCCATGCCCATTTTCGTTCACCGTCAGACATGCCAACGGTTTTGCTCATCAATGCATACTGAAAACCGATGATGAAAAAAGTGGTTAAAACTAGGGCAAGAATCACTCCGTGTACCGTGAGCACCTGATAATAATCAATTCCAAAAGGAAGGGTCATTTTACCTGTTCTCACCAGTACCTGCAGTAACCCCATTAGTCCTCCGATTAAGAGGGAAATAAAGGCTACGTACATATGAGCCATAGACAGCTTTGCGTCTTTTGCGGGAAGTCCTGCTTTTCGGGCTAAAAGCCCCTGATCAGCCGGTTTTGACGCTGTTGAATGGTTCATCATTCTTCATACACCTCCACAGTCGCATACATTAAGTGGTGACCTGTTCCACAATACTCATTACATATCAGGGTATATGTCCCAGGATTATCCATCGTGGTTTCATATTCACTGATATATCCAGGTTCAAGCATCATGTTTACATTGGTACCTGCCAGTTCAAAACCATGAATGACATCACTGGTTGTGGCCTGGAAAGTGACTTTGGCACCAGCTGGGATCCGAATCGTTTTCACTGGTGCACCGTTTTCATCTTTCCCCAGATCATAGTTAAACGCAGATGCAAGGATATTGACCACATATTCGTTTTCCCCAACCTGATTCAATCCCAGATTTTCCTCTTTGAACGCTTCGTGGGCCTGAACATTTTGCGGATCGATGGTCACCATGCAACTCGGAGGCTGACTGCCCTGGTAAAAGGCCCCGATTCCTAAGATAATCAAGAAAGCAAGTAGGGCACCTGTACCAAAAATAATCCAGATCTTCTCATACCGATGAAGATGCATAAACTTATCCTCCTAACCAAGCATTTTTTTATCTAGCGATGAAAATTCCCCAAACGCCAAACCATGAAATGATAAGAAACGCAGCAACAAACATCACTGCAACCATAGTCCCCTTTAGGTTCGGCTCATGAGCAGAGTTGGACGTTTTGCCCGTTTGCTTTGCCATATACATCCCCCACTCCTTTCAGTTAAAGTACATGTACCATGTTGTACCAGATACATGTTCTACTTTTATCTTACATTTTTCGAGTGATCTGTGGTATGTTTATTGCTAAATATTCACAAATTGTTCAATATGTCGGAGGGAAATAGGGGAAATCATAAATATTTTCATTTGTGCAATCATTAAAAACGGCCAACTCAAGTATGAGTTGGCCGTTGCGGTTAAAAGCTGGCTCAGCTAAGCTCTTTTGCCATATCAGGTACTAAAAGACCTGCTTCCTCAAAAATGGAGCCGAATTTTTCCTGAAAGCTGTCAAATGCTTCTTGAGCTGCCGTAAAGTCAGGCTCAGTCTGGCTTTCGTCAAGTGCGTTTATGCGTTCCTGAAAATAGGTTTTTAAATCTTCTAAAGAGTCTTCCAGAGAGCTCTGCACTTCCTCTGTGTAAGTGCCGGAAACTTCAAAAGACTCCAGTTTGGAAAGAGCTTCTTCAGCTGCGGTTTTAGCTTCTTCGGCAGCCGCTATAAGTGCTTCTTCTTCTGGCTCTTCTTCACCATTCAATAAAGCGTCATATTCAAGTATGGTCTGATTAAGAACACGAAGTTCAGAGATTAAGTTCATCTGAGTATCCAGAAGAGATGATTTCAATTCATTTTCGTCAACTTCCGTCACATCATTATTATCATTTGTCTGATCTTCTTGAACATCTTGTCCTTCATCATCAGCACACCCTGCAAAAAGTAAAGCTGAAGATAAGCCGATAGCCAGTAGTGCTTTTTTCATTATGAATCCCCCTTTTTCTTACAAAACTTGTAACATTGAGTATATTATAAGAATTGACCGTAAAAGTAAATAATTTGTAAAAATGTTATAATAGAATAAATATTTCAAGAAATCAAAATATTTGACAAAGAGGTGTGATTGACATGGAACAATATTTGCCCCATTTTCATTTGCGGGGAAAACTGGCAGCTGTAACCGGTGCTACAAAAGGGATTGGAAAAGCAATTAGTACCGCTTTTGCCGAGGCGGGGGCAGATGTCTTATTAATTTCCAGAAGCGAATCCGATTTAAACCGAGTGAAAGAGGAGTTAAAGCAGTATGGCGGAAATATATATACCATTTCTGGAGACGTCCAGCATTATAAAGCGATCATCGAGAAAATAGAAGAAAAGAGAATTGGCGCATCCATTGATATATGGGTGAACAATGCTGGAATCAATATTCGCAGCAGGGCAGAAGAGGTAACTGAAGATGAGTGGGAAGTTATCGTCAATACAAATATGAAGGCGGCTTTTTTTCTGACCCAGTATGCCGCCAAACAAATGAAAGATAAAGGGTATGGGAAAATTATCAATATCTCCTCAGTTGCAGGACATGTGGCATTGAGAACCGGGGTTGTTTATGGAATGACAAAAGCAGCTTTGATCCAGATGACAAAAACATTAGCTCTGGAATGGGGGAAAGATGGAATTCGGATTAATGCCATTGGTCCATGGTATTTCACGACATCATTAACAGAAAAATTGCTGAAAGATGAGGACTATGTGAATGAGATTATTCACCAGACCCCTTTAAAACGAATAGGGAAACTGAATGAATTAACTGGAACAGCTGTGTTTTTAGCTTCTGAAGCGAGTGATTACATAACTGGACAAACGATTTTTGTTGATGGCGGAATGACGATTTATGGATTTTAATACAAAGGGAAAAATGAATAATTGATTCTGCCGGGAGGGAAAATATATCCAGAATACTATACCTGATAAAGGCACAACGATTTGAAAAAGGATGAGAATTTCATGGCATATATTCTTTCCGCAGGCGTCAGCATCCCTGAGTACCGAATCCGGCAGGAACAGGCAGAAGAAATGATCAAAGATATCTTCCCACGATCAGAAAGGGAGATCGAAAGGCTACTCCCAGCCTTTAAAAATTCACAGATAAAAGAACGGCAGTTTGTCGTACCTCTAGAATGGTTTAAAGAAGATCATGCATTTCATGAGAGAAACCAACTATATGAGCATGAGGCTGTCACACATGCGGTATCGGCTATCCGCAATTGTTTAACCAATAACATATTGTTGAATCAACAGGTGCGTCCTGAAAAAATAGACTGTGTCATCTTTGCATCGAGTACCGGTATAGCGACCCCTTCCATTGACGTCCGATTTATGAATGAATTGAACTTCCGGAATGACACGGTGAGGATGCCTATCTGGGGACTGGGATGTGTTGCCGGGGCGTGCAGTTTATCCAGAGCATATGAATGGCTGCAGGCGAATCCTGAAAAATCTGTTCTGGTAGTATGCCTGGAATTCTGCAGTTTGGCCTTTCAAAAAGACGATCACCGAAAAAGCAACTTTATCGGTACGGTCCTGTTTGGCGATGGGGCAGCCAGTGTCCTTCTCGCTGGTGATCGATCTCCCTTAATCCAGAAGGGAGGAAGGCAAGTTCCAAAAATTATGGCAGCGAGCAGTAAGTTTAAAAAGAATGCCCTCGATGTGATGGGGTGGGAAATCAGAGAAAAAGGATTCTATGTCATATTTGCCAAAAGCATTCCCCGGCTGGTCGAAACGTTCTGGAAACATCATTTTAAGGAATTTCTAAATAAAACTGAAGTGAAAGAGGGGGATCTTTCCTATTTTATCGCCCATCCCGGGGGGATAAAGGTGCTGGAGGCATATGAACGGGTCATGACGGAACCCGGAGATAAGCTGAAATATTCCCGCGAAATCCTGCATCATCATGGGAATATGTCATCCCCAACCGTCCTTTACGTTTTGAAAAAAGTGATGGAAGAGCAACAGATGAAGGGAAAGCAGAGCATCCTGACTGCTCTGGGTCCGGGATTTAGTTCAGAGTTGCTGTTATTGGAGTGGAAGTCAGTATGATGTACATGCTCTTATGGATTGCTGTCATCATACAGCGTCTCACAGAAGTTATGATCGCGAAACGAAATGAGATGTGGATGAAAAACAGAGGGGGCATCGTCATTCATGAACCGCTGTATAAATGGATTGTCACAGCCCATGTGCTATTTCTGATCAGCCTGTTTTTCGAAAGCTATGTTCGTCATCAGCATTCGGCTCCCATTCCCGTTATCTATTTAATCTTTTTCCTGGTTTTGCAGGGGGTGAGAATCTGGTGTTTACGTTCACTTGGGCGATACTGGAACACAAAAATTGTCGTTTTGCCCGGTGCCAGACTGAAAAAAGTGGGGCCATACCGTTTTTTTAAGCATCCGAATTATTTTGTGGTAGGACTTGAGTTCATTGTACTTTCCCTGGTTTTTCATGCTTTTTTGACAGCTGTCTTATTTCCTGTCATTCACGCGATCCTGATGTATGTTAGAATACCGGAAGAAGAAAAGGCTTTAAAGATATATGATAAAGTTGAATATGGAAGGTAGATCCCTTTTTAGCACAAAAAGAAAACCGTAATAATATTATGCAAACTTAAGGGAGAGGTGAAATGGATGAAGGTGGTAAAAGATCTATCCTGGTGCTATGAAAAATGGCGATCAGGGCAAGATGTAGTCTTTGCGGATTGCAGGTTTGACCTCCATGATCCGGACAAGGGTATTGAACGGTATCGAAAGGGTCATATTCCTTCTGCTGTTTATTTTGATCTGGAAAAGGACTTAAGTTCAGAGGTAAAGGAAACAGGAGGTAGACACCCGCTTCCCCGTATGGAAGATTTTGTTGAAACATTACAGCAAGCTGGGATTTCCAGCGATACAACAGTGATTGCCTATGATGATAACCATGCTTTTGCTTCACGGTTTGTCTGGCTTTTAACGTTTCTTGGTCACGAGAACGTCTATCTTTTAAACGGTGGAATCAAGGCCTGGAAAGAGGCCGGATATCCAGTTGATCAGGACATGACACCCAGGAACAAAACAACGTTTAAAGCAAATGTCCATAAAGAGTTCGTTGCTGATCAGGATGATGTGAGAGAACGACTTAACCATGAAAACGTCGCGATAGTAGATTCCCGCAGTTATGAACGATATGCAGGAATACATGAACCGATCGATGCAAAAGCCGGGCACATCCCTGGAGCTTTGAACTATTTCTGGATGGATCTATTTGATGAACGGGGGTTTTGGAAAGAGCCTGAACAACTGAAAGAACATTTTTATCAACTAAACAGTTATGATGAAATCATTGTTTACTGCGGGTCCGGAGTAACAGCTGCACCCAATGTTATCTCGCTATGGGAAGCCGGTTTTCAACATGTCAGGCTATATGTTGGAAGTTTCAGTGACTGGATTTCAAATCCAGAAAACAAAATTGATACCTGTAATTAAAAAGAATCAGGGGAAAAACCAGAAAAAAGAAAGATCCGAGCGATACTCATTTGTCCAGAATATCGTTCGGATTTTTTTCTGGGGTCAACATACTGTGCTTTTCATAGATGTGGCCTCAGGTTTTCCAGGAAACTCATAGGACTTTTTCACACGTACTGTTCCCGCAGAAACCTGTTCATGTTGACTACAATCATATTTACTTTAGCCATTTGGTTTTTGCTCGTCTTTTCCATCGCTACCCGCTTTTATTTACCATTACACCTGCTGTTCATTGGGATTGAATGTTTGGTTATGCATATGTTTGGCGGCGTAAATAAACGGGGTATCGAGGGCAGAGACTATAAATTTGATCAAATAAGTAGATAAAAATATTTCCACCCATATTTGAAGCGAAAACATTCCCCAGAAGGCAATGATGCAAAAGACCGCAGTATCAACGAACTGACTGATCATCGTGCTTCCGTTGTTTCTTAGCCATAAAAATTGATCCGAAGTGAATTTTGATTTTATTTTTTGATACAGCCAGACGTCAAAGTTTTGACTGATGACGTATGCTACCAGACTACCTGCTGCAACCTGGGGCACAAGATCAAACAGTGCTGCAAGGGCTTCCTGAACGGTATCATCTGATGAAGGGATAAACATCAGAGCAATCTGCATCATAACTGTCATGGAGATTAACGTGAAGAATCCAAGCCATACTGCCTTTTTCGCTTCCTCTCTTCCGTATTTCTCATTTAATATATCTGTAGCGAGAAATATGGTGCCATACATGATGTTTCCAAGGGTAGCTGTCACACCGAACAACTCCACTACTTTTAAAACCTGTATATTGGCTACAACAGTAGACATGCCAATCCATACAAACAGACCGGCTTTGCCGAACATCCGATAAATGATCAGAATAAGTGAGAAATTTACTAGAGCAAAGATAAGCCATAGCCATTCATTAAACATGATCTGCGACCTCCTTTCAAGTAAAAGGCGATGTATTGTGACGAATGTAAAAGGGTTTTCCTAACGAACATTCATTTTACTTGAACTTTTCGCATATATCAATATTTGCCTGTCATCATCGTTTTCAATTAAAGATAGCGGCACATAAAAGCGGCAACCGCAAATAGCGGTTGCCGCATCAGTGGTTCAACGTTTATTTTTTTACAACATTAGCTGCTTGAGGACCGCGATTGCCTTCAACGATTTCAAATTCTACTGCCTGACCTTCTTCCAGGGTTTTGAAACCGTCTTCCTGAATAGCAGAGTAGTGTACGAATACATCGTCTCCGCCTTCTACCTGAATAAATCCATAACCTTTTTCAGCATTGAACCATTTAACTACACCGTTTTGCATAAGTAAAATCCTCCTAAAACCTTTCACATAAATGTGGTAATTTCACAAACAAGATGCAGGTTCCAATAAAAAAAGGTAACTCCTATAGAAGTGAAGGACCACAAAATTCATTCACTTCTATAGAAGTTACCTGCCTTTTATGAATCCTTACACCTTCTTTGCTTGATGTAAGTATAGCTTAATAAAAAGGAGGTGTCAAGAAAGAAAGAATCAAAGTTTGACTGGCATCAACAAAGTAAAACACGAACATTAATTTAATATAAACAAAAATAGTTCGTATATAGTGTTGACTTAACTATCCGCCTTTGTTACAGTTACTTCGGAGATATAACGTCGGGAGGCTAGTATGACATGAAAAAATATTACGATGTGATTATTGTTGGAGGCGGACCGGCAGGGATTTTTGCTTCTTATGAGTTGTCTGAAAAATTACCAGAAGCGAACATTTTGCTGATCGACAAAGGGCATAATATTTATAAGAGAAGGTGTCCCATTTTAGAAAAAAAATTATCAAAGTGCCCGCCTGCTGCAGGAAAAAAAGCTTATCCAGGCTGTCTTCCAGCCTGCTCCATAACGAGCGGATTTGGCGGAGCAGGAGCCTATTCAGATGGAAAGTTTAATATAACCAGCGAATTCGGTGGATGGATGACGGATTACCTTTCAAAAGAACAGGTGCTCTCTCTCATTCATGAAGTGGACCAAATGAATTTAAGACATGGCGCTACAAGATCCATCACGGATCCTCTCACTCCAGAAGTGAAAAAAATCGAACGGAAAGCCTATGCAGCTGGATTGAAGCTATTAAGAGCCAATGTCCGGCATCTTGGCACAGAACAAAACCTGCAAATTTTACAGAGCATCTATGAAACCTTGAGAGAGCGTATTGACATGCGCTTTATGACTGAAGTTAAAGATATTATTGTGAATAATCACAACGTTCAAGGTGTGATTTTATCAAAAGATGATGAAACCCTTTATGCGGACCATGTCGTCATGGCTCCAGGAAGAGATGGTTCCAAATGGCTGAGCCGTTTATTGAAAACATATGGCGTTCCCATGAAAAATAATCAAGTTGATATCGGGGTACGTGTAGAAACATCAGATATTGTCATGGAAGAGATCAATGAACATCTGTATGAAGGAAAATTTGTGTTTAACAGTTCGGTTGGAACCAGGGTGCGCACGTTTTGCAGTAACCCGGGCGGTCATGTTGTGGTGGAAAACCATTCAGGGACGATGCTCGCCAATGGTCACTCCTATAAAGATCCCGAGTTAGGAAGTGGCAATACCAACTTTGCCCTTTTGGTATCCCATCAATTTACCGACCCCTTTTATGAACCCAATGAATATGCCCATGAAATCTCCAGGCTGGCCAACTATTTATCTGGAGGAAGCATTATTGTCCAAAAACTGGGTGATTTCATGAAAGGAAGACGATCTACTGAAAAACGGATCCGCGAAGGATTTATTGAACCAACATTGAAAGAAGCTGTTCCTGGTGATCTTGGGCTCGTACTGCCCTATCACACAATGAAAAGTTTGCTTGAAATGATTGAAGCCCTTGATCAGGTGACTCCTGGAATTGCATCCGAGCACACCCTGTTTTATGGAGTAGAAGCAAAATTTTATTCGGCAAGGCCTGAAGTAGACGAACAATTTGAAACGCCTGTTCGTGGACTTTTTGTAGCGGGAGACGGAGCAGGTATTACCAGGGGGCTTGCCCAGGCGGGGGCCAGCGGATTGTGGGTTGCCCGGCAAATTTTAAAACGATTGAGTGTAAGCTCAGGTGAGAATGCGGTAAAATCTTAACTTCTGGGATGGAAGCACCTGTCCGTTCTGGTGCTTTCTATTTCAAAAAGTCCTCTTTTTGGTAAAATAAATAAAAATATGTTTTCAAATGAGGGATTCAGGAGGTTATACGCTTGTCTATACATATCGGTTTAACAGGCTGGGGGGATCATGACTCATTGTATCATTCTAATATATCCCCACAGGAGAAACTGGCGGTATATGCTTCCTTTTTTCCTGTAGTAGAAGTGGACACCGCCTTTTATGCCATTCAGCCTGAAAAAAATTATGAAAAATGGGTGAAAGAGACACCCGAACATTTTTCTTTTGTGATTAAAGCTTATCAAACCCTGACCGGCCATGACCGGAAATCTGTGACAAAGGATGAATTCAGAGCCGTTATGGATCAGTATCGAGAATCCATTGAGCCGGTTTTACAATCCGGGAAGCTGAACAGTATTCTGTTTCAGTTCCCGCCATGGTTTGATCTGAAAAAAGAACACGTAAACAGGCTTCGGGTTATTCGGGATTATTTTTTCGATCTGCCGCTGGCCCTTGAATTTAGAAATCGGACCTGGTTTTCCCCGCAATATCGGCAAAAAACACTGCAATTTATGAAAGAAGAAAAATGGATTCATACGATCTGTGATGAACCCCAGGCCGGGGAAGGTTCCGTGCCTGTTGTCCTGGAACCAACCCATCCGGAACGCACGCTCATTCGTTTTCATGGAAGAAATGTGCATGGGTGGAATCGAAATGGACGGCCGGACTGGCGAAAGGTACGGTTTTTGTACCGTTATAGTATAGAGGAACTGTCTGAATGGTCCAGATGGATTAAACAATTACAAATAAAGACGAAACACATCACGATACTGTTCAACAATAATTCCGGAAAGGACGCAGCAGACAATGCTAAACAGTTGATGAACCTGCTGAATATTCAATATAAAGGGTTAAACCCGAGGCAAATGGATTTATTTGATGGAGGATTAGCATGAATTTCGAGGAAATGTTAGTTCAAACAGAAAAGTGGATGGAAGACGTATTCAGTCATGAACCGACCGGTCATGACATCTGGCATATGAGAAGGGTCAAAAAACTGGCCGAACATCTTGCCCGGCTGGAAGGGGGAAATTTATTTATCTGTCAGATGACGGCTCTTCTCCATGACTACCCGGATGAAAAATGGAATGATGATCCGGATCAAGCCTATCAAGACATCATTCGCTTTTTAAGGAACCTTCAGCTATCTACAAATCGAATTGATCAAATCCTGTTGTCCATGAAAAACATTTCTTATCGGGGAAATCATCGGGTGCCAGAAACCCTGGAAGGAAGAATTGTTCAGGATGCTGACAGACTGGATGCCATGGGGGCCATAGGTATTGCCCGAACGTTTGCGTATGGAGGAAAAAAGGGACAGCTGATTCATCATCCAGCTGTCCCCTTACATCAATTGTCCAATGTTGAATATGGCTCGAATGACACAACCATTCAACATTTTTATGACAAGTTGTTAAAATTACCTAAACTGTTAAACACAGAATCAGCCCGAGCCATCGCCATTAAAAGGCATGAATTTATGAAAAGCTTTTTGGCCCAATTTTACCGTGAATGGGACGGGGAGGACTACCAACCTCTTTAATACTGATTGACTCTTCTGGCTCCAAGATAACGGTTTTTCCAGTATGAATTGCTTAAACTGCTGATTGTTACGCCATCCAGACCGGCATGGATAAACTTTCCGTCTCCTAAATAAATCCCAGCGTGAGAGGGGCCCGGTTTATAGGTTTCAAAAAAGACGAGATCCCCAACACTTGGTCTTTTCAACGGGAGTGTAGAGGACCAGATTTGATCCACCGTCCTCGGGAGACTCACCCCGATGCTCTGGTAAACAAACTGCAAATAACCGCTGCAGTCAAACCCTTGAGGTGACTCTCCTCCCCAGACATAAGGTGTACCTAAATAGGCTCTGGCTGTTTGAATTAATCGGCCGGTACCCTGACTTGCATGAGTTGGAGAAGTGCCGATGTTTCCATTAGTCTCACTGGAAGCACTGGTGTTTGTGGCGGTATTGGTTGCTGTATTTAAATGGTTTGCCAGCGGTGTTATGTTTGATGTTTCTTGATTTTTAAGGAGAATGACTTTTTGTGATATTCGTTTTTGATCACCCGTATAAAGCACCTTGAAAAAATCTTCGTCTACGGTTGATTGAATCGGCAAATCATAAATTGTCTGAAATTGCGTAACGGCTTTTTTTGTCAACGGACCATATATGCCATCGATTTCACCTTCGTATAAACCAAAGTAATAAAGGGCTAACTGAAGACTTTCAACATCTTTGCCCCGGCTTCCGGGATAGATGGGTCCATCAATCGATTTCAAGGATTCCAGATAATAATCTCTTTCCATTTCCATTAATTGATGGATCGTTTCCTTATTCGCACGTCCTGTTATGTCAAGGTTGTATCTTCTTTGAAATTGTTTGACGGCATGCTCGGTTTTAATGCCAAATTTCCCATCTGTTGTGCCTTCATACAATTTGATGCGTTTTAATTTTTTTTGCAGTGCGTGCACCGCTTCATCATGCATGCCAAACACAAGACTTCTGGATTCGGTTAACTGATCATTTTCCTGAAGCGGCCCTGCCATGTAATAGAAAAATGGCTGTGAAAGGGCAAAACTGCATGCTACGGTTCCAAGAACGGCGGGGTGTTTCTGTACAAAAGTCATACAAACACCACCTTTTCACAGAGGATCACTTAAAGTATATGGGACTTTTAAAAAAATATGCTGGATGTGCCCCATGGCTAAAACGTGCTGTGATAAAATAGATGAAAAAGATTTGTCTGGGATACCACCTCTGAAAGGATTTTTTGTAAGAAGCATTTCAATGATGTTACATTTTCATTTCATACATATTTTGTGAATGGTAGAGGAGGACGTTACATGAGTAAAAGTGAACAAGAATATTTGAACTTATGCAGTCATGTGCTGGAAAATGGGCATAAAAAGGAAGATCGGACAAGAACGGGAACGATTTCTGTTTTTGGCTACCAGATGCGCTTCGATCTTCAGGAAGGGTTTCCGCTGTTAACGACAAAGCGGGTTCCTTTTAAGCTGATTGCCAGCGAACTTTTGTGGTTCATCAAAGGCGATACGAATATCCGCTACCTCTTGAAGCACAATAATCATATATGGAACGAATGGGCCTTTAAAAAATGGGTGGAAAGCGATGGATATAATGGTCCGGATATGACGGATTTTGGGCTTCGTTCTCAGGAGGACGAATCATTTAACCGAGAATATGAGAAACAAATGGGCATCTTTACAAAAAGAATTCTTGAAGATGATGCATTTGCCGAAAAATACGGAGACCTTGGGAATGTATATGGAAGCCAGTGGCGAAACTGGAAAACATCATCAGGGGAAACGATAGACCAGCTGAAAGATGTCATAGAAACCATTAAACATCATCCATATTCCAGAAGACTGATTGTCACTGCCTGGAATCCTGAAGATGTGCCTTCCATGGCACTGCCGCCATGCCATACTTTGTTTCAATTTTATGTAGCGGATGGAAAACTGTCCTGCCAGCTTTATCAGCGAAGTGGAGATATTTTCCTTGGCATTCCGTTTAATATTGCCAGCTATTCACTGCTGACACACCTCATTGCCCATGAAACAGGGCTGGAAGTAGGAGAATTCGTGCATACGATCGGAGATGCCCATATTTACTCGAATCACGTTGATCAGGTCAAAACCCAGTTAAGCCGCGCCCCCCGACCATTGCCGACATTGAACATCAACCCTGATGTCCGATCGATATTTGATGTTGAGCTGGATGATCTGTCCATTGAAGGATACGATCCTCACCCTGCCATAAAAGCACCGGTTGCGGTATAATGAGTATGAAAAGGAGAACATGCAAAATGATTTCATTGCTTGTAGCTATGGATCAGAATCGGTTGATTGGCCGTAATAATCAGCTTCCCTGGCATTTACCCGAAGATTTAAGATATTTCAAAAAAACAACGATGGGCCATACGATTGTAATGGGTAGAAAAACGTTTGAATCCATTGGAAAGCCTTTACCAGGACGGGAAAATATGGTGATGAGCAGAAACAGGAACTTTCAGCCAGAAGGATGTGTCGTCATCCATTCCTGGGAGCCGGTCATGGAGAGAAACAGCAGGAATCCGGATCAGGAAATCTTCGTTATTGGCGGCCAGAGACTGTTTGAACAGGCCATAGCATTTGCGGACCGAATGTACATAACCGAAATTGACGAACAATTTGAAGGAGATACGTATTTCCCTGCCTTTGATCCATCAGAGTGGCAGCTTATTTCAAAAACAAAAGGCAAAAAAGATGATCAAAACCCTTACGACTATTCCTTTTGTGTATATGAAAGAAAGTGAACTTTTTGTTAACTTTTAAAAAACATTTGCAAACCGCATTAAAATTCGCGAAAATAGATAGAGACTATTGATCATGTTCAGGACTGTTTAGTTAACGAATTCCCCCACGGAAGGTGATAACAATGCAAGTTGGCGTGCCAGGTTTGATTTTAATTCTGGTTATTGCTTTGATTATTTTCGGCCCGAAAAAATTGCCTGAATTAGGCCGGGCTGCCGGTCAGACGTTAAAGGAGTTTAAACATTCCACAAGGGAACTCACTGGCGATGTGACAGATGAAGTGAAAGAAGTAAGAGATACGATTTCTGACAAAAAGAAATCTTAATGATTATCAAGATTTGAGGTGAAAGAAAATGGCACAAATAGGCGTTCCCGGGTTGATTTTGATCTTAATCATTGCCTTAGTTATTTTTGGCCCATCCAAATTGCCTGAGATCGGAAAAGCCTTTGGATCATCGCTCAGGGAATTTAAACACGCGGCTACAGACACAGCTTCAAATCAAAAAGATGAACAAAAAATATTAGATGCGAAGGAGAAAAACGTAAATTAACGGATACTTGAAGGTGTAAGGTGAATGTAGCCTTACACTTTCTTCTTGTAAATGATCAGGAAGAGTGCAGAGTGCTTTTGAACGGTCTTTCCATCTGTATGGGACAAACATTTGTTCAATTTGATTGGTGCTTTCTTAGCAGCAATTGACCGCAGGATTGGAGGTCATGTGTGATGTCAGACAAACAACGACCTTATGATCAAGAAATGGAAGTGACAGAACATTTAAATGAGCTCAGAAAACGTTTGCTGTGGAGTTTCATGGTCTTTGTTCTGTTTTTTATCATAGGGTTTATCTACGTGGAAGACATCTTTCGTTTTTTTGAGAATGATTCCCAGTTTGAGTTCATTGTATTAGGCCCGGGAGAAATATTGTGGATCTATATGATCATTGCCAGTACGGTGGCAGTTGCCCTGACTCTTCCCTTTTTGTCGCTGCAGATCTGGCTGTTTGTAAAGCCGGGTTTAACGCCAAAGGAGCAGAAAGTCACGGTTACATATATTCCGGTTATTTTTTTGTTATTTGTAGGTGGTCTCCTGTTTGGTTATTTGGTTATCAAAGACTTAATCTTAAACTTTCTGCTGTCCTTAAATGCGGGTATGTTTGAAGAAATGTTCACCGCGGAAAAATATTTTCGCTTTATCATGCAGGTTACTCTTCCTTTTGCGTTTTTCTTTGAAATACCAGTTATTTCAATGTTTCTCACCAGCCTTGGCATCATCAGCCCGATGTTTTTAAAAAAGGTGAGGAAGTATGCTTATTTAGTACTAGTCATTCTAGGAACAATGCTTTCCCCGCCAGACTTTATTCTTCAGCTGGTAGTGGCCATTCCGCTTATTGTTCTTTATGAAGTGGCCATTATGACATCCCAGTTTGTATACCGGAGAAAGCTGGCCGCGGAACAGGAAATGTCCATGGATTCGCAATAGAGAGGCTAGATGCCTCTTTTTTTATGCCTTTTTCACAGCTATATGATTTGCATTTTCGAAGGTTTGTCCATACAATATCCTTACAGCAACCGGGTAAAGGAGAATCAACGTTGCGCTCATTTTATCACTTTATGATGCGGTACAGGGGAAACAAAGAAAATAATGACCAAAAGAAGCTGGCAGACTGGATGTTTCAGGATCACGATTTTCCTAAACACTCCACATCTTATGATGAAATCAGCCGCTACCTGGAATGGAATATCCCGTTTCCCGCTGCCCTGAGTGTATTTGACGGCCTGTGGGAGGAATACCAGGAGAATGAGATAGAATAAGTTTATTGCCCCGGATTAATCCCCGGTGATCTCGAGATTAGTTATATCCCTGAATGGTATGGAATGAACCTGTTCATATGTTTTTAAAACAATGATTTGACAGACCGCATCGATCTTTTCAATCTTTCCTGACAGGGAGTTTTCCCGTCCGTTTTGATACCGGGTTACCTCGATCCGTTTCCCGTGTTCAAAGGCTTCAAGAAGACGTTCGTTGAATTCTTCCAGCTCTTGTTGATCGAGAATGGGCCGGGGTTTTTTTGTTTCATCCTGCCACATTTGTTTTAGTTCCTTCACATGTTCTGGGAGCATAAGGGAAGTCCACTTGATCGTGCCTCGATCTTTCAACATGTTCATCACCTCATCACTTATAATACACGAACAGACATTCGGTTTTCAATTGAAAACGAACGTGCGTTCTTGTATAATATAGCCAGAGGGGGTGACCCGCATGCATGTTTACGCGAAAAAGTGGCAATATGAACTGGCTGACATTATGTACATGAGCAAAAACGGCGAAATCACAAAGCGGCGGATCAAAATTTACGGTGAAAATCGAGAGCGGATTTTTGCCTATTGCTATTTAAGAAAAGGTTTCAGAAGCTTTAATAAGGACCAGATTCTCGCATCAATCCCTGTACGAAAAAGATGACCTCAATCGGCATACCATCCTTTATCAATCCATGATATGATGAAAGAAAGGCCCTCGCCCATATCCCATCGGATTTTTTCGAATTTTTTTGATCAAACATTTGATTAATGGAGTGGAACAGATGAAAATCGTCCATACAGCCGACTGGCATCTCGGCAAAATTATTCATAATGTCTATATGACAGAGGATCAGGAATATGTTTTAAGGCAGTTTTTGGATCGGCTGACTGATATTCATCCGGATGCAGTGATTATTGCCGGGGATTTATATGACCGGGCTATTCCTCCAAAAGAGGCTGTTACGCTACTGAATGATATTCTGACAGCAATGGTTCAGGAAATGAACATACCGGTACTTGCGGTTACCGGCAATCATGACAGTCCGGACCGGATGGATTTTGGTTCAGGTCTTTTAAGGAGACAGCACCTGTATATACAGGCCAGGCTTGACCCGGACCTGAATGCGGTTGTACTGAAGGATGAGCATGGACCGGTATATTTTCACTTAATTCCGTATCTGGAACCCGCTGAAGCCAGGGTCATTCTCGGGGATGAACAAATTAGCAGTCACCAGGAAATGATGGAGGCAATTACAAATCAGATTGCCGACAAATATGACCTGGATAAGGATCGGCATATCTTTGTCGGACATGCTTTTCTTGCTGGTGGCATGGAATCTGAATCTGAAGAACGCCTCTCCGTGATCGGCGGAGCCCCATACGTAGATGCTTCTTTATTCGAAGCTTTTACATATACAGCGCTGGGGCATTTGCATCAGCCACAGAAAGTCAAACATGAACATATCCGTTACTCTGGATCAATTTTAAAGTATTCCTTTTCGGAGGCCAATCACCAGAAATCATTCACGCTCATCGAACTGGATGGCCGAGGAGTTAAACAGATTGAAAAAATCCCCCTTCGCCCATTGCGGGATGTACGGGTCGTAGAGGGCTTCCTGAACGAATTGCTGGATCCGGCTTTAGCGAGCGATGATTACCTTCACCTTCGTCTTCTCGATGACGGTCAAATCATGGACCCAATAGGAAAACTGCGTAAAAATTATCCAAATATTTTACGGCTTGAACGGATGGGGAGGGGAGGTCCATCCCTGAAGCAGCTCGATCAGGTGAAAAAAAGGCAGCAAATGTCCCACCTCGACCTGTTCTCATCCTTCTATGAATATATGAAAAACGAGGAGATCCCAGAAAAGCGAAAAGAAATGGTCGCTGAAGTGATACAGGAAATGATGGAAGCGGAGAGGAGAAAGTAATATGCGGGCAATTCAATTAACCATGTCTGCATTTGGCCCATATAAGGACAAACAGATCATTGATTTCCGTCAGTTAGCAGGCGATTCATTATTTTTAATAACCGGACCGACAGGAGCGGGGAAAACGACCATTTTTGATGCGATGTGTTATGCGTTATACGGGAGGGCATCCGGTAGCGATCGAGATCAGGATTCTCTGCGGAGCCATTTTGCTTCTCCTGATGAACAAACAGAAGTGATGTTTCGTTTTCAGCTTCAGCAGAAAGAATTTGAAGTCATCCGTTCTCCTAAACAAATCAAGCGGAAAGAGCGGGGAGAGGGATTTACCGAACAGCCGCCTAAAGCCGAACTGTATGAATATATTCATGGAGATAAACGCCTTCTATATTCACGGGTCAAAGACGTCAACGAAGCGATTGAGGAGCTATTGCAGCTGGATTATGAACAGTTCCGGAAAATGGTCATGATTCCCCAGGGAGAATTTCGCCGCTTAATTTCAGAGAATAGCCGGGAACGGGAAACCATTTTACAAAAAATCTTTCGGACGTATGTTTATAAAGATATAACCAACCGTCTGGTTGAAAAAAGCAAAGCACTGGAAGCAGAAATTATGGATATCCAAAAAACGGAAAAAGTGGAGATTCAGCAATACGAATGGGGTCTTGAAAAAGGAGAGGATCTTCCCGATTCTGATCAGGCCATCGGTCTCCTTTCAGAATACCAGGAGCAGGAACAGAAACAGCTGAGAACGAAGAAAGAGAAGCTCGATCATACGAGGAAGAAACTACAGGAAAAACAAAAGGATTATTATAAAGCTAAAGAAATCCATCAATTATTTGAAGAGTATGGACAGCTGTCCGCAAAAATCAAAGAGTTAGAAGATCAGAAGGAACAGATCTCTCATAAGCAGGAACGTTTAAAAAGTGCCGGAAGAGCAGAGTTGCTGTCCGGTTATGAAAAACAGCTGAGTCAGCGGAAACAGGAACTTGAACAGCTTGTTGAAAAGGAAAAGCATAAGTCATCAGCAGTGACAGAACTTGAACAAATATTTGCTGAAGTAGCAGAAGCATATGAAAATGAAAAAAAAGCTGAGCCCAATCGGGAAAAGCAAAAGGAACTTCTCAAAAGCCTGGAAGAAGAATATCGACTCATGGATCAGTACCATCAGCTGCAAAAGAATGAACAATTATACCAACAGCAATATCAAAAAGCCCGTAAAGAATATCAAGATCTGAATGAGCAAGTGAAACAAAAGGAAATCAGACTGGAACAGCTGGAGCAGGAAAATCACAGTGATGATGAGCTGGTGCAGGCCCATTATGAGCTGGAAGCCAGCGTAAAGGAATGGAAACAGCTGATTGACCGGGGACAGTATGTCATGAAAGAGCTTCAAAAGCTTGAGAAGTTAAGGGGAGATTATAAAGAAATCAAAAGCAAGTACAGCAATGTCCGGGATGAAAAGGAAAAAATAGATGCCAGGCTGTCTCAGCTTGAGGAACAGCTAAAGCAGCAGCAGGCCGCTATTCTGGCTGGCTCATTGCAACCAGATGAGCCCTGCCCGGTTTGCGGATCTGTTCACCACCCAGCAAAAGCAAAATTTTCAGGTGTATCCGTAACAGATGAAGAGATCGAGCATATCCGTAAGACACTAAATCGCCTGGAAAAGCAAGAAGAGCAATGGCAACGGGAATATTTGCGCATAGAATCTTTGGGACAGAGTCAGAAGCAGCTGATTGAAAACATGGCGGAAGAATTGAATCTGACAAAAGATGACCTCTCCCTGTCAGCGATTCAAGCAATCACGAATGACTGGAACAAAACATATCAGAATAAAATGAACCAATTAGAACAGAGTAAACAGCAGCTAGAAAAACGAAAACAAAAAATAATTGAAAAAAAAGAACTGAGCAAGAAACTGGCTGATGATCGGAAAAGGTTTGAGAAAAAACGGAACGAAGTAAATGATATAAAAGAGATATGGATTCGTCTGGAGTCTCAGATTGAAAATATAAAAACACAAATGACCAATCCGAACTTATCAGGGGAAGAGTTGAAGAAAAAACTCGAACAAGAAAAATCCTCCTATAAGCAAATGATCAATCAATGGGAAACCATTCAGAAACAATACGAGGACACAAAGGAAGAACTTCAAAAGGCCAGGGTTGAACTGGCAGCAGTGCAGGAACAAAAAGGGAACGAACAGGATCAATTCGAAGAAGCTGAGAAACAATTTTACAGGCAGCTGATTGAAAAAGGATTCAAGAACATAGAAGATTATCAACATGCTAAATTAAAGCAGCTCGAACAGGAAAAACTGGAGAAGGAAATAAAAACATACGAAGAGCAATGGTATGCAACGAATGAACGCTATCAGGTCCTAAAAGAAAAATTAAAAGATACAGAGATTCCAGATCTGCTTTCCATCGAAAAGCAGCTTGACGATTTAAATGAATTAATAGACGATCTCATGAAGGAAATCCAGCAAATCGATGGGAAACGGAAACAATATGAGAAAAGCATTCATCGTTTAAAGGAATTGAAGAAGAAAAGGGAAAAGCTTGAAAGAAAATATTTCGATGTCGGTGAGCTGGCCAGGCTCGCCAGGGGGGATAATGATCAGCGTCTTTCCCTGGAGCGTTTTGTATTATCGTCATTTTTAGATGAAATTTTGCTTCAGGCGAATATTCGTCTGGACCGCATGACTGATCACCGCTTTGAGCTGATCAGAAGTGAAGAGGTAGCAAAACGGGGAGCTCAGAGCGGACTGGATTTAGAAGTCATCGACCATTATACCGGACAAAAACGGTCAGTACGTACCTTGTCCGGCGGAGAGGGATTTAAGGCAGCACTGAGTCTCGCATTAGGAATGGCTGATGTGGTCCAGGCCCATGCAGGAGGGGTGGAGCTGGACACGATGTTTATCGATGAAGGCTTCGGCACCCTTGATGAACTCTCAGTGGAGCAGGCCCTGTCCTGCTTGCATGAACTGCAGAATGGCAATCGTATACTTGGCATCATCTCCCATGTTCCAAAACTGAAAGAAGAAATTCAATCAAAATTACACATACAGCCTTCACCTGCAGGATCCATCGTTACAATCCTATGACTGAACCGGTAACATAAAGGAGGGGACTTGAATGTCCGTACCATTTTCAATGGAATGGCGAATCATTACCGGAGGAAAAGAAAAACGAATCAGTGAGAGCGACAACTTGTTTGAAATAGAGTTTGATGGTTATAAGTTATTTCCGATTGACCAGCCTATAGATGTCATGCGTTTTGAATCATCAGACCAGATTGGTACAGCAAAAGTTGTCAAAATCACTCTAACGGATCATCGTACGATATGCACGTATCAATTAATTTCATTGTATAACATCAATTAACGACAGAAAAACTCCGCGTTTACTCGAATTGTTGTCAGATCTATTCGTTTTCTGCGCTTTCCGGGGAAATAATTTGAGCCATTGTCCTGCTGAGGAGACCTGTGGTATGCCACAAAATGATCAAAAAGTATTCAAAAAATCGCCAAAAGTAATCCCCTGATGATATCCATGATTCCTTTATACTAATAGTGAAAGGAATCATTATTGGGGGGATTCATATGTTGGCGACTATGCTGTTAGGGATCATTCTTAGCGGGTTTATCGGAACACTGATTTATGCTGAAGTTACTGCTTAATAGACAGGCAATTGAGTTCTTCATCTGTACAACGATCATCCCTTGCTATACAATTCATAGCAGGGGATTTTTATGTTTATCTAGATATTTCAGCTATACAATGGGGAGGAGATACAGTGGCACCAATCTTAAAAAATGACTGGCATACATATTTGCATAAAGAATTCGAAAAGCCATATTACAAAAAGCTCCGGCAATTTCTGATCCGGGAATATCGGACTAAAACGATCTATCCGGATATGCATGATATTTATAATGCTTTTCATTATACGCCTTATCAGAAAACGAAAGTAGTTATTCTCGGGCAGGATCCTTATCATGGGCCCAATCAGGCACACGGGTTTAGCTTTTCAGTTAAACCCGGAGTTGACATTCCCCCATCTTTAAAAAACATCTATAAAGAACTGCAGGATGATATCGGATTCCAAATTCCCAACCACGGTTATTTGATTCACTGGGCAAAACAGGGGGTCCTTTTATTAAATGCGGTATTAACGGTAAGGTCACATCAGGCCAATTCCCATCGAGGAATGGGATGGGAGATCTTTACCGACCGGGTCATCGAAGTGTTGAATGCGCGTGAAGTTCCTCTTGCATTTATTTTATGGGGGAGAAACGCAAGGGAAAAGGCAAAGGCTGTGGATCGCGATAAACACTTCATCATTGAATCACCACATCCAAGCCCCCTTTCAGCCCACCGTGGTTTTTTCGGCAGCAAACCCTTTTCAAAAACCAATCAGTTCCTCCAGTCAATCGGAGAAAATCCCATCGACTGGCAGCTTCCAATGAATCCGTTACCAGTTGAGACAGGATAAATGAATACAGAGAAGGGATCAGGTCCGCCATTCGCTTCATATGAAACAAACGTTCAAACTAGAATTAGTAAAAATATCGCCCAAATATACATAAATGCCTACACTTCGATCCGAATATTCTCGTACTGTAAAGTAGTACGTTCGCTGAAGGAAGGAGGTAGACATCGTGCCACCAAACATGATGGGGCAAGGACCGATGATGGGGGGAGCAAATCGCGGCGGGGGAGGTTTTTTAAATATCTTTAAACGAAACCCTGGACCCCGGGGCGGACCGCCATTTATGTCAGGACCCGGACAGGGAGGAACAGGGCCATTTGGCTATCCTTACCAGGGGGGAAGACAGGGAAACTTGATTCAGAGACTGTTTCAGGGCTTAGGTTCCAATCCATCTCGATTTACCGGAGGAATGCCCGGACAAATGCCAGGAGGAATGGCCACAGGGGGGATGGGAGGAACGAATACGTTAAATAATATACAACAAGTGCTAAAGCTTGCCCAGCAGGCCGTGCCTATGATCCGGCAATACGGGCCAATGGTTAAAAATCTTCCGGCCATGTTTAAGATGCTGAAAGCACTAAATGAAGCCGATGACCTGGAATCTGAAGAAAACGGGAAAATAGAAGAAGATGACCAAAATAAAGCGGATGAACATCAAAAACAACTTGAGGATGAACCAGTTGTTGAAGAGAAAGACTATGAATATGAAGAGGATGAACTGGAAAAATATTTAGCTTCCATAGAAGTACCTGATGATGGAGAAAAAACCAGGCCTACTCGGCCATCTAGACGCAGAGGAAACGGAGCATCAACACCCAAATTGTTCATATAAAGAAAACACAGCTTGATTTTTCCCTGAAAACAGTGGACAATGACGATAAAAGCTGCAAGTACATGGACCAGAGGAGGGATTCATGTTGACTGAAAACAACCGGGAACTTGCTACATTTGCCGGAGGATGTTTCTGGTGCATGGTTGAACCATTTGATGCCAGGCCGGGCATTTATAACATTGTTTCAGGATATACAGGGGGACATACCGAAAACCCTTCCTATGAGGAGGTTTGTTCCGGGAAAACCGGCCATGTTGAAGCCGTTCAGATTACCTTTGATCCAGACCTGTTTCCATACGAAAAACTGCTAGATCTTTTCTGGCGTTCCATCGATCCGACCGATCCCGGGGGACAGTTTCATGATCGGGGGCCTCAGTATCAAACGGCCATCTTTTACCATAACGAAAAACAAAAACAATTAGCAGAAACATCCAAACAAAAACTTGAAAAGAGCAAAGTATTTAAGGATCCGATTGTAACAGAAATTCGGCCGGCATCGGCCTTTTATCCGGCGGAGGAGGAGCATCAAGACTATTACAAAAAAAATCCGTTTCACTACCGTCTGTATAAAAAAGGATCCGGCCGTCAGGATTTTCTTCTGAACACCTGGGGTCCAAAAAAAGATCGTCAACAGTTAAAGAAGCAATTAACACCTATGCAGTACACCGTCACACAGGAAAATGGAACCGAACCCCCATTTCAAAATGAATACTGGGATCATTTTGAAGAAGGAATTTATGTGGATGTGGTATCGGGTGAACCGCTATTTTCTTCCAGAGACAAATATGACGCCGGATGCGGCTGGCCTAGCTTTACCCGTCCAATCGACCAGTCGCATATCACTGAACGTCTCGATACATCCCATGGTATGAGACGGATTGAAGTCCGAAGTCTTCAGGGAGATTCCCACCTTGGGCATGTGTTTGATGACGGACCGAAAGACAGGGGAGGTTTTCGTTACTGTATCAATTCGGCAGCCTTAAAATTTGTTCCTAAGGAAAAAATGGAAGAAGAAGGCTACGGTCATTTGCTATATTTATTTGATTAAAATTATCATGCTCTTTTCATATATACCAGCACTATATCCTTCGATGATGGGTCCTGGGCTGTCTCAAAGATGTTGCTGTTGAGATGGTCCTTCTTTTTGATAGAAAAAAGAATCACTTCAGCTGTCCGCCGTGGGGCAGAAAACCAGAGAAACTCAAGGGGATGGTCGACGAATCTGGAAAAGCATGCCCTCCATTAACCGATTTTAGCCTATTCGATATATAAAACGAAATCAAATCAACTACCCAACCAACGTGTTATAATTTGATATGTATCTCACATGATTGGAGATCAGAGTCATGTTATCTTGTTCAGGCCGATTGTTTATGACATATTTCACCGGATTGCTGGGCGGAATTATATTTTATTTTCTCCATCTCCCACTTCCATGGATACTGGGTTCACTCATGGCTATGATTGCATATAAGTTCACGTTTTCTCAAAAGGTCATTTATTCGACGTTTTTAAAAAATATCAGCTATGTGATCCTTGGCATCGAGATTGGGAATACCTTTACGGATCATACCTTTCAGCTGATCAGCCCGTATGTGGTTCCATACCTTCTTTTTTCGGTTATGTTAATTGCGATTAGTCTGTTATTCGGTTTTTTGATTTCGAAAATAATTCGGCTGGACGCCGCAACAGGGATGTTAGGTGCTGTACCGGGCGGACTTTCGGCCATGATTGCCCTCAGTGATTCCATCAAAAGCAATACCGTATACGTAACGATTTTTCATACGGTTCGGCTGCTGGCCGTTCTTTTTATTGTTCCGTTTGCAGCCGTTCATTTTTTTGCTCATGGGGAGACTGGCCAAAGAGCATCTCTGGCCATACAAACAGATGATCCGCTTTTCTGGACGGTATTCGCCTATCCGTTATTTTTTTATCTGGCTTACCATTTAAGAAATCGGGTGCCAGCCAATTACATACTCATTCCCATGCTGAGCACAGCTTTTTTAAATATTGCCCATCTGCCAGCATACCCGCTACCGGATGTATTCAGTATCGGAGCACAGGTTATGCTGGGGGTCTATCTCGGTCAATCCGTATCGGTTAAAGAACTGATCAAGTCCGGGCGATATGTTTTGATCTTTTGTTTCCTCTCCATGGTGGTGATCGGCATATCCTTTATATTTGGCTATCTGTTTCATCTCATGACATCCCTGGACATGGCCACATCCATGTTGAGCATTGCACCCGGAGGTCTGGTTGAAATGGCGCTGACGGCTCAAACAGCCGGAGGAGACCCTTCTGTAGTGGGCTCCCTGCAGACAATTCGAGTACTCATGATTGTATTGATTTTGCCGCTTATGCTGCCGCACATACCGGGGATAAAAGGAAGGAGTAGATAAACATGCGATTTATATCGTTTCAAGAATATCAAATGGATCAAATCGAACATTTTTTTATGAGACAGTGGTCATCAGCGGAGATCGTAGTTTCCACAGGAGTCTACCATATCCGCGATCTGGACGGATTTATCTGTCTCAACGATCAGAAAAAGATCATTGGACTGGTTTCTTATCAGTTTCATCAAACGAAAAACACGATAGAAATCATTTCCCTGGATAGTCTGGAAGAAGGAAAAGGGATTGGCAGCAAACTGATCGATCTGGTTGAAAATAGGGCAAAAGAAATGGGATGTGCAGGAATCGAATTGATCACAACCAATGATAACCTGCATGCCGTTCGTTTTTATCAAAAAAGAGGATTTCGCCTGGTAAACGTTCATCTGGATGCGGTCAGCCATGCCAGAAAATACAAACCTTCCATACCCGTGACAGGGGAAAATGGCATACTGATCCAGGATGAGTGGGAATTTTATAAATCACTGGATTAATGGAATATGGGAGGGATCTTATTGTTTATCCCATTTGAAAAAGACTTGCATGAAGCCGTTTTTATAAAAAGGGAAAACCGGTTTATTTTGACCTGTAAGTTAACAGCTAACGGACAACAGGTTACGGTTCACCTGCAAGATCCGGGTCGGCTCAAAGAACTGCTAATACCAGGAAATACGGTTTATCTCTCATATCATGATGTGCCCCACCGAAAGACGAAATGGACAGCGGAACTGGTCCGAAAACCATCCTCTGATGTCCTGGTTTCACTGCGGTCCACCCTGCCCAATCGTCTAATTGAGCGGGCGTTAAAACAGGATAGGCTGCCCGAGTTTTCTCGTTATCAATATCAGAAACGAGAATATACATTTCAAGGGTCACGATGGGATTTTTTGTTGACTCATGGAATACAAAACTATATTCTTGAAATTAAAAGCGTGACCTTTGAAAAGGATGGTATCGGCTATTTCCCTGATGCACCGACGAAAAGAGGTACCCGTCATGTGCGGGAGCTGAGAGAGATTCGAATTCATTCGAATATAAAGACGGGTATTTTATTTGTCTGTCAGCGGGAGGATATAGACACCGTCAGACCGGCCCACTGGATTGATCCGGATTTTACCGCAGCTCTCCAGGATGCCGAAAAAAACGGTGTTGATCTGTATGCAAGAACTTGTCATGTTAGTCTGGAAGGAATCTCATTGCAGAAACCGGTTCCTGTCAGGATTTAAAACAATGAATGATATTTTTCATCATTTATGGTAATTTTATAATGGAATGAACGGGTAAGGAGGAAAGTCTAATGATTCATAAGACATGGTATGATAGCAAAACCATTAAAAAAATCAAATGTATTCATACAGATGCCCCAAAATACATGGTTAAAAACGTACTGACAGCGGGAAAAGTATACGACGTCAAAAATGAAACCGACGAATTTTATTTTATTGTAGATGATTCAGGAAAAATGGCGGGATTCAGAAAAGACTATTTTAAGGAAGTGAAGTAAGTCATTACTCATTCCGGGAAAGGGGTGAGAAAGGTGTCCTATTCATTTAGAGGACTCGATCACATCCAGCTGGCAGCTCCGCCAGGATGTGAAAACGATGCACGCAAATTTTTCCGGGATATTCTAGGAATGGAAGAAATCGAAAAGCCCCAGGCATTAAAGAAAAACGGAGGGGTCTGGTTTCAGTGCGGCACTCAGGAAATACATATCGGGGTGGAGAAGGATTTTCGTCCTGCCAAAAAGGCTCATCCTGCTATTTATGTTGAAAATTTGAAGAATCTCAGGAATCATTTAATCGGACAGGGAATAAACGTAAAGGACGATGATAAACTCCCGGACGCCAAACGATTTTATCTATTTGACCCCTTTGGAAATCGTCTGGAATTTTTAGAGCGAAATCTATAGCTGATCATGATTGTGAAAAGGGCGGCCTCACAAATAGAGACCGCGCTTTTTTATCATGGAATAGGAGCCCACCCCTTAGGAAGCATAATAACTTCCGCATCACAACTGATTTTTTGTGCCCGAGTTCTGTTATTAAAATGGAATCGATTTGCAGATCAATATGGCTGCATGGTGAAGAAATCAGCTTTTGGCTACTCAATAAAGGCTGTTGACTTACGAAACAGCTGAACCCGGTACGAATGTAAACTACAAATACAGATTGGCCAGAAAAATTCCGAGGCTTTCTTCATATATTTCATCAAATTGATCAATTGGCAGAGGATTGGTTCCCCTTCCGAGTTCCACCGTAAATCCTGGTCTGCGAAAGATCTGGATAAACCAGTCCTTATACCCTGCATAACTGTCCACATATTGGATGGGTGTATAACCGCTGACCCTAGAAAATTCGTTCACGATCCTTTCTGATTCAGGGGGCTCCAGACCTAAAAAGCCCCAGAAAATCACTTCTCCCTGGGTATGGAAGGCGAGGGATCTCTGAAAATTTCTGCGACCCGTTAACTCAGCGATTGCGATGGCTTCTGGTTCTGTTAACGGTGCTTCCCCGGGATAGTCCCTTGGAGCCGGGTTTTGGACTTTTCGTCCTTTTTCAATTTCCCAGCGGGCCGGATACTGATTATTTAGATCGACCCCCCTTATATTAGCTTTCCAGCCGGAAAAATCGGTACGGCCATTGTTTATCTGGAGTACCAGATTCCGATAAGGCTGCTCCTGAGGTGGTCCCTGCTGAACGAGATTGACTCCATCGGGATTGACCATGGGGACCAGAGATAAAAGTGTTTGTTCATAGTATGGATAGAGATAGTATCCTCGAATTGGCTGGTTATTGGTGAGTGACAGCAAATAATCATTTAAAAAGGTCATCATGATGGGAGTCGTAATCCATTCATTGGCATGAAAAGAGGCATTTGCATGAACCACTTTTGAGCCTATTCCCACTGTGATCTCGGGTATGGTTTTTCCCATGACCGATTGTCCGATGGAACGAGTACGAATAAATGGATAGATCGTCCGTAATTCATTCATGTCATTGATCATGTCTTCATAGCTGTATACCTGTCTACCCTGCACAACCCGCCAGGTGACCTTTCTTGGAAGAAGAATGGTTTGACCCGGTTGCAACTGATAAGGATTGACCGTTCGATTTTTTAATTGAATCCAGGTTAAAGGTACATTTTGCTGCTGTGAAATATTCCATAATGTATCACCTGGGCGAATGACGTATCTCTCTTCGACAAATCCAGGAATCTTAACTGATCGTCCCACAATCAGGCTTGTTGGGCTAACACCCGGATTAGAATCTATAATCAGCCTGATTGGCACACCGAAAACTTGACTATACAGCCAGAACGTGTCACCAGAAGCGATTGGAATGTCCATGTTTGATTCCTCCTAAAATCTTCTCCTTTACAAAGGTATGTCACAAACATCCATCATATTTGTGAAAAAAATTCAAAAAATGAATTGAAAAAAAGGATTTTCATGTATGTACCGCAAACTATATACTTATATATGTAGTAAAATATTCATAAAGGAGGGCTCACTGTGGCATTTGTTATTACATCACCATGCAAGGACGAAAAAGCAGCAGAATGTGTAGAAGTTTGTCCAGTCGAATGCATTGAAGAGGGCGAAGATATGTACTACATCGATCCGGACATTTGTATTGATTGTGGCGCATGCGAGGCCGTTTGCCCGGTAGAAGCAATTTACCATGAGGACGATGTTCCTGATGCCGAAAAAGAGTACATTGAACTAAACCGTAAATTTTTCCAATCTTGATGGTCAAACAAGAGGCTGTTTCTTACAAAGAGACAGTCTCTTATTAGTTTTCAAGAATTCTGGAGGTGATCAGGTGGAAAAAATCACCATTCATGACATTGAGGGATTTAACATAGGCCATGCTGAGAACAGAAAAGCGTTAACCGGATGCACGGTGATTTTATGTGAAGAGGGGGCAACAGGTGGAGTCGATGTTCGCGGTGGTTCCCCGGGCACGAGAGAAACAGATGTATTAGATCCCCAAAATCTCGTTGAAAAAATTCACGGGGTATTTTTGTCAGGAGGCAGTGCCTATGGGCTGGATGTGGCCGGCGGTGTGATGAAGTTTTTAGAGGAAAAAGGAGCCGGATTTGACGTAACGATAGCCAGGGTGCCGATTGTAACCGGGGCTATTTTATTTGATCTTTATCCTGGAGATCCTGCTGTCAGGCCAGATCAACACTTGGGTTATGAAGCGTGCAAAAATGCCGAAAAAAAAGAAGAGTTAGACGGCAGCAAAGGGGCCGGATTAGGGGCTAGCGTGGGAAAATGTAAGGGGTTTGATTATGCCATGAAAGGCGGTCTCGGTACTTATGCGGTGAAAATAGGAGATTTAAAGATCGGGGCAATAGTGGCAGTAAACGGGTTTGGAGATGTGATTGATCCGAAAACAGGAAAGCCGCTCGCAGGAGCCTATGACCGGGAAAAACAGACTTATTTACATACAGAAGATATCCTGTTGCAACAATGGACTGCCAGCACGAATCGTTTTCAGGGAAACACTACGATTGGTGCGGTCATCACCAATGCTGTTGTAAACAAGGGCCAGGCGAATAAACTGGCATCCATTGCCCACGATGGACTCGCAAGAACGATGCGTCCTTCCCATACATTTGTGGATGGGGATACGATCTTCACAATGAGTACAGGCAAAGTTGAAGCTGATTTAAATGTGGTGAGCTACCTTGCAGCATTTGTTATGGAACATGCGGTTGTAAATGGCATTCAAACGGCAGAGGGTATGGGCGGTCTCCCTTCGTATCAGGATGTCCATGCCTGAGAGCGGTTTTTTCCCCCTTTGACTTGAGGATCGGGCACTTCTTTCAGTAAAATAGAAAAGAATGTAGAGAAAAAGGGGAAAAGATGGAATGACGCTTACAAAGGAAACCGCATTGCAGGATGTAACCATACATCATCTGACAAAACTATATGAAGAATTCAAGAAAGATGGCAATGAGACTCAGGCCGGACAGATCATTGATTTACTTAAAAAAATCAAAACCAGCGAACTGGTCATTGGATTTTCCGGACACTTTTCAGCAGGAAAATCAACGATGATCAATCAGCTGCTGGGAGAGGACATATTGCCGTCAAGCCCAATTCCAACGAGTGCCAATATTGTAAAAATAAAAAAGGGAGCAGGATTTGCCCGAATCTATTATACAGAAGAAGGACCAGTTGATTATGAGGAGCCATATAATCTGGAGTCCCTGAAAGATTTCTGCAAAGATGGGGATTCCATATACAGAATTGATATACACCATTCTGCACTATCGCTTCCCGATGGGATCGCCATTATTGATACACCCGGGATCGACTCTGCCAATGATGCCGATCGGGTCATGACTGAATCAAACATGCATGTCATCGATATTCTGTTTTATGTCATGGATTATAATCATGTCCAGTCAGAAGTGAATCTATCATTCCTATTAGAAATGACCAGAAAGAAAAAACCGATTTACATTGTCGTAAACCAGATTGATAAACACCAGGACCATGAGCTTTCATTTGAAAGTTTTAAGTCCAGTCTCATGGAAACGTTGCAAAAATGGAATATTTCTTATGAGGGCATTTTTTTTACAACCCTGAAACAGGCTGGTCATCCTTACAATGAATATGAAGCTTTGAAAACGAAGATCCATCAGCTGTTTGAGACAAAAGATCAATGGATCCGGCCTACGATCGCGAACGCTGCTCGGAGTCTAATTGAGGATCATATCAAGCATTACGAACAATCATTTGAAAAGGAAATAAACCAACTATCAGACCAAATCCAGAGCCTGAAAGCAGATCAAACGAATGATCAGAATGTGAAAGAACTGCAGGATGCCATCAGAAAGCTGAAAGAAACAGGAGAAAAGCTCGAACTCGAATTTCGTGAGGAACTACAGAATATGTTAAAAAATGCTTATCTCATGCCATTTGATGTTCGGGAACAGGCAAAGCACTATTTGGAGTCCATGCAGCAGGGCTTTAAAGTCGGTTTGTTTTTTTCAGGGAAGAAAACGGCAGAAGAACAGAAAAGACGCCTGGATGAGTTTTACCAGTCACTTGTTAAACAGGCGGAATCTCAGATTCAGTGGCATATCCGTGACTGGTTTGTTCAAAAATCCAAAGAATTTCAGATTTATGACGATACGTTTTCCAAACAGATCCAGCAGTTTGCCGTCGTTTATGATAAGGAAAGACTCAAGCAGCTGGTCAAACCTGGAGCACAGGTTACCGGGGATTACGTACTCGTCTATACGAATGATGTCGCTGACGACATAAAAAATGTCTACAAGTTAGCTGCCCGTCATCTTTTGGACAAGCTTTTAACTATCGTAGAAGCACAAAATCAGAATAGTTTAAAAGAAAAAGAACAGGAACTGGCTAGAGAAATCGAGGCTGAACGTTACCAGAAGAGACTCGAGCAAATGGAACAAGAGCTCAAGAACAAAAACGAGAAATTACACAATTTGTTAAGCAAAGATATCACCTTATCCGGTGAAGAGATTAAGCTCATGGAAGCCGTCATCAATGAGCAAGAACATAACGCCAAAAAAGGAACATGGGAAGTCAAGGAGAAGCGGCTGGAAAATCATAGCGAGAATACCGGAAAAATTTCAGTCGAGGAAATGGATAACCATTCATTAACCGCAGAAGAGATGGTAGCGAGACTCAAGCAAGCTGAAGAACTGATGAACGGGCTGAATAGCTTTCCATCTCTTGTCGCTGATTTAAAGGATAAAAGGGAACGTCTCGTTTACAAACATTTCACCGTAGCTTTGTTTGGCGCTTTTAGTGCTGGAAAATCATCGTTTGCAAATGCTCTGTTAGGCAAATCGATTTTACCCGTATCTCCCAATCCTACTACAGCAGCTATAAATAAAATCAGTCCGCCTGATTCGGAGCACCCGGATCAGTCCGCCCGGGTGACATTAAAAACCGAAAACGATCTCTGGGATGACCTGAAGCTGGCGATGGATCATATTCCAGATTACGTGACCTGCATAGAAGAACTTCATGCATGGCTGGAAAAAACAGATCCGGTCCGAGCCGTTAAAAACCATGAACATGTGCACCTGTCCTTTTTGCAGGCGTTTGTAAAAGGTTACCCGAAAATGAGACCCTATATCGGAAAGGAAATACAGGTAAGCTTAACAGAAAGCAGGAGCTATATAGCAGATGAAGAAAAAGCGTGCTTTGTAGAATCCATTGAGCTTTATTACGACTGTGAACTTACCCGAAACAATATGACACTGGTTGATACACCGGGTGCTGACTCGATTCATGCGAGACATACCGATGTGTCCTTTGAATATATAAAAAATTCCGATGCCATTCTATTTGTCACTTATTACAATCACCCCTTTTCCCGGGCAGATCGAGAATTTTTAAAGCAACTTGGTCGGGTAAAAGATGTCTTTACCCTTGATAAAATGTTTTTCCTGGTCAATGCAGCGGACCTGGCTGAACATGAGGATGATTTGAACCTTGTTCTTTCTTATGTCGAAGGACAGCTGGCGATTCACGGCATTCGCAGTCCCAGAATTTACCCGGTCTCAAGCAAATGGGCGCTGGAAGGAAAGCGAGGAGATGAAACACGACTACACGCATCCAATATAAACACATTTGAACAGTCTTTTTACGAGTTCATCCAAAAGGATCTTACAGGATTGTTTATTCAATCAGCGATGCATGATGTACAGCGAACGTATCAGACCCTGACTCAATTTATTCAGTCAGCATCCCTGGATGAGCGGGAAAAAGTGCAGAGAAGGATCGTCTATCAGGAAAACCTGTCACTGATTACGGAAACAATCACTCAGTTTTCAGCTGATTCTTATGAGGGATTAGTGAAACATGAACTCAAGGAACTCGTGTATTATATCAAACAGCGGCTCTTTCTCGGCTTTTCGGATTTGTTTAAGGAATCTTTTCATCCGTCGGTCATTCAATCTGCAGGTAAAAAAGGCAGAGAAGAGGTGGCCGTTGCCTGTGAGGAGTTGCTTGGGCATATGAAAAAGCAGATCATACAAGAACTGCAGGCGACTACCTTGCGATTAGAGCGCTTTATCATTCAAAAGTTAGCGGATATGAATGAGGAGTTGCTGAAAAAGATTCAGGAAGTTGACCACAGTCTGTCCTTTTCCGGGATGAACGAACCGGATTTTCAGCCCATAACATTCCAGGCAATTCTTGAAAACGTCCAGGGGAATACCTTTAAAAGAATCTTTCGTTTTTATAAAAATCCGAAAACCTTTTTTGAAGAAAATGAAAAAGAGGTCATGAAGGAAGAGTTGAAGAAGGAGCTTGAACCCTATGTCATAGCCGAATTGGACCGGGAAGGTGAAAGGCTTACCGAACATTATGTCCAGGAGTGGCAGCAAAAAGTAGAGGAATTAAAAAATCAAAGAATATATGAAGTTCAGGAGTATGTGAACACTCTTTTGAAAAGTCTATCAGAACAAATCGATGTAGCCGAACTGAAGGATAAGAAGAAAAAGTTCGAACAGCTCATTTTATCCTAAATAACAGGCGCGTGATATCCTGATCCGTCATGAACAGGAATCACGCGTTTTTTTCAGTCCCGTTTGGGTAGCATCACTCGATTTATAGTTTATGAAAGATTGGTTTTTGCTTCTCATAGGTGGTGATGTACGTAAAGCCAATGTCTTTTAACTGTTCTACTGTTTTCTGGTACCCATAGCCGAGGGTATCCGGGGTATGAGAATCGGAACCGATTGTGATGATTTCTCCATTCAGATCTTTATATAGTCTGAGGATGTCCATGTCAGGCATTCCGCTTTCCAGACCGCTTCTGTAGCCTGACGTATTGACCTCAATTCCCTTTCCATCTGTGATCACGGTTTTTAAAATTTCTTCAATCACTTCAAGAAAATGATGAACATTCTGATCATACCGATACCGTTTGACTAGATCGAGATGACCGAGGACCGAATAATTTTTAAACGACTTTATACAGTAATATAGTTCCGTGTAATAGGTTTCATAGGCTTCATTCAGGGTCTTCCCTTCAAAAAATTTCCCGGAATGAAGATCGTAGCCTGCGGTTGAATGCATCGAACAAATGATGAAATCAAAGGATTCCTCGTTTAAGACTTCGTTATAGCGATCGATTAAATGGGGCTGGATCCCGATTTCAACTCCTTTTTTGATCGCAATTTCCTGCCCATAATGCTCCCTCATCTGATGGATGTGCTGATCATATGTTTGAAGGTCAAATTCGAAAATAAAATCAGGGTCCGGATAGTCAAAATCAATATGATCCGTAAAACATATCTCCATAATCCCTTTTTTTAACGCATTCTGGATCATTTTTTCCATTTGGATATCACAATCTGCAGAAAAATGACTGTGTACATGGTAATCAAACATGAGAAAATCTCCTTTCCAGCTGGTTCCATACTTCAACTCGTTCCTGGCCTTAAACATAAAAATAAAGAAACCAGTTGACTTTTTTCCCTTACCTAATATACAATACACTATAACTTCATCTTGATAAAGTGATAAATTGATAAATTGATAATATAATAAAGATGCGATAAAGGGCTGATGATGTTGATGAATAAAGCCTACCATGTTCCGGAGGGAGCAGCAAATCTCCAGGCCAATGAACTTGAATTAAAAGAAAATAAAATTTATGTGATCAATGAACTGTTTAGGCGGTACGGCTATCATCCGGTTGAAACGCCAAGCTTTGAGTATTATGACTTATTTTCCGAAATCGAAGGTACCATAGATGTGGATCAAATGATCAAACTCATTGACCAGAACGGAAAAATTCTTGTTTTGCGGCCGGATGCTACGATTCCGATTGCTCGGATTGCAGCTCAAAATAATGGACATCAACCTTATTATAAATTCTCTTATACCACAAACGTTTTTCGCATGAATGACAGTTTTCAGAGTCCCCAGAGCCGTGAATTTACCCAGTCTGGCGTTGAATTTTTTGGAAAAGAGGGTCTTGAAGCTGATCTGGAGGTCATCACACTGGCGGTGGAAACATTAAAAAGGGCGGATTTAGAGGATATTACCCTGGATATGGGCCAGGCAAAATTTTTCAAAGAATTTATGAAACATATTCAAATTTCCAGACAGGCTACCAATGAAATACAGAAGTTGATCGAACATAAAAATTTCTTTGAACTGGAAAAGAGATTAAGTCAATTAAATATAGAAAACAGGTTTAAAGAAATCATCCTTAAGTTTCCAAAGCTTTACGGGCAGCCCGAAGAAGTGTTCTCCAAAGCAGAGGAGCTTCTAATCAACGACGAGATGAAACAGGAACTGGATAAATTGAAAAATCTGTCCCGGATGCTGGTTGAACTTGGATATGAAAAATATCTTTCCATTGATCTCGGATTAATCAATCATTTGAATTATTATACCGGCATCATCTTTCAGGGGTATGTTCAGGGATATGGAAAACCTGTTGTGGTTGGAGGACGATATGATCATTTGGCGCGACAATTCGGAAGGGATCTCCCGGCTACCGGATTTGCCATTTATATCGATGCCTTGCTGGATGCCCAGCGAAATAGTCAAAACGCACCAATTCATGGAACGGATTTCTGCATTATGTTTCATGAGCGGAATATTAAAAATGGGATGAAAATTGCAAGTCTGCTCAGGGAACAGGGGTTAGTCGTTGAAACTGAGTTTTTAGAAAATGATCGATACGAAGATCACATCGCCAACAGAGAAGGTCGGAATATTCTTTATGAGCTGGCTGTTCTGGATGAAAAGCTGCACCTGGTTCAGCCAGATCGGACACACAAGACCTTTAAAGATGTTGAATCCTTCCTGCAAGATGTTCTGCAGAAATAGGAGGCCATAGGATGGATTATATGAATATAGCATTAGCAAAAGGACGTTTAGCCAGTGAGACCATGGATCTCTTACGTGAGATTGGCATTCAGTTTAACGGGTGGAGTGAAAATAGCAGAAAATTAATTTTCGAAGAACCGGTTCAGAAGTTGAAAGTCGTTCTTGTTAAAGCCAATGATGTCCCCACCTATGTGGAAAAGGGCGCAGCTGATATGGGGATTGTCGGAAAAGACACCTTGCTTGAAAAAGAAGCCGATGTCTATGAAATTATGGATCTCGGATTCGGAAAGTGCAAGTTTTCGGTAGCAGGATTGAACCAGATTCAATCTACCTCCTATCATAAATTGACGGTTGCGTCAAAATATCCAAAAGTGGCGAAGGATTATTTTTATAAAAAAGGAATTGCCGTCGATACAATCTACTTGAGTGGATCGGTTGAACTGGCACCTTTAATGGGACTATCGGACGTCATTGTTGATATCGTGGAAACCGGACGCACCCTGAAAGAAAATGGATTGAGAGTCATTGAGGATATAACAGATATCAGTGCCAGACTCATTGTCAATAAAGCCAGTTTTAAAACGAAATCCCATCGAATTCACCGGCTCGTTGAGGATATGAAACATGTGCTGGCAACAAAGGGGGAAGAGGATCATGATGAAGCTTATCAGAGTTGATGACAAACGAATGGATCAGATCGTATCGGCACATGTTAAAAGGGATTATGATCCTTATGAAGATATCGACCTGGCCGTGCAGAAAATCATCAATGATGTAAGGCAAAATGGAGACCAGGCATTGTTCAATTATACGAAACAGTTTGATGGAGTGACTCTTTCCTCGATTAAGGTTTCTGAAAGTGAAATCGAAGAAGCGCTCCGGCAGGTTTCTGAACAGGAAAAGGCGGTTTTACAAAAAGCAGCTGATAATATCAGACGTTTTCATGAGAAACAGTTAGAGAAGACCTGGCTGGATGATGGGACTCAAGGGATGATCCTCGGCCAGCTAATCAGGCCGATCGAACGGGCTGGTCTATACATTCCCGGCGGAAAAGCGGTCTACCCTTCATCCGTTTTAATGAATGCCATCCCGGCCAAAGTGGCTGGCGTAAAATATGTTGTCATGGTTACTCCTCCGGATCAGTCAGGAAGCGTTAGCCCCTATACACTGGCTGCTGCACAAATTGCAGGTGTAGATGAAATTCTGAAAGCAGGCGGGGCTCAGGCCATTGGTGCTCTGGCCTTTGGTACGGAGACAATCAACGCGGTCGACAAAATTGTTGGGCCGGGAAATATTTTTGTTGCTCGGGCTAAGCGGATGGTTTTTGGCCATGTGGATATTGACATGGTAGCCGGTCCGAGTGAAATTTGTATCATTGCTGAGAGCGGGGCGAATGCGAAATACATCGCTGCTGACCTTCTCTCACAGGCAGAACACGATGAAGAGGCAAGTGCGATATTGATCACAGACTCGCTGCCACTGGCAGAGGAAGTTCAGCAGGAAGTAATCCATCAGCTTGATCAGCTTGAACGCAAAGAAATTGCTGCCGCATCCATGCAAAACCATGGGAAAATTTTTATCGTTGATCATCTGGAATCGGCCTTTCAAATCGCCAATCAAATCGCTCCTGAACACCTGGAACTGATGATTTCTGAGCCAACACTCCATCTGGCAAAAGTCCGGCATGCTGGAGCGGTGTTTCTTGGAGAATACTCCCCTGAACCCCTTGGCGATTATTTTGCAGGACCCAATCACACCCTGCCGACCAGTGGAACAGCCAGATTTTCATCTCCCCTTGGTGTCTATGATTTTCTCAAGAAAACGAGTGTCATTCATTACAGCAGAGAACAACTATATCAGGCAAAGGGAGAAATTACGGCACTAGCGAGAATGGAAGGATTGACCGCCCATGAGAATGCCATCCATATTCGCTTTGACGATTAAAAACGGGCACAAAGGTTAAGATCAACGAAGGGGGAAAAATGATGCGAAAAGCGGATATTAGCAGGCAGACCACAGAAACAAACATTGAAGTAACATTCAACCTGGAAGAAGACAGGCAGCCCAAAATAGATACAGGAATTGGATTTTTTGACCATATGCTGACCCTGTTCGCCAGCCATGGACGGTTTGGCCTAACCGTCACGTGTGATGGTGATCTTTATGTCGATGATCACCATACCGTGGAAGATACAGGAATAGTGCTGGGACAGGCATTTCGGAAGGCCATTGGAACAAAAGAAGGGATCAGAAGATATGCAACTGCCTTTACACCGATGGATGAGTCCCTTTCCGTGGTATCCGTCGATATCAGCGGCAGGCCCTTTCTGCATTTTAATGCGGACATCCCTGTGGAAAAAGTTGGGAAGTTTGATACCCAGCTGGTGGAGGAATTTTTCCGTGCCTTTGTCAATCATTCGATGATTACGTTGCATATTAATGTGCAATATGGGACAAATGGACACCATATGATTGAATCCATTTTTAAAGGGTTTGGCAGGGCACTTTCTCAAGCAAGCAAAATAGACGGAGACCGAAAAGGTGTTCCTTCTACCAAAGGAATGCTGTAAGGAGTGCATTACATTTGATGGAAAGAGGAGAAACGGATGATTACGATTATTGATTACGGTGCGGGCAATTTGAAAAATGTCAAACATGCTTTCGGAAGACTCGGTGTTCAGGCAGAGATCCGTTCAGACCCAGATACATTGAAACAAAGCAGGGCACTTATTTTGCCTGGAGTAGGTGCCTTTAAGGACGCTATGGATACCCTGAGCAGGCTCAATCTCGTAGAACCGATTAAAGAACACGCCGATAAAGGAAAGCCTCTTCTCGGAATTTGCCTGGGCTACCAGCTGCTGTACGAAAAAAGTTTTGAAGACGGAGAATGGGATGGATTAGGAATACTTAAAGGGGAAGTGGTTCCATTTGCCCACGATCTCAAAGTGCCACATATGGGGTGGAATCAATTGATCAAAAATCCAAATCGGTCGGATCCGATGATGAAAAACATTGGCGATGAAGAGTATGTATACTTTGTCCATTCCTATTTTGTCAAACCGAAACAAGAGGACGAGACCCTGTTTTTCACAAAATACGGAATCCCTTTTTCTTCCGCATCGAGAAAAGAACATGTCATCGGCATGCAGTTCCACCCGGAAAAAAGCAGTGAAACCGGCATGAAATTACTGAAAAACTTTGTGGAGTTGATCCCATGATTATTTTTCCAGCCATAGATATTCGAAATGGAAAATGTGTACGTCTTATGCAGGGTCAATATGATCAAGAAGAGGTGTATGGGGACCCGGCAGAAATGGCCAAAAAATGGGCTAGCAAGGGAGGCGAATACTTGCATCTCGTCGATCTGGATGGGGCTTTAACAGGGAAAGCTGAAAATTTACCTGTGATACAATCGATTGTTCAGTCCGTCAATATACCTGTTCAAGTCGGAGGCGGGATCCGTTCCATCGAACAAATCGAAAGCTATCTTGATGCGGGAGTTCGGCGGGTGATCACTGGAACAAGCGCCCTGCAACACGAAAACTTTTTAAAACAAGCTATTCAACGTTTCTCAAGGAAACTTGCCGTATCCATAGATGCTAAAAATGGCTTTGTGGCAACGGATGGATGGACGAAAACAAGTAATGTACGAGCTGTTGATTTTGCCAGAAAACTGGAGGACCTTGGCCTGAAAACAATCATTTATACGGATATCGCGAAAGATGGGATGCTGTCGGGGCCAAATTTTCAGGAACTACAGGCGATCAATGAGGCTGTAAAGATGGATGTTATCGCTTCTGGAGGAATTACCACAAAAAAGGATATACAGACATTGAAACAGTATAACTTATATGGAGCGATTATCGGAAAGGCCCTGTATACCGGAAACATAGAACTGGAAGAAATGTTGAAGGAAGTGTAGCATATGCTGGCGAAACGAATCATACCCTGCCTCGACGTACGAAATGGACGAGTGGTAAAGGGGCAACAATTTAAAAATATCGTGGATGTCAATGATCCGGTCGTTCTGGCCAAACGGTACAGTGAGCTTGGTGCCGATGAACTGGTCTTTTATGACATTACAGCCTCTAACGAAGAACGGGATATTTTTCTGGATGTCGTCGAAAAAACCGCTGAAGAAGTACATATACCTTTTACAGTCGGCGGGGGCATTCGTACAATTGAAGATTTTCGAAAAGTATTAAAGGCTGGTGCAGACAAAGTTTCCATCAACAGTGCAGCTGTGAAGAATCCTGAGATCATCACGGAAGCCGCCAGAAAGTTTGGCCGCCAGTGTGTCGTTCTGTCCATTGATGCAAAGCAGACAGAAGATGGGAGCTGGCACGTGTTTATCAATGGGGGACGGGTCGATACCGAAATGGATGCAGGAGAGTGGGCCGTAAAAGGGGAACAACTGGGTGCCGGTGAAATTGTCCTGAATGCGATGGATACGGATGGAGTGAAAACCGGATACAGCGTTGATATTACAAAAGCGATTTCGGAACGTGTCCGTATTCCGGTTGTTGCTTCCGGGGGAGCGGGCAAAAAAGAACATTTTTTAGAAGTGCTCAAGAATGGCAAAGCGGATGCTGCTCTGGCCGCTTCTGTATTTCATTATGGAGACATTCAGATCAAGGACTTGAAACAATTTTTGTATGATAATGGCGTGGAAGTGAGGCGGGTATAATGGCGTTCGATATCAATGAATTGACATTTGATGAACAGGGACTGATTCCGGCAATTATTCAGGATATTTATTCTGGTAAGGTTTTAATGCTCGGATATATGAATAAAGAATCCCTAACCAAAACCCTGGAGACGAAAACCACCTGGTTTTATAGCCGCAGCAGGCAAAAGCTGTGGAACAAAGGGGAAACATCCGGACATATTCAGGATGTGAAACAAATTCAGTACGACTGTGACAGGGATACACTCCTTATACAGGTAGAACAAAAGGGAGTCGCCTGTCACACAGGAGAGAGAAGCTGTTTTTTCCGAAATCTATATACTCATCAAGATTATGAAACTTATAATCCCGATATTGTTTCGGATTTATATCAATATTTGCTGAACCGAAAGGTAAACCCCGAAGAAGGTTCGTATACGAGTTATTTATTCCGGGAAGGCCTTGATAAAATTCTGAAAAAAGTAGGCGAGGAAACCAGTGAAGTGATCATTGGAGCTAAAAATCATGATAAAAACGAACTGACTTATGAACTGTCCGATTTAATTTATCATTCCCTGGTGCTGATGGTAGAACAGGGAGTGAGCCCGAAAGATTTAAAGAAAGAGCTATCCAAAAGACACGCAGGTAATCAAAAGCCATCAAAAACGGAAGGCGAGGAATAACGTTGAGCAAATACTGGAGTCAACTGGTCAAACAGACCGACCCATATGTCCCGGGCGAGCAGCCTTCAACTTCCGATGTGATTAAATTGAATACGAATGAAAATCCATATCCTCCATCCCCAGAGGTCACACAGGCCATTTCACGGCAGCTGAATGACTCACTCCGCTTATACCCGCCGCCGTCAGTGGATGATTTGCGAGAAACCATCGGGGATTATTACGGAGTGAATAAAAATCAAGTATTTGTAGGTAATGGGTCAGATGAGGTTCTGGCTTTTTCTTTTATGGCTTTTTTTGATCCGGGAAAACCGGTTATGTTTCCCGATATTACGTATAGTTTTTACCCGGTATATGCCCGTTTGTTTCAGCTTGAAGCCAGAACCGTACCTCTTACCGATGATTTTTCCATTCCTGTTGAACCATTTTTTCATGCAAAAGGGGGAGTCATTTTCCCCAATCCGAATGCTCCCACAGGAAAATATTTAAATCTTGAGGCCATTGAACAAATATTGATTCATAATCCCGACAATGTGGTAATTGTAGATGAAGCGTATATTGATTTCGGTGGAGAATCAGCAATAAACCTGCTTGATCGTTATGATCAGCTTCTCGTCATTCAGACGATGTCGAAATCACGTTCACTTGCAGGACTTAGAGTTGGTTATGCCCTGGGACGCAACAATCTGATTGAAGGACTAAACAGGATCAAAAATTCGTTTAATTCCTATACGATTGACAGACTGGCTATCGCAGGTGCCCGGGCTTCTTTTCAGGATGAAGCTTACTTCCAAAAAACTCGTGCAAAGATTATCCGTACGAGAAATCGAGTCACTGATGAACTGAAACAGCTCGGGTTTAACGTGATTGACTCACAGGCTAATTTTATTTTTATAACCCACTCCGGAGTTAACGCAGGACAACTGTATCAACAATTAAAAGCAAACAATATATACGTCCGTTACTTTGACAGGCCCAGAATAAACCATTATCTAAGAGTCAGTATAGGAACCGATGAAGAAATGGACATTTTTTTAAATCAATTAAAAAACGTTTTGTAAAAAAAGAATGATGACAGGGGCCAAACTGAAAAAAATGAAGGATCCGAACAAAATGCAATGGATACATGAATGAGTTCGGATCCTTTTTCTCATTATACTTTGTCTTGTTACTTTGCTTTCCACGGACTCGTCCAGAGGGTTCCCGATCAGCTCATCCCCCTGCCTTCAGGACGTTCTCCTCTTACTATTCTCCAGGGGATCTTCCTATTTTTACCTCGTCCAAATAAGAATGCTTGTTTGCGTTTTTTTTGTCCATGTCTTTATGTCCATCCTCATTCGATTCATGTAAAATATTCGACTCTGGCATCTGGGAAGTAGTCGTGGACAAGTCCAGTAATATGATCCTTGATTTCCTGTGCCTGCATTTTTGGATAGACATACTTCACTCTTCCATATCGTCCGTATTTTTTCTGGCGTTCACTTTCTTCCATACGCAGTTGTGTATTCGGATAACGTTCCTGAATAATTTTTTTGGCGGTCATCGTATAACGGTGCTGAATCAATTCAAAGGTCAGATCATTTTCCGGTTTATATCGAAGTCTTTCCTTCAGTTTCTGAAACAGTGTTTCGTAATCGTTCATCCAGCCGTCGTATCGGATAATCGGTGCGACGATAAATCCGAGGGGATAACCGGCAGCAGCCACTTTGTTGGCTGCTGCCATTCTCCCGTCCATCCTTGAAGTCCCCGGCTCTAGATATTTGATGACATAATCGGTATTGATGCTGAAACGGAAGCGGGTATGTCCATTGTGTTCTGCATCCAGCAGGGAATCCACATGCTCAAACTTGGTGACAAAACGAAGCCGGCCGTTCGTTTGTTTTCCCATAAATTCAATGGCCCGTTTTAAAGATCCGGTGATATGCTCAACACCTACGATATCGGATGTACATGATGCGTCAAACCGGGTGATTTCAGGTTCACGCTCTTGAATATATTGTTCTGCTCGTTTTAAAATGTCATCGACGTTGACATAAACCCTGATATAAGGTTTTTTGCCGAGAGTCGTTTGCAGGTAGCAATAATGGCAGTGGGCCATGCACCCGGTTGCGAGGGGGAGGGCGTATTCAGCTGAAGGAAGGGATGGTTCAAACTTCAGGGACTTTTTTAGCCCTACCACAAGTGTACGTTTGGCATTACGATATTGCTGCAATGCTGTATCGCCAGGGATTCCACGTACTTGATTATGGGATGTAGTTTGCCTGACAGGAATATTTAATTTCCGATAATGCTCAACTAATGTTTCTCCAAGAGGGTAGTTCAATGAATCCGGTTCAAAAAATACCATATCGGGTACAAAGGGTTTCATATTTCCGTCCTCCACTATCTCATCAATGGCGATGAATGTGACACATGTCTGGGTATTATAAATGATTGTTTTGCTGTTTGATTTCATCCCCGGTCACCTGTTCATTGACCGCTTCTAAATCTTTATGGTCCTTGACAGAATCCCCGGGATACGCTTTCCTTCGGTCCGAATATATACCTGTTGCCTGAACATGATATTCCGGCTCTACCGGTGCATTCGTTTTCACTTCTTTCTTTTGATCATTTCTCATCTCTTTTCCTCCTTTTAATTATATCTTTTGCTTTTGATCCATAAATATTATGAAATAAATGTTTCGTAAAGGGTTGATAAATTGAACATAATCATTCATAATGTAATAAATATTTCATAAAATATAAATAAAGAAATGATTTATTTCATTTTTTAGGAGGAGAATGAACGTGGCAAAGGTGTATGAACCGGACCTTTATGGTCAAACCGGAAAGTCTGAGGAGCTGTATTTGCAGGCAAAAGAAGTTATTCCGGGTGGTGTGACAGCGAATATTAAATTTTTTGAGCCTCATCCCATTATGATGGAAAGAGGACAGGGAAGTAAACTGTATGATGTAGACGGCAATGAATATATTGATTATTTGCTTTGCTATGGTGCACTCATACTCGGTCATGGTCACAAGCGAGTATATGATGCGGTATTTCAGCAGATGAGAGAATCCGGAACGACGATTTTTGGTACCCCTCATGTTCTGGAAACCAAAATGGCACAAAAACTGGTGGAGATCATACCAGGGATTGAAATGGTGCGTTATACAAACTCGGGCCTTGAAGCAACGATGCTGGCAACCCGGATGGCTATCGCTTATACCGAAAAACCAAAAATCGCCAAATTCGAAGGTCATTACCACGGGGGAACAAACGAATTTTTACTCAGTGTGAATCCCGATCTGAGTGAAGCCGGATCGGAAACTGAACCTAAAGCAGTCCCGGAATCGAAAGGGATTCCTGATTATTTCAGACAGAACACCATCATTCTTCCATTTAATAATCTGGAAGCGACAGAGCAAATTTTGAGAAAACATAAGGATGAACTGGCTGCCGTCATCTTAGAACCGGTTCAGGCAGGATTTATTCCGGCCAATCCAGAATTTATTAAAGGCATTCGAACCATTACACAAGAACTCGGTATATTGCTCATATTCGATGAAGTCAAAACAGGATTTCGCATGTCAATGGGGGGCGCTCAAAAGGTTTATGACATCGTCCCGGATCTGACTGCGCTGGGTAAAGTGCTGGGCGGGGGATTTCCTGTCGGTGCTGTCGGCGGAAGAAAAGAAATCATGATGATCAGTGCCCCTGAAGACGGAAAGGATATTTTAACAACCGGAAGTAAAAACGGAAAAAAAGAAGTGTTGTTTCATAGCGGAACGTATAATGGGCATCCAACCGTTCTTGCTGCAGGTCTTGCTACCATTGAAGTTCTGGAAGAAGAAGGACAGATGGATCGCCTCATTTCAGCTACACACATGTTGAGAAATCAGCTGGAAATGGTATATGCTAAATATGGCTTTGACATGCAGACCGTTGGGATGGGCAGCATCTTTAATATTATGCTGACGAAAGAACCGATACAAAATTATCGAGATACAATAAAAGCAAACGCAAAAATCCGGAAAGAGATCGATCAAAAACTGCTTCGACTTGGCATATATACGAAACCGCTGAACCGTTATTCCATGTCAGTCGTCCATACAGGGGAGGATATTGCCCGTACGGTTGAAGCCCACGAAACCGTATTGAAACAACTGAGGAGGTAATGGAAATTTCATGAATCATATATACCGTTACATTGCAGAAAAAATTCCAGACATGAGCAAATCACAGGAAAAAATTGCGAAGTACATCCTGAAAAACCCGAATACCGTTCCGTTTTTAACCGTCGGGAAACTGGCCAGGATGGTTGGGGTCAGCCAGGCAACCGTCGTCCGGTTTGCCACCTTTCTTGGCTATTCAGGATTCCCTGAGTTTCAGCAGGATTTGCAGGATTCCCTAAAAAAGCAGATGACCACAACTGAACGTTTGCAGATGTCAGATATGATCTATAAGGGGAATAAGAGCGAAAAGATGATTGTCGAAATTTTTCAGGACGATATCACTAATATTCAGTCAACGATTGAGCAGCTTGACATTCCATCTTTTGAAAAAGCCGTCCAGGCACTGCTTGATGCGAGGAAAATTTATATCGTGGCGAATCGCAGCGCCATGTCACTGGGCATATTTCTTGAATATTATTTAAGAATCATGCTGGATAATGTGGAATTTATTACATCGTATGAATTGATATCAGAAAAATTTAACAACCTGAATAAAAAAGATGTAGTTGTGGGCATCAGTTTTCCAAGGTATACGAAAAGTACGGTGAACAGTTTTGCCTTTGCCAGGGAAAGGGGAGCAACAACCATTGCCATTACCGATAATCTTTTGTCACCTCTCATTCCGAACGCCGACATCCCATTAACCGCATCAAGCCGTATGCCATCATTTATTGATTCCTTTGTGGCACCTTTGAGTCTGTTAAACGCATTGATATCCCAGATCGGACGGAGCAAAAAAGTCGATATCAGCAAAAAATTAGATGAGCTTGAAAACATGTGGGAACATTTTGATATTTTCTATCAGTGAATCAATTATGAAACCTCTGCTGGTAAATCAGCAGAGGTTTTTTAGTGGAAAAAACATTCATAATTTCGTTCAGATACAGAAAGAATAAATGAGGAATAATGACTCTTGCTTTCGGAGTGGTGTGCTTGAAACAGACAAAGTCAATAGATGAGCAAATGAAAGAGATTTTTAACCAGTTTGGAAACACGCAAGATCTTTCATCAAGAAGTTTTGAAACATTAACGGGACAGAAAGGGGCTCTAATATACTTCAATAACATCACTGATCCTAAAGAAATTAATGAAGTGATTTTTCCATGGATTGATGAACAGGGAAAAGAAAAACAGTTAAACAGCCAGCGGATTCAAGAAACCTTTCTCATAAGAGATGTCCAAATAACAGAAGATATACAGATAATCGTTGATAACCTACTTCAGGGGCATGTTGTGCTTCTTTTAGAAAGAGATTCTGCGTATTGTATTTTTCAGGCAGAGAAATTTCCATTCCGAAACCCGGAACAGCCGACAGTGGAAACAACTGTTAAGGGGACAAAAGAAGGATATGTAGAATCCCTTTCGGTAAACATCGGTCTGCTGAGAAGGTATGTACAGGATAAAAATTTTCGCGTAGAGCATATGGAAGTTGGTGCTCTGACAAAGACAAAAGTGGCTATCGTTTATCTTGAACACATTCATCTTCCTGAGGTCCTCGAAGAAGTGAAGCAGCGTCTCAAAGAGATTGAAACAGATAGCATTCTCTCATCTAGTGAACTGAAACAATGGCTGGAAGATAATGAATGGTCCATTTTTCCGTTATCCCGAATAACTGAAAGACCAGATTCCACTGCGCAATCAATTAATGACGGAAAGATAGCGATATTGACGCAGAATTCACCATTTGCCATTCTCATACCATTCACCTTTTTTGAGACGATTCAGAATATGGATGACTACTATGAAAAGTGGTATGTCAGTTCCATGATCCGACTGGTGAGGGTTTTTGCCTTTTTTATCAGTATTTTTCTGCCAGGCCTATATATCGCTCTTATACACTATAACCCGGGACTGATTCCTTCTGATTTATTGGTTTCCATAGCTCAATCTCGAACACAGGTGCCTTTTCCGGTTATCTGGGAACTATTATTAATGGAATTAACGATTGAAATTTTTCGGGAAGCAGGTATACGTCTCCCCAAACCACTCGGCCAAACGGTAGGTATCGTTGGTGGAATTGTGATCGGTGAATCCGCTGTCCAGGCAAATCTGGTCAGCCCCATCACATTAATTGTTGTGGCGATTACGACAATGGCATCATTCAGCTCCCCACAATATTCGATGGCTTATTCGTTTCGTCTTTTGCGTTTTTTGCTTGTAGCTGCAGCGGGATTTCTTGGACTATATGGTTTTGTACTTGGGACAATGGTTTTGACTGTTCATTTAGCCAGTCAGAAAAGTTTTGGAATTCCATACTTAACTCCATTTGCCCCGACCAGTTACAGAAACTGGATTGATCAGTTTTTGTTGTTTCCTCTCCGCTGGAGAACAGTCAAACCATCCTATCTGTCCAGAAAAAAAAGTAAAGGGGACTGGAAACCGCTTAAAAGAGGTTAGGTGAAAAATTTATATGCAAAGATCACTTTCGTTATCAACGACTCAAATTACCTGGATTATCGTAGCCTCCGCCCCAGTCGGAATCAACACATTACCTCGGATGATAAATGAACAGACCGAACAGACGGGGTGGCTGTTTCTCGTGGCTACTGCACTGATCATCTATTTGTACATGCGGTTGATCATCATCCTGCCGGAAAGATATCCCGGGTTGTCCATTTTTGAAATAACGACACACATCCTTGGAAAATGGGCTGGAAGTCTGTTTATTTTATTTCTATCATTGATGATGATTGTAGGGACAAGCCTAAGCTTAAGACTGCTGGCCGATGGGATTATTAATTACATGTTGTTTCACACCCCGGCAATGGTTATCATTTTATTCATGTTGTTCGTTTTGTTTTACACATTAACCCGGGGAACAGAGACCATAGTATATATCAATGAAATATTGCAGCCAATCATTTTGCTGACGATGACCATGATTATGTTTCTTGTCATCAATAAAGCACGTTTTGAAGAGTTGACCCCTATTATTTCTGAACAGATCAATGTCATTCAAGGATCTGCTGTTTCTTTTTACCCATTTTTGTTTATTTTCGTCGTTGTTTATTTCTTTCCTTATGTCAGAAATCACTCATCCTTAAAAAAGGGAATCTTTCTTGGCATATCCCTGATATTGTGGATATCCTTGACACTGTTTATTCTTTCCGTCACGCTATTCGGAACGGTAGAATTGAATTACATTGAATATCCAAGTATAGAATTTGCGCGCTTGATACAATTTCCGATGCTGGAACGATTTCATATTTTCTATTTAATTTATTGGATCATTTACGCTTTTACAGTACATACGGTTACCCTGTACGCAGGAAGCACAGGTATCAGCTATGTTTCAAAGAAGAAAAATATGGTATGGATAGCAGTCGCTTGTACAATTACATTTCTGATATCACTTTATCCTGATAATATTGAAAAGGCTCGAGAATATGCTATGTATTTAAATTATGTAAATCTATGCTTCGTCTTTTTCGCATTCCCTCTTCTGTTACTGATTGATACGATCAAGCGAAAGGTGAATTCTCAATGAAAAACATGTTACTTTCTGTCATCGTTATCACCATGACGGCAATGTTAACCGGATGCTGGGACTTTGAACGCTTACGGGATCGGATGATTATAACTGGACTTGCTATTGCAGAGCATGAAGAGGGTTACCGCATCGGCATTGAATATTTAGCTTTTTCAGGAGGATCCACCAGCCAGCAGGAGGGAAGTGCCGGGCAACAGACAAAGGTAGCTCAGGAGGAAATTGTTCACCCATCAATCGAGATCCCGCTACATTTTGTTCAAACGAAAATCATTGGGGACCCTTTTTATGCGAACTTGCATATTCTGGTGATCGGAAGGGAACAGGCGAAGAAAGGAATCGACAATATTATCAGTCATTTTCTGCGTGATCCCGACATGAGGAGAACAACGCAAGTGATAGTTTCTGCAGGAGATCCGATTGAATTATTAATGATGCAAGAAGTGGGGAACAGTTTTGTATCCAAATATTTAGAGAGTATGATCGAACATACAGAACATTCAGGAAGGGTAATCACGTCTGATATAGGTGACATTTCTCGCTCTATTCACGAGGGCAAAGTATTTTTTGTTCCGCTGGTAGAGGAGAAAGGAGATAAGAAAAATTCTGAAGTTACTGGCACTGCTGTATTCAAAGAAGGCAAATATATTGATTCCTTAAGTCATGATGAGAGCCTGCTTGTTGCTGTTTTATCCAGATCAATTGACCATGCCAGTCTTTATATGAGCTGTCCAAAAACGGCTAAAGGTTCTGTCGCACTCGATGTTATTAAAAATAAACCGGACTTAAAACCTAAAATTGAAGGGGATAAGCTGATCATAAACGGTATGGTGGAATTAGAGGCTTACCTTTCAGAATATACGTGCGGGGACGGCAAGGTTAAGAACAAAATTCCATTAAAATCACTGGAAAAAGAATTTGAGGAAGAGTTTTTAGAACTGATTCAAAAAAGAGTTCCAGTTATGTTGCATCGAACACAATCAGACCTGCTTGAGCTAAGCAGCAAGCTTGAAAAAGAAAATCCAGAACAGTGGAAAAAAATAGGCGATTCCTTTGAGTCCTATTTAAAAAATGCAAACATTCATCCTTCCGTAAACTTCGAGATCAAATTAAAAGGCACGGAAACGTAATCCCTAATACAGATATGAACGATTGTAGACATGGCAGATTCCGTTTTGCGTGGAAGGCAACGCTGGCATACCTGAATACTGTAACTTTATAAACACAAACTAAACAAAAAACAGACAACAAAGGTGATGGTATGAAAAAATGGATCCGGGCTTCCCTCTTACTGTTGTTTGTCATTTCAACAGCTACTCCTGGACATATGGATGCTTCCCGGCAGGAGGATCAGGAAACACTTCATATAGAGGTGAATCTATGGTCAAATACATTGACTTTAAAAAGAGGGGATAACATTCTGAACGACTATCCGATTGCACCAGGAAAAAAGGATACACCGACACCCATTGGAGAATTTATCATTGTTGAAAAATCATCCGGATGGGGAGGAGGATTTGGCTCCAGGTGGCTGGGTCTTAATGTGCCATGGGGAAATTACGGCATACACGGAACAAACCAGCCATGGTTGATTGGGAAAAGGGTCAGCAGCGGATGTATTCGGATGAAAAATATTGATGTAGAAGATTTATACGAAAAAGTACCTGTTGGAACACCTGTTAAAATTACAGGACCCATTCCGTTTCGAAACATATCAAGAGGATCGAAAGGATCGCTTGTTCTGTTAGTTCAGCAACGCCTGAAAGGAGAGGGCTATTATAATGGAAAAGTAAACGGAATTTTTGATTCACAAACGGAAGACAGCGTAAAGCAATTTCAGCGGGATCATCATTTGCCCCAAACAGGCGGAATGACAAAAAAAGAGTTTCGTCTACTGGGCCTCATTGAATCATATGAATCCTACTGCAAAAACTGTAATACATGATGATAATCAACACTTCGGGTGATAAAATGAAAACATTGTTTCGACTTGGTTATGTAGCCATGAGTGTCCATATTAAAAATTGTTCCCCGTCTCAAACGATGACATTTTCCACCTTTAAAAACCTGCCAGATCGAGAAAGTGCCATTTTTCACCTGGAACAAATCGCAAAATCAAATATGGTGAATTCACTGCGTCTGTTGAAACATAACAAAGCCAATGATATTCGTTTTTTTCGGTTAAGTTCCAGACTGATTCCCCTGGCTACCCATGAAGAGCTCTCCGGATGGAATTATTTACATGCGGTCAGAAATGAATTGAACAATCTCGGACAGTATGCTAGAGAACATCATATGCGACTGGACTTTCATCCGGATCATTATGTCGTTTTAAACAGTCACAGAAAAGAAGTATTTAAACAAGCTGTTCAAAACCTTATCTATCACTACCGGCTACTAAAGGGAATGAAGATCGACCCTGTACATCGCTGTGTGATCCATTTGGGAGGAAAACATGGGGGAAAAACGGATGCCCTTGAACGATTAATTGACAACTGGGGGAAAATTCCCCATCCCATTCAAAAAATGATGTTGATTGAGAATGATGATCAAACATATCATGAAGAGGATGTCCTATACATTTGCGAGAAATTAAATATACCGATGGTTTTTGATATTCATCATCATCTGGCGAATCCAGGGAAAAAAAACTGGCATGAAAACTGGGAACGAATCTTAAAGACGTGGGCGAACTCACCTCTTCCGGTTAAAATTCATATATCCAGCCCGAAAAGCAATAAACAGTTCAGACATCATGCAGACTATATCGACCCGGACATGTTTATGAATCTGATTCGGAAAATGAATGGGACAACCGGGCAAGTTGATTGTATGATCGAAGCAAAAATGAAAGACGATGCACTTTTCAGACTGACAAAGGATCTGAAACAATATCACGAAGTCAAATGGATGGATTAGGCGTCGTTTTATTTAACATAATCAAGTTAACCCTATTGGCAACATAAAAAATAAAAATATTCTTAAAATTATTTTGAAAAATCGTCAAAAAGTGGTAAAATAGACCCAGATAACTAGATAAAATGAAATTTGTTCCTGGATAAAGGCAAACCTGTTGAAAAACAGGGACGCAAAACCTACGGACCTAAGGTAAAATTTAACTATGGTGGCCGGGTTGCCGGAGAAGGTGAAGACAGAAGTCCATCTTTTTCGGATGGGCTTTTATTCGTGTGGACAAGTGATTCGAAATGATTGATAAAGGCTCCATATTTTTGTAGTGAAGGGGATCAGAATGCTAAAACAGCTGGAATCCATTATGAATAAAGAGAAGAGAATATCCGCAGTTGCTGTTTTCTTTATGATTTTCTATGTTGCCATCTGGCTGATCCATCAGAACCTGATTATCACTGATTATCTCGGTATACATATTTTTCTACAGTTTTTAAGTATTTCAGTAGCCTTTGCAATCGCGTTTGAAGGCTGGCTGTCCTATCCGTTTTCCTATTCACAGCACAGGCTTTATGTTGCAGCTATGTTTTTTGCGGCAGGCTTCTTTGATTTGTTTTACATCATGACTTTTATTTCTGAACGCCCTTTGATTCTGACTTTTTTGGATGAACCAGACCGAAACTGGCTGTGGGTGATCGCACGTCTAACCGTTGCGATCTTTTTGGCAGTTATTTTTAACATTAAAGATACTGATCGAATTACCATCGGCCGCAACCTCGTTTTTAGCTTAGCTGTTTTATTTATTTTTCTAGTTGTCTTTCTAAATTTTAATCTCAATTTTCCTGATCTTCTCACACAAGATAATCGCCCCACATTTCTAAAAACCGTTCTCGAAGGCGTTACTACTTTCATCTATTTTTTGACCACGATAATCCTAATGCTCCAGTATAGAAAAACAAAAGAAGAAGCGAGATTATATTTTATTTTATCGCTGCTTTTGCTTTCCATAAGTGAGTTTTCATATGTGCTGTCATATGACGTTAGCTGGCTAAATGTTGTGGGGGACGGTTATAAAATCCTCGGGTATTACTTTTTTTTGAAGGGACTCCATACGTCCACGATTAAAGAGCCCTATGAAAAGGAACGGAGGACTCAGGAAGAATTATTTCAGAGCGAAGCAAGATATAAACGGTTAATTGAAGATTCTCCCGATGGAAACATCGTTCACAGAAACGGCAAGATTATTTATGCGAACAAACATGCTGTTCAGCTATTAAAGGCAAATGACCGAACGGATTTAATCGGAAAAACGATCTATGATTTTTTACCTGAAAAATACCATTCAACCATCAAGGAAAATATGGAGAATATGATTATCCATAATCAGTTGTTTGAACAAACGGAACTTGCAGTATACGATTTGACAAATCATAAAATGATTGTGGAAGTTTCAGCTATTCCCACCATGTTTGGGGTAGAGCCGGCTGTTCATATTATTTTCCGGGACATTACAGCCAGAAAAGAACTGGAAAGGGAATTGAAAGAGAAAAATGAAATTTTAAAACACCTTTCCTCTATGGATGGATTGACCGGAATTCCAAACCGGCGGTCCTTTGAAGAAATTCTTGAAAAAGAATGGAAGCGTAATATGAGAGAAAGAAGACCTCTGTCAGCCCTCATGGTAGATATCGACTACTTTAAGTACTATAATGATTTTTACGGTCATCTGGCTGGTGACGACTGTTTAAAAAAGGTGGCACATACCCTAAAAAATCAGTTAAAGCGATCTGGAGATTTCATTGCCCGGTATGGAGGGGAAGAGTTTGTCATTTTGTTGCCTGGTACGGATCAGTCGGGAGCATACATCGTTGCAAAAAAATTGTGCAGGAGCATTGAGGAATTGGGAATTCCCCATGAAAAATCCGAAAGCGGGCCATATTTAACGGTAAGTATTGGTGCAGCCACTCTCATTCCTGAAAATACCCATCAGCCATTGGATTTAATTCAACTCGCTGACCAGTCTCTTTATATTCAAAAACAGAACAGGCCTTCTGAAGTATAGCAGTTGATTTCAAGTTTAAAAACTATTATTCTCCAAAATTAGTCATAACCTTCGGACAGTTCGTGACAACGTTTTCAGTCTTCATTCTATATAATGGAGCTAAAAAAAGTGGTGAACATGTATGAAGGATAGGCACGCTAACGTTTATAAGATCAAACATTCTCAATTGGGGCAGAAGCCTTCCCTGGCAGAAAATCTATCAGTCAATGATATTTGTTTTTATCAGTTTGTCGGCGGAAATGCGGAAGACAATGAACGTTTACTGGAGAGAATCCATACAATCCGGGAACGGTGCGGACTCCTGATTGCAGTTTTCCGGTTCCCGTACCGTTTTGAAGGGAAGCAGCGGGCCCGAACAGCTATTCGTCAATATTACTTAATGAAAAAGTGGTGTGACGGCATGATCTACTACCTCGGCGATGGCATGATGGAAAAGATTGAGCCCGGCACTCCGATGAAAGAAGCCCATGAAAAATTTGTCGCCTTTGAGGAGTCATGTATCCATTCCATGATGGAACTCGTGGATACACCCGGAGAAATGAATATTGATGTCAGCGATATCCAATCGTTTGTAAAAAGAAGCGACGGGCCTCTCTTTCTTCACACCATTGAAGGCGACGTGTTCAACGAACCCTTAAAACATATCATTTCTGAACCCTATTTGCCCTTTGATTTTACAGAAGGAAAAGAGTTGATCCTGAACATTGGCTATACAAAGGATATCGATATGAATAGCTATCAGCAAATCAATCTGCGTATTCATGATTTATTTCATAAAGCGGATCTGGTCAAATTGGGCACGTATTATATGGATGAACCCGGCACCAAACTAAAAATTACGTTATTCGTCAATCATCTTGATGATCCATTTCCACCGGAAGAGAGTCTCCATACTCTGTCCCTAAAGATGTTGCGTGAAAAGTGGAAATCCCTTTTTTATAAAAGAAAACAGGGAGAAGGAGTATATCAAAAAGAGCATGTAACACCAATCCCGCATGAAGAAAACGATCCTGAAACTGTTTCAGAGGAGAAGGAACAATCTTTATTTTATAAGAAAGGACTGTGATACCACAGTCCTTTTAATAATGAAAACAAAAGGAACATCCCCGTTCAATGTCCTCAAGTTTTAAATTAAACGATTCGTTGTTACTGGTAGCGTTCCAGGACGGAGAAGAAGTCTTTTGCAAATTGGTGAAACAACTTAACAGATGGAGCCAGATCCCGATTTTTTAAAACGATAATTCCCACATTCCGTTTAACCTGAGGAATATGGATGGGAAGCTTTATCGTATTTCCCGGCAACGTTTCATGCAAAGCATTTTCCGGCAGCAAAGTGACACCAATTTCAGCTGAAACCAGTCCTTTAATCACGTCCAGATCTTCCCCTACAGAAGTAACATTGGGCCGAAACCCCGCCTGTTTGCATGCATCCATAGCGATCGTCCGTAAAATATATCCTTCTGGAAACATGACAAACGATTCGTTTCTTAATTCATGCAAATCAATGCTGGTTTTTTCGGCGAGTCTGTGATCAGCTGACAAAAGTGCCATAAAGGATTCTGTGAACAGAATATCCCCTTTTAAGTCGGGCTCGTCAGTCGGAACCGGACCGATAAATGCCAGATCAAGGGTCCGATTTTTAATGGATTCTATTAAAAAACGATAGGTTCCCTGACGCAAATGAAAGGACACATTGGGGTGAAGGGTTTTAAAGGCGGATATGACCGAGGGAAGCGTATGGCTGGCAAGACTGGTTGGAAATCCGATTTTGATGGTTCCCCGTTCAGGGTCCAAATATTCTTCGACTTGCTGCCTGGCATAATCAATGGCTTTAAGTGCTGTCTCCACATGGGTCAAAAAATGTTTTCCAATAGGAGTTAACTTGACATTTCTACCTTCTCGAATGAACAGTTCCACCCCTAATTCCGCTTCTAAATTTGCAATTTGCCGGCTGATTGCTGACTGAGCGACATGCAAATCCTTCGCTGCTTCTGATACATGTTCCCTTTTGGCCACCTCAACAAAGTATTCTAGCTGACGAAGTTCCATTCAGATCCCCCCTACGAATCAATTAATCTCAAAATGAGAATGGTTTAATATAAATTATATATTGTTTATATCAATTTTTGAATCTAAAATGATAAGTACAGTCTTTAACGCGATAAATTTAAAAAGAGGGGGGATATGTTAATGACTGATAACCACACTCTGAAGCCCCGGAACCTCTATCGTCCGGAATTTGAACATGATGCCTGCGGAATCGGTTTATATGCACATTTAAAAGGAAAAGCTTCCCATGAGGTGGTCCAAAAAGCACTCAGCATGCTGTGCAAAATGGAACACCGCGGGGGACAGGGAAGCGATGATCAGACCGGTGACGGATCAGGGATTATGCTGCAAATTCCCCACAGCTATTTCCAGTATACGTTAAAGGATATAGAACTTCCTTCTCCAGGAAATTACGGTGTAGGAATGATTTTTCTTCCTCAAGATAAAGTGAAACGCCAATCCATCGAAAACGAAATCGTCCGAACAATTGAAAAGGAAGGACAAAAACTCCTTGGCTGGCGTACCGTTCCGGTTCAGCCTGAAGCAGCCGGTAAGCTTGCGCAGAAAACCCGACCGTGCATCCGCCAGGTGTTTATTGGCAGGAGTAAGAAAATTTTAAGTGAAATCGATTTTGAACGGAAGTTATATGTCATCCGGAAACAGCTGGAAAATCAGTTTAAACACGAACGCGCGGTCTATTTTGCCAGTTTATCCAGCCGCACCATTGTTTACAAAGGTTTGTTAACACCTGAGCAACTAAAACCATTCTTTCTCGATTTACAGGATGAACGGTTTAGGTCTGCATTTGCCCTTGTGCATAATCGTTTCAGTACCAATACGTTCCCCAGCTGGGAACGGGCACATCCGAACCGTTATTTAGTACACAACGGAGAAATTAATACCCTCCGTGGAAATGTGAACTGGATGAGGGCCAGGGAAAAGCAGTTTGAGTCCGTTGCCTTTGGCGAAGACCTTGAGAAGGTTAAGCCCATTCTTGACCTCAATGGCAGTGACTCTTCTATACTGGACAATGCCTTTGAATTTTTTGTTCTTGCCGGAAGAAAACCGGCACACGTGGCCATGATGCTTATTCCAGAGCCATGGAACGAAACAGAAATGGATGAAAAGAAACAATCATTTTATGAATACCATAGCTGTTTGATGGAACCATGGGATGGGCCAACAGCCATTTCGTTTACTGACGGCAGGCAAATCGGAGCCATTTTAGACAGAAACGGGTTGCGTCCGGCCAGATATTACGTAACCAAAGATGACTATCTCATCTTTTCATCAGAAGTAGGCGTTATTGATATCGAACCGGAAAATGTGCTCTTGAAAGATCGGCTGAGCCCGGGTAAAATGCTGCTTCTGGATATGGAAGAGGGACGGATCGTTTCTGATGAAGAAATCAAACAGGAAATGTCCGGAGAAAAACCATATGGAAAATGGGTTTCCGAACAATTGATACCTCAATCAGAACTTCCAAAATCTTGCACAACAGCCAGAACAGAAGACCTGATTACGCTCCAAAAAGCGTTTGGATACACTTATGAAGATTTAACTAAAACGATCGTGGCCATGATTGAAGAAGGGAAAGATCCGATTGGCTCTATGGGGAATGATGTACCACTGGCTGTCTTATCCGATCGCCCGCAAAGTTTGTTTAATTATTTCAAGCAGATCTTTGCGCAGGTCACGAACCCGCCCATTGATGCCATCAGGGAAAAGCTTGTTACGTCAACGATGACGTTACTAGGAAGAGAAGGAAATATCCTTGATCCAAACCCGACCAATGCCCGACGCATTCGTCTGGAAAGTCCTTTTATATCAAATGAACGTCTGGCTGCTATTGAACATAACCCATATGCTGATTTTACATGCACCAGAATTCCTATTGTTTTTTCGGAAAATATGGAAAAAGCCCTGAACGATCTATTTCAACAGGCCGATGAAGCCATTCAAAACGGAGCTTCGATACTCATTTTGTCTGACCGGGGTGTAGATGAAGACCATATCGCTATCCCATCATTACTTGCCGGAAGTGCACTCCATCAGCATCTTGTCCGTCAGGGCACCCGAACAATGGCCAGCATCATCATGGAGACAGGCGAAGTGAGAGAAGTACATCATTTTGCAGCACTAATCGGCTATGGTGTGGATGCGGTCAATCCGTACCTCACGCTAGAAACCATCGAACAGCTTGCTGAAGACGGAACCCTCTCTGTCAACGGGGAAGAAGCCGTTGAAAAATATTTAAGAGTGACCACAGATGGTGTCGTTAAGGTCATGTCGAAAATGGGCATTTCCACGATCCAGAGTTACCGGGGAGCCCAAATTTTTGAAGCCCTCGGAATTGGCGAAGAAGTTATTGAAAAATATTTCACAGGCACGCCATCACAGCTCGGTGGAATTACCCTTGATGTGATTGAAAAAGAAGCAAAACTTCGCCACGAAAAGGCATTTAAAGATCAGAACAGCTTAAAAATCCTGGATACAGGGAGCGAACTGCAATGGAGGAAAAATGGGGAACACCATGCTCTGAATCCGAAGACCATTCATACCCTCCAGCTTTCCTGCCGAAAAAATGATTATCGTCTGTACAAAGAATTCTCAAAATTAGCAAACGAAGAAAGAGTCACATTTTTGAGAAATCTTTTTGACTTTAAAATGCGGAATCCAGTGCCCATAGAGGAAGTAGAATCCGCTGAGTCTATTGTCCGGCGCTTTAAAACCGGTGCCATGTCCTTTGGAGCCTTAAGCCAGGAAGCCCATGAGGCTCTGGCAATCGCCATGAACCGGCTCGGTGGAAAAAGCAACAGCGGTGAAGGCGGGGAAGACCCGAAACGCTATACCCCTGATAAAAATGGCGATTTAAGAAGAAGTGCCATTAAACAGATTGCCTCTGGACGTTTTGGGGTCAATAGCCATTATCTGGTGAACGCTGATGAACTTCAGATTAAAATGGCTCAGGGAGCAAAACCAGGTGAAGGCGGCCAGCTTCCCGGAAAAAAAGTCTATCCATGGGTGGCTAAGGTCCGGGGATCGACGCCAGGTGTGGAACTGATTTCACCGCCACCGCATCACGATATATATTCCATTGAAGATCTGGCGCAATTAATCCATGACTTAAAAAATGCCAACCAGAATGCCCGCATCAGTGTAAAGCTTGTTTCCAGATCAGGCGTCGGCACGATTGCTGCCGGAGTGGCGAAAGGAAATGCCGATGTCATTGTCATCAGCGGATATGATGGGGGTACTGGTGCGTCTCCGAAAACAAGCATTAAACACGCAGGCCTGCCATGGGAGCTCGGTCTTGCCGAGACCCATCAGACCCTGATGCTGAATGGACTCCGGGATCGGGTCATCCTTGAAACCGACGGAAAACTGATGACAGGGAAAGATGTGGTCATGGCCGCCCTGCTGGGAGCGGAAGAATTCGCCTTTGCCACCGCGCCACTTGTGGTTTTAGGATGTGTTATGATGAGAGCCTGTCATCTGGATACGTGCCCGGTTGGCATTGCGACTCAGGATCCTGAACTTCGCAAAAAATTTATGGGCCATCCGGATCATATCGTAAACTACATGATGTTTATTGCTCAAGAAGTCCGGGAAATAATGGCTGAACTCGGTTTCAGAACGCTTGATGAAATGGTGGGCCGTACTGATCTTCTCGAAGTCAGTGAACGTGCAACAAATCACTGGAAGGCAAAATATCTCGATTTATCCAGACTGCTATATCAGCCTGAGGGAATACGTACATTTCAGAACCCTCAGAATCATAAGATTGAAGAAAGTCTTGATGTGAAGCATATTCTCCCGGCGATCCGTCCTGCTCTTGAAAAGAAAATACCTGTTACAGGCTATTTTAAAATTCATAATACTCACCGCGTCGTCGGAACGGTTTCCGGAAGTGAAGTAACGAAACGATATGGGGAAGAAGGTCTGCCCGAAGATACCATTCACCTTCATTTTGCCGGTTCCGCCGGCCAGAGTTTTGGGGCATATGTCCCGAAAGGTATGACTTTACAGCTAACCGGTGATGCCAATGACTATGTCGGAAAAGGGTTATCCGGAGGAAAAATCATTGTCAAAGCTCCGGAAAAGGCAACCTTTAAGCCTGAAAATCATGTCATTATCGGAAATGTAGCTTTTTATGGTGCAACCTCAGGAGAAGCCTATATTCAGGGAATCGCTGGAGAAAGATTTTGCGTCCGAAACAGCGGTGTGAAAGCAGTAGTAGAAGGTGTAGGTGATCATGGCTGCGAATATATGACAGGTGGACGCGTCGTCATTCTCGGTTCTGTTGGCAAAAATTTTGCTGCGGGCATGTCCGGAGGAATTGCCTATGTGTTTACAAATGACAGGGAACAGTTTAAAAATCTGTGCAATCCAGATATGATTCGTTTGGAAAAACTGGAAGAACAGGGTGAAATTCAAGAAGTCAAACAAATGGTTCAACAACATTTTCGTTATACCGGAAGTGAGAAAGCTGCCAGCATACTGGCCAACTGGAATCACCATGTCCAGCATGCTGTGAAAGTGATCCCGAAAAACTACAAGCAAATGATTGAAACGATCGGGCAGATGAAACAAATGGGTCTATCCGATGACGAAGCTGCTTTAGCTGCTTATGAAGCAAGCTTCAAACAACCTGAAGAAAACACAGAAGATCCTGCCAGGGTTGAAGAACCTGTGGCCAATTAAGGAAGGGAGGGGGAGTATATGGGAAAAAAGACAGGATTTATGGATTATACCCGTGAAGAAGAACAGAAACGACATCCTCTGTCTCGTCTTGATGACTGGAAAGAATACAGTCAGCGCTTTTCTGAGGACACACTGAAGATACAGGGAGCCCGCTGCATGGACTGCGGGACCCCATTTTGTCATATGGGATTAGAATTAAACGGCTTAACATCAGGATGTCCGATCAACAACTTGATTCCTGAATGGAATGATCTCGTGTACAAAGGGCGCTGGAAAGAAGCGCTCGACCGGCTTTTATTAACGAACAATTTCCCGGAGTTTACAGGCAGAGTATGTCCAGCTCCTTGTGAAGGTTCGTGTACAGTCGCCATTTCTGAACCAGCTGTTGCGATTAAGGGAATTGAACGGGCCATCATTGATAAAGGATTTGAAGAAGGGTGGATCAAACCTCGTATTCCAGAACGGCGAACAGGTAAAAAAGTGGCGATTGTCGGAAGCGGTCCGGCCGGCCTTGCCTGTGCCGATCAGTTAAATCAAGCCGGACATTCGATTACCGTATATGAACGGGATGACCGTCCAGGTGGGCTTTTAATGTATGGCATTCCGAATATGAAACTGGAAAAAGACGTTGTGGATAGGAGAATCCAGCTACTAGAGGAAGAAGGGATCGAATTTGTTACCAATACCGAAGTAGGCAAAGATGTAGCTGCCGAACAACTTCAGGAAGTATATGATGCCGTTGTACTCTGTACGGGTGCCCAGAAACACAGGGATTTAAATATTGAAGGACGGGAACTCAAAGGCGTACATGATGCAATGGACTATCTAACTGGTACAACCAAAAGCTTACTGAACTCCGGTTTTGAAGACAGTGATTACATTGACACCGAGGGGAAACATGTCATTGTAATCGGCGGCGGTGATACTGGTGCAGACTGTGTCGCCACAGCCCTTCGCCAGAAATGCAAAAGTGTAGTTCAGTTCGGCAAACACCCTCAATTACCGGATCACAGGACAGAAAATAATCCATGGCCGCAGTACCCACTCGTATTTACCCTCGATTATGCTTATGAAGAAGCAGCTGCGAAATACGGAAAAGATATTCGGGAATACTGCATCCAGACAAAGAAAATCGTCGGGGATGAACAGGGGCGTGTCAAGGAGCTTCACACAATCCGAATGGAAAAAACGATTGATGCAAGCGGCAAAGCTGTCTTTCACGAATTGCCGGGAACCGAAAAAGTATGGCCGGTTGATTATGTATTTATCGCCATTGGATTTGAAGGAGCAGAACATCCCGTATTAGAAGCCTTTGGAGTGGAGACAAAAAACAATAAAATACATGCTCCTTATGGAACGTATACAACTAGTGTAGAAGGTGTTTTTGCCGCAGGAGATGCCCGCAGGGGGCAGAGCTTAATTGTCTGGGCCATTCATGAAGGGAGAGAGGCAGCAAGAGAAGTAGATCGCTATCTGATGGGTTCAACAGTCCTGCCTTAATGTTTTCCATGTTACTCCAGACATTGGGAAATATAAGTATAGGGACGATCTCATGACAATCATGCATGATGGGATCGTCCCTATTTCAGTATGTTCAAACCATACCAGGAACAGGGAAGATGAAGGAATTATTAAAGCCGACTGACTACAATGATTAGGGACTGAAAAGGGAACAAACTGAACGATATGGAAAGAGGAATGGATGACCGACCACTTCATGTCAGTTATAACTTGGTTTGTCCGTCATTAGATTGATGACGGACATTTCTGTATTTATTGTGTAGTGTTATGTCTTTCATGACATCGATGAGGGACATTATAAGAAAATTTGTAATGGTATTTGTCCCTCATAGCAACGATGACGGACATTTTTTACCTATGTTCCAAAAAGTTTGTCCGTGAAAAAGCTAGTGATGAACAGGTATATGAAGCTTTCATCATGATCATGTATGGATCTATTCTTGTCAGGGTATGGTATGTACCCAAAAGATCCGCAATAACTGAATATGGACATCTCCTGAGCAAATCAAAAGGAGCTGTTCAACAATTCTGAAACAGCTCCGATCTTATTAACATCCCGAGTTACCTTACATGGATAATGCTTTTTGGGCGAGCTGTACGTCATTCTGTAAAAGCTCCCGTAAATGATAAGATGGGTATAACCCATGATCATACATGTAACGGAATATTTCTCCATGTCCCTTAATAGCGTCGTTTAAATGTCTGGTCAGCATTTCGCGCAAATAGGGGGTAGCGGTTTCCGTCAAAGCAATTGCCGTATTTCTCACTTCCGCCTTTGAAAACGCAAGGAGATCTCCTGCATTAAAAGCCTGATCCACCCGATATTCACTTGAGTCACCAGGCTTCGGAGTAGCTGGATATAATTCCAGTAATTCTCTAAGGCCTGATTCCAGCACGTTTATTTTTCGCTGGTAAATCGAGCGCAGACGGTGATCAGTAATATGCTTGATTCCCTGTTTTAATTTCATTAAGCCAACGGATTTAAATGCAGTAAGTTCATGAATCTCTAACGTTTCATGCCAGGCAAGGGTTTTCTGTTTTTCCATTTCAATTGCTCCTTCATTTCGTTGTCAATAAAGTATATGACGAAGGAGAAATCATGGGTACATATCCATCGAAAAATAGGCGGTAATCTTGCATTCGTTACATATGCCGTTATTGCCTCGCCTACGAGAGAAAAGGCTACGGCTGTTGAGTCACAGGCATTTTCGTAATGACAACAGGGTCACTGAGATTGACATTAGGTAAATGCCGTGGTTCCGATGTGTTTTCCATATAATTAAGGTCCTTTGCCTCCTCAGGGAGGGGATCTTCGACAGAATCAAGCACAATCACTTTTTGTTCATAGATGTCTTCCTGAATATTATCCCATTTTGATCCGTGACCGATCGTATTGCAACCGGCAAGAAGCAATGTCGTGAGTACAATGGTCAATATCATGCGCTTCACACGGCAACACCTCCTTAAAAAAATCACTTTCTTCACATCCAGTGTTGTTCAATAAATTCGTCGCGCCCGGACTTTTCCCGGTCTTTTTTATATTTTTCCGGTTCTTTTTGATAAAACTTCTGATGGTAATCTTCTGCCGGATAAAATGTGGAGGCCGGCAAAATTTTCGTCACAATCGGCTGTTGAAACTTTCCGCTTGCCTCCAATTGTTGTTTCGACAGTTCCGCTTTTTCTTGTTGTTCTTCGGTATGGTAAAAAATCGCTGTCCGGTACTGGGGACCTCTGTCATGAAATTGACCTTCATCATCAGTAGGATCGATCTGGCGCCAGTAAATATCCAGCAGCTCTTCGTAGGAGAATACTTCAGGATCATATGTAATCTGAACCGCTTCATAGTGCCCGGTTGTTCCCGTTTTTACCTGATCGTATGTAGGATGTTCCACATGTCCTCCGGTATAGCCTGATACGACTCCATGAATGCCGTCCCACTGATCAAAGGGTTTCACCATGCACCAGAAACACCCACCTGCGAAAGTTGCTTTTTCTAATCCTTTTCTCGTCATTTCCATACCTCTCTCTGTCTCAAGTACTTTTTTTACAATCATATACTGATTCATGAAACAATTCAATCCAGATATATAACCCTTTTTCCTTGACCCGGATGGGAACGATTTGATACATCTAGTTATAATAAATATAAAACGTTTTTCCTTTTTCGTTCGAAAATTTCTCCAAATGACAGACTGGTATAGCCGGATGCCAAACGGATTGACCGAAGCAAAACTCAGAAACCAGAAGATAACCAACAATCATGGAGGTGATGATCATGAAACATATCTTTCAGCAAGGGAGTCATCCAGAAGCACCGACTTTGCTCCTTCTTCACGGAACAGGAGGGACGGAAGAAGATCTTCTTGCGGTTGGACGATTCATTTCAGAAGGTTCTTCCCTGTTGGGCGTCAGGGGAAATGTTCTGGAAAACGGAATGCCCCGCTTTTTTCGGCGCATCAGGGAAGGGGTGTTTGATGAGGAGGATCTCCTTTTTCGAACGAATGAACTTCATGGTTTTCTCAACGAAGCCGCTGACCAGTATGGGTTTGATCGAAACAATGTAGTCGCTGTCGGATATTCAAATGGAGCGAACATGGCGGCAAGTTTATTGTTCCACTATGAAAAAGCTTTAAAGGGAGCGGTACTCTTTCACCCGATGGTTCCTAGAAGGGGAATAGATCTGCCTGATTTATCAGGGGTGTTCGTTTTCATTGGGGCCGGCAAAAATGACCCCATCTGCGCACCGAAAGAATCAGAGGAGCTGGCAAAGCGGTTAGAATCTGCTCAAGCGACGGTGTCCACAAACTGGTATCATAATGGCCACCAGCTTACCGAGATGGAAGTACGTGACGCTTCCGAATGGTTCAAGCAAACATTTTAAACATAGAGGGATCATCTCCATCCGGTATGAGATGATCCTGTATTATGTCTGATGTAAATAAACAATCATCTTCCTTGCAAAGAGCCCTGCCTACTCTTCTAAACGAAAACGAATTGATAAATAAAACTATAGAAAAACCTAAACGTTTTCCCTGACAATGGAATCTACAACATCAGGATCAACGGCACTGATTGGTGACACACCGTTGTTATTTAAAATATATATTCCAGTGTTAAAAGCTCCAGATCCGGCTACAACCTTACTCGTATTCGTTGGAGATATATAGAATGCGTTCCCCGTTACAATCGTCCCTTCATTGCTATTAATATCAATACCAGGAGTAACATACGACCCCATAAATATCCCTCTCCTTCGTCCAATGTATAAGTATATTATGTTTGACAAGAGCAAGGGAGTTATTACAGATAACTATTCAAATCCAAATATCATCCATATGTCTATAACGAGGTATGTATATGTTTAAACATGTATTGTTATTCTTCATGCGGCAAAAATGCTAACGCTAAAAACCGCTCATTTGATGTCGTTTGAGCAGATAAACGAATAGTGATGTCATCCGGTATCAATATGTTTCCTGATCGTCTTATTCATGAGACAAACAGAAAATTTTTTTTTGGGAAAATATATACTGTTACTCCAAAATCGTTTTAAATGAGTATTAACTGTGTCATTTCTGATTTCGATTTGAAATTACATTCAAGAAAATGAATCATTATTGGTAATCAAAGAATGATAGTTCACTTAAGGTAATCGCATATTTCGTCAATATCTCCTATATGTGCCTTGTCCGTTTATAGAACAGAACATATCAATATAGCAGAATAGATTAAGGGAGGTGAACTGACATGAGTTATGGAGGATTTGGAGGCAACAGTAACAGTTTTATCCTGTTAGTCGTGTTGTTCGTATTGCTAATTATTGTGGGTAACAACTATCCGATTGGTTATGGCTACTGGTAAAGCCATTGGCTATGGCTATCAATAACAACCTGCCATGCATGCGTAGACACTCCCCATATAAGCAAAGAGGAACAGCATATCAATATCAATTGGCTCGAATCCGCCATATATCCTTCTTAATAGGTTCTCTGAGTAGACAGATAAACTGTATAAGTAATCCGCTCATTTTTCAGAAATATTTGATAATCGCCTTGTCCTCCAAAAATCAATCATCATATGGATATAGTAGAAAGATAAAAAGGGGGTGTGACAATGGGTTATGCAGGAGGCTACGGAGGCGACAGCTTTATTTTGCTGGTAGTGCTTTTCGTGCTTCTGGTTATTGTCGGTACTAACTATCCAATTGGCTATGGCTACTGGTAAAGTCATAGTTTAAAAAATCTGAAAAAGGAGTGAGGTATTCATGGGTTACGGCGGCGGTGGATCCTACGGTTCCAATAGCTTTATTTTGCTGGTAGTGCTTTTCGTACTTCTGATTATTGTCGGTAACAACTATCCAATTGGCTATGGCTATCAGTAAAACCCTGCCATTGCATGGGGAGACACTCCCCATGCAATAGCTAAAAAAGAGGCTACTTGATTAACAGGATGATGAGCACAACAATGAGTTAAACCGAATTCGCCATATCCAGTTCCATTTATAACTTTCACCTCCTTAATAGGTTATGAACGGGATGGGTACTTTGATTAGACAAATTACCTGATTTTTATTAGGCAGATGATGATTTCCATCATCTGCTTTTTTCTGTGCGATCAAATCAAACCCGGGAGAATTTTGGCCTAATGTCTATGCTGGAGACTTCCGTGTTCTTCCGCTCTGAATGAAAACGAAGCTGAAAAATTTCCGTGATGGCCAGCAAAAGCCCGGAAAGAAATGCCCCGAAAAATGTTACTTCTGTTCCATCCAAGAACATAGAAACAAAATAAACAATGAGTGTAAGGAGCTTAATTCATTTTTCATTTTTCACAGACTTTCCTGGAAAAGGTCGACAAGCACAACTTTTGCTCCAATTTTCTGCTGTCATCTTTCCAATCCCGCCTGTTCCGCCTGTAATGATAGCCCCTTTTCCCTCTAAACACCCCACAATATCACTCCTACTAACATTTATTAACTGCACTTATCGTTTTTGCTTTCAGTAAGAAAATTAAAACCGAATGGGGGAAACCCAGACAAAAGGTAATCTGCGTTGCCTGGTCAAAAACACCTTGATCACCCTATGAAACGTTCATGTTTATGGTAAAATATTCATGAAAAAGGAGAAATTTTTGATCCATAACATGCCCATGAACCGTTGAAGATCTGAGAACGTAAAAGGAGTGCTGACATGAGCAGTGATGCAGAAATTCGCTGGAAGCAGTTTCTTGAGAATTACGAAAAAGCACTTAAGGAATTAAACAAGCATAAAGACACGGTTTTTGAAAGTAATCTAGAAAAGGCTGGCTACATCCATTATTTCGAAATCGCACTGGAATTTGCCCATAAGGTGATGCTTGCTTATCTAGAGGCAAAAGGAAAGCCAGTTGAAGACCCCCGTGAGGCGGTTATGGAATTAGAGAAGCTTGGTATGGTTCAGAATAAACGCAGCTGGTTCAGGGCGCAGAACCGAAAAAAGTTGCCGCTATATTTACATAAAAACGAGAAATTATTCGATGAACTGATTCACGATATAAATGATACCTATTTGCCGGAGCTGGCGTTCTTATGGAGGAGGCTGTGTGAAATGAAATAGAAGAATCTTGTTTATAAAGAAATGGCTCGGGTTGCGTAAAAAATTTAAAAGGGCAATTGTATTGTCAAAAACATTGAAAAAAATTCCTTTTCAATTTTACCTGGTGTTTCTATTCCTGTTAGTCGTATCCATGGTATATGGTAATGTGTTTGATTTTTAACATACGGGTAAGATTCTTTTTATCAAGTATTAGAACGAAATTTTTGCAACGCGAGTAGGAATTTATATGATTCTGAGTACTCGCAGATTGTATAACCTGTGTATTGCCCTTATATGTAATATGGAAATACATGCATCTCTCAGTTTAAAGACTGAATGTAAGAGGGGGTTTTTATGAACTATCATTCGCATGTCTGGTCCGTTATCATCCATGGTGTTTTGGCAGTGATGTGGTATTGGTATAGCCATTTTATAATGAAATTCGTAGATACCTTAAATCAAGTCTGGGTAGTGGACACACTCGTTTTTTTGGGTAGTATCGCGTTGTTTGCCTTCCTCTATAAAAAATTTTTGCCAAAAAAGTATGAACTGTCTATCGGTTGGTTGGCGGGTTTTTTCCCCGTACTGGCCTTTATTATGTTTTTGATTTACTAGTAAATCGAATAGAATAAACCCGGGATCCAGTAATTTTCGGCAGTTAAATCCTTATAAATGGGTAAAAACAAACGCAATAGATGATGATTGGACATGAATGCTCATCAGATGTAACTGCTAAACTAAAGTGGACAATTTCCGCTAAATAAAAATGAACACTTTTCTGCTTAATTTTATGGAGGGAAGGCATTAGAAAATCTTGTTTAATGATCTTTCCCAGGAAAGCATCTGCTACATAAAACATATTTCCACTTTATCCTTCCTGAGGTGGGATAGTTGGATACACCCGGGTACTGGATGGCATCCTTGAAAAACCAGAAATCCTCCTTGTACGTAGTACCCACCGTTGAAACCATCGGGAATTGCCATCTTCCTTCATCCGCACAAGAATTTTGTACCTCCTAAGTTTAAAAAGAAATATCAATCACAGACTCTATTAGAAGGGAGTGGAAAGATTGACCCTTTATAATGATATTGGAAGGACTTACAATTCTACCCGGCATGCAGATTCCCGTATTACTCATAGACTTGTTCATGGAATTGGCATAAATCCTCCAGCAACCATATTAGATATCGGTGCCGGTACAGGAAATTACAGCTATCAGTTAGCGGACATGGGTTATCGTGTGGTTGCGCTGGAGCCTTCTCAGGTAATGAGAACACAAGGGAAGAAACATAAGAATATGACCTGGAAAGAGGGAGTGGCTGAAAGCATCCCATTGGAAGATCAGTCAGTAAATGGGATTATTTGTACCCTTGCCTCTCATCATTTTCGTAACTTATCCTCCAGTTTTAGTGAAATGGCCAGCGTATTAAAAGAGAAGGGAAAGGCAGTGATTTTTACGTTAGATCCAAGACTGTGCCCACATGATTGCTGGCTCCTGGATTATTTTGAACCCTTATTAAAAGATGCCTATACCATTCACCCGCCAGTCAAAGATTTAGTCAGACTGGCTGAAGAGAAGTTTGGTCGTACTGCAGAAATAAGTCCATTTCCTTTGCCTCATGATTTAGTTGATTTATTCTTCTTCGCCGGCTGGAAAAATCCAGAATTATACTTGAACGAATTCTTTCAGAAAGGAACTTCGCCACTTGCTAAGGGACAACAAGAGATGGTTTCTGAGTGTCTGAATCGGTTAAGGAACGATTTGGAAAATGGCAACTGGCACAAAAAATATGGAGAAATTATTCATTTAAATGAATATGATTGTGGCCATTTCTTTTTACTCGTTTAACTGAGTTTTAAAACCTATAACCTGTATGAAGATTAGAGGGACAAAGGAGAAATTATTCGATGAACTGATTCACGATATAAATGATACCTATTTGCCGGAGCTGGCGTTCTTCTGGAAGAGGCTGAATGAAAGGAAAATTAAACGATAGGGCATCAGGTAGGAAAGCCATCGCAAGTTATTCTGTCTGGACTGTTTCTGTAAGTGAAAGTAAAATGATAAAAAGGATCGCAAATATTTATGACTGCAAATGCATTATAGGGGGGAATCACATGGACGTTTTTAACGATTATATAGCGGAAATAGATCATCCTGAACATCGAACAAGAACGGAAGAAGTATTGAACTGGGTACGTGATCATTTTCCAAATTTAAAACCGGAATTGAAGTGGAATCAGCCTATGTTTACCGATCATGGGACTTTTATCATCGGCTTTAGTGTATCGAAAAAACACCTGGCTGTTGCCCCAGAACGGGCTGGAATTGTCCGTTTTTCTGATGAAATCGTGAAGGCTGGATATGATCACAGTAAGATGCTGATCCGTTTCCCGTGGGATCAACCGGTTGATTATTCACTGCTAAGAAAAATTATCGAGTTTAATATTAGGGATAAGGCTGACTGTACGACATTCTGGAGGAAATAGGAATCACTGATTATATTTTTTACATGCGAGTTCACTGGAATGCCAGCAACCAGCCTGGCATTTGGAAACCATCATACGATAGAGGAACAAGCAGGCGCGTTTCATTGTCTTCCTCAGGTAAAAATAACGAATATCGGGAATAGTTATATATTTTCTGATTTTTTGATAATCGTTTTTAAAAGGTACATGGACATACTTGGATGGAACATGTAGATGAAGTAGCTAGTAGATATTAGAGGAAATGTATTGGGTTACGTAAAAAAAAAGGGTGATACTATTGTCAAAAACATCTGCTCATTTTACCCTGGTATCTCTATTCCTTTTAGTAGTATCAATGGTATACGGTAATGTGACATTTGATTAATTTTCTAAATATAAAACTATAGGTAACATTCTTGTAATCAAACATTAAAGTTAAATTTTTTATGGAGCTTGTCAAAAAATGTTTATAAGACATGAATCCATTGTTGATTCGAAACTAAAACCCACTGTTTGATATAACCGACTTACCTTTTATTACATATTTTTGGTTCATAAAATTATGAAATCATTTAAAAGGGCGTTATCACTAAGGGGAAATTCCCTTTTAATGACTTCTCAAAAGCTGGAGTGTACACGTTAGGCTTTTTTCATTTTGGTAATTGTATTGATTTTTAGGGAAAACCTACCAACAATAGTTTTTAGTGCAAAAAGTTTAGAGGATGCCTTCTCTCCTTCAGACCCAGCCGGGTGAAATAAAAGAGGTTAAGCTGCATAAAGATAATATTGATCATTCATCACTCGTCCCGCACATGAAATCCCGCACACTGGATTATATGAACGCAAAACTTTCACCCCATATGAAACCTTAAAAGACATCTTTATAACCTGTTTGAGAGATAAGCTAAATTTAATAACGAAAAAAATATACTTTTTAATATTGGAAGACTAATAGAGGGCGTTGGTTCGTTGTATAAACAAGAATCTATTTTTAATTGTTGATAATAAAACTTACTGGGAGTGTATATGAATGAAAGCAGTTGTATGTACAAAATATGGGTCACCTAATGTTCTAAAATTAATGGAAGTTGAAAAACCATCACCTAACCCCAAGGAAATACTCATTAAGGTTTATGCCACTACGGTTACATCAGGGGATGTAAGGGTCAGAAAATTTGAAAGTCCAGTTTTATTGTGGATTCCTATGAGATTATTTCTAGGGATTAGAAAACCACGAAAACCTGTTCTTGGTGTGGAATTAGCTGGTGAAGTAGAAGCAGTTGGAAAGGATGTCCGCAGATTTAAAAAAGGAGACAAGGTTTTTGCTATGACGGGGATGAAATTTGGCGCCCATGCTGAATACATCTCCTTAGCTGAGGACAGTACCGTTGAGAAGATGCCTGACAACCTGTCATATGAGGAAGCAGCCGCTGTTCTATTTGGCGGGACTACAGCACTTCATTTTTTAAGAAAGGCAAATCTGAAAGAGGGTCAAAAAGTTCTGATTTATGGGGCGTCCGGTTCGGTTGGGACATCTGCAGTGCAGATTGCCAGACACTTTGGAGCAAAAGTCACAGGCGTATGCAGTGCAGTTAATTTTGATCTGGTAAAATCCCTGGGAGCCTCTCATGTCATTGACTATAGGACAGAGGAATTTACAGAACTGGAAGAACAATATGATGTGATTTTTGATGCAGTAGGAAAAATATCAAAAGCTAAATGCAAGAAAATATTAGCCTCAGATGGATCCTATGTTTCCGTTAAAGGACAGGGAGTAGCGAAAGTGTTAAATGAAGATTTACTGTTGCTTAAAGAGCTGATTGAAACGGGAAGATTCAAATCTGTTATAGACAAAACATACACTCTAGGGGAAATTGCTGAAGCTCACAGGTATGTTGAGCAGGGCCATAAGAAGGGAAATGTCGTGATTTCCGTTCGAAATTAAGTCTAAAATTAGAATTTGTGTTAAAACCATATTTTATTGATGATTCCTCTCTTTAAACTAGGGAAGCGCAGAAAGCCTCTAATCAGGGCTTAGCCATTCGTGCAGCGGGCTACCGGCCGACAGCTAAATAAATTTTAGTAAAGTCTCTTCAGCTGAAGAGGCTTTTTCATGTTATACGTAATCTCCTTTCAACTATAGAACCTATACAAAAAATGGATTTTATGTTTACATAATATTATCATTATTTAGAATCGTTATTTTTGAAGATACTTGAAAAAGGGTGTGCAAACCGATGTTTCAGTTTTTTGATAAAAATAATTTATATCCCTGGATCAATAAAAAACCATTATATGAAGCAATTAAGGAGCAAGTAGACCAGCATGGAAAAGTAGTGGATGACAAACTGCCTGACGATGAGGAATTCTGGTCAGACGAACCGGTTCGCTGGGGAGCAGGCGGCCTGGACAGTATGTTCGGAACTCGGGTACATGCTGCTTCCTGAGTATTGGGGGAAAGGATTTGGGAGCGAGATTGCAGATCTGTTAATTCAGAAAGCCAAAAAAACAGCGATAAACGGCTAACAGCAATCATCGACCCTAAAAACATTCCATCCAGAAAAATACTAATGAATAGAGGATTCCGTTCGGAAAAAGTATGCGAAATCGATGGCTTACCTGGAGAAATCCTGAGCAGGACATTATGTTCATAAATAAGATGTATTTACTTATGTTCTAATCTAACAGGGTGTTTGGGGGAGTGAAGAGATGAAGCGGTTAATGATATTACTCGGTGCAGCTATCATGGCTGTATTTGTATTTTTCACCTGGAATGAACCACCTGAAAGAGAGCCGTATATAGAGGGTTATATTGTTGAAGCAGGCTTTATGAGACAATTGGTTGTTCATGGAATAACTAATGAGCAGGCTGCAGATCTTTCACTTGATGATGTTCTCGAACTTGAGGGCATAGATGCGATCTGGGTTCGTAAGTTTAATTTTTTTCAATATAGAGAGGGACAAAAGGTAAGAGTCTGGGTTGATGGAGGTATTGAAGAATCCTTTCCAGCACAGGCGAAAGGGGATTATATAGAGGTAATTAGAGACTAACATTAAAAGGTTTTTAAATGACCAAAAGGTGGTTTTTATGAAGCTGTTCATCAGCGCATTTCTTTTTGTGGTTCTTTTGATTTCTTCTATGAGATTGACCGTGTTATGGGATATTTATGTTTATGTTGAAGTTTTCATTTTATTTATATTGGTGTTAATGAGTTTAGCAGTTACCCGTTTATTTTATGGATTTTTAGAAAATCAGGAATCTGGCTTTTTGCCGCCTAAAAGAAGGAATGGAGCTTTTGCAGTTTTTGTAATTATTGGGTCATGTATTTTCATGTATAATTATTGGGCTTCTAATAAAGCAATAACACTAACGGAGGCACTGGATATTGAAAAGCAGCCACTCATTTCCGTTCATGCTTATGTTAATCAAGGACCAGGACAATCAGTTGTTCTGAAGGATGAAGATTTTTTGGAAGAATTACATGAAGTTTTTGATAATTACAAAGTTAAAAAAGTAAAGTTTAAAGAATGGCAAACGAAAGAATCAAGAGACGGTATCGCTTTTAATGGTCAGAGACCGGATGATGGAAATGTTTTCTTTATTTAGAAGAGGATAGAGTACAAATTCATTCAAATTATTATGATGTCATAAACGATCCAATTCATATTAGTTATGTTGAATCATTAGTGGAACGGTATAGGAGGAACTAAAAGGTTTTACAGAAAGCTCAAAAACTATAGAGACAGAAGAATTTGAAGAAGGAAATCCCAAGCTTTGCTTTATATCATTCTTGAATTCTTACGATATTACTTTCTTAACAGACATTTATCCAATAAAACTATAATTGTTAGGAGAGGATTCCTGGTGTGGAAAAATCAAAATTTACTTATTCTTCTTGGAGGGTTATTTGTTGCCGAATTTGGTATCTGGTTTGGCGTGATCGGAACGCTGGAGTATTTGCAGCAACATGTTCATTCATTTTTTCTTCAATCTGTAATTTTGGTTTCCGGAATTTTCTTCAGTATAGTTATAGGTCCTTTTGCTGGAAAAGTGGTCGACCAAACATCCAAAAAAACTATTATATTTTTAGTATCAATCATGCGGATTATTGCGGTATGTGCCATGTTTATGGCAATTTGGCAAGAAAGTTATATGTGGGTATTTATGTACAGTATATTTATTGGAGGAGCAGCAGCCTTTTATTTTCCCGCTGTTCAATCTTCCATACCAAACGTTACACAACCGGAACACTTAGTAAAGGCAAATGCACTAAACTTTAACCTTGTCACATTAGCAAGAATATTTGGGGCTGTACTAGCCGGTGTTTTGCTAGTATATGTTTCTGTTACTACTTTGTTTATCATCGCGATTATTGCCTATTTCCTCTTACTAATGTCTACATTGTTTTTACGTATAGAGGAACCTTCCATAACCAGTAGTCATTCATCAGAACAAACAGGTCATAATATAAAACGGAATCGATCATTTTATGAAATTTTACCGGTCATGAATCGTCTCCCTATCATTAAGATGATTCTGATTTTAACAGTATTCCCATTTATTTTTATTGGCGGATTTAACCTAATGGTAATCAATATCAGTCAATTGCAAGATTCATCCTTGATGAAAGGATTGTTGTACGGAGCAGAAGGTTTATCCGTTTTTATTGCTGGTTTAACTGCGAGTCGACTCACGAAAGGTAAAAATTCCGTCCCATTATTATTGATATCGTGTCTCCTCATTGGTGTTGCTCAAATGTCCTTATTCTTAACAGAATGGAGATGGCTTCCTGTGGTTTCTTTTGCTCTATTCGGTTATGTTGTTGGTATTTTCATGCCCTTATCCAACACGGTATGCCAGGAAATAATACCAGACGAATATCTAGGAAGGTTTTTCTCTTTGAAAAGGATGCTGGAAAGCTTTGTTCAACAGGTTTCTTTATTATGTACAGGAGTATTGTTTGATTGGATAGGGTTTCATTTGACCGTTATATTTCTTGGTTTATTAACAATTGCAATTGTTAGTTTTCTATACATAAGACAGCTTTATAAACCGATTCATTATATGCATGAGACAAGGTAAGTCCGTATATAAGTGGCAGAAAAACCGTAAAAGAATTTTTTGACTGGATATACAATGATAAAGATATGTATATAGAACATATAATGCTTTTACTGGAAAAAAATAGATAATCTAAATTAAATTTGTAAAACGGACTAAGATAGATGGTATAAAACCGAATTGATGGGGGAGGTAATAATATTGTTTTTAAACTTTGATGGAATAAATACGGAAGCAAAAGAGATTGTTAAGAAGACTAGTTATATTTATTTCAAACACCTAGAAAAAGATTTAATTGGTATTATACTTCAAGGCTCCGCGTATAAGGGTGGGACAATAAGAAATTGTAGTGACATTGACTTTCAAGTGTTCGTAAATAATAGAGCACTGGACAATAATGGTTATTTGCACTATCAAATTTGTAAGGAAATACAAAAAGAAAAAGAGTTAAGTCGGATTAATATTTCACCATTTAGAAACATTCAGACAGATGTTTTCTCAAAAGAAACATTCCCGTCAGACTATTCCAAACCTATAGAAGGTACTTATAAAATAATTTATGGAAAAGTACCTATTCGAGAAGCTTCACAAGAAGAAATTTTCAATAGTGCGGTAAATACACTAAAGTCAATTGATTTAAACCCAAAATTTGTAACAAATGATTTATTAGAGGTTCTCCGCAACAAAATGTGCTTGATTCTTCCTCTATCGTATGATTGCTTTCAAATGCTAGGCTGGTTGCTGACATTCCATGCGAATACGCATA
>NZ_SMAN01000002.1 GCF_004342905.1 Melghiribacillus thermohalophilus | reverse complement strand
CCATTAATATTTCATTCATTATAACAGGTTAATAAACAAAAAACCCCAGCTAGGGACTTTTTGTTATTTGTCCACTAACTGGGGTATAGTTCAGAATCAGATATCGGGTATTTTTAAATAGTTAAATTTTTTTACTCCACCAGCTGCAGTTCAACTGGAATAAATTCTTCTACATCTTCGCCATTCGCTACTTTGACAGCTGTTTCAATTCCGGTTGAACCGATGATTTCTGGCTGCTGGGCTATAGTTGCTGCCATCTTACCTTCTTCTACAGATTTCACAGCATCATCTGTTGCATCAAATCCGACCACCATTACATCTTCCATTCCAGCTGCCTCTAATGCCTGCAATGCACCTAAAGCCATTTCATCATTATGGGCAAAAACAGCTTCAAAATCCGGGGTAGCCTGGATGATGTTTTCCATGACCGTTAACCCTTTAGCCCGATCAAAATCTGCAGGCTGTTTAGCTACTACCTCAATTCCAGCTTCATGATCTACGATGTTGTGAAATCCCTCACCGCGCTCACGGGCTGCAGACGAACCAGGAATACCTTCTAATTCAACGACTCTACCTTCTCCACCAAGCTTTTCAACAATAAACTTCCCAGCCATTTCTCCACCTGCAACATTGTCTGAAGCGATATGGGAAACAACCTCCCCGCCTTCTGCACTGCGGTCCACTGTAATAACCGGAATACCTGCATCATTTGCAGACTCAATTGCTGAAACTACCGCAGCTGAATCAGTCGGATTAATGACTAAAACATCCACACCTTGCTGAATCAGGTCCTCAATATCGCTCACCTGTTTTGCCGGATCATCCTGCGCATCTGCAACTGTCAATTCCACTCCATGTTCCTCGGCAGCAGATTCTGCCCCCTCTTTTAACGTAACAAAAAAGGGATTATTTAGTGTAGAAACGGATAAACCTACAGTTACCTGACCATCCTTTTCATTCTCTTGATTATCTCCATTATTTTCTGCAGGAGAATCAGTGGAACATCCAGCAACAATGAGTGATAACAACACGACAATTGAAACGATCACTTTTTTCATTTTTTTACCCCCTAAAGTAATTTTTTCATCTCATTTCTCAAATCGATTAAGCTGATTTTTGCCGGTCCAGAAGTACTGCCAGGAGAATAACACCTCCCTTAACGACTTGCTGATAAAACGAGGAAACGCCTAAAAGATTTAAACCATTATTGAGAACCCCGATAATCAGGGCACCAACCAGTGTTCCAAAAATCCAGCCTCTTCCGCCGGAAAGACTGGTTCCTCCCAGCACCACGGCTGCAATCGCATCTAACTCATACGTAAAACCAGCATTCGGCTGTGCTGAATTTAAACGTGAAGCTAATATGATTCCGGCAATTGCAGACAGTGCACCGGTTAATGTATAAACCCATATTTTCACCCGGTCCACTTTGATTCCAGATAAGATCGATGCTTCTTCATTTCCGCCAAGGGCGTATACCTGTCTTCCAAAAACGGTTTTTTTCAAAACAAAAAATAGAGCAGCATATATGACCAGCATCCAATTAACAGGTACAGGAATACCAAAGAAATACCCCCGTCCCATCAATTCAAACAATCCGCCATCCGACAAACCAGTTATCGGTCTTCCATCTGTATATACAAGGGTTAATCCCCGGAAAATAGTCATGGTTGCCAGAGTAGCGATAAAAGGGGCCACTTTTCCTTTGGCGATAATCAATCCGTTAAATGCCCCCATCAGAGCACCAGCCATGACACCTAATAAAATAGCCAGAACCGGATCCATGCCGCTTGATAAAAATCCAGCAGTTATGGCACCTGCCAGAGCAAGAATGGATCCTACAGAAAGATCAATGCCGCCAGTTAAAATAACAAAGGTCATTCCAAATGCAATTAATGCATTAATCGAAACCTGGCGCAGCACATTTAAAATATTGTTGAGTTCCAAAAAATTGGGGCTCATCATACTTAAAGCAATGGTGATGACAAACAAACCAATGAGCGGTCCTAACTTTTGAACATATGCACGAATGGATTGTTGTCCAAACATATTACATTCCTCCAGTTGCAGCATGCATGATTTTTTCTTGATTAGCCTCTTTCCGATTGAAAACAGAAGCGACTTTTCCTTCATGAATGACGAGAATGCGGTCACTCATGCCCAGAACTTCAGGGAGTTCAGATGAAATCATAATGATTGCTACCCCCTGTTCGGTCAGTTGATTCATAATTTGATAGATTTCTTTTTTGGCTCCTACATCTACACCTCTGGTAGGCTCGTCGAGAATTAAGATTTTCGGATTGATTCCAAGCCATTTTCCGATGACGATTTTTTGTTGATTTCCTCCGCTGAGGGATTTGACCTCTTGTTCCATACTGGATGTTTTCACTTTAAACTTATCAATCATCGATTGAACAAAGCTTTTTTCTTTTTTACTCGATACAATCGCATGGCTGGAAATATCCCGCAAGTTCGTTAATGTGAAGTTTTCTCTGACAGACATTCCCAAAACCAGTCCCTCTTGCTTTCGGTCTTCTGTTACGAAACCGATCCCGGCCTGGATCGCATCGTAGGGGGATTTGATTTTGACTTCCTTTCCATCGATATACACATTCCCTGAATGCTTCGGACGGGCACCAAACAACGCCTCCACGATTTCTGAACGCCCTGCCCCCATTAAGCCTGCAATTCCCAAAATTTCACCTTCATACACTTCAAAATGGATATGGTCAAACTGATCGCCGGATAAATTTTCGACCTTTAATCGTTCGTTGCCTCGTGTCTGTCTCCGTTCTGGAAACATATTTCCCAGTTTGCGCCCTACCATCATACGAATAATCTCATCGACATCCGTCTCATCGACTCTTCTTGTACCAATGTACTCTCCGTCCCTCAGAACAGTTATTCGGCTGCATATTTCAAATATTTCCTCCATCCGATGGGAAATGTAAACGATTCCAACTCCCCGGTTTTTCAAATGATGGATGATGTCAAAAAGCATTCGTGTTTCTCGTTCGGTTAAGGCGGCGGTTGGCTCATCCATAATTATAATTTCTGCGTTTGTTGAGATAGCTTTTGCGATTTCAATCATTTGCTGCTGACCTACCGAAAGATTGCCAGCTTGTTCATCGGGATCAATCGAAACACCCAATTGCTCCAGATATTCCAGCGTTTTTTGCCGCATTCCTTTTGTCTGCAAAACACCGCTTTTGCCAAATGTTAGTTCTCTTCCTAAAAACATATTTTCCATAACCGACAGATGTGGGATAATATTCAATTCTTGATGAATAATGGCAACCCCGGACTGTTTGGATTCATTCGCATCTTTAAACGAAACTTCTTTTCCTTTTACAAAGATTTCGCCTTCATCCCGGGAATAAATGCCTGTTAGAATTTTCATTAACGTAGATTTACCTGCGCCATTTTCACCTACAAGGGCCAGAACTTCCCCGGGATACACATCGAGATTGACCTTTTTTAACACCTGGTTTCCATTAAAGGACTTAGAAATTCCCTTCATTTCAACAAGTGGCTGCACAGTCATTTAAAAAATCACCCCGGCATGTAAAATAATATTGGCATAAGGGGTTGCTTCACCTGTTCGAATAATGGCTTTCGCCTCTCTGGTTAACTGTTTAAACTGTTCGTGGGGAACATACTCTGTTTCCTGATCAATAAGCGATTGAATATCTTGATGTAGCGATGGATTATGGACCTGTATTTCCCTGGCAAGGGTTGCTTTTTCAATTTTCATATCTTCTAAAACCGTTTCTAATGTATTTAAAAACCCTGGCATCCCCGGTTTAAGAGCAATGTCAATCCGCTTAACTCCTTGAGGTATTGGCAACCCGCAATCTGCAATAACAATGGTGTCGGTATGACCAAGCTCAGACAACACCTTTGATATATGACTGTTTAAGATCCCCTGTTTTTTCATGCTGAATCTCCTTTCTGCAACAATGAAGCAACTTCCTCATGGCCAGGCATACCGCTCTGTGCTCCGAATTTCGTGACAGATAAAGCAGCAGCGGCATTTCCATATCGACAGGCTTCATAGAGACTTTCCCCCTTTGACAGAGCGACCGCCAAGGCTCCGTTGAATGTATCGCCAGCTCCGGTAGTGTCTTTAACCTCAACACGAAAACCAGGAACAAGCTTTTCCTCATCATCTTCATAGAAAGATACACCCTGTTTTCCTTTCGTCACAATCCATTTATCTTTATGGTGATCAAAAAACTCCTTTTTCTCTTCTGAAGTTAATAAACTCGCTAGTTCATGTTCATTTGGGGTAATATAGTCCACTAATTCCAGCGTTTTTAAGGATAGGTTTTGGAACGGTGCTGGATTCATAATCACCCGAATCCCGTGTTTTTTAGAAAGTTCCACCGTCTTTTCCACCGATTCAACCGGGATTTCCAGCTGCAATAGAACCGTATCGCTCTCAGCAATCACCGATTCATACTCTTCAATCATGTCTGGTGTCAGGCGATGATTCGCTCCAGGAACCACAATTATACTGTTATCTTTTTCTGCAATGGTGATGGAGGCAACACCTGTTGATCCATCTGTAACCGGTTTCACATTAGCCGTATTTATACCACATGACTGTAAATGATGAATCAATTCCCTGCCAAAAGTATCATCCCCGACACATCCGATTAATGTGACATCCGCCCCGAGTCTGGCGGCCGCAACAGCCTGGTTGGCTCCCTTTCCTCCGGGTATCGTGGAAAAGGAATCCCCCATAATGGTCTCTCCTTTATGTGGAAACGCGGAAGTTGACACAACCAGATCCATATTGATACTTCCCACGACTGTGATCTTTGGCTTCTTCACCCAAAAAACCTCCTATAACCGTTTCGATGATTTCCGTTCCATTAACTCTACATCAAAAATATATTGTTTTTTTTCGAGATTCTTTCCTTCTATTAGATGTATCAGCATTTCCGCTGCTTTTTTTCCTACTTCATAAACTGGCTGGGCAACAGATGATAATTCAGGTGAAGTCATTTCTGTTAAATCGATGTCGTCAAAACCTATTATGGCAAGCTGTTCAGGCACTTTGATCCCCAGCTGTTCAGCCGCCTTTAGGACACCGAGTGCCATCATATCATTCCCGGCAAAAATCCCATCAATTTCAGGATGATTTTGCAAAAGTTTTTTTGTCACTTCCATGGCGGTATTTTTATCATAATTTCCGGAAACGATATATTGTTTCGAAAACCACGGAAGCTTCCCCACCACGTCCAAATACCCCTGATATCGATCGTCAGCATTGATTACTTTTTCTGGACCTTTTATATGAGCAATACGCTGACACCCCTGTTTTAACAGGTGTTCTGTCGCCAGTCTCCCCCCCAGGCGATTATCGACAAAAACGGATGGTACATCGGCATGAATCGGGCGATCCAGCAAAACAATTGGCATAGAATAAGTGGAAATCTGCTCATGATCAAGGGTATTCGTGACCATGATCACACCATCCACGTATTTTTGTTTCATAATGTCCAGATAATGTTTTTCTTTTTCTGGATTTTCATCTGAATTGCTGAGAATAATGGTAAACCCCTTTTGATTGATATAATCCTCTACTGACCGTACCAGTGCGGGGAAAAAAGGGTTAGTGATATCTGGAACAATAAATCCAATCGTCTTGGATTCTTTTTTAAACAGACTCCGGGCTACCGCATTCGGTTTATAGTTTAATTCCTGAATGACTTCCTGAACCCGTTTTCTTGTGTCTTCGTTCACATATCCATTCTCATTTAATACCCTGGAAACCGTGGCAACAGAAACATTTGCTTTTTTCGCCACATCGCGAATCGTCGTCATGTGCAGTACTCCTCACATCAGTATGTAACCGGTTTCATTTCAGGCAAAAAAATATAAAGACATTCTGTAACCTGTTACAGAAATTATAAAAGGTATATGTCTGGATGTCAACAAGGGATTCCAAAAGAATATAGATCTTTCGGGTCAATCGTTTTAACCCTTATAAATCATGATGAAAAATGGGTGTTCTTCTATTATTCCCTTTCAGAAGTTCCTGTGATCATCCTTACACAAACACCTTTTTTTCCTCCACGTTATCCACGTAACTGATCGCCTGCCTTCCCATTTGATACCAGGCCTCTTCAAATGGTTTGCGCATTACTTTCCGATAAGGAACAGGATACAGCGGATCATGGATATAGACATGACTGGGACTGTATCCTGTTACAACCACACAGTGATCCCTGTAAGTGATTTTTACCTTCCCCTGTTTTGTTTCCCAGTAAGTAAAATGGCAGTCATGGAGCTTTCGAAACCAGGAATTGGTCACCACAAGAACAGGCTTGCCTGCCTCAACCATGTCATAAATCGCCGCGATTTCCTCCCCGGTCAGATCCAGAACCCGTTCCCCGAGGTACTGCCTGAACAATTCCGCAATCGGTTTATGGTACACGCCGTAGCCGGGACGGTCATATGTATAAATATCCCCTACAAACCCTTCATTGGGGTTTCCGTACAGACCATTTTTCTGAAAAGGTACCTTTGTAATGGTTTCCGCAAGTTCCATTTTATTTACTGTAACCCCTGCATAGTTTAACAACATGGCCAGGCTGGTCACTTCACAACCTCTGGCCAGCTCTGGAAATTGTCTGATGTGGGGAACACCGGGTATTTTTACGGTTGTATCGGATAACATGACATAACCAGCCCCTTTCTGTCATAGTTATATCAGTTGAATTCGAAATATCCACGTTAACCTCCCACTGTTGTAGATTTTCCTCGATATCCGCTGTCGGGACGATAAGGCCGTTCAACCTCTGGTGCCCGATGATCCTCAAGCCAGCATGTCACCGTATGGGTCTCTGAAATTTGCGTGTAATCCGGCAAATGACTGTGACATACGCTCATGACATAAGGACATCTCGGGGCAAAAGGACATCCATCATGCAGACTTGAGACATCGGGGGGTGAACCAGGTATCGGCATGAGCGGGATATCTCGATTTTGATGCAATTGGGGCATTGACTGCAGCAGACCCCAGGTATATGGGTGTCTGGGTTCGTAAAACATTTCTTCCAGCGTGCCTGTTTCCACGATTTCACCTGCATACATCACCGCAACCCGATCGGCCATGTTTGCAACCACTCCTAAATCATGAGTGATGATGATGATGGAAGTGTTTGTTTTCTCCTGTATTTCTTTCATCAAATCCAGTATCTGCGCCTGAATGGTGACATCAAGAGCGGTTGTCGGCTCATCTGCAATTAAAACTCGGGGATGACAGGCAAGGGCCATGGCGATGACTACCCGCTGCCGCATACCCCCGGAAAATTGATGGGGATAAGCTTTCATTCTTGCGTCCGCATTCGAAATGCCCACCAGTTCCAATAGTTCCTTCGCTCTGTCATACGCTTCCTTTTTGCTTAATTGATGATGTTTCCTCAATCCCTCCATGATCTGTTTGCCAATTTTCATCGTAGGATTTAACGAGGTCATTGGATCCTGAAAAACCATTGATATTTCCCGTCCTCGCACCTTCTGCATTTCTTTACGATGAAACGTCAATAGATCCTCATCCTGATATAAAATGGACCCCTTTTCTACACGAGTAGTCTCCTTTGGCAACAGTTGCATGACGGCTTTTGCTGTAACCGATTTTCCCGATCCCGATTCACCTACAATCGCCAGTGTTTCCCCTTCCTTTAAGTCAAAACTTACACCCCGAACTGCTTTGACGATTCCATTATAGGTCTGGAAGGATACATGCAAGTCTTTGACTGATAAAATTGTTTCTCCCATAACGGCTTTCCTCCTACTTTCTCATTTTGGGGTCAAAAGCATCCCGCAGCCCATCACCAAGTACATTGAAACAGATCATAATCAGGCTGATGACGATGGCCGGAAAAATCAATTTATACGGGAAAAATCTCATCTCCTGATAGCCACTTTCGATAAGCGTTCCCAGTGAAGCAAGGGGAGGCTGCAAGCCCAGTCCGATAAAACTTAAAAAGGCTTCAAAGAAAATCGCTGTTGGAATCGTAAACATCACTGTAACGATTACTGGACCAAGCACGTTCGGCAACAGATGCCTTCCGATTAAGCGGCGGTGGGAAGCCCCCAGTGTTCTGGATGCCAGTATAAATTCCTGGCCTTTGAGCTGTAAGACCTGACCCCGGACAATCCGGGCCATGTTAACCCAGCCGGTAATAATCATGGCCAAAATAATGGATGTAATTCCGGGCTCAAGGATGAGAATAAATAAAATAATCAAAATCAGGTTGGGTATTCCAATTAAAATTTCAATGATCCGTTGCATGACATCATCTACTCTACCCCCGTAATAGGCAGAAACCCCTCCATAAATGACACCGATCAGCAAATCCAAAAGGGCTGCCATCAGGCCGATAAACAACGAAATTTGTGTGCCTTTCCAGACCCTTGTCCACAAATCCCGTCCAAATTCATCCGTTCCAAACCATGCAGGATCAGATATTTCCCTCTGTTCGTAAACATTGACTCCGTTCGTATCTTCTCCATTGAATCCAAGCCATTCCAGCCCAGGAATGAGCGGTGGGAGATTGGAGCGGTCCAAATTCTGTTCATCGTATTCATAGGGGTTAAGCATGGGCCCGAATATGGCTAATAACGTTATGATCAGAATCATGATTAAGCTGAAGAAGGCCCCTTTGTTTTTCAGCAGGCGATTCCAGGCTTCCTTCCAGAAAGATTCAGGAGGAGAAGTAATTTCTTCTTTCTTGCTTTCTTCCATAGGAGATGGAACAAACAGATCATCTGTAATTTCAGAAGGATTATGCCGCATCTCTTTTTCCTCCCCCCAGACTAATGCGCGGATCAATAATGCCGTATAGAATATCGACTACAAAGACAATTAGAATAAATAAGGCACTGTAAAAAAGGGTAATCCCCAGGATGACGCTGTAATCGTTCACCAGTATGGACAGGGTAAACTGTTCACCCAGGCCGGGGACCGCAAAGATTTTTTCAATGACAAGCGTTCCCGTCATAATGCTGACCGCCAGTGGCCCCAGTACGGTAATGACCGGGATCAGGGCGTTGCGGACCACATGAAACGTAATGACGACAAATTCAGAGATCCCTTTCGCCCGGGCTGTGACGACATAATCCTGTCCGAGCACTTCCAGCATTTCCGAGCGGATAAACCGGGCGACTGTCGCAATGACCATCACAGACAGGGCAATCGAAGGCAAAATGGAGTATTCATAACTTTTCCAGAGCGCGGCTGGAAGGATACCCCATTTCACCCCGATGTAGTACTGGAGTAATGCTCCGAACACAAACGATGGGATGGACATCCCCAGAACAGCGATCGTGACAGAACCATAATCAAAAATCGTATTATGCCTCAATGCAGAAATAATCCCCAGGAAAAAGCCGACAATAGCGCCAAAGAAGACGGCCTGTCCACCGATCAGAGCAGATGGTCCAATTCGTTCGAAAATGATTTCTGTAACCGATCTTCCCGAAAATTGAAACGAAGTCCCCAGGTCTCCTTTTAACAGGTTCCCCACATAGGTAAAGTATTGAAAAATCAGCGGACGATCGAGACCATATTTTTCATTTAACAGTTCCAGTTGCTGATCGGTGAGTTTTTCCGGATTGTTAAAAGGGGTTCCAGGCAATAGTTGCATGAGGAAAAATGTAATCGTTATGATAATCAAAAGGGTCACTGCCATATAACCAATCCGCTGGAAAATATATCGGGCCATATTTTCACCTCACCTTGTCAAGAGAGAAGTCAAAAACCGTTTATTCTCTGGACAAAAACAGGGTGTACCATATACGCACACCCTGCTTTTTAACCCTTTTTATTCAATATAAGCGTGTTTATAATCAAATTCCGGTGCACTTGGATGACGAATCATTCCTTTGATATGAGGACGCATCAAGATTGCGTCGGCATTTTGATAAAGAGGTACAATGGCAAAGTCCTCTTCCAGCAATACCCGTTCCGCCTCTAACATTAACTCATATCGTGCAGCTGCATCGGTTTCGGCGTAAGCCTGTTTGACCATTTCATCAAACGCAGGATTGGAATACTCCATGCGGTTAGCCGGACCGTCTGTCACCCACATGTCAACGTAGGTCATCGGGTCATTATAATCAGGACCCCAGGTACTGATCACCATGTCATATTCAATCGCCTTTTCTAGCTCAAGACGGTTGCTGAACGGGACCAGTTTAATGTCTACGCCAATGCCCGGCAGATTTTTTTCCAGCTGATCTTTAATATACTCCGCCGTCTTTACATGGTAGTCATTGTCTGCTGCGGTCAGTTCCATGTCAAAACCGTCAATTCCCAGCTCATCAAGGCCTTTTTGCCAGAATTCCTGAGCCTGGTCTACATCGTGAACATTAAATTCCCCATTTAGTTCCCGGAAGTCCTGGCCATCAGGAGAATAGGAGAATTCATATGGAACCAATCCGTTTAATGGTCTCGAGCCATCTGCCAGAATCACACTGGTTAATCCTTTCTTATCAATGGCCAGACTGATGGCCCGGCGAATATTCGGGTTAGCAAATTCATCTTTATGACTGAATCGCATAAAGACAATGCCTGGACGCAATTCACTGATAAAATCCTCTGAGTCCTTGTAATTCTCCACGTATGCTGAGCTCAGCAAAATACGATCTACTGCCTCCGTCTCATACAGGTTCACAGCAGTTGAGGTTTCTTTGACCACTTCGACATTGATTTGATCCATTTGAACCGACTCTTGATCCCAGTAATCCGGATTCTTTTTATAAGTCCATCCCTGATCATGCTTCCAGTCTGCCAGCACAAAAGGTCCGTTAAAGACTAGATTGTCTGCTTCCAGCGCATAATCCTCACCCATTTCCTCGACGTAGGACTGATTGACCGGGAAGAAGGTCGGGAAGGTCAACAGTTGTTTAAACAAGGGGCTGGGATGCTCCAGCGTGACCTGCAGTGTTTTTTCATCCAGACTTTCAACGCCCAATTCATCAGGGGTTTTTTCTCCCGCTAAAATAGCCGAAGCGTTTTTAACCCCCACTGTTTCAAACATCACATTATAGCTTCCGGCTTTTTCAAATACCCGTTTCCACGCGTATTCAAAATCTTCTGCAGTGACCGGATCTCCATTGCTCCAGACGGCATCCCTTAATATAAACGTATGTACGAGTCCATCGTCACTGACTTGATGATCCTCCGCAAGCGCCAGTTGAGGCTGGTGATTTTCATCGCTTCGGTATAACCCTTCCATAATGTTATTTAAAACGGTAAATCCAATTGAATCGTGTGCCAGTGCAGAATCCAGTGTAGGAATATCCGCATTTGCTGTAAGATTGATCACACTTTCGTTTTGATTGTTGTCTGCATCATCTGAAGAGGATTGGTCTGACTGATCAGAGCCTGAATCCTGGGTGCCCGTATCTTCGGAACCACTAAAGTTACAACCTGCCGCAATCAGCATTAAACCGAACAACAATACCATTTTTAAACCGAACCGTCTCTTCATCCAGGTATTTTCCCCCTATTTTGAATTTAAAGAATATTTTTTAAATAATTTATCATAACTTTCGAAGCTTTTCCATAGTGTTTTCGTTTGATTGATTTATAATAGTAGCAAATACGGTTTCGGGAGGGCAGCCCATGCTGCGAAAACAGGTATGGATATTTTCTGTTTCAATGCTTATCGCATTAGTGATGACCTACTTCATCTATCCTTCATTTCATCTAGTCTATTTCGGCAATACCATCTTTACAATATCCATGGTTCTTTTAGTTGCCGGCGGGGTCATGCTGATCATTCAGGGTAGATTTTTTTCGGCTTTTATAGCCAACTTTAACTATTTTTTAAAAATCACGAGCAAAACCGGCCGGATGGCAGATGAAATAGAAAAAAAGGAACCTGCCCGTTTTCATGAAACTCGCAGGTTCTCTATGACAGCCCCGACATTATGGAGCGGACTCATCCTTTTAATCATTTCATTTTTGTTCTCTTTATAAATCACATTGAAGGACGGTTGCGCAAAAAGTTTTGGTACGCAAACCCTTTGACCTCTTCTTCTTTGTAATATTTCAGCAATTCATTGATGAGATTCTGATACTTACCGGCGTGTTCCAGTCCTTTCACGTAATAAGAGATTCCGTCAAAATCTGAGCCAAATCCAATTTGTCTGACTCCCCCCAGGGAGCAGAGGTGATCGATATGTCGGATTAAATCATCAATCGAAGCTTTCTTTTGTCCTTCGTTGATAAATGGCGGATTAAAAACAACATGGATCATGCCGCCTTTGTCAAACATGGCCCTCACCTGGCTATCATCCAGATTTCGGGGATGATTACACAGTGCTTTTGCGTTGGAATGGCTGGCAAAAGGATAGTCCGCCAGCTCCATCACATCCCAGAATCCTTTTACGCTCAAATGGGAAACATCAGTTAATATTTGATGCTCATTATTTAATCGGACGACTTCCTTTCCGAGCAGTGTCAGGCCTCCTCCCCTCGGTTCACCGGCGCCATCGGCACAGAGATTGGCATGATTCCAGGTTAAACCAATAGACATCACGCCCAGGCGGTACAAATGTCTCAACTTGCTGATGTCATTGCCAAAGGCATCCGCTCCCTCCAGGGTTAATAGTGCACCGATTTCCCCTTCCTGCAGGCGATCAAAGTCCTCCCAGGAACGAATATGTTTCATTTCTGGATTCCCGAGCACTTCCTCATAAAATAAATCGATTTGTTCGATTGCATGCTGCCATTTTTGATTATCCGGAATGTCCGGATCCACGAAAATCGCAAAAAATTGCACCTTCACATTCCCTTTTTTAAGTCTTTTCACACTGGTTTCAATTTGGCTGTCATCTCGGAAAGAAAGGGGATTTTTCCCGTAAGGCTTCCCCCTTTTGGCCAGTTGGAGCCTGAGTAAAGCATCACAATGGGTGTCTATAATGATCATCAACCACTCCTCCTCTGCTGATTGCATGCATCAATAAAGACCTGATAAATTTTTTTGGATGCTTCATCACCCGCTGCGGCCATATTTTCTGGATGCCACTGCAGCCCCAGAACAAAGGCATGTTCCTGGCTTTCGATCGCTTCAATGACTCCATCACTGGCTGTGCCGCTTACCATAAACCCCGATGGAATCCGGCGATTGGCCTGGTGGTGGCGGCTATTAACCCGAAGACGGGCTTCCCCAGTAATCCGTTGTAACAGCGAATCGGATTCAACCAGAACATAATGGGAACCGTGCCCCTTTGGTGCATGCTGACTGTGCTGCAATAATTCTCCGTCAATCTGGGAGTAGATGTCCTGATACATATCCCCCCCTGCAGCAATGTTTAAAATCTGGCACCCGCGGCATACAGCGAGTATAGGCTTATCTTTTTTTAATAGCTCCCGGATTAATGCGGTTTCAAAACGGTCCCGGGTAGGTGTAATAATGCCTAGCTCCGGATGGGGCTCTTCCCCAAACAGGGTTGGGTCAATATCATACCCTCCGGTGACATATAAACCGTCCAGGAGTTCTGCATACTGCTTGATCCGCTCATCATCTGTAAGATTTGGCAATAGCAGCGGTGTCCCCCCTGCAAGGACGATGGCTTGAACATTATCTTTTCCTACGAACGAACGATCTTCTTCAGCTTCCATGGAAGTGGTGATTCCAATTAACGGCCTCATGACTGACTTCCCCTCCTGTTTCGCACATCCATCAAACATATATTAAACTATATTCTACCATATTCAGGGTTCCTGTCACCCGTAGATTTTTGCCGAAAAAGCTTCTGATTTTAGTGAAAGGACTTCCGATATAAATGTCAGTTCAATTCCTTGAATTCAAGAACCTCCCTTTTTTGACACGCTTGATGAAACAAAGTCTTTGCATTTTGCCAGATCTTCTAATATCCCTCTTTTCTTAATATCCCTGACGATTTTCAGACACTCAGTCCCATTCAACTTCCATTTCATATATGGGTATTTTTTCCTATAAATGGTTTTAGAATTTTCAGACATTTTGCTCATTTACTATTTCGACTTAATTCGATATAATAACTTTAAATTGAATACAGTTCGACAAAGACATCCATCTTTCTTTTCATTCGATGACATGCCATTCTTTATAAATCCTGTCTTTGCCGGCACTGTCATTTACTATGCTGACATACCTTTTCAGGTCATACATAATTTTGCATAAGTGTGGCAGCTGTATGCTGCCTATCTTCCTCCTTGTTCTTTCACTTTCAAACAAAAAAGACCCTCAAAGGGTCTTTTTTGTTTTCGCTACTTAAAAACTCTTCACAATCGTACGTTTAAACAGATAGCCATCCTTTGTCTTACCTTCGATTTCTACGGTCACATTATATATGTGCTCAGCTTCCTCCAGTGTGATAAGGTGATTCAACCCTGATTTCGCTTGTTGAGGAAGGGATTTTACAACACTCGGACTTGATTCTTTATTGATTTTATAAGTGAATGTCAGGGATTGTTGATCAATTTTCCTGTCATTTATATTAATCCGAGTTTCCAGCTGTTTTTGCTTCAATCCCTGTTCTGCCTGTTGCACTGTTCTCTTCATATTCAGATCAATTCCCAGATCAGTCACATATTCGGCAACTAACAAATAGGCATCTTTTCCTTCTGCATCCACTCTTAATGTCCATTCACCAGGTTGAGGATTTTTCAGCTGAACTCCTTGATAAGCGGCCTCATGAAATATTCCTGTGTGGTCTGCTCCCGTTTCCACTTCTGCTGCGATCTGCTTGCCGGATGGATCTACCCAGTATATATTACGGGGTTTCTTTGAAGTTAGAAGGTTGACCCGCAGTTCTTTCACCTCATCTTCAACCGCTACTTGAATACCATTTTCTCCAGAGTCCAATTCGCCGCCGTGTATCCATAAATCCGTGTCTGGATTAGTCTCCATCACTTCCTTTTCGCTCCCTGGAGTAAACACCGGCTTTTTACTGGTTAAAACATCTACGGAGTTACTGGATTTCACTTCAGATATCCTGGCCTGTGCCAGATGATTCACGCCCAGATAAGGTTCAAAGACCGGAAATGTTTCACCTGTTCTGATCATAGTATGGTTCCAGTCTCCAACAGCAATTTCCTCTCCGCCGGGCAAACGGCTGCTGGCAACGGTCACAGCCCCATCATTATCTCCATACTGGCTTAAATAGACGCCCCCCATCCACAGGGAGGAAAACATGGAACCCCAGTCGGTGCCGGCCATTGTATAGTAATCGTTATAATAGGCTTCGGGCATGGCGTCGATCGTTGCGCGAAAATCCTGCATATACGCCGTCTGAAGGGAGTAGGTTCCTTCTCCCTGCCCTCCTAAAAGATCTGCTAGCCAGCCGGCCCAGGAACTGTACGCCAGGTCAGCCAATTCTGAACCATGATGAGGACTGGAAAGTGTAATCACGCGATTCACGTATGGCCATGCATCGTAATAAGCAAGTGCAGTCTGTGTATCCACTCCACCTTTACTGTGGGCAACAATTGTCAACGGCGTCTGATCAAAATAGTTATAAATTTCTACAATTTTTTCAGCAAGTAGCTGGCCGTTATCCCACATATCTGCAGAAGCCCCTCCGGCGTCATAAAGCTGTAGGAATGCCGTCTGGTAGCCGGCATTCACGGCTGTCTGGTACATATCGTTGTCTTCCCACCATACCTGTGCTGTACTGTTTAACCCTTGAACAAATAAAAGTACAGGGGCATTTTCTTTCGGATTAGTAGGCTGTTCTCCAATATACCATTCTCCAGGTGTTTCGTCATTGTCATTCCCGACTTTTCCTGCGATGGAGACATCTCCATTGACCGCTTCAGGTGGCTTGACGCCTGCTTTTGCTGCACTGGCATCTTCAGAAAAATGAATGACCAGAAATCCGACTGCCCATAAAAAGGCCAACAAAAATGAGCCAAAAACTTTCTTCTTATTCAACCATTCTCCCCTCCGTCCCATTGACTGTAATATGGCCACCAGCATTCGTTTTCCGTCGCTGGTGATTGAATACAATTGAATCTGTATTCATTTAATCTTACTAAGCTAAATTCTGTTTTATGTCATTTTATGGTAAAAATAAGAAAATAGAAGGATGTTTTTAAATGCGAGAAAAGTTTGAGGTTACGAGTACAGCATTGTTCGGATTCACGCACCTATTATGGACTGGCAGCCAGGATCTTTGGGCCATCTCGCACCCACTATGGGCCGTCTGCAACAAACGTTGGGCCATTACCCTCTCAACTTGGGCCGTCTACTACAAATGTTGGGCCATTACCCACTCATATTGGGCCGTAAGCCATATACGTTGAGCCTTCACACACCCATCATGGGCTGTCTGCAACAAACGTTGGGCCATTACCCTCTCAACTTGGGCCGTCTACAACAAATGTTGGGCCATTACCCACTCATATTGGGCCGTAAGCCATATATGTTGGGCCTTCACACACCCATCATGGGCTGTCTGCAACAAACGTTGGGCCATTACCCTCTCAACTTGGGCTGTCTGCAACAACGTTGGGCCATTACCCTCTCATATTGGGCCGTAAGCCATATACGTTGAGCCTTCACACACCCATCATGGGCTGTCAGAGGAGGACTATGGTGATTTCCTATGGCTCAGTCAATTTATTTCGCAAATCTAAAGAATTTTGGTATGATATATTGTTAGCGACAAAAAAAGAGAGAAGGTTTCATGATGGAAAAAGTAACATATGAGGAAGAAAACCAACCGAACATTAAACGGGGGCCGCTTATGGCAGTACTGATTTCCGGTGCATTCGTAGCCATTTTGAATCAGACGCTGCTGGGAACAGCCCTGCCGAAAATCGCAGAATCCCTACATATTAATTACGCCGCCGCTCAATGGCTTCAATCGATTTTTATGCTGGTAAACGGGATAATGATTCCGATTACTGCTTTTCTCATTGAACGTTTCACCACAAGAGGATTATTTTTAACAGCGATGGGATCTTTCGCCCTTGGAACATTGATCAGTTCGATTGCACCCACATTTGAAGTTCTCATTTCAGGAAGGATTCTCCAGGCTGCAGGAGCCGGCATTATGATGCCCCTCATGCAAACGATTATGTTCCTTGTTTATCCGGTTGATAAAAGGGGCTCCGCGATGGGGATGTTTGGTCTTGTCATTGCTTTTGCCCCTGCTATCGGGCCGACATTGTCCGGCTACCTGGTGGAACATTTCCCCTGGCAAAGTGTATTTTATGTCGTGCTGCCAATAGCCGTCATCGATCTCATCATCGCCTACTTTATTTTAAAAAATGTAACCGAGCGCACCTTCCCGAAAGTGGATGTACCGTCTATTATGTTATCCACCCTCGGGTTTGGTGGACTGCTGTACGGTTTCAGTATTGCCGGCAATCCGGATACAGGATTCGCAAATCAAAACGTTATCATTTCATTAATCATCGGAACGATCACACTTGTGTGGTTTATCATCCGCCAGCTAAAACTGAAGCAGCCAATTCTGGAATTCCGCATTTTTCAATACAAAGTGTTCACCCTTACCACAGCTATTGGCATGATTGCATTTATGTCCATGATTGGGGGAGCGGTTATTTTGCCGATCATGATGCAGGATATGCTCGGGTTTACACCGCTTGAATCCGGCCTCATGCTTTTGCCGGGTGCTATTTTGATGGGGTTAATGAACCCGATCACTGGCCGGCTGTTTGATAAATTTGGAGCCCGATATTTATCAATTATTGGTTTACTGATTGTCGTTATAACCACGTTTATGTTTTCAAACTTAACAGACGATACAACTTTCCTTTACCTGACCGTGGTGAATGCTGCCCGGATGTTTGGGATTGCGATGGTGATGATGCCGGTGACAACAGCGGGTTTAAATGAACTGCCAAGGCGACTTATGCCCCATGGAACAGCCATGAACAATACGTTTCGGCAAATGGCAGGGGCTATTGGCACTGCCCTGCTCGTTTCCGTCATGACCACACGGGCAATCCCTGAACAGGGAGTTCAGGGGGCCCTCCATGGCGTAAACGTATCCTTTATTGTGGCAGGAATTCTCGCGATTGCGGGATGGATTTTATCCTTCTTTATTCAATCAGGAAAACCAGGAGAAAAGCAGGCTACCTCATAACAGTTTTCTCCTGGCTCTTTAAAATGTATTCTTCGGTCTAATAGTGCTTCCATAAGAAACAAACCGGCATGATTGCAATGCAAAAACGCCTGGATGATAAATGCCCAGGCGTTTTTGATTATATGCTTCTAACAAGTTCCTCACGTTCTTTCATGCAAACTTTGTGAAGATGAATCCATAATCCGTTTCACGGCTGCTTAACGAATATGGTTGATTGGAATAATTTGTCCTTCACTGATTTTTAATACATCCCAGTATCGCCCTTCTCCTTCAGTCGGAACATTGTAGCTCGCTACCTGCTGACTTCCCTGGAATACCTTCACCACAGCATTGGACGTTGTTATAGGGGCTTCTCCTGACCAGTTATGAACATAAAACGTGTAGTCTCCATCCAGCATATGATTGATGGTGACCGTCGTGGTCTCAGGTCCATAGCTATTTGTATCATCAAAATCCAGCTTTGCAACCAGTTCTCCATTTTCCCAGTATTCTTTATTGCCGTAATAAATATGGAAAGTTCCTCCATCAGATGTAGGACCGGTTAAATGGGAATCTAAATCCCTCGGTGTCTCTCCCCATGTCAGAACAATCCTGGTCTGGGTTTCACTTAAAACCGGGGATAATGCTGCATTTTGATTCGGGGTTTCAGTATCAGCCTCAACCTGTACGGTGAAGTAATTTGTAATGTAGCCATCCCCGCTCACTTCAGCCGTATACGTGCCTGCCGGAAGACTGATGCTGTAGCTGCCATCTTCGTTTGTCGTGGTGCTTGCAACAACTTCTCCAGACTGAGTATCTTCCCCTTCTCTGAACTGCATCAGAAATCCGCCAAGACCATCCCCATTTAACGCATCATAAATCATTCCGCTGGCAACACCTTCTTCAGGTTCTTGCTCGCCGTCTTCATTATTGGTAACCTGCTCGGCATAGAAGCCGAAATCAAAAATAAAGTTTTGGCCCTGAAGACGGTTCCCAGCCGAACGGTCCAGCGTGACATCAAAGGTAATATTAAGTGGTCCCGGTTCAAACGGAGGTATTGTTCCCTGAACAACAGGCTGATTGATGGTAGCAGCAAATTCATCCTCATTTTCAAAAATCAGATCAGCCAGCGGACCTTCGTAAAGAAGCAGTTCCTGATCCGGAATGGATACCACGACATTTGCCTTTTGAATAAACTCTTCGTAGGCTTCACCAGAAGTCAATCCTGTTACAGTATGGCTGCCTCCTGACTGGAGATTTTGGGTATACGATTCCCGTACGTTTGCTCTAATTCCGGTGATTTTCGCATCCAGGGAACCTTCATTGGTGACAATCATGGTGCGCTGGACATGATCTCCAGGAGCCCATCCGCCAATCGACTCACCACTTGGATTAATTTCCTCTCTGTCGTAAGGATGATTGCCATCCGGATCGAGTGAATCGGGGTAAAACATTGGACCCGGCACATAATCACCATGATCCCGTTTCGCCGTTAAATCAATGGTTCCCGCTGTCACTTCACTACCGCTGTTGGTTTCAGCATCTGTTAATAAAGCTAATGTGACTCCTCCTGCTATGAGAGCAGTCAACGTTAAAATGAGAATCGACAGGAGAGCCAATGACTTTTTTGAAGCATTGGGCAATGTTCTCGCCTCCAATTTATTTGATTTTTTTCATCGTTTGTCATATCTTAAATAAAAAGGATGGTGATGGCGCACCACCCTTTTTCATCAAAGATGTAAACCATTAGTTCCAGTTCGCTGGACCATCATAAGTACCACCACCATCATGATCTACGCTGTTGTTTCTTGACTGAACCGCACGGATTTGGAAGTCAACATTGCCTGTTGCGCCCTGATACTCATTTCCAGCCTCAATTGGAAAATGATAGCTTACTTCTACTGTCGTTTCTCCTCCAGCTGGAACAAGGACAGCAGAATCATCAAAGGTTAGCTCAACAGGATAATCCCCTTCAAACAGATCACCGCTTGTAGTCGCGTCATACACCTCCACCCAGGCATCCAGGGAGCCTTCATTTCGGATCGTCAATGTAGCAGTTTCGCTGTCTCCTGGTGCAAGATTGTCAACGAATTGAGACGCTGAAAACACTGCACCCTCTGTGACATCCACGATGTCTACTGTTCCTGCTGTAAAGGTGTTCCCTTCGTTGGTGGCCGTGTCTGTAAATAGCGCTGTCGTACCTCCCACTACGAGAGATGCTCCTAAAGCAGTTCCGGCAATTGCCATGCCAAGTTTCTTTTTGAGATTCATAATCAAATCTCCTCCTTGAAATTTTTTTATTTTAACCCCCTTTTTGGGGAAGTTAACGATTAACTGGCTTTATCTCCATTTAATCTGCCAATGCTTTTGAAAATGTTATATATCTGGGACAGAATTAAGATCACACCAGGAACGATGATGAACATCACAATTCCCATTTTGGATTGGACAAAGGTAAAGAAATACCCCAGCCAGGGAATGGTGAATCCAGAAAACACGCCAACCACATTTTCTGACGGAACGGCGACCGCATCTCTTGAATCATTATTGTCCCCTTTTGTCATGTAAGAGATGGTTCCATCACTCTCCTGAACCTCTACAATTCTATGAGTGATCAAAACATCGGGATTATCTATAGATTGATAGGTGATCACTGTTCCTTCATCCAGCTTTTCCGTATTGGATACCGGTTTAACGGCAATGAGCGAACCTGTATCAATGGTTGGTTCCATCGAACCGGAGAGCACTTTCATGATTTGATAGCCAAACACCTGCGGCGGGCCACCAGATAATTTGGAAGTAATGACGAAAAACAACATGATGACCAAAACGGTCATTAACGTATACGTTATAATTCTCCCTATCCATTTTCTTGCTTTCTTCAAATGGTCCATCCCCTTTCATTGTCTTCCTCCAGCAGTGCAGACCTTAAGCGCTGAATCATTTGATCCGTCAAGTCACCTGTGAGCGGGTCATCTTCCTGATCCTTTTCCTCGTTCTCTTTTCGGATGCACTGGTTTTCATCTTCGTCTGGGTCCGTACATTCTTCTTTCTGGTCTAACCCATGTTCATCTTCAGTCTGTTGTTCACACAGATTCTCATCTTTTTCAGATGGAACAGTTTTATTTTCAGCTGAGCTGACTTCCTTTGAATCCGACTGATCTTCTTCCACTGAGTCTGAGTCTAATCCCCGCTTCTCTCTATCTGACTCGCACTCGATCATTTCGTCATCCGAAGAATGATAGGATTCATTTTTATTCTGACTGGTTGGAACGTTCTGTATTTTGTCTTCTCCTCGCTTCTCCGTATGTTCTCCCGTCTTTTTCCCATCCTGATCATCCGCCTTTATTTCATCTTGATTTTCCTTAGTATCACTTGATTCGTTCTCGTTTTCGTTTTTCGGGTCTCTATGATCCACGTGTTTGTCACTTGCGCCATCACGGGATTGATTTTGCTTATCCTGCAGTTCCGTTTCTTCTTCCCCGGAAGAAACGTTAGCTGCATTCTTTTTGTCATCGTTTTTCGGACCCTCTCCATTGAAGTCGTTCTCCTCTTTGTCTTCCGATTGATCTTCTTCATCTTTCCGGAGGGGTTCCTTCAGAGCTTCATTATCCTGTTTTGCTGATTTTTTTCTTGACTTAAGATCTTCAAAATCCTCTCGGGAAATTTCTCCATTTCGGAGGTCTGCCAAATCATCAGCAGAAACAATGCCTTTTTGAACAGCCCGCCAATCGTCCCGGGTGATCACACCACTCTTTAGTGCTTCAAAATTTTCCCGGCTCAGCCTTCCTTTGATCAAGGCTTTCAAATCTTCATGGGTCACACTTCCATTATGTAAAGCTTCCACGTCCTCCCGGGTAATCTCCCCTGCTTTTAACGCATCCAATTCATACCGGGTGATTTCGCGGTTCAGCAGCTGTTTAATATCCCGCTCAGTTACTTTTCCTTTCTGAACGTGATGCAAATCCTCATCCGAAATCTCTCCCTCTTTTAAAGCAGAAAAGATAACTTCACTGATCTTCCCATCGAGGTAATCATCCAGCTGTCGGGCGGTAATCACACCATTCTTTAATGCATTCAAATCTTCCCTGGTAATCTCACGTTGAAGAACTGCAGCTAAATGCTTTTCCGAGATGATTCCGTCTTTAAACGCAGTCAAATCTTCAGCTGTAAGAAGTTGTTTCCTGAAGGCATTTTTGATATCTGATGAAACGTTTAATTCCTGTAATATTTCTGATTCGTTCAAATTTACAGAAATCGATTCACTCCACAAGACACCCTTTCCTGGATGACCAGTACGCTGATAAACTTTAAACATGTAATTTCCTGATTGTGTTGGGGAAAATATAATCTGGTAGGACTCCCCCTTTGTAAGGGGCGGAACTGTTCCTGACCCGATCCTCTCACCTCTTTTAGGATTGCCCCTCTCAATGTAAAACACCTCATAATTAACGGGTCCCTGCATATCTTCAGAACCATCGCCATTCATTACTGTTCCATATATTTGCAAGGTCTCGCTCATCAAGCCTGAATCAATGAATTTAAGTGAACTTTTGTCCCAGGCTTCTTCCCAGTATCCGGCCTGGAGCGTTACCTGATGGGTTTCATAATCGGTAAAAAGGGCATAGGCAGGCGTAGTCATATATGTTCCAGTGGCAAAAAAGGAATAATGAATGAGCGCCACCTGAAAAATCACAAACGTTTCTTTTCTTCTTCTTTTCCGATACTTTCTGAGTCTGGAGCTTCTAATCCCTACCACCCCTATCGCATTCAGGCTCAGACCTTTTTGTTCTATATAATGAACACAATTTCAGTATAATGGATGCCCCATTCATTGGAAAACTTCATTTCAGGCAGTTATGTTCTATATTAAGAACATTATCTTGCGTTTTCTTCTGTTTTCTTCTTTTTTCTTTGAATTTTGTTTTTTATATAGAACATAATTGCTGATCGATCTCCCCTATTCTCTGATTCTTGAGCGAAAAGTGATATTCTTAGGCGATCTCATCTATTAATTGGGCCGTTGTGCTTCAGGGGGTGGGCTATTGCTTCCTGCACTTGGGCGGTTAGGGCAATTCTTTGGGCGGTCACGTACCTGCCTTGGGTCATCCGTCCCCCAGCTTGGGCCATCTGCTCCAATGCTTGGGCTGTTGCGCTCAGATCCTGGGCCGTTGTGCTTCAGGCTTGGGCCATTTCACCCCTCGCTTGGGCCGTAAGGGTCATTCTTTGGGCGGTCACGCACCTGCCTTGGGTCATCCGTCCCCCCGCTTGGGCCATCTGCTCCAATGCTTGGGCTGTTGCGCTCAGATCCTGGGCCGTTGTGCTTCAGGCTTGGGCCATTTCACCCCTCGCTTGGGCCGTTAGGGTCATTCTTTGGGCGGTCACGCACCTGCCTTGGGTCATCCTAATCCATGTTTGGGTCATTGCTTCCTGCGCTTGGGCCGTTAGGGCAATTCTTTGGGCGGTCACGTACCTGCCTTGGGTCATCCGTCCCCCAGCTTGGGCCATCTACTCCCCTCCTTGGGCCATCTGCTCCAATGCTTGGGCTGTTGCGCTCAGGTCCTGGGCCGTTGTGCTTCAGGCTTGGGCGGATCATCCACCTCACCCGGGCAATTGACCCTCTTTTTTGCGGGATCTCAGCTTCACCCTGAATCCTCTTCCCTTTAGCAGCAATTGGATTCCCTTTTATAAACTCAGTATTCGTTATAATGAACAAACCGATTGGTATAGGATTATATGTAATGTAGAAATGGATATCTGGTTACTCACATCTAAGAAAACAACTGTGTTAACCCAAATCCATCAAATCCGACAAAAATTTAGTATTATTTATCTAAATACCGCTATATTCGTAAACAATTATCATAATTTTTGTATAAGTTTTCCTTGTTATTCACCGGGTCGCTCCTTAAGATAAAAATAGGAACTGATTCTTTATGACTAGTTCCAAATGAACAGGGTATACCGTTGAACTACCAAAAGGGTTTAAAACACCGGATTAAGGTCATCATTTTATCTGGATACTGGTCACCTGGAAAAGAGGTTAGGGGATTTTATGGAAGGTAAGATGAAGTTGCAGCTGGAAAGTTTTAAAACCGAAGAAGACAAGGAATGGCTAAAATTAATGAAAGAAGCAAAACAGGCAGGAATCTCAAAAGAGGAAGTCAAGACATTCATCCAAAAATACAAAATTAAAAATGCTTAAGAGACAACAGACCTTAGCGATTGGACTGTTGTTTTTTAATGGAACACGTTATGCAAAAATCTTTACCCCGCTATAGTAATGCGGTACTATTTTTTTATAGTAAAAACAATTCTCTAACTTCCCTTTCTTTTCGTGGTATGATGAAACTATCAAATTCATATTTAAATCCAGGTGATCATATGATTGGAAATAAAATAAAAGAAGTTCGGGAAAAGAAAAACATGTCAATTACCGAACTGGCCAGGCGTGCGGGAATTGCAAAATCCTATCTGAGTTCGATTGAGAGAGGCATACAAAAAAATCCATCCATTCAGAAACTCGAAAAAATTGCAGAAGTGCTCGATATTGACATTCATCTGCTCATAAATAAGAGTGATGAGCAAGTGCCAGCTGAAGGACTGGACCCTGAATGGATAGACCTCGCTCGTGAGGCCATGGAATCAGGAATCAGCAAAGAGCAATTCAAAGAATTTCTTGAATTCTCAAAATGGCAAAAACAAAAAAATCAAGAAAAATAAAAAAACTGCCCTTGAAAACGGCAGTTTTTTTATTAGTCGGAATTTAGGTTAAGCGCAGGCATTTCCTCGGACCGGTGGAGGGCATTGACAAAAGAAGGATTCCATCCGGTAAACAGCTTAGTCCTTCCTCTGCAACAGTGGTTTAATCATAGGAATAATCTGCTGAATATATTTTTCAGATGTCTGGCCTTTTTCTTTTCCTTTTTCATATAAGGCATGGAGCAGTTCTTTTACATTAGGTTCCCTTTTTGGTTCCTGCTGCATCATTTTCACCTCTATAAAGAACATTCTTCAAACGATACCATTTTATGACGGTGCATAAAACACAGTTTCATGGAAATTATATCCATGATTGAATCGTTTGTCAAATATTGTTGTTAAGGACGCCCACTATGGGGTTTGAAAATTACCGAAACACCCTTATCCACGAAATCCTTCCCGCTTCTACCCAAGTGTTGTTCATTTTGTTAAGTTTATGTTTATTTTTTTCACAATTTCAAAATTTTACAAATTTTGTAGATGAATTAAGGTAAAATGATCATGATCTATACATCTTGAGCGGACACTTTACTCTAAAAAGTGGAGGTGGTACATGATTCCCAGATCAATGACTAGCCGGACATCGTTTTCGTAGCTATGGGAGAAACGATTAATCATTTTGGGAGGAAATAACATGGCGTTTATTAAGAAACGCGGCTTTTCTATTGTGGTTATATTCACTATGTTGCTAAACAGTGTGTTCCCTCTTGTTCACGTTTCACAGGCTGACGAGGCGGATGCAATTTCCGTTGAAGAAGCGATAGCGAACAACAACGGAACGGCTACAGTAACAGGTTACATCATCGGTACAGTCCGTAACGGCCCGACTTATCAGAATGAACCTCCTTTTTCGGTTAAGACCAATCTGGCACTGGCAGACAGTCCGGATGAAGCGAACCCTTCAAACATTTTGCCGGTTCAGTTGCCAAAGGGCGACATCAGGGACTCCTTTAACCTGGCTGACCATCCCGAATATTTGAAAGAAAAAGTGTTTATTACAGGAAGCCTGGAGGATTATTTTGGCGTTGAGGGACTGAAATCCCCCACTGCGATGTGGCTGGAAGGATCTGAACCACCAGGTGATGGTGATGAGCCTCCAGAAGAAGGCGCAATCGTGACAATCAGCGAAATCCAGGGAGACGGGCACACTTCTCCCTATAAGGATCAGCACGTGCAACAAGTGGAAGGCGTGGTTACCTTTGTCCAGGATGACAGAAACTTTTTTATCCAATCCCAGACACCCGATAATCATCCCCTCACTTCCGAAGGGATTCTGATTTACAAAGGAGACAAACATGACGTCAGTGTGGGCGATCTCGTAAAGGTAGATGGAACGGTGAAGGAATGGGTCGTTACCGGAAGTAAAGTGGGAATCGATTTGCCAGTGACGGAAATAAACGCAACGGACATTACCGTCATTCAATCGAATGTGGAATTGCCTGAACCTGTTGAACTGAATCCCCCGACGGAAATCATTGATAATGACAGCTTCACAGAGTTTGACCCAGCAGAAGATGCCATCGACTATTACGAATCCCTGGAAGGCATGCTTGTTTCCGTAGAAGATTCGACCGTTGTCGGCCCCCAAAAATACGGAGAGTTCCCAGTCCTGACCAAAAAAGCGGATGGAAAACCCTATACAGATGAAGGCGGAATTTTGCTGACAGCGGAAACGGCCAATCCGGAAAAAATATTTATCGACGTCTTCAATGATGATTTCACGGTAAAAGTCGGCGATCGCTTCAACGGTACCATAACCGGTGTTTTGTCGTATGATTACAGTAATTTCATGATTTACACAGACGAAAATGATCTGCCAGAATTGATTGAAGAAGAATATACACGTCCTGTAACCGCACTGGTCGGTGACAGGGATTCGTTGACCATTGCTTCGTACAACATTGAAAACTACCATCACGGTTTGACGGAAAAGACAGAAAAAATTGCTGAATCCATCGTCACCAATTTGCAATCCCCGGACATTATCGGCCTTGTTGAAGTGCAGGACAATGACGGCCCGGAGACTTCCGGTGTCACGAAAGCCGACAAAAACTACGAAGCACTTATTGCAGCTATAGAAACTGCCGGGGGACCAGCATACCATTGGACCGACATCGCTCCAGAATATAACGAGGATGGCGGACAGCCCGGAGGAAACATTCGTGTCGGATTTCTGTACAATCCGGAACGGGTGCAGCTGACTGAAGGACGGAAAGGAACAGCGACGGAAGCGGTCGATTTTGTTAACGGTTCCCTCACGTTAAATCCTGGAAGAATCGATCCGACAAATGATGCCTTTTCCGACAGCAGGAAACCGCTGGCGGCCCAGTTCACTTTTAACGGCGAAGACATTATTGTCATTAACAATCACTTTAACTCAAAGGGCGGGGACGAACCTTTATTTGGAGTGAATCAGCCTCCTACATTACACAGCGAACATCAACGAATACAAATCGCTGAGATCGTAAACGGATTCGTTGAAGATATCCTTTCTGAGGACCCGGGTGCGAATGTCGTCGTCATGGGAGATTTGAATGATTTTCCATTTTCTGAGGCGATCAACAGGTTACAGGGAGATGATTTAGTCAATCTGATCAACCGGGTTCCCCTTAAGGATCGTTACACGTATATATATGAAGGGAATTCCCAGGTGCTTGACCATATATTAGTTTCCCATAATCTGGCCGAGCATGCACAGGCAGATATAGTTAACTTGAATGCCGCTTATATGGAAGAACACGGAAGGGCTTCGGATCACGACCCGGTTTTGGCGCAATTGAACTTCGAAGAGGACGTCTCCTCTCCTCCTGCAGATGAATGGGAATTGACCATTATGCATACAAACGACAGCCACGCCCGTGTAGAGCAATTCCCCTATCTAGGAACAGCCGTTGATCATATAAGAGCCAACCATTCAAATAACCTGCTGCTTCATGCGGGAGATGTTTTTTCCGGTTCCCTTTATTTCACTGTATTTGAAGGAATGGCCGATTTGGAATTTATGAACGAAATCGGCTATGACGCCATGGTGTTCGGGAATCACGAATTTGACAGGGATTCACAAGTTTTAGGCCGATTTGTCAATGGTGCGGATTTTCCCTTTGTAAGTGCAAACATCGACTTTTCCTCAGACCCCATACTGGGAAGTCTCGTACACTCGGATGTTGGTCGGCCGGGTGAAGGGGGCAACATTTATCCGGCGATCGTCAAACAATTAGACGGTGAGTCTGTCGGAATTTTGGGCCTCACAACGGAAGATACACCGACCATAGCCAATCCCGGAGAACATATTCAATTCCACGATGCCGTCGAAAAGGCCAAGGAAACGGTGAAACGGCTGGAACGGATCGGCATTAACAAAATTATCGCCCTATCTCATATGGGTGATGACGCAGATCTGGAACTGGCGAAAGCCGTAAACGGCATCGACGTAGTAATCGGCGGGCACAGCCATACCGAGCTTCCAGAAGGTGCCTTTGTTGAAAAAGAAGAACCGACGGTCATCGTACAGGCCGGGGAAAACCTGGAACACTTAGGTGCACTGGATGTGACCTTTGATGAAACCGGAGTCATTACCGATTACGAAGCCGAATTGCTGCATCTGGAAAACTACGAAGCGGATCCGGCCCTTCAGGCGAAAGTCGATGAATATTACGCCGGGATTGAAGGATTACTACAGAAAGTAGTCGGAGAAACAACGGTGGCCCTGGACGGAAAGAGGGAACATGTCCGTTCAAAGGAAACCAACCTCGGCAACTTGATAACCGACAGTATGGTCTGGAAAATGAAACAATTCATCCCGGAGACATCCATTGCTCTGCAAAACGGCGGCGGCATCCGGGCTTCCATCGACGCGGGTGAAATTACGATGGGAGACATTCGGGAAGTGCTTCCCTTTAACAATACCCTTGTAGCCATGACATTGACCGGGGAAGAAATATGGCGTATATTGGAACAAAGCGTGAGCTCGTATCCGGAGACGAGCGGCGGGTTTTTGCATGTATCGGGTTTGCGTTTCACATATGACCCGGAAAAACCGATCGGAAAACGCGTGTGGTCGGTAGAAGTGAAAACCGAGGACGATGAATTTGTTCCGATCGACAAAGACGCAGTCTACACCGTTGCAACGAACTCATTTATCGCCAAAGGCGGCGACGGCTTTGAGACGCTGAAACAGGCTTATGAAGACGGAAGGATGACCAACATCGACGTCCCGGACTACGAAGCCTTCAGCGAATATTTACAGACTTTTTCACCGATCTCTCCGAAAGTGGAAGGGCGAATCGTGGCAGCAGCGGATGAGAAACCAGATAACGGAACCCAGGAACCCGGTCATGATCAAACCGATATACCGGATGACGGCAAGGAACATGCCTCTGGCAGCCCGGATGAAAGAAATCGTTTGCCAGATACATCCACAGATCTTGGCAAGGCATTCTTGATTGGAATTGGACTGGTGGGAATCGGCCTGGCATTCGTTTGGTATTCCAGAGTGCGAAAAAGATTTATATAAATACCAATCGCCCAGACGCAATGTTCTGGGCGATTTTTTTCTGATTGTGGTAGTCCATTTGTAGGCTGAATACCTGAACAATGATATTTTAATGACGAGTAAACCTCTCCTCTGTTTTCGGTCATGTCCCAGCCATTTTTTCGCCGAATCCCTCTTCCGAACATCGAATTAAATTCTTCTTTGCTGGTTACGTTCTGTATCAAAAAGAATTCCCACACAAAATCATCAATCAGCGCACCCACCTCCCAATAGTATGGTATATTCTTTATAACACTCTAAGGGAGATTATAAAGGTGGTGTTTCCATGTCAGGATATTCTCTCCTTAACCAGACAAAAGTTTTAAAGTTATTGGAAATTAACAAAATATTGACCAGTTCACTTGATATTGAAACCGTTCTAAGAAACCTGGTAGAAGCTGCCGAAGAGTTAATTGAAGTGTCTGATACTGTTATTCTTTATCTGTATGACTCTGATGATAATGCGTTAAAAATCGCTGACGGTGTTGGGGTTAACATTGATGTTATGAAAAACATTCGATTCAAGCCCGGTGAATCACTGACGGGAAAAGTCTTTTCCGATAAGGAATCCCAGCTGTTTGCCCATGAAGAGGAAATTCAGAAATCTATGTCTTCTATGTCTGAAGAAAATTATCAGTACTATTTTGAAGGGGTATACCGGCGAAAAATTCGGAGTGCCTTCTGTGTTCCGCTGCTTTACAAAAAGAAATGTTTAGGGGTTCTGGTAGTCGATAATTTTGAAAATGACGGGATATTTACCTATGATGATATGAAAGTAATTGAAGTTATTGCCGATCAGAGTGCCATTGCCATTGAAAATTCCAATCTCTATCAAATCTTGAAAAAGAAAAATGATCAGCTTGAACATTCCCTGGAAATTCATAAGAAGTTTACACAGGTCATCCTGGATGGCGGGGGCATTAATCAGATAACATCCGTTTTGTCCAACATTATCAACTCCCGGGTCGAGTTTAAGAATCAAATAGAAGATGATCAAAAATTATACCCCATTGCAAGGAGAAATGAGATTCTTGGGTATTTGCAGCTAGAGAAAGATTATTCCGAATTATCTTCACTTGAAAAGGTTGCGGTTGAGCATGCCTCAACTGCAATGGCGTTAGAACTGGTTAAAATCAACGCATTGTATGAAAAGGAGCTGCATTTCCGGGAAGAAATATTTAACCAGATTCTTGAAGGGGTTCCTTCTTCAGAATTGAATCAGATCCTCGAGCATATGAACTGGAAAACAGAATGGGACATGGCCTGCATGGTGATTCAGGGGAGAAATGGCCCCCTGTGGGAAACCAGCCAAATCAAAGATAAGGAATGGTTTATCCGCTCCATTGAATCGATTAGTCATTCGATTTGTGATCACTGTCTTGTCTTTACAAGAGCGTTTCAGACGGTGTTAATCATTCCTATTGTCAAGAGTGAAAGTGTGGTTGCCCGAATAGCAAACACAATTGATAACCAGTGGGGATATTTAAAGGATATGATATACGGGATTGGACGAAAGGTTCCCATCAGCCAGCTTAATCTATCTTACCGAGAAGCGCTAAATGCCATTCAATACGGGAAAAGCGTGCAGCATAAAAAGGTTATCGAATATTCCAGGTTAGGCCTTGAAAGACTCCTGCACAAACTGGACCGATCCTCGTTAACGTATTTTGTTGAAGATAAAATGGGAAAACTCCTCCACCAATATCCAGAATTGTTTGAAACCCTCGGAAATTTTATCGAAACGAATAAAAATCATAAGCTGACAGCCGAACGCATGCATATCCATCCGAACACCCTTTATCATCGTTTAAAGAAAATCGAACAAATCCTCGATATTTCTCTAAGTCATGAATCAGACTGGATTGATTTGGTCGTGGCTTACAAGATATGTGTGGAGTACCACAATAAATAACTTTTATTTTTGTGGTATTCCACATTTCTTTTTAGTTGTCAGAATATTATTATTTTTATAAACAATATTGTAGCAAAGGGGGTTTCCAATGAAAAATATATTGCAAATGACAGAACCATTAACTAATAAACTACTCGAAATCAGAAAAGAACTCCATCAGCATCCTGAAGTCAGTGGTGAGGAATATGAAACAACCAGGAGAATCAAACAGTGGCTTACGGACGCTGGATGCAGAATTCTTCCCATAAACACGCAAACAGGAGCAGTTGCAGAAGTGTCCGGGAACAAGGAGGGTCCGACAGTAGCATTCCGGGCAGACATCGATGCCCTTCCCATTCCTGAACAAACCGGACTCCCCTACTCCTCTAAAAATGAAAACGCTTTCCACGGGTGCGGCCATGACTGGCATACAACCATTGCCCTGGGTGCCGCAATGGTCCTATCACAAATCCGGGATCAATTTGCCGGTCATGTCCGATTTATATTTCAGCCCGCAGAAGAAACTACTCAAGGCGCAAAAGCTTTAATTGATCATGGATTATTTCAAGACGGAAAGATCCAGGGGATATTCGGACTACATAATCAGCCATCCATTCCCGCTGGAAAAGTCGGCATTACGGAGCACCGGTTAATGGCAGCTGTGGATACACTTCATATTACCATCAAGGGAAAAAGCGGCCATGGGGCCATTCCCCATCAAAATATTGACGCTGTAGTGGCAGGTTCTGCTGTTGTGATGGGACTGCAGACAGCTGTAAGCCGGAATATTGACCCCTTTGAGCCAGTCGTCATAACCATTGGCTCTTTTCATTCCGGAACAGCACACAATGTCATTGCAGGTACTGCTGAGTTATGGGGCACCGTTAGGAGTTTTAACCCCGATGTACGTAAACAGCTGCCGGAATTGATTCAAAGGATCTCAGTCGATATTGCAGCAGGATGCGGAGCCGAAGCGAAAGCTGAAATCATCCCACAGGTGCCCGCCATCCAGAATGATGCCGAGATGACATCCATTGTTAAGAAAGCAGCCCAATCCGTAATGGGGAAAGATTCCATAGTGAAACCTGAACCTACCATGGGAGGTGAGGATTTCTCCCTATATCAGGAACATGTCCCGGGCTGTTACTTCTGGGTGGGAACCGGTGATCCAATGAAGAGTATTGATAAACCATGGCATGACCCGGCTTTTCTCGTAAATGATGAACTGATCCCGGACACGGTTAGGCTTGTGGCCGAGATCTTATTAACATCCCTAAAGCACTTTCAAACATTCACGAAAGGAGAGGTAAACCATGACGCAAACTTATTATAACTACATCGGGGGTACCTGGGTCCCATCCGTATCCGGCGACACTTACCCCAGCATCAACCCCGCCAACACAGAAGAGGTGTTAGGTTATTTTCAAAAGTCCACATCAGCGGATGTCCAAATGGCTATTAAAGCTGCCAGCAAAGCATTTCCCGGCTGGTCCAGCACATCAGCTCCAAAAAGAGGCGAAGTTCTGTTCCGGCTAATATCTCTTCTAGAAGAACAAAAAGATGAATTGGCTGCAATCATTACAAAAGAAGTGGGAAAATCTCTAAGGGAGGCAAAAGGTGAAGTCAAAAAAACGATTCAGGCTATGCAACAGTTTAGCGGAGAAGCAACCAGACTCACAGGGGAAACAGTCCCCTCCTATGACACGAATGTTCTTGGATATACCGTTCGGGAACCACTTGGTGTAGTTGGTGTAATTGCTCCGTACAACTTCCCTTTAGGCATTGGTATCTGGAAAATTGCCCCGGCGATTCTGGCAGGAAATACAGTGATCTTTAAGCCCGCCAGCCATACGTCATTAATTAGTGTGAAGATTATGGAATTATTTGAGCAGACAGGAGTTCCCTCAGGTGTCATTAACATGGTAACAGGTCCCGGAAGCGTAGTCGGAAAAGAAATTGGCCAAAACCCGGAAATTCAAGCGGTATCTTTTACTGGGTCTACAGATGTTGGCGTTCAGCTAGGAAAGTGGGTAACGAACCGCGGCGGAAGAATGCAGGCCGAAATGGGCGGTAAAAACCCAACCATTATTTTAGAGGATGCCGATATAGATCAGGCACTGGACAGTGTAGTCATCAGCGGATTTCTGGATAATGGACAGCGCTGCACCGGGACAAGCCGGCTGATTGTCCCAAAATCCATTGCAAAAGAAGTAACAAAAAAATTAGTCGAACGGGCTGAAAAACTGGTCATTGGCGACGGATTTGAGCCTGGTGTTGATAATGGCCCGGTTATTGATGAATCACAATTAAATAAATATCTGCATTACGTTCAGGAAGCCATCGAGCAAGGGGCAAGGCTGGAGTATGGCGGAAAGCGGTTAATGAATAACGGGATGGACAAGGGATATTTTGTTGCTCCAACTGTATTTAGCCAGGTGAGACCAGAAATGTCCATCGCCCAGGAAGAAATATTCGGACCTGTGATTGGCATTATGGAAGTTGATTCCTATGAAGAAGCCATTGAAATTGCGAATAATATTGATTTTGGTCTGTCTTCTGCCATATTTACCAGGGATCTAAAGAAAGCATTTCATTTTGTTCGGAACATTGAATCCGGCGTGACCCATGTCAACATGCCTTCCACTCATTTTGAAAACCAATATCCATTTGGAGGCAAAAAAAGTTCCAGCATGGGTCCTCGTGAACAGGGAAGCTCAGCCCTCGAATTTTGGACCGAGACCAAAACCGTTTACGTTAACCCTTAAGCCTAAGCCATTATCGAAGAATCCAGAACAGAAAATAACCTTAACTAAGTCCATACTATAGAAGGCGGTGTAAAAAGCAGTGAAACATGTTGGAGTAATTGGATGCGGAGCTATGGGCAGGGGAATGGTTAAAAATTTGTCCCGGCATGGTTATAGCGTTCATGTGTATGATGTCCAGGAAAAAGCATTAAATGAAGCTGAACAATTGGGAGGGATTCCTGAAAAGGACGTCCCTTCAATCGCCAGACAGGCAGAGGTCCTAATCCTCTCCCTCCCCACAACCGAACTGGTGGAGAATGCCCTCACCCGGGAAAAAGATGGAGCCTTTCACTATCTTAAAGAAGGATCCTATGTATTAGATATGAGCACAACCGATGTCATGGCCACTAAAAAATTGCACAAGCAAGCACAGGAAAAAGGAATTTTCTTTTTTGACTGTCCTGTAAGCGGCGGGCCCGAGGGAGCGGATTCAGGAAATCTGACCATAATGGCGGGTGGCAATCCTGACCATTTCAATGCCATAAAACCTGTTCTTCATGCCATGGGTAAAGAAATAGATTATCTGGGTGATGCGGGAGCAGGACAGACCACCAAACTTTGCTGCAATCTAGTAGTGGCTGGAATCGTTCTTTTGCTGAGTGAATCCTTACTCACTGGTACAAAGTCCGGTGTTCCTGCTCAAAAAATTGCCGACATCATGCAAAAGGGGTCGGCCCAGAATCGGGTACTGTCCATATTTGGCCCCAATATTCTGAAAGGCTCTCATGACGAGGTCAAATTTTTGCTGAAACATATGACAAAAGATATCCAGCTTTATATGAACCTGGCAAAGGAACACAAGATTCCTGCATTTCTTGGTTCCACTATTCAGCTTCTATATGATATAGCTAACCACCAGGGGAAAGGAGGACTCGATACATCCGGAGTTAGTCAAGTTTTGGAAGATCTGGCATCTTGTAAGATTGATCAGTAATAAACTATTAATCATGAAGGAGGAATCCAGATGAGCGAAAGCCAAAAACAAATCTGGAAAGACTGGCGATTACATGTGATCGTTTGGCTCATTGTACTGTTGACCGAGCGAATTGGAACCCACCAATTTGCATTAGGGCCCGGTGTGATTCTGCTGTTGCCTATGCTTTATGCGATGATTATTGGACTGATCTTATATTTTACGCCCATAATCAAGGAAAAACAATCCAAAAATGCCGAACCGCTGATTGTCCTTGGGGTTACGTTATTAATTGCAAAAATTGGTGTTATTATCGGCCCTTCCCTCCCCCAAATCATAGAGGCGGGACCGGCCCTTCTTCTTCAGGAACTTGGAAATCTGGGAACCATTTTCTTCGCCCTTCCAATTGCCGTCCTATTGGGACTTAAACGGGAAACCATTGGAATGACCCACTCTGTAGCCCGTGAACCCAATGTAGGGTTAATTATGGACAAGTATGGCTTCAACTCACCAGAAGGAAGGGGAGTTATAGCGGTCTACATTTTCGGAACTGTATTTGGAGCCATTTTTATGGGCCTCATTTCAGGGTTCCTGGCCACCATCACTCCCCTTCATCCGCTATCATTCGCAATGGCATCAGGAATTGGCAGTGGAAGCATGATGGCAGCTGCCAGCGGCTCACTCATTGCAGCATTCCCGCAACTAGAAAATGACATTATTGCTTTTGCCGGAGCAAGCAATCTCCTGTCCTTATCAACAGGTCTATATGTCAGTATCTTTATCGCCCTACCGCTGACTGAGAAAATGTATCAGGTTCTGACCAGGCGGCGCGATCAGAAAAAAGTACATGAATCAGAAATGGAGGAGGGCTAATATGCTTAAAAATATTCAAGAATGGACATTGCTCCTAACCATTTTCGGGATTGTTTCATTGTTCGGAAACTGGATCGGTTATGATGTCATGCCTGCAACAGCCATCCCGGGTATAATCATACTCATACTGATTTGCCTGGCAGGACTCATTATTCAAAAGCTGATGCCAGGCAATATCCCGAGTGTCGCCTACATTGCCATCATCGGAATCATCGTCTCCATGCCATGGATGCCCGGTTCTGATCTGGTCGTTCAATATACCAGTGACGTCAATTTATTAGCATTAGCCACTCCCATACTTGCTTATGCCGGAATTGCCATTGGACGATCCTGGACTGACTTCGCAAAGTTAGGCTGGAAAACAATCGTCGTCGCATCCTTTGTGTTATTAGGAACTTTTATTGGATCTGCAATTATTGCTGAGATTGTCCTGAGGTTCCAGGGGATTATTTAAATTATTGCTTTTTCTGTGCTCCTATACAAAGGAAATGGGGCATACTCCCCTCTCCTCTACTGTTATAACCAGTCAAACTCCAACTACCTTTTAGATTAACGAAATGATCTATCAGTCACAACTGTGAAGCCCTAATCCATATCAGGAAGAATGGATTAGGGCTTTGTTTTTGTATTTCTATAGAATTGAGTTTAACGTTTAGTAGCAAAGTATAGATCCTCGAATCTCTGGCAGTTATGACCGGTAAAATCACCTCTGCATGTCGACTTAATGAACACTCCACATCTGCCATTACGTTAATATTCCCCTTTAATGACAAAAAAAGAGCCTCTAATGGTTCCAGCTAATTTAGACTTCTGTCTGGCAAACTTAAACTTTCCTTCTAACGCTTCTGGCACTTCCATCCCTTCAGAAAGCTTAAAACCAACGGCCCGCTTCTTAGGGTTATCAATCGTATACATGACGTTAACCACAAGACCATCTTCATAAAAGACATAGGCAAATTTGATATTATCCACTTGAAAACGCGATGTTTCCAAAGGCCTGGCCGAAAATTCTATATCACGTTCTTCCTTCAAAATTTGGTTTACATAATCAATTGTCTCCTGGCTTTCGCTAGCAGGTACAACTGTAAATTCATGCTTGTATTTGTTCATAAAGTAACGGGCTTCATTAGCACGTAAGCCAGCAAGTGCTTCTGCGACGGGTGAAGACTCTAAACCAACCGTAGACACATTTTTAAAATCAACGACATAGGACATTTCCATCATCCTTTCACCATGTGAAATCCTTCTTCGCTTACCGGAAATCAGCTTCTGATGCTGGAAACTTTTATCGCATGTTTATATAAAAAATACAGCTCGAAATTTTCCAGCCATGATCCTCCCAAATATAAAGGTAACCCTTAAGATTCAGCGATTATTTGCAGTGTAGCTTGCCCGAAACGATGTTATTCCAGCTACAATGGCCTTATGTCAAAGGTGCGACTCGTAAGCAAAAGCAATTACCTTTCATCTAGCTTGGTTTCCAGTTCCGTGCATACTCCAAAAACGATTACAGACAAAACATCCTTATATCATTCTCCCCTCTGTTCAAATCCCTTCACAATCTCAACGATCACCTGCACGGCCTGAACCATGACATCAGCGGAAATGAATTCAAACTTGCCATGGAAGTTTTCTCCGCCGGTAAAAATGTTCGGTGTCGGGAGTCCCATGTAGGATAGCTGGGATCCATCGGTGCCGCCGCGGATTGGTTTGATGTCCGGCTCAATATCCAGGTTTTCCATCGCCTGTTTGGCAATCTCTACGATATGAAAAACGGGTTCAATTTTTTCTTTCATGTTGTAATACTGATCCTTCATCTCAAACTGAATCCGCTCACGGCCATACTTTTCCTGTAATGATGCGACAGCCTGTTCCATTAAAGCTTTTTTCTCATTAAACTTGTCTCTGTCGTGGTCACGGATGATGTACTGAAGTTTCGTTTCCTCCACATCCCCTTTAAAAGACAGAAGGTGGAAGAAACCTTCATACCCTTCAGTATATTCTGGCGCTTCTTCAGCCGGAAGCCGGTCATTCAGTTCCATCCCCATTTTAATGGAATTGACCATTTTCCCTTTAGCCGTTCCTGGATGGACGTTGGTCCCTTTAATGGTGATCGCAGCCCCCGCAGCATGAAAGCTCTCAAACTGTAGTTCGCCCAGAGGTCCGCCGTCCACCGTATAGGCATATTTTGCACCAAACGCATCCACATCGAATTTGTGCGGACCGCGTCCGATTTCTTCATCAGGGGTAAATGCAACACGGATCGTTCCGTGCTTAATTTCCGGGTGCTGAATCAAATATTCCATTGCCGTCATGATCTCGGCAATCCCCGCTTTGTTATCAGCACCGAGCAGGGTTGTTCCATCAGTTGTCATGAGGGTATGCCCTTTATAATTTAGAAGGGCCGGAAAATCGTTCGGTGACAGGATGACCTGCCGTTCTTCATTCAAAACAATATCATTCCCGTCATAATTTTCGACGATCTGAGGATTGACGTTCTTGCCGGTAAAATCTGTTGCCGTATCCAGATGCGCCAAAAAGCCGATTGTCGGAATATCCCTGTCTGTATTGGCAGGAAGGGTTGCCATGACATAGCAATTGTCATCCATGGTCACATCCTCCATGCCAATCGCTTTCAGTTCATCGACCAGCATTCGGGCCAAATCCCACTGACCATCAGATGACGGGCACGTTTCATTGTCTGGATTGGATTGGGTGTCCACCCTGGCATACTTGATTAACCGATGGATTAAATCGTGTTTCATTTGTCATCACCTGCTTTGATTGGATTATTGTTTCGTTTATTATAGCAAAAATCTAAGGGGGATCAGAGCTTAACGATTATGTCATTAATGATGCTGCCTTTTCTTTTTCTGTAAAGTAAGGGGCAGGAGGTTTTGGGTTCCTGATAATATTTGCTGCTCGTAAATGATGTAGCAGTCAACTTTTATTCACTCACCCATTCTTGATATTAATAACATAGATTATTTTGTTTTATTAGTAAAGAAGCAGCTTCCTGATCAACGATAACGCAAACATTTTTATGTTTTTGCAGAGCGGTAACCGGCCAATCTTTGCTGTACTCACCGTGAAATAATTGATATATTGCTTCCGCTTTATGCACACCGTTTGCAATAAGTAATATTTCTCTTGCTCTTAGTATAGTACTGATTCCCATCGTAATTGCCTTCCCTGGCACATCTTCTACTTGACCGAAAAATTTTTTGTTTGCCTGGCGAGTTGTTTCGGTTAATTCAACCACATGGGTGGTTTTTGTAAAATCTGTTCCTGGTTCATTGAAACCAATATGCCCATTTTCTCCAACGCCCAGCAACTGAAAGTCGATTCCCCCATATTGTTGAATTTTCTTTTCATAGTTACGGCACTCGTTTAGAATATTTTCGGCCATGCCATCTGGGATAAACCTTTGATTTTCAGGAATATTTAATGGACCAAAAACATTTTTTTCCATATAATAGTGGAAACTGCCCTGATGAGTTGGCAGAATCCCAATGTACTCATCCAGATTAAATGTGGCTACGCCGGATAAATTTATGTTGTTCTCCCTGACATATTTGACTAACTCTTTGTATAATCCTAGCGGTGTACTTCCTGTAGCTAACCCTAAATTTATTTGTTTCGAGGACAAAATTTTTCGTAAAATCATTTTTGCCCCTTCTTGACTCATTTCTTCGTAGTTATCTGTAATGATTAAGTTCATAGCAATCCTCCTGATTCGTCGGAATCATAATGATCTGTAAAAAAGTTGTGACCCATCTCAAATGATGAGTCACCTGTCAATCTGTTTATTCCCTTTTTCTTTTCTCTATCATGGATTGGACTACTTCAGGAGCTGGCCCGCCTGTAACTTTTCTTCTTTCAACAAAACTAAACGGATTAGTTATATCAGACCACTCTTTTTCATTAATTTTAACTTCACCTATCCATTCATTTACCTGATTTAGCGGTATTTCGAACAGTTCAAGGTTTAGTTGGTAAGCATTTCTGGCAATCTGGCTTGCTTTAGCATGCGCTTTTCGAAAAGGCATGTTGTAATTTCTCGCAAGAACATCAGCAAGTTCGGTAATGGTGATCATATTTTTTCGGGCCTGTTCAAAGGCTTTCTGTTTATCAATGTTCATCGTAAGAATGACCGCATTTAATAATCGTAAAACCCGAATAGCTTTCTTATAGCCATTATATAAGTGAGGCTGCAGATCATCTTCTGTGTCGTTGATATCTCCATATGGAGTATTATGAATCATATGAATGACACCCAGTCCTTCCGCAGCTGCACTGCTGGCAATGGCTCTGGAATGTTCTAATGAAACAGGATTTCTTTTTTGGGGCATAATGCTACTGGTTTGCACATAGGCATCCGATACTTCTAACAAGCCAACTTCTTTTGATGCCATACGCAGGAGCTCCTGTACCCACCTCCCTATATTAGTCATTAGACTTACTAGCACCTGTGCCGCATCAATTAAGTAATCTGCTGTTCCTATTGCATCATAGGAATTTTCTAGTACACCTTCAAAATCCAATAAATCTGCCACTCTTTCCCGATTAATAGGGAATCCAGTAGTTGTTAGGGCTGCAGCCCCCATTGGGGACTGGTTAATGGTTTTTAGAGCATTCTTTATCCTTTGGATGTCTCTTGATAAGTTATCATGAATGGCAACTAAATAATGTCCAAATGTTGTTGGCTGAGCAGGCTGAGTATGTGTGTGTGCCGGCATTATTGTATGAATATGCTGTTCTGCTTGATATAATATTGTTTTTCTTAGGGTTTCAGCTTCAGATATTGTCTTTTCTAAATATCCTCTTAATACCATACGGTACATCGTTTCACCCAAATCATTTCTGCTCTTTGCTATATGCATCTTACCTGCCAGTTCTTCACCAATAATTTCGCTAAATTTAGACTCAATCACGAAAAATAAATCCTCGTATTCGGATGAATACTCTATATCATCGCCATTAATCCGTCTTACCTGATCGATTCCGTTTAATATTTGATTTTTTTCTTCCGGGGAGATTATTCCCTGCTCTGCAAGCATAATCGTATGTGCTTTATGAATCTCCAGCATAGGTTCCAGCAAGTATTCTTTCTGGTCATTAAAAACAGGTTTCAACAATTCCTCAACATAAGTTTTTCCGGGAAATTGAGCTCCATCTCGACTTTCAAATTTTTGTTTTAATGAATTCATTCATGCACACCTCTATATTTATCTATTTTGCATAAAGTGTTTATAGGGATCTTTCTGCTTTTATCCCCAGAAATTTATCGGAAATGAATATGACGATTGAAATTAACGCAACTTGAATCATTCCATATGCAGCTGCTTGACCAATATTAAACATGCGCAATTGATTCATAATCTCTATAGAAATTGGCCGGTTATCCAGAGTATAAAGAAGCACAGAAGTTGGAAACTCCCCGACCGCCTGAACAAAGGCTAATAGCGTCCCGCTGAGTACTCCTGGCAAAATAAATGGAATAACTACACGTCTAAAGGTGTAAAACCACTTAGCCCCTAAATTTTTAGCAGCTTCTTCGAGTGAATCATCCATCTGTTCCAATACGGCATTCGTGGAACGTACCACCAACGGTAAGAAACGGATAAAATAGGCAAGAGGGAGAATCCAATAAGCTCCTACAAGGATTGAACCAAAGGAGAATATAGACTTTTCATTAAAAGCTAAAATCAAATTCATCCCTACTACTGTTGCAGGTAATGCCCAGGGAATCATCACTAAAATGTCCAGAAGATTTTTCCCGACAAATTTCCTTTTTACAAGAGTATAGGATGTAATAATCCCGAATACAAATACACCTATACATGCGATAAAAGACATTACTAGACTATTTCTGACCGGATCCCAGATATTTGGATCTTCAAATAGCAATTTGAAGTTTTCTAAACTGAATGCGGTAGGATAAGTTTGCCATGTCCAGGCACCCTCAGGTACCAGAGACAAAATTAACAGTGTAGCATGAGGCAGCAAAAGGATAATCATACTGAGAATGCCAATGGTAACCATTGTCCACTTGAGAATAGGATTATTTACCTCACTTCGATGGGCGCCTATCCCTTTACTTGCCATACGATAATCTTTTCTTTCCTGAAACCACCTCATAAATAAAAGGAATAATATCGACACGACTGATAAAATAACTGACTGAGTAGCAGCCATTTCAAGATCTCCATTTATTTTTGAAAAGTAGATTTGCAGACTTAATACCCTAAATCCTCCTGCAAGAAGAAAAGGAGCACTAAACGAAGCCATCGATACCATGAAAACAAGCAACGATGCTGCTACCAATCCGGGTGTTAATAACGGAAAAGTTACTTTCCAAAAAACTTTAAATCGATTGGAACCAAGATTAAACGCTGCTTCTTCTAGAGATGGATCCAAATTTCGAAGTGCCGACGAGGTTGTCATATAAAAGTAAGGATACATAGTATAGGCATGGACAATTAATATTCCAGAAACCCCTCCAATACTGAACGGAACCTCCGACAGATTAAACAAATCTTTAATGGCATTCGGAACAAGGCCAGCTTCTCCATATAAAAACATAAATGCCATAACCCCAACTAAGGAAGGAAGGACAATCGGCATAATCGCAACGCTCGAAAAAAACTTTCTTCCCGGAAAATCATATCGATTAAATATAAATGCCAGAGGAACACCTATTAATGCACTAAAAAAAACACTTAAGATTGATATCCAAACAGAATTCCATAGTGCTTCGAGATTAGCTGATGCTTTTGATCCAAAAAAATCCTCATAATTCTTAAATGAGAAGGCATCCTGCGATTTAAAACTTTCTATTATTGTTTCAATCGATGGATATAAAACGTATCCTATCAAAACTAATGATATAGGGATGAGCAGCATCGCTGTTCTTCTGTTTTCAGCATTCATCATATTCCATCACTCCCCTGCCTTTGGGACAATACGAATATGTTCTTCGGGCAATTGAACAAATACTTTATCTCCCTCATTGAAATATGTATGAGGACCTTTATTAAGTCTGGTTATCCGAACCGTAATACTTTTATCAACCCTTACAAAAAAATGGACGGAAGCACCTGTAAATTGGACAATTTCAATTACACCTTCCACTACATTATTTCCTTCCATCTTTTCATTCTTTAATCGAACTGCTTCAGGCCGAATAGACATATACAGCCCGCTATGTTTGTCATCTGAAATTTCTGACTTTTTATGTTTGGCGTGTATTTTAAAATTACTATCTTTCAGTTTATAAACCTTAATTTGTTCATCTGTAATTTCAGGTTCTACCGGGAACAAATTGGTTTCGCCGATAAACTGTGCGACAAAATCATTGACAGGATTATTATAAATGTCAAGTGGCGTCCCAACTTGCTGACATTTCCCCATATTAAATACGGCAATCCGGTCACTCATTGTTAAAGCCTCAACTTGATCATGAGTTACATATATTGTCGTGATGCCAAAATCTCTCTGAAGCCTTAATATTTCTGTCCTCATTTGATCTCTCAGGCGTGCGTCAAGATTACTAAGCGGTTCATCCAATAATAAAATATCCGGCTCAATAACTAATGCCCTTGCTAAAGCAACGCGCTGCTGCTGTCCGCCGCTTAGTTGGCTGACTTGACGATCGTAATATTGTTCCAAACGGACTTTTTCTAACACATCCATAACTTTTCTTTTAATGTCACTTTTGTTCAATTTTCTTACTTTTAATCCAAACGCTACATTTTCAAAAACGCTCATGTGTGGGAATAAAGCATAATTTTGAAATACCATTCCAGTATTTCTTTTTTCAGGAGGAACCTTTGTCATATCTCGATCGTTAAATGTAATTGTTCCAGCAGTCGGATAATAGAATCCGGCAATCATTCTGAGTGTTGTTGTTTTTCCGCATCCACTTGGACCTAAAAATGTGAAAAACTCCCCTTCATTGATCGTTAAATTTAAATCTTCAACTGCTGTCACATCCTTGAATTTTTTAGTTATGTTCGTTAACTGCACTGATGACATGAACAACAACCTCACTTTTTTGAGTAAATTTAGTCTATCGCGGAATGATCCGCGATAGACTTTATTTATCATTACGTTATCCAGTTATCTCTTATCCTTCTCAGTATTTTTTATATTTGTATCCCAATACTCCATCCATTCATCTTGTTTCTCCTGGAATACATTCCAGTCAATTTCCATAGGTTTTATTTCACTTTCACTGATCCAGTCCGGCAAGTCTTTAACGTCATTCCTCGTCGGAATCCGATAATAGGTTTCTGCTAATAATTTCGCAGCTTCAGGTGTATTTACAAATTCATAAAATGCTTTTGCAGCATTAGGATGCGGTGCATCTTTGATTATGGCTATTCCTTCAGTCAACACCGGAGTGCCGCTTTCCGGAATAATGTAGTCAAATGGATATCCTTTTTCTTTCGCCAACATGACTGTGTCAGGCATATTCCATACAGATAAGGACCCTACCCCTTTTGCTACCTGATTGTACATAATCTCTGGATTAGCCGCATATTCTTTTGTGTTTTCATCCAGCTTTCTTAACCATTCATAGCCTTCTTCCGCACTTCCTGTCTCTTTGTAGGTTCTATAAATCATAGAAGAGTAAATCGTACGCATTGTACCAGAGGCAAGAGGATACCTGATTATGATTTCATCTTTCCATTTAGGGTCTAGCAAATCATCCCAATCTTTCGGCGCTTCTTCTTTTGAGATTTCTTTTGTATTGAATAAGATGACTTCTGGAGTGATCGAAGTACCCGTCCACATCCAATCCTCGTCATAATACATTTCGTCCAGAGCATCGGCATATGTAGGTTTGTATTGAGCAAGCAAACCTTCTTCCTTTGCCTGATCAAAGTTTACCTGAGGAGCACCCCACCATACATCCGCCTGAGGATTGCTTTTTTCTGAACGCACACGATCCAAAATTTCCTGTGAACCCATATCCAAGAATTGCATATCAATACCGTATTTCTCTTCAAACTGTTTTTCGAATTCACTTAAAATATCTTTACCATGTGGAGAATAGACAACAACTTTTTCTTCCAGGTTGTCCGTATTAACGTTTCCGGAATCCCCGGATTGGCTGGCAGAATTGTTTTCTTCCGAATCGCCTCCGGTATTTTCTCCAGCCATGCATCCTGCCAGCACAAATGCAAATAATACTAACAATAATCCGAAGCTCACAAACTTAAAATTTTTAATATTTTTCATGTATGAAACCCCTTTCATTTTTGTGTTTGCATTCTAAATTTTAAAAATGCCTCCATACTCTTTTAGAAATAGAGCTACTGCTCCAATGACCCCTGCTTCCTTCCCGAATGTGGTTTTCACTACTTTACACTTCTGAGGAGTATAATGGCTAATAGCGTCCTTAATTGTTTGTTCGAATAATGAGAATGACCCGCTTACACCTCCCCCCACAATGACAACTTCTGGGTCTAACAGAGAAATATAATTGGCAATACCAATTGACAAATGATCTACTGCTTCTTCTATCACATCTTTCACAGCTGGATTCCCTTGTTCATAAAGAGAAAATGCTTCATCAGCAGTTATCTTGTAGCCTAGTTTTCTAGTCAGTGAATTTCCAATAGATGAGCCACTTGCTACACTTTCTAAAAAACCGTATCCTTCATATACGGGATAGTATTTATTTGCATATTGACGGTCGGTAACCATATAACCCATTTCACCGGCACTGTAATTGCTTCCGCGGTATAATTCTCCGTTTATCATAATTCCGCTTCCAATACCCGTCCCAATAGCGATATAAATCAGGTTGGATTTTCCTTTTCCAGCTCCTTTCCATTGCTCACCGAGAACATTAATATTGACATCATTATCAATGTAGATAGGGATGTCGAAGAATTCTTTTAGTTTTTCTTTGACAGGGAAGCTTTTCCATCCAAGTGCCGGGGCATCTTGAACAACTCCACTCTCTACATTTGTAATTCCAGGAATCCCTACCCCCATTCCCAGTATTTTGGATTTTTCAATTCGATTTTCTTTGATCATAGCATCTATTTTATATTTCATTTGTTCAAAAAATCCATTAGCGATATATTGCTGGGTAGGAAATTCACTATATGCACAAACATTTCCCACCAGATCCAATATCCCGACAGCTACTTTTGTTCCCCCAATATCTACACCTATAACAAACGCTTTCCTGGGATTAAACTTTAGCTTGACAGGTTTTCTTCCACCGCTTGTCGACGCTTCTCCGGTCCCTGTTTCGAACACCCAATCCTCATCTATTAACTGATTGACAATTTTCGAAACTGTAGGTTTACTTAATGAAAGTTTTTTTGCGATCTCTGCTCTTGAAGTAATTTGTTCCTTTTTTACACAACTTAATACCATCTCTATATGTTCAGTATTTTTTTTCTGCATATCCTAATTCTCCTTATAAGGTACTGCGTCATCAAAGTTAGTAAGTAAAGTTAACTAACTAACTCTTGCTGTATATTTTAAAATAATTGTCGGTTTCTGTAAAGTAGCAATTGAAAAAATTTTAAAAATTTGTTCTATTTGTAGTCTAAGTTTTTTTATGGACATCGGGGATTCAATCATTTATTCCCCTTTCCTGAGGACTTTATTTCTTAGAACATATTCTCGTGCCTCCTTCGATGATCATGCCCTGTAATTCGTGATTTTAAAGAATGGAAAAAATTACATGAAGCATCATATCTTCAATTCTCTCTGGTTATTCCTTTCTTTTTCGATTAATATTTGAATCATTTGCCGGCCGATATCTTCAATCTATCGTGCTCGCCATATATAGAACTATCTCAGGGGAACTTTTTTATATAAAACAACCCCCGTCCGCAAGCGAATCACGGTCACGGGCGAGGGCTTTTTTCAAGCTTTTCCATAGTCATTACAGTTTCTTTTCATACCTGCAACCGCTCGACATGAAGCACACTTCATCTTCGTCATGGTGTCGAATGGATGGAGGCAGCGTCAACGTTTTGCCTTTTGCCTTAGACCCTACCATTTCGCAGACGACAATGGCATCCTGGGTGATATCTTTATACCGGATGAAATCGTCATTCTGAAGATGCAGTTTAATCAATGGATCTAATTAAAATAACCCTTTTGACAAAAAATACAATAAAATTTTGATTCATTTGTTATTTTAGTAATATATTATTCAAAAATGACATCATGATCATACACCTATTCGTCACCTTCTGCTACTATGCTCCCTAAAAGTCTGCGTACTTCTAATATTGATTTTCGACCATATATATGTTTAATAACACGTATGGATAAGGTTTTGAACGTGAGGTGAATTCCCAATGATACAATTACAGGGTATTTTACCAGCGGTACGCAACCTGCGCGATTTTGAAAAAATTCTTTCAAGCAATCATGAGCACGTGATTTTTTTAGAGACAAGACTTTCACAGTTGGCAAGTATAGTGAAATATGCCAAAAGATATAACAAAAAAGTATGGCTTCATGTCGATTTAATCCAGGGATTAAAGACGGATGAATACGGCATTGAATTTCTGATACGTCATTTAGAAGTAGACGGAATGATTTCTACTAAAGTCAACGTGATCTCACTGGCAAAAAAACATCATGTCACGGCTGTTCAAAGGTTGTTTTTGCTGGACAGCCATGCACTGGATCACAACTTAAAAATGACAGGCAATGTCAAACCTGATTATGTTGAGGTGTTACCCGGGATCATTCCCAGAATGATAAAGGAAGTGAGTGAAAAAACAGGTTTGCCCGTCATTGCAGGTGGACTCATTCGAACATCTAAAGATGTAGAGATGGCATTACAGGCAGGTGCCAGCGCAGTTACGACTTCTCATATCGACCTGTGGGATTGCTAAAATGGTTTGTCCTATATTATATAAAGCGGTCTTGTTCTGCTTTTTCATGGGTTCTCAATTGGGCTCAAATTGATCAGGTCGGGCCTTCCTCATATTTATTCAGTATGTGAATCTTTTTCCATATCAGGTATTGACAGCGCTTTCATAGTAATGTAAATTTGAATTAACAAGTTAAGATTGTGTCGGAGATGTTGAGACCCACACTTTAGCCATACTTCCGCTAAATGGAAGTATAGGTCCGAAGTGTGGGTTTTTTATATGCTTATTTTTTTGAATATTAAAAAAAACGAGGAGGAGGATGGTTAACATGTCAGCGTTTTTAGCCGAACTGATTGGGACGATGATTTTGATTATTTTTGGAGGAGGTGTAGTAGGTGGTGTAGTATTAAAAAACTCAAAGGCAGAAGGAGCCGGGTGGATCGTCATCACGATCGGGTGGGGGCTTGCCGTAACCATGGCGATTTATGCAGTAGGCAGTATTTCTGGTGCCCATATTAATCCTGCTGTTACGATTGGCATGGCTTCGATTGGTGAATTTCCATGGGATAAAGTGCCGCTCTATGTTTCCGCTCAAATGATTGGTGCGTTTCTGGGTGCAGTGATTGTGTTTTTTCAATATCTGCCCCACTGGAGCAAAACTGAAGATCAAGGAGCCAAATTAGCTGTATTTTCAACGGATCCAGCTGTACGCAGCCCTCTTTCGAATCTGGTTAGCGAGATCATAGGCACGTTTGTTCTGTTACTGGGACTGTTATTCATTGGTGCCAATGAATTTACACAGGGACTAAATCCATTTATAGTGGGGTTACTAATTGTTGCCATCGGTATGTCTTTAGGGGGAACCACAGGGTATGCCATCAATCCTGCCCGAGATTTAGGCCCAAGAATTGCACATGCAGTCTTGCCGATTCCAGGTAAAGGCCGTTCTGACTGGAGCTATGCCTTGATTCCGGTTGTCGGGCCCATTATAGGAGGGATTTATGGGGCAGTCTTTTATCAGGCCATTTTCCATCATGAAATTGGAACCGCTTTCTGGATATTATCTGTTATGATGGCAGTCATCCTCTTTTTAGCAGCATTCTCAGAATTAAAAAAATCGAAATCCTATTTTGATTCTGATGTTGCGTCCGAAAAAAGCATGAGTTAAACCGATACCAAAAAGGTTTATCGTATATCAAAAACGTTTAGGAGGCGATCCTATTGGGTAAATTTATTTTATCTCTCGATCAAGGAACCACAAGCTCCCGGGCCATTTTATTTAATCATCAGGGTGAAATGGTTGCTGCAGCACAAAAGGAATTTCAGCAGCACTTTCCGAAACCGGGCTGGGTCGAACATGATGCGAATGAAATTTGGGACACCATCTTATATTGCATGAATGATGTCTTAAAAAAGACTGATATCGATCCTTCTGAAATTGCCGGAATCGGTATCACCAATCAACGGGAAACAACAGTGGTTTGGGATAAACATACGGGCCAGCCTATTTATAACGCCATCGTCTGGCAATCACGCCAGACAGCCGATATTTGCAATGAATTAAATGAAAAGGGTTACCATGAGTTATTCCGTGAAAAAACCGGTCTTTTAATTGATGCCTATTTCTCGGGAACAAAGGTCAAGTGGATATTGGACCATGTGGAAGGAGCCAGGGAAAAAGCTGAAAACGGCGAGTTGATGTTTGGGACGATCGACACCTGGCTCGTCTACAAGCTTTCGGGAGGTAAAGTCCATATCACCGATTATTCAAATGCTTCCCGCACCCTACTGTTTAACATTCACGATTTAAAATGGGATGAGGAGCTGCTGGACCTTTTATCCGTCCCGAAATCCATGCTGCCTGACGTTCGCCAGTCCTCTGAAATCTATGCACATACGGACCGGAACCTGTTCCAGGGACACGAAATTCCAATCGCGGGTATTGCCGGAGACCAGCAAGCAGCACTCTTTGGCCAGGCTTGTTTTGAAAAAGGCATGGCAAAAAACACTTACGGTACCGGCTGTTTTATGTTAATGAACACAGGGTCAGAAGGCGTACCTTCCAAACACGGGTTATTGACCACACTGGCATGGGGTGTAGATGGAAAAGTGGAATATGCGCTGGAAGGAAGTATTTTTGTTGCCGGGTCTGCCATCCAATGGCTGCGTGATGGTTTAAAACTGATCGAACGTGCCGCAGAGACGGAAGATCTTGCGCAAAAAGTAGGCTCTACCGATGGAGTATATTTCGTACCGGCATTTGTCGGATTAGGAACCCCCTACTGGGATAGTGATGCTCGGGGAGCCATCTTTGGTTTAACACGGGGGACCGAAAAAGAACATTTAGTCAGAGCTACTCTAGAATCACTGGCATATCAGACAAAAGATGTACTGGATGCCATGACAGCTGACTCAGAAATTGAATTAAAATCCCTTCGCGTCGATGGCGGAGCGGTGAAAAATAACTTTTTAATGCAGTTCCAGAGCGATATCCTGGGTGTGCCGGTTGACCGGCCAGTCGTCCAGGAAACAACCGCACTGGGAGCTGCATATCTTGCTGGTTTAGCTGTAGGTTATTGGAACAGTAAAGAGGAAATCGTAAAGCAATGGAAAATTGACCGCACATTCACTAGCAGCATTTCTGATGAAAAACGGCAAAAACTCTATGACGGATGGAAAAAAGCCGTAGAAGCAACAAGGGTTTACAAATCAATTTGATTCTTTTATGCCATTAGAGGACTCGTCTAACTGTACTACTATACCTAAATGAAGTGATCTGATGTTTAAAGGAGCGATAAATATGATATCTTCCAGCTTAAGAAGATCCGAAATATACAACAAAATGGAAGAAACAGAACTTGATTTGCTGGTCATCGGCGGAGGAATTACAGGTGCCGGCATAGCGTTAGATGCAGCAACAAGGGGAATGAAGGTTGCTGTTGTTGACATGCAGGATTTTGCTGCAGGCACATCAAGCAGGTCGACAAAACTCATTCACGGCGGACTTCGTTATTTAAAACAATATGAATTTGGCATGGTTTCAGAAGTTGGTAAAGAAAGGGCGGTCGTTTACGAAAATGGGCCTCATGTAACAACACCTGAATGGATGATGCTTCCTTTTTACGAAGGCGGAACATTTGGACCGTTTTTAACCAATATCGGCCTCCGCACCTATGATTTTCTGGCGGGTGTGAAAAAAAGTGAACGGAGAAAAATGTTAACTCCATCCGAAGCTTTAGAGAAAGAACCCCTTTTAAAAAAAGAAGGCTTAAAAGGGGCAGGCTATTATGTGGAATATAAAACGGACGATGCTCGGTTAACCATAGAAGTGATGAAAAAAGCAATCGAAAAAGGCGCACTTGCAATGAATTATGCAAAAGTGTGCGAACTAACCTACCAAAACAACCATGTTGCAGGAGCAGTCATTGAAGATCAAATGGATGGAACCAGACACTCGGTCATTTCCAAAAAAATTGTCAATGCCACAGGACCGTGGGTCGATCAAATCCGGGAACTGGACCAATCGAAAAAAGGAAAATTTCTGCAATTGACCAAGGGCGTTCATTTAGTCTTTGATCACAGGCGATTCCCGTTACAACAAGCGATTTACTTTGATACACCAGACGGACGCATGGTTTTTGCCATCCCCAGAGAAGGTAAAACCTATGTTGGAACGACGGATACTGTTTATTCAGGAAACTTAGCATCCCCGAAAGTAACCATTGAAGATCGAAATTATCTATTAAAAGCCATTGATTACATGTTCCCGGATGTACACATTCAGCCAGCAGATGTTGAATCCAGCTGGGCCGGTTTGCGCCCCCTTATACATGAAGAAGGAAAAAGCCCTTCTGAAATATCAAGAAAAGACGAAATGTTTGTGTCTCCATCTGGTTTAATCTCTATTGCGGGAGGCAAACTGACAGGATACCGTAAAATGGCTGAAAATGTTGTTAATCTAATTGCCAACCAGTTGCAGGAAGAGTATGGTATAGAATTTCCAGAGTCGTCCACCAAACATCTCCCGATTTCCGGCGGTGACGTCGGAGGGTCTGAAAAGTTTGCAGAATTTGTCACGACAAAGGTTAAAGAAGGGACAGAGATCGGTTTATCTCCAACTGAAGCTGAATATTTAACCAAACGATATGGCTCAAATGTCGACAATGTTTTTGCCATTTACCAAAATGAAAAATCCAGTGCTCATCAAGAACATTTGGACCCTGTCGTTTATGCCATATTACGTTATTCTATTGAACATGAGTTATCCTATAAGCCCGTTGACTTCTTTATTCGGCGAACCGGCGCGATTTTCTTTAATATTCAGTGGGTTTTTCAAAATAAGGATGCAGTGATGAATTATTTAGCAAAAGTATTGGATTGGTCAGATCATGAAAAACAGACCTATACGGCAGAACTGGATCAGTTATTGTATGAGGCCAGTCATCCTGTTGAAGAATAAATGTTAAATTGGAAATCAAGTAATTTCCGTTCCTCTGTTCGATTTAATCCGTTTAAAGTCTATGCTGGTTTGTAAATGAGCCGCTATGAATAGCCTGCATCATTCTACACCGTAATAGAATGTCAGGGATGATAAAGGTGCTTTGGACGGCTACCCAGTGTAAAAAATACACCCCTGTCCGTGGAATCTTTCGGTTTCCCGGACAGAGGGTTTTCGTTATGCTTCAACTTTACCAAAAAGGTAAGCAAAGACGTTCTTCCGTTAAAAGTATAATGACAGTTTTCATTTATGCTTCTACTTTTACTCTGCTTAATACGGCTTCTTTCAGCTCCTTCAGGCGTTTGTTGCACGCTTCTCTCGTTTCCCCCCTCACCCCAAAGTAAAACTTCATCTTCGGCTCGGTACCGGATGGGCGGAGGCAGCACCAGCAGTTGTCGTTCATCAAGAACTTGACGACGCTGGCACGGGGAAGATTGATGGATTCTACCTGTCCGTCTTTGACAAATGTGCGTTCACCAGTCTGATAGTCTTCCACTGCATACACGCGGAGATCACCGGCACGATCCAGGGGGTTCTTTCGGAAGTCTTCCATGATCCCGCGAATCTTCTCTTCCCCTTCTTTTCCTTTCAGGGTGATGGAGTGGAGATCCTCCCGATAATAACCGAACTGCTGATACAGGTCATTCAGGGCGTCCAGCAGCGTTTTCCCTTTCGTCTTGTAGTACGCAGCCATTTCACAGGCAACGATGGCAGCCTGGATGGCGTCTTTGTCCCGAACGAAGTCGCCAATTAAATAGCCATAACTTTCTTCATAGCCAAATAAAAAGGTATGTTCACCGCTCAATTCGTACTGGCGGATTTTTTCGCCGATAAATTTGAAGCCGGTCAGGGTGTCGATGGTAGCAATACCGAAATGATCGGCAATAGCCCGTCCCATCTCGGAAGTGACGATGGTTTTGATCATGACGCCGTTGTCGGGGAGCTTCTCGCTTTTTGAAAGCAGGTAATGCAGCATCAAAGCGCCGAGCTGGTTACCGGTTAAAACCGGATAGTCACCCTGGTCATTTTTCACGGCGACACCGAGTCGGTCAGCATCTGGGTCGGTTCCGATTAAAATATCCGCATTCAAACGTTTTCCGTATTCAATAGCCATGGTAAAAGCCTGGTGCTCTTCCGGGTTCGGTGACTCCACCGTTGAAAATTCCGGATCAGGCTGAGCCTGCTCCTCCACAACCGTTACATGTTTAAAGCCCAGCTGATCCAGGCCACGGACAAGGAGGTCACGGGATGTACCATGCAGTGGGGTGAAGACTATTTTCAGTCTGTCCGCCTGTTCTTGAATAACGTCACGCCGCCGCACAATTGTCTCCAGTGCCTGCACATACGGTCCATCCACTTCTTCATCGACCCAGCGCAGCAGCCCCCTCGTTTCCATTTCTTTTTTTTCAGCGACCTTCACCGTCAGTTCATTTTCCACTTCCTGAACCTTCGCGATGATCTTTTCGGCCTCATCCGGCGGGACCTGACCGCCGGCTTCGTTATAAACTTTGTAGCCGTTGTATTCCGGCGGATTGTGGCTGGCGGTAATGACCACGCCAGCGGCAGCACCCAGGTGACGGACCGCAAAGGAAAGCTCCGGGGTCGGACGCAGGGAAGTGAACAATGTCACCGGAATCCGATGGGCTCCCATCACTTTCGCCGTCTCAAGCGCAAACTCCGGCGACATGTGCCGGGAATCGTGGGCCACCACAATCCCTTTCGCCGACCACTCCTCGCCTTTTTCCATCAGATAACGGGCCAGCCCCTCCGCTGCTTTCCGAACGGTATAAATGTTCATCCGGTTCGTACCGGGGCCAAGTTCCCCGCGCATCCCGCCCGTACCAAAGGTCAGAGGTTTATAAAAAGCGTCTTCCAGTGCTTTTTCATCCATATTATCCAGCTGCTGTTTTAATTCTTTATCCAGTTTATCGAAATGCTTCCATTTTTGATAAGCGTGTTGCCAGTGCATCAAAAAACCTCCTGGTCACCTGTATATATTTTTCTTCTTTATCTTTCGATTCACTTGAACAAACTCCTGCAAGGACTTGCGTAAGTCCTGAATATTTCGATCGTGAGTCCTGATTATTCGAGCGTAAATCCTGATTTCTCGCGCCTGAGCCCTGATTCTTCGTGCACGAGTCCTGATTTCTCGTGCGTGAGCCCTGATTCTTCATGCGTGAGTCCTGATTTCTCGTGCGGGAACTCTGATTCTTCATGCGTGAGTCCTGATTTCTCGATCACGAAACCTGATTCTTCTGCAGCGAGTCCTGATTTCTCGTGCGTGAGACCTGATTCTTCTGCAGCGAGTTCTGATTTCTCGCGCGTGAACTCTGATTCTTCTGCAGCGAGTTCTGATTTCTCGTGCGTGAACACTGATATCTCATGCATGAACTCTGATTCTTCATGCGTGAGTCCTGATTTCCGATTCGCAAGGCTCTGATATGTCACACACGATCCCCGACTCCCGGACTCAAAGCCTATTAAGCTTTGAGCTCTAAACGAGTTGTTTTTACTGAAATTTATCTATTATTTTACCATGAAAACATAGGCTATATAGTAGTCTATTGTCCATCTCTATAATCAATTAGTGATGATTCTATTAGTTAAAAGTATATATCGATAAAGGTACTGGTTTTCATTAAACTAGTAACTCATTCTGCGAAATATGGTGGTTTTTGTCTATTGAATGTTATAATCTATTTATTATCGGAGAAAACATACATAGAAGGAAAGGGGAACTATTTAATGAACACTGGTTTTATACATATCGGAATGATGAAAACCGCTTCCACTTATATGCAAAATGTCTGGTTGAGGGACAAATCCTATTCATTATCGTGGAGAGGGACGATGTCATTTTTAGAAAAGCTGAGAGAGACTGCCAAAAAAGATGATGCTTTTCATGACCTTTCACTGGACATCCATGTAGACAGAAACCTGAATAAAGGAGAAACCCTTGTCATCAGCAATGAAGGATTTTCAACGGCTTACCTCAATCAACTGGAATTCCAGGCAAAGATCCCCCACTTTATTGATTTAACGAGCCGCAACCTCGGGAAACTGGCGAAAGAGACACCGAATTTGCTGATGGTCATCCGGGAACCCTTATCATGGATAAGGTCTATATACATACAGTCCATAAAAGAAGGATGGAGCGGCAGTGCCCAGGAGTTTGTTGACAGGCAGTTCACCTTTTTGAAACATTCTCTGGATCTTGAACATATACTAGGCTGCTATCAGCGATACTTCGGGAACATTTTAATTCTCCCATATGAAATTTTAAAACAAGATGAACAGGCATTCTGGGAAATTATTTCATATTCATTTAACACTCCTGTTGCAGAAACAAGGATCAGCGAGAAATTAAATCCATCTCTCGATGTTGAAAGAGTATATCTTCTGTCCAAATTAAACGGGATGAACCGCATGATTTTAAATAATTTAGCACAATCGGACAACTATCGTGATGCCCAGGAGAAAACCTATCTTGTCAAAAACCATGCACATACCGGCAAGTGGGTTCATAGACGGTTTGTAGAATTTGCGAATGATGAAAAAATCAAACACCTCTACAGCATGTTTAATATTACTGAGCCTGAAGAAGACTTTCTACACTTTCACTTGCCAGCGGAACTGTCTGAAGTCATCAGGTCTAAATTCATAAACTTTTTAAAGGCTCACATTCTTCCGGATTACCCTGAATTCTATGAACAGGAATTAGAGAATCATTTACAAAACAAGCACATGGCTTAGCCATGTGCTTAGATGTTATCTATTCTTTCGCTATTTGCTGGCAATAAACCATGGATTTAAAAGATTTTCCTTGTTATAGGTCAATGGACGTTCATGTTCAACAGTTAATACTTTACCGCCGGCCTGTTCCACAATTGCCTGTCCAGCTGCCGTATCCCATTCCATCGTTGGAGCGAAACGAGGGTATACGTCAGCTTTCCCTTCTGCGACCAGACAGAGTTTAAGGGAGCTTCCGGCTGAAGTGATGCTAATGTTACCATGCAGTGCCTTTAAATGATCGATATATTCTTCGGTTTCCGGTGACAGGTGGGAACGACTGGCGACGACTGTAAACCTTTTCTTGTCGAAACTAAGAGGGAGCTTTTCTGCTTGATCCATCCATTGCCCTTTATCCATCGATGCGGTTGCTTTCTCAAGCTTATACGCTCCCATCCCTTTTCTGGCTACATAAAGGGTATCTAAAAAAGGGGCGTAAATGACTCCGAGTACAGGTTTCCCATGATGTACCAGGGCAATGTTTATAGTAAACTCTCCATTTTTCTTGACAAATTCCTTCGTTCCATCCAGAGGGTCGACTATCCAGAGGTACCCCCAGCGGGAACGCTCAGAATAATCGATTTCTCTCCCTTCCTCACTTAAAATCGGGATATCTGGATATCGTTCATTCAGCTTTGTCGTGATAATCATATGAGATTGCCGGTCAGCCAGCGTTAATGGAGACTGATCTTCTTTTTTCTCCACTTCAAAATCGGTCTGATAAACGTCAAGTACTTTTTCACCAGCGGATATGGCTATAGACACCACTTCATTCAGATCAATTTGTTCGAGCACAATGGAACCTCCTAACTTTTCGTGTGTACCGGAATCAGCTGTTTTTCTTCTAGATACAGCAATACGTTCTCTACACATTCTTCCAATGACTGCTGATCGGTTTCAACAATGATATCGGGATTTTCAGGTGCTTCATATGGTGCATCAATACCCGTAAATCCTTTAATCTCTCCTGCACGAGCTTTCTTATATAACCCTTTTGGATCCCGCTGTTCACAGACGTCCAGGCCACACTTCACATAAATTTCGATAAATTCATTGTCTTCAACCAGTTCTCTAACCATGTTACGGTCTTCACGATATGGAGAAATAAACGCAGATAGAGTGACGACACCCGCCTCTACCATTAATTTAGACACTTCACCAATACGACGAATGTTTTCCTTACGATCCTCTGGACTGAATCCGAGATTTTTGTTTAACCCGTGACGAATATTATCTCCATCTAACCGGTAAGTGCGAATGCCACGCTTATACAACTCCTGTTCAACGGCAACAGACAAGGTTGACTTTCCAGCGCCTGACAAACCGGTAAACCAGAGAACAAAACTCTGATGGTTGTTCAAGTTTCTCCGGTCTTCTTTCGTAACTTTTCCTTCATGCCAGGTAATATTGGTTGCTTTCATCTTCTACTCTCCCTTTTCTATGGTTAGACCCATACTAAATGAACAATAAAAATGGTGATCACCATTGTCATGAAGCTTAAAGGCAGCCCGACCTTAACATAATCCATAAACCGGTATCCCCCTGGACCGTAGACAATCATATTTGTCTGGTAACCAATAGGTGTAACAAAACTTGCGGATGCAGCAATCGCAATTGTAACTGCTGCAGCCATTGGATTGATATGTATCTGATGGGCCATTTCCATCGCGATGGGAAACATTATAACAGCTGCCGCATTATTCGTAATCATTTCTGTAAATACATTTGTCAAAACATAAATCATAAATAAAAAAGCAATTATGCCGAATGGCTGTACAACTGATACTAAATTGGAAGCTATAAATTGCGCCAGCCCTGTTTTCACCATTGCTTCTCCAATACCAAAGGCACTGGCAATTAACAGCAACACATTAAATTGTACCGATTGTTTTGCTTCATCCGGAGTAATCATTCGGAAAATCAGCATTAACACGACAGCCAGGGTTGCCGCTTTAAACATCGACAACATATTAAAGGTCACCAGGAAAATCATCAACGTTAATATACCCAGAGAAAACCAGGTTTGACGACTATCCTCCATCAATTTCGGTTCGTAAATGGGGGTAACGACATAAAAATCCTGATGGTTCATCCGGTTTTTAAAATCCGGACCTGTCAACAACAACAGGGTATCTCCGGGTTTAAGCGTAATGTCACCGATTTTGCTTTTAATTCGTTCATGTTTGCGGTGGACAGCCAGAACTGCTGCATCATACCGGCCCCGGAAACCAGTTTCTTTCACGGTTTTATAAGCTAAGTGGGACTGATGGGAAACAACCACTTCCACTAGCTGGGAATCTCCGTTCTTAATGGTATCCAGAGATAAATCCGTACCAGTATCCATTTTCAGTCCCTTGTTTCGCTGTAATTCCGCCAGGGTGGAAATTAACCCTGTAAAAATCAATCGGTCTCCTGCTTGAATTTTGGTAGAGGACTTAACCGGAGAAATTTTCTCCTTTCCCCTCACAATGGATACCAAAAACAGCCCCTGCAAATGACGAAGTCCTGCCTGTTCTACCGTTTTCCCAATGAATGGATAATTGGGTTCTACCAGTACTTCACTTAAGTATTCACGACTTTCCCTGTCTGCTTTTTCTGTTAAAACTTTACGATCAGGCAACAATCGATACCCAATCGTCACCAAATAGACGATTCCGACAATCGTGACAGGAACACCAATGAAAGCCAGCTGAAAAATGGAAAATCCTTCTCCCGTGGCATCAATTAATAATCCATGAACAACCAGATTCGTCGACGTCCCCATTAAAGTAATCATCCCGCCCATGATGGTAGCATAGGATAACGGGATTAAAAATTTAGATGGGGAAATGTTATGATCAATGCACCATTTTCTGATTACCGGTGTAAAAGCAACGACAATCGGTGTATTGTTTAAGAATCCAGAAATGCCTGATGCAGGGAATAAAAATCTGGACATTACCCGTCTGTGATTATGATCTGAATTTAATATTTTCGTCATCAAACGATCAATCAAATCCGTTTTCTGAACGGCTCCAACCACGATAAACAATAAAGCAATCGTTAACATTCCCTGATTAGAAAAACCTTTTAAAGCTTCAGCGGGCGTTAGAATACCCGTCAGCATAAGAATTGTCAGGGTAATAAACATAATGATATCAGGCCGGGCAACTTCAAATATTAGCCCGGCCAGCATCAGCAATACCACGATGAGGACGAACGCCATTTCCCAGGTCATAATAGATCACGTACCTTATGTTAAACCGTTTCGGTGTTCTGTTTCATTCCCTTGATTAAAACCTCAGCAACTTCCGGACGAGAAAACTCTTTTGGCGGCTTCTGGCCATTTCGCAGCATTTCCCGTACTTTCGTGCCGCTTAAATGCACATGGTACTCCTTATCATGCGGGCAGGTTTTAGCTGTTCCCATGTTCTCACATTTCGTGCAATAGAAAGCATGTTCAAATTTAAAAATCTGAATCCCCAGTTCATCTTCATATTGACTGATCAGCTCCTGGGCTTCATAGGTCCCGTAGTAGTCACCAACCCCGGCATGATCCCGACCTACAATAAAGTGTGTACATCCATAGTTTTTCCGTACGATAGCGTGAAGAATCGCTTCACGCGGACCGGCATAACGCATAGCTGCCGGATAGATGACAAGGCGCACGCGATCCTGAGGATAGTAATGTTTCAGAATCACCTGATAGCTTTCCATCCGCACATCCGCCGGAATATCATCCGATTTCGTTTCGCCAACAAGGGGATTTAACAGCAGTCCATCCACGGCTTCCAGCGCACACTTCTGGATATATTCATGGGCACGATGAACCGGATTGCGGGTCTGGAAACCGACAACCGTCTTCCATCCAAGATCGGCAAACATCTTGCGAGTTTCTGCAGGGTCCAGATAAAAGTCTTTAAATTCACCATGATCCGGGCGGTTCAATAGTTTAATAGGACCTGCCAGGTATACGTCTCCTTTTTCATAAACCTTTTTTACTCCGGGATGTGCCAGATCAGTTGTTCCATAAACCTTTTCTGCCTCCAGGTCTTTATCATAAGTAAATTTTTCTTCCAGGGTGAGCGTACCGTAAATCACCCCATCCTCACCTTTTAAAGCAATTTCCTCGCCAATGTTCAGCTGATCCGCCTCTTCCTGCGTAACAGGCAAGGTAATTGGGATGCTCCAGACTAAACCATTAGATAAACGCATGTTATGCACAACGGATTCGTAGTCTTCTTTGCCCATGAATCCAGTTAATGGACTGAAGCCGCCGATGCCTATGAGCTCGAGGTCGGATATGCTCCAGGATGACAACTGAAGTGACCTCATGTTTTTCGCTTTGTATAGCAGTTTATTTTTTTCATTTTCCTCTTGCTCTAAACTAACTAACGTACCACCATAAGGTTGATTCGTATGATAACGTTCCCCATAATTGTTAGACATTTCATCTTCCCCCCCCATATCCTTTCATGTTAAAAATCATTCCAGGTTTGATAGCTGTTTTCTTTAAAGTGCTTTTGACCTCCATAGAATATATTAGATGTTAACATGTAGTAAACAGTGATAATATTAATGAAAGTGCTGAAACCGCAGGAAAAGATATCAGGATCCTTCTGGAAAATTTTTGAAAAACAAAGAGGCATGACCGATAACCGGTCATACCCAGCTGACCCTGATCCATCCTTACCTAACATAGCATATCAAAATTAAGCGGTGATCCCGCCTGGATATCTTGATTTGCTTTTCTGCCTAACAGCCTGTCATAATATTTGGGTGCAAGCCCATAACCTGGTCGGATCACCCTTATATTTTCTTTCGTCAGTGTTTCTCCTTTTTGAATATCTTTTGCTGCATAAATGGATCTGCGGAATTTTAACGAGTTTTTCTCTTTATCTGTCGGTCCATATGTCACTTCACCCAGGGACTGCCAGGCACGTTCGGTTTCAACGACAAGAGCCCGCAATTCATCTGGTTCAAGTGAGAATGCGGCATCTACACCGCCATCTGCCCTTGATAAAGTAAAATGTTTTTCGATTACGGTTGCCCCCAGGGCTACACTGGCTACGGCGACACCAGTACCCATAGTATGATCAGATAGCCCCACCTGGCACTTAAACAGGTCCTGCATATGCGGGATGGTCCGTATGTTGGTATTCTCTGGAGATGCCGGGTAGGTGCTTGTACATTTGAGCAAAATCAAATCCTGACATCCGGCTTCTCTGGCTGCTTGAACCGCCTCCTCCAATTCAGCAGCTGTTGCCATTCCGGTTGAGATAATCATCGGTTTTCCGGTGGATGCTACTTTTTTAATCAACGGGATGTCTGTGTTTTCAAAGGAAGCGATTTTATAAAGAGGAATGTCCAGTTCCTCTAAAAAATCAACCGCCGTTTCATCAAAAGGCGTGCTTAACGGGATTAACCCCAGCTCCCGGCATCTGTCAAAAATCGGCTGATGCCATTCCCACGGGGTGTAGGCTTCCTGATACAGATCATACAGGGATTTCCCTTCCCACAGACTTTCTGCATCGTCTATGTAAAAATCCTTGCTCTTGATGTTTAACGTCATCGTATCCGCGGTATAAGTCTGTAGTTTTAACGCATCGGCACCAGCAGCAGCTGCCGCTTCCACAATTTCAAGCGCCCGTTCCAGTGACTGGTTATGATTCCCGGACATTTCAGCGATCATAAAAGGTTTATGGGTTCTACCGATGGTTTTTCCTTCGATATAAATGTCTTTCAATGCAAACACCCTTCTCATAATAATTTATGTCATCTCTATCCCTTTTTCACGAAGATGGTTTTTCACATGCTCACGAACTTCATACCAGCTCTCCTTAAACAAGGCATATCTGACTACGTCTATATAGGTATCACCTTTACGGATATGTTTTTTAAAATGACCTTCCTGAATAAATCCAAGCTTCTGATGAAAGTGTAAACTGGCCTGGTTATTCAGCAGGACTTCTCCACAAATTTTCACAAGATCAAATTGTTCAAACATATGGTTTAAAGCTAAATAGCCCATAACCGTGCCTGCCCCACTGGGCGCATCCTCTTCACCGATATAGAATCCCCAGTAACAGTGGCTATGGTGCTTATGGATATCGGAAAAGCCAATCAGTCCGATGGGGCGTTCCTTCATGGAAAAAATAAAATAGGCATACTGATCACTTGCGGATATTTTTTTAAACCACTCCTGATGCTCGTCGAGAGATATCTTATTCTCGGAAAACATGCTTTTTCGAATCCGCTCCGAATTACGCCATTTCAAAATCATTTCCAGATGTTCTTGACGGACAGGTTCTAAGTTATACTTGCTCAATGGGAATGATCTCCTTTTTGTAAAATCGTTTGAAATAGGTTTTCCATGTGCATTTCTTTCTTTTCCATTAATTTGACAGATTTCTGACTGTACTGGCGCAGTTGATCGGGATGCTGGATCAACTGTTCAAGAGATTGGGCGATCATTTCCGGGGTTACGTCCTCTTTCTTCCCCAGATAATGAACGATTCCGTTTTCGGATAAATCTCTTGCAATCTCCTCCTGGTTTTTGGCAACTGTCATCATTATGGTTGGCAAGCCCAGATAGCAGCGCTCCCATGTAGTCGAACCGCCGGCACCAATGCATACATCTGCCCGATTCATCAGTCTGGCCATATAATCTACATGAATATGAAAATGGATTCTCTCATCTTCAGCGTATCTGGCTTTTAACTCATCTTTATAGGGATTGTTTTTTCCGAGAACGACATCCGCAGTTAATGTTCTGGATTTGATATGCTGAATCGCCTGCAAAGCCCTTGCCGTCTCATTTGACAGATCACTGCCCCCAAAAAAGACAAGGACATGATTCAGTTGATTTCTAACACGTGTATCGGTTTGGCGAAATTCTTTGCGAAGAAGCGCATATTTGGGTCCCAGAAATAATGAACAGTGCCGGGGAACCAGCGCATCATATCGTCTGTTCATTTGCTCATAAAAATTCTGATCCAGCAAATAATCACATTGATGCGGCCGGTCTGCCAGATCATCAATGACCATGATGTTGTGAACATAAGGGCGGATGGTCTGCTCCCATATATGATCGATTCCATAGTGATCAACAATCAGCAAATCGGGTCGAATGGTTTTCAAAACCTCAATGGTTTCCGCTGCATCCCTTTCCTGCGGGACTCCCAGCCATTTCTCATGGGTATTTCTCGGCTCGTTAATTTTGACATCCTTCCCGGGCAAAGCGAAAACATGAAAGCCTTTATCCCGGATGAACTCACACAAATGTCCTTCATGTTCCCGGCAAATGAAAGCAACGTCTGTCCCCCGCTCCTTTAACTGTTCGGCAAGGGTTAGACATCTCATGACATGACCGGTTCCGATTTGTACTGATGCGTCTGCTCGTATAACCACGTTCATCACAATCACGCTTCATTCTCAACTTTTTTCTGTTCAATATGTGCATTGATTTCTTTCCATTGAGGATGCTGATCCAGCAATTGGAGCATATCTTCCATTGAAAAATCACGTTGAACCCGATACAGGTGTTCAATCATTTTCTTGATTAATTCGAAATCCTCCGGAGTGTCAACAGTCCAGCGATGTATGCTTAAATCATCACGATGAAATACGCTTTTAATCGAAAACCGATCAGAATTTTTCCAGATATACGGTGTGACATGTTCCCGTTCCGATTGCATACGGGCAGACTGAAAAGCCTGCTCCAGAGCCTGAAACGAAAATACTTCCGTATCCATGCCCCGGGGGAAGGTGCGCTCCAGCGTATTGGACACATAATCCGCTTCTTCATCCTCCAGAAACGCCTGGATCACCCGGTCAATCACACCGGGATCAATCACCGGACAATCCGATGTCAGCCGAACCACAATTTCTGCCTCATATTCATTCGCCGCTTCATAGTATCGGGCCAGTACATCTTCTTCAGATCCCCTGTAACAGGAAACACCCTTTTCCGTGCAAAAATCAACGATTGGCTGGTCCTGTTCTTTTACTGTGGTAGCTACCACAATCTCATCAATAAGCCTGGATTTTTTCACCCGCTCTAGCTGGTATTCCAGCAAAGGTTTCCCGAGCACTTTTTTTAACACTTTTCCGGGCAAACGGGTAGACCCCATCCTTGCCTGGATAATCGCAACAGTTTTCACAAACATCACCTGCTATATGTTGACATAATATGCTTGACTGTATCAATGACGTGTTGCACATCATCATCTTCCATAGCTGGAAATAACGGCAGCGTCATCATTTCCTCGTACAGCTTTTCAGCAATCGGATAGGATCCTTTCTCATAGCCACGTTCACGGTAATACGGATGATAATGAACGGGGATATAATGAACATTGACTCCGATCTGTTGTGTACGCAATGCCTCAAAAATCCTTTTACGGTCAGCATTTTTTAAATGTTCCGGATTTAGACGGATCACATATAAATGCCAGCTGGAACGGCGGTCATCTTTTTCAAATGGAATGGTGATCCCGGGAACATCGGAAAATGCTTCGTTATATCGCTTCACAATCTCCCTGCGTCTTTCCACAAACGGATCCAGTTTTTTCATTTGACTCGTTCCCAGTGCTGCCTGAATATCGGTCATCCGGTAATTGTAGCCGAGAAAATGCATTTCATAAAACCAGGGTCCTTCATCCGGATTCTGAAGCCTGTCCGGGTCCCTGGTGATGCCGTGCTGGCGGAACTGCACCAATGTTTCGTAGTAATCCCGATGATTGGTTGTAATAATCCCGCCTTCCCCGGATGTAATGTGCTTAACCGGATGAAAGCTGAACATGGTCATATCACTGATGGAACCGATTTTTCTTTCTTTATAAGTGGCTCCCAGGGCATGGGCGGCATCTTCAATGACCACCAGATTGTGGCGTCTGGCAATCTCAAGGATCTCATCCAGATCAACCGGCTGTCCGGTAAAATCAACGGGTATGATCGCTTTTGTTTTTGCTGTGATTTTCTTTTCAATTTCTTGCGGGTCTATGTTATAGGTTTTTTCGTCGATATCCGCGAATACCGGGGTACCGCCCTGATACAGGACACAGTTGGCACTGGCCGCAAAGGTCATCGGAGTGGTAATGACTTCATCTCCCTCCGTTATACCCGCAGCAAAGCAGGCCCCATGGAGGGCAGCGGTCCCATTAGCAAAGGCAACCGCATACCTTGCACCTGTGTACTCGGCAATGGCCTCCTCAAATTGTTCGATGTATGGCCCCGTCGTTAAATAATCACCTTTTAGCACTTCCACAACCGCGTCAATATCATCCTGATCAATCCACTGTCTTCCATATGGGATAAAGCGATGTTTTACGTCTGGCATTGTCATCTAAACTCCCTGTTTCGCTATTGGCTGGTTAAGATCTTCGACTAAAGCCCGCAATTCTTCCACGGTTAGCCACTCATCATTTGTATCACTGGTATATTTAAATCCATCGGGCAGTGGCTTGCCGCCGTTTATTTCTTGATCATTCCACCACGGGAACTCCGGCTGAATAATGAAATAATCTTCATATTCCAGGGTTCTCCGGGCATCATCCTCCGTGATCATCGCTTCATGCAGTTTTTCTCCCGGGCGGATACCGACAAAGTCCAGTTCACACTCCGGCGCAATCGCCTGTGCCAGATCAACGACCCTCATGCTCGGGATCTTCGGCACAAAAATTTCTCCGCCTTTCATCCGTTCGAGGTTGTCAATAACAAACTGCACACCCTGATCCAGCGTAATCCAGAACCTCGTCATCCGTTCATCCGTAATCGGCAGACTTCCGGTTTCTTTCATCTTCAAAAAGAACGGCACGACACTGCCCCGGCTGCCAACGACATTTCCATAACGGACAACAGCAAATTTCGTCTCCTTATCGCCAACATACGAATTGCCCGCAACAAACAACTTGTCAGATGCCAGTTTTGTCGCTCCATAGAGATTCACAGGTGCTGCAGCTTTGTCGGTGCTCAGGGCAATCACCCGCTCAACCCCGCGGTCAATCGCCGCTTCAATAATATTCTGAGCCCCGTGAATATTGGTTTTCACCGCTTCAAACGGATTGTACTCACATGCGCCCACATGCTTCAGGGCAGCAGCATGAATGACGACATCCACACCGTCAAAAGCCCGGTAGAGACGCTCTTTATCTCTTACATCTCCAATAAAGAAACGCATCCGGGGATCCGTATATTCCTGCGCCATTTCATACTGTTTTAATTCATCCCGGCTGAACACAATGACTTTTTTGACATCGTATTGCAGGATCCTCTTAATAAATTTTTTCCCGAATGAACCGGTACCGCCAGTTACCAGGATGGTTTTGTTCTTCAGATTATACATAGAATCACTCCAATGTTTATTTTATAACCCTTTATATTGAATAAATTAATAGTGTCATATAACTTCCCACGTATCTAACAATTTTTTTTAAGATAATAATTAAAAGTAAAACAACTTTATTTATTAACGTTTACTAGCCTTTAACATTAATAATAACCTTACTGATTCAGAAACAATGGTTGAGCAAACTGCTCCAAATATTCCTATTACTGGTATAAGAATTAAACTTATTATTACATTAATCATGGCAGAGAGAGAACTACTAGTTGCAATTGATTTTGTTTTTTTTTCATATAGTATCTTTGCAACAGGTATATAGTAAAATCCTTTAATAATTTGTGCTATTAATAAACTAGGAAGGAGTAATATTGGTCCATAAAAACCACTGGAACTGATTAACTTTAAACCAAACATAGCTACTGGTATAGATATCAATCCAAATACTAGAACTATGTAAAAGAATATTTTTAACAGTTTTTCTGCTTCAGCCTGCTTTTCCTCAGTTCTTAACCTCATATATCTTGGTACAAAGGCATTATTGACACTAGTATAAAATAATGCAAGTACCATTGAAATCTGAACTGCTAAAGAGTAAACACCAAGATCATTTAGATCAACAAACTTTTCCAGGATGATTCGATCAGATGAATTAATTATCCAAACACTTGCTACATGAGGCATCATAGGAATACTATATTTTAAGCTTTGTTTAACAAAATTTAGATTTATCTTAAATTTAAAAGATTTATACTGCAGTATGTAGCTGAATATTAGCAAAATAGAAGTAAATAATAATTGTGATATTAAAGCACTTTCAGCACCTAAACCTTTACCAATAATTAAATATATTGTAAGTAACATTATCAGAGCTGCTTTTACTGTGTTTATTAAAACAAATAAGCCAGCCTTTTCTTGAACCCTAAAAAGAGCCATTGGAATAGAAAGCAATGCTGAAGCCCAAGATATACCTATTAAATAAAAATAAAATGGGAACACTGGGATATTATTAAATAAAATTCCACCTATAAATTCGTAAAAGTATATCAAAACAACCGCAATACATGATGATAGTAATATAGAAAATAATAATATAGACCCTAAGTATTCCCTTTGCTTTATCGTTTGATCTTTAAAATCATAATAAAAGCGTGTTATTGCACCTTTTAATGAAAAAATTAAAAAAATTTCAAATAGACCAACAAGTGTTTGAACTGTAGTCATTATTGCATATTCTGAAGGAGACAAATAATAAGTATAAATAGGAAGCATTAAAAATCCTACTAATGGGGTTACGATTCCTCCTAAAATATACAATATGGAGTTTCTTAAAAAAATATTTTTCTTTAATGTCTTTTTTAAATACATGATCAATAACTCTCTTTCAAATAGAGTTATGGAAAAAATGTTAAGGGATAAGTTCTAAAAATGGTTTCATTTTAACTTTCCATAAATTGTCAATTTCTAACAAAGTTTTTTGAGTTGTAGGGTAACCATTTTGCATTTCCTCTTTAAACATCTCTATTGCATCGTAACTAGGGTTTTTTCTGTTAAGAATCTTCATTAACGAATCAGTAAACTTAGGAAATACATTTGAAGTTTTAAGGGATAATTTTGGAGCAGCCGAATACCCTAACCCATTAAAGGTATATAAGTGTCCCAAACCTCTTCCATCTTCCGCTAATAATAAACTAGGTTTTCGTGTTCGAAGAAACCATATATGTGCATGGAGTCTAAATCCAATATGAGCATCAATATTACTATAAAAAGATAATTTCTCTGATCCACCAGATAAATCAACAAAATATACTTCATTTCTATTCCAATGGGGCTTAATTTCCTCTTCTAAACTCCCCTTATATCCGTGAAATGTTATATATACATCACAAGAAAATTCTTTTTTTACTTTTAGTGCTAACAAATACGCCATTTCTTTATGATGATTATTATGGGGTATAGATATACTAATATTTTTTATTTCTTTGGGGAGTACAAATGGTTTCTCTATATAATTATAGTCAAACAATCCGCAATCACCAGTTGTTCCATAACAATTAATTCCATTATTCTTTAGGAGATTCTCAGTGGTTATATCTCTACAAGATATAGCCCCATGAGCACCATAAGAATCATTTTTTTCACCGAAATATTTTGCTAATTGTTCTTTATCTTTTTTGTCAAGCATTAATTTATGTGATTGTCTTAATGTACCTGGATAAGCTTTCCATCCAGCCCCCACCGCAAATATAGGTATTGCATTTCTATATGCTTCTTCTAAAAACATACTTCTGTTTTTAGGAGCTACACTATTACCTTTAAGAGTAGGTCTTAATGCTGGTGCTAAAATTGCTTTATATTTTGTAAGGTTTTCAACTTCTATTGGCGTATTATCAACCGCACTTGTAAAATCAATCTTTACTTCACTTCCTTTCACATATTTTATAAGTTCGGCAAGACTTTTACCGATTAAATCATCTCCAGAATTTTTTGTTCCACTTTGAGGATAAGTTGACAATAATAAGTAAGACAATTTCTATACCTCCAAATATTATTCTGCACTAAATAAGGTGGTAAAAAAAATTTAATACATTTAATATAGGTATACTGATCAGTATCATCAGTAATAAAAATATTGCTTATTTTTTAACGGTTTTAAATTCATCTTTTTTAATTGACTATAAGAGATATTGGTGGAAATCAACTTAACATAACCTCTTTTTATTAGGTCATCCATATATTGGTATCCTTCAATATTCACTACAAAAGTTTTACAATTATATAGTAAAGATTCAAAGATTGCAGTGCTATTTACTCCTATAACATATTTACATTTATTTAATAAATAATATATTGATAATTGATTAGTTATAACTTCTAACTGTTGTGTATCCTTAAATAAATATAAATCCTTATATTTTTCTTCCCAATTATTGAATTCACTTGGATGGAGTTTATAATAAACTTTTACATCTTTATTTTTACTTATAAAATCTGCAGCAATACTTGATAACTGTTTCCCTATAGTTCCTTGGGAAATAAATAGTACATCATCACTTTTCAACTTGTATTCCAAAATATTATTTAATGGTTTTAAACATTTAAATTCATTTACTGATTGAATATTATTAATAGGTAACTTCACGCTGTCAATCCAATATTCACCAAAAGTGATTATCTCATCTGGAAAGTACGGTATTTCATAATCAACCGGGAAATAATATCCCATATGATAGTTGTTTATAACTCCATGCTGAACTTCTTTAACTAGAATACCTCTTTCTTTTGCAGCGGCAATAAGTTCTTCTTTTCCATAGGAAACCACAAGATATATCTCTTTAGGCTTAATTTTATCTAATAACTTGTCATAAAACTTCTTATCAAAATAAAACCTAAATATCTTCTTTTTTACTAAATGAGTTATCTTGATATTAATCTTTAACTTTTGTTTTATTTCATCTTCAATGTCTTTCAAAATTTTTATACCCTGCAGCTTAATTTTCCAAGAAAACAATTTATAGAGGCCGTCTCTAATTAAGTGACCAAATCTCTCATAATATAATCCTACATTCTCCCCTAAATGTTTTCCGTAATGATCAGGTCTGTCAAGGAACAAATAATTTTTATTTTCTATCTTTAATTTCTCAATAATATCATATAAATATGCATCTACATAATCTCCCTTATACTTTATTTTTCTACCATGAGACAATATCAATACATCATAGTCTTGTAAATTTTTCCTTTTTGATATGTTTAATATGCTATATTTAATTAGTAACACTATACGTTTAAATTTATCAGCAACTGACATTGGATGGCCCTGCTCAATCAAGCCTCTTTTCATTAAAATTTCCTCAAACAAATCTTTACGGATTAACTTCCAAAAAGCAATATTTTTATATTTCAAATCAAATACTTGATAATTTTTTTCTATGTTGATAAACCAATCCCTTATATCCTTTAAATTGTCCATTACGTCATCCACCTTTTGTAGTCCCTACTTTTTTAATCATTTTATGTATAGAAAAATAATATATTATATAGAAAGCGTTTATACAAGATACAGTTAAAAAAACATAGTCATCTGTTAACCCATATAAATTTATTGCCAATATAAGCATAAAGCCCCTTCGATCATTTGAAATAAGGGTTGCCTTATATGCTTTGTAAAACAGAAAAGTGTAAAGAAAAAATCCAATAGCACCAGTACCTATCAATATAGTTAAATATTGATTATGAGGATGTACTTGTAGGAACCCACCTATATTATTTATATTCCTAACATATGAGACACCTATTAACTGATTTACTACTGATAAATTCTTATAGTAGTTTATATAATCTATCCATATCTCTTCTCTTCCACTAAAAATCAATCGATAATTCAAACCATATTCTGAAGACTTCGAAATTATAAATTCCATAAAAAAAGACGAACTAAAGGTTATAGCTATTATTAACACTGTAATGATTTTTTGCAGTATTTTATTTTTGATAACTTTAAAAATAATAAATGATGAGATAAGAACAATTATAAACGAACCCAAAATACTTAACTTTCCACTAAAGAAAATAATATATAGACTTGTAGCCAATGTAGAAAATTTAAATATTTTTAAAAAAATCTGTTGAGGTTTTAAATGCAGCGCAAATATAAAAGAAATTAAAGCAACTAAAGCTGTAACACTAAACCTTAAAAATTCTACAGAATTAATTTCTATCGCCAAGTTAAATATATATTTAACTCTTGTTTTTGAAACAGGGGAAAACATTATGATTAAAAAATTAATGTTATTAATGATCATAATAATGTAGGATACATAGGTAATAGCGTTATATTTTAAATACTCAACGATCAAATACATAAATAGTAATAATATGCTGTAAATTGTTAATGAGAGAAAATCATATAAATTGTTATATGCTATCCCCGAAATAATATGGTATCCAGTAAAAAATAAAATAAAGTAATCATAAGTTACATTTGTAAAAAATAATCTTAATCCGCAAAATGCAAAAACCGCAAAAGTAAAGAGTACAACTGGGTTATATACATTTGTATAAACATATCCTACATATGAACCAATAATAAAAATAATCCAGGATACAGAAATAAAGTTAAAAATACTTTTTTGTTGGTTTTGAAGAGCTATTGACAAGATTATCCCTCACATCTAAAAGCATTAACAAATTAATAAAAGTAATGGGTATTACATTATTTATTTTATTTTAATGATTGCTTTGAGAATCCAGTATATTAACAAACTCATAGACTTAACCAATGATAAATGTTCATATTCTCGGTATATTTTCCAGTGGTAGCTTACGAGAGATATTTTATTACTGGAAATTGAATTATCTCTTTCACGATGACTTGCAAGAACTTCTTTTAAACCATATATGTACTTCTCTTCCTTAATTATTTGCAGCCATAAAATGTAATCATTTCTCTTTTTAATATTAGGTATTTCAAACTTTCCTAAAACTTCGGCATTATAGATCACTGTTGAATTCCCAGGACAATGTTTTAGTAAGCCCTCATAGTCACTCTTAGCTTTAGCCTCAACAATTCTATTAAGATCATTTCCGTTTTCGCCTACTTTCGAATAACTTGTACAAGTAAAATTATAGCCATTTTGTTTCATAAATGTTATCTGTCTTGATAGTTTTTCTGGATGCCATATGTCATCGCTATCTAAAAAGGCTAAATATTTACCATTTGCTAATTCTATTGCTTTATTTCTGGCAGCAGCAGCACCAGAATTTTTATCTAGCCTAAAGTATCTAATACGAGGTTCCTTTTTAAGATAAGACTTAATGATCTCTCCTGTTCTATCAGTTGAACAATCATCGATAACTATTGCTTCCCAATTATTATATGTTTGGGATATAACCGACTCTATAGCACTACCAATAAATTTTTCACAATTATAAGCAGGAATAATTACTGAAACTAAATCTTTATCGTTTTCATCTTTATTCCTCATTTTTTCTCCCCATTTCAGATAATTCAATGGTTTTCCGAAAATCACTGATAACTCTATAATTATCTCTATATTCACTCATTTGTTTATCGTAGTAAAGGTCACCGAAAACCTTATTTATTAAATCAAGTTTCGGTTTCAATATTTTTATTAAGAAATAGTTAAAAAGCCTGGTAAATCTAATCTTTTTTCCATTTACTTCTGCTATTATTTTAACCATATTACTTGTTTTGATATATTCGGTATTTTGAGGAAAAAAAATTCCCTTATCTTCATTATCAATCACTAATCTGATAAGCTCACTCAAATTGTCTATGTAAATCATACTACGCTTGTTGTGAACATCAGGGAATAGCGGCAATAATTTAACAGCTTTAGATAGTTTAGAATAATTACCTTTTGAGTTTTTGCCATAAATCATTGGTGGCCTCAATATAACTATCTTAAAGTTATCATCTTCTAAAAGTTTTAAACCTTTTTCAGCTTGTAGCTTACTTTTTCCATAAAAATTCTCAGGGTTTGGTATTGTATCTTTGTTAATATATCCTTTTTCTGCACTTCTATCCCCATAAACAATTATACTGCTCATAAAAATAAACTGTTTTACTCCATCAGCCTTTGATTTTTTGGCCACTTTAATAGTTAAATCACGATTAATTTTAAAATACAAGTCTTCCATCTTAGGATCAGATGAAACATGCGCAATTCCTGCAACATGAAATATTACATCGTACATAGAAAAACTATTTTCTTGCCATTTATCATTTTTTAAGCTGATTTTGTTCACTAAATACTTATCGGGGAATCTCTTTAACCATTTTTCAAAGCTGTTACCTATATAACTATTAACACCCGTAATAAGTATTTTTTTCATTTTGTAATAGACTCCTTATCCGAAACAACTCTTTTATTATTAATACCGTTTCTACCTTCCACTATTCCTTCACTTTTTATAACACTTATAATAGTTCCAAACAGACACCTTACATCCATAGTAAAGCTTATTTTCTTTACGTAATATCCATCTAGTTTGGCTTTTTCCTCGATCGGTATTTCATCTCTACCATTAATTTGTGCCCAGCCAGTAAGGCCAGGCAACAAGTCATTAGCCCCATATTTATCTCTTTCCGCTATTAAATCAAATTGATTCCACAAAGCTGGTCTGGGGCCAATTATACTCATATCTCCTTTTAAAATATTAAAAATTTGTGGTAGTTCATCAAGACTTGTTTTTCTAAGGACTTTTCCAATCCTTGTAATATATGATTCAGGGTTGTCCAGCATATGCGTAGGCATATCTGTGGGTGTATCTGTCCTCATCGTTCTGAATTTCAATATATAAAAATGTTTTTTGTATTTACCCACTCGCTTTTGTTTAAATAAAATCGGACCCTTTGAATCAACTTTGATTAACAATGAAATTAATACAAATAATGAGGATAATAAAATAAGTGCTAAAAAGGATAAAACAATATCTATAAATCTTTTAAAAAATTGTTGGTACAACGTCTTCACCCCACAAAAAATTGACCTTAAATCATTTGACCCAATTGCGTTGAGCCTGTTTTAGCATTAGCTATATTTAACACATGGGATATTATTTCATTGTCAGACATATGTAAATGATCTTTGATTATTTTGTTTAAATAAGTTTTATTAATATGATGTACCTTACCAATATATATTTTCTCAAAAATTTGCTCAGGATGTACCTCATTTTCATTCAACAATTCTTCATACATTTTCTCACCCGGGCGAATCCCGGTAAATTGAATTCCAATTTCATCCACATCGTAACCGGACAGTTTAATAAGATTTTTTGCAAGATCTACAATTTTTACTGGCTCGCCCATATCGAGAACAAATATTTCTCCGCCTTTTGCCAGTGCCCCGGCCTGAATGACAAGCCTGGATGCTTCCGGGATCGTCATAAAGTAACGGGTCATATCTGGATGAGTAACGGTAACCGGGCCGCCATTGGCAATTTGTTTTTTAAATAATGGAATGACACTCCCTCTGCTTCCCAGTACATTACCGAAGCGAACAGCGACAAATTTTGTATGACTATCTTCATTAATAGACTGAATGACCATTTCGGCTACACGCTTGGTCGCTCCCATGACATTCGTCGGATTCACGGCTTTATCCGATGAAATCAGCACAAAAGTATGAACTTCTGAGGCATCTGCTGCTTCTGCGACGTTTTTAGTCCCAATAATGTTGTTCTTTACTGCCTCTTTTGGATTATACTCCATCAGGGGTACATGTTTATGTGCAGCTGCATGATAGACGACATCGGGCTGATGTTCTTCCATGACTTCAAACATCCGTTCCCGATCCTGAATATCCCCGATGACAGGAACGATTTCACACTCCATGTCATACATATTCTGGCGAAGTTCCATATCAATCTGGTATATGCTGTTTTCGCCATGACCAAGAAGTATGATTTTTTTGGGATTAAACTTGCAAACTTGCCGGCAAATTTCCGAACCAATTGATCCCCCGGCTCCTGTTACGAGAACGGTTTTATTTTCGATATAACCCGAGATACTGTCGATATCCAGCTCAACAGGCTCCCTTCCCAGCAAATCTTCAATGGAGACATCCCGAACCTGATTCACTGAGACATTCCCGAGGACCAGATCTTCAATCATCGGCAAGATTTGCACATTTTGACACACCGCTTTTGCCTGTTGAACGATTTCCTTAATCCTTGATTTTTCTACCGAAGGCATGGCAATCACAATATGATTGATGCCTTTCTTTTCCACCACTTTTGGCAAATCATGCATCGAGCCATAAACCGGCAAACCGGAGATGGTCAAATGGTGAAGGGTAAAATCATCATCAATAAATCCAATTACCTCAAAATCATTCCCCTGATTTTCCTTGTATTGCCGTGCCAGCATGCGACCGGCCGAACCGGCACCAATAATGAGAGTGCGGTTTTGGGATTCAGGTGATTTGACCTTTTTGGGGAACAAGTTAAATCCATATGTATTGATATAGCGCCAGGCAAAGCGAACTCCGCCGATTAAAATGATATGCAGCATCCAGGTCACGATTAAAGCACGCTGATATATCGAATCATAAACGAGATATTGCCCTGCACCAGCCAATAAAACGGAAAGGGTGACAACGAAAAAGATTCCCCTCAATTCTTCCAGGCTGGCATAGCGCCATACCTTGCGATAAAGCCCAAAAGCGTAAGAAAAGATATGATGCCCTGCAAGAAGAATAATCGAGCTTAATAGAATCATCTGATTAAACGTTGCTGCATATGGGTTCAGGAAAAAATGGGACATATAAATCGAAAAAGATACAATCAGCGAATCGATAATGATTAAAGAGATCAATCTCATCTGATAAGACAATAGTCTCACCTGACTTTCGGTTAAATTATGCTTCCGATCCTTCCTTTTTCAGGATGTTTTCTAAAAACGGACGCAATTTTTCCCTTAAATTTTGATCCTGCATGGCAAATTCAATAGTTGTCTGAATAAATCCTAATTTTTCTCCTACATCATAGCGTTTACCTTCAAAGTCATAAGCAAACACCCGCTGAATTTTGTTCAGTTCCTGAATGGCATCAGTGAGCTGAATTTCACCGCCAGCACCAATCTTTTGTTCTTCCAGAAACATAAATATTTCAGGATTGAGAATATAGCGGCCCATGATGGCCAGGTTAGAAGGTGCCGTACCCTGTGGCGGTTTTTCTACAAAATCTTTAACCTGATACCTTCTTCCATCTTGATCCATTGGGTCAATGATGCCATAACGATGGGTATCTTCATCCCTTACCTGTTGAACTCCGATAATCGAAGCTGAAGTCTGTTCGTATTCATAAATCAGCTGTTTCAGACATGGCACCTCAGACTGGACAATATCGTCTCCCAGCAGGACCGCAAACGGTTCATCACCGATAAATTTTCGGGCTACCCAGATGGCATGTCCCAGCCCCTTAGGTTCTTTCTGTCGAATATAATGAATTTCCACCTTTGAAGGCTGGCGTACTTTCTCCAGAAGGTCATATTTTTCTTTTTCCATTAGGTTTTGTTCCAGTTCAAAATTATTATCAAAATGATCCTCAATGGCCCGTTTCCCTTTTCCGGTGACAATGATAATATCTTCAATTCCTGAATCAATGGCTTCTTCGACAATATATTGAATCGTCGGTTTATCGACAATAGGCAGCATCTCTTTTGGCATTGCCTTTGTTGCCGGAAGAAATCGGGTACCCAGTCCGGCTGCTGGAATAATGGCTTTTCGGACCTTTTTCAATTTCATTCCCCCTGTTTATACTTTGGCCTTGCTACGGTAAACACTTGGACGGCCGATTGAATGGTATTCCAGATCATGTTTTTCCACTTCTTCGAGGGCGTAACAGTTTCTACCATCAAACACTATGGGTGTTTTCATATATTTTGAGTACAGGTGTAGTTCAAATTCGACGATTTCTTTCCATTCCGTCGAAATAAACGCAATATCCGCATCTGCCAGAACATCCTCAATATTATCTGAGTATTCTATTGAATCTCCCAGAATACGTTTGGCATTTTCCAGCGCAATGGGATCATAACCTTTAATTCTGGCACCCTCTTGAATAAGCATGTTGGCAATAACGACTGACGCGGCTTCCCTCATATCGTCTGTATTCGGTTTAAAAGCCAGTCCCAGGATGGCTACCGTTTTTCCCTCAAGCGAACCGAAAAAACCTTTTGCTTTTTCCACCAGTTTCGCCTGCTGGACATTATTTACACGAATGACTGATTCTAGCAGTTCAAACTTATGGTCAACATTTCCGGCCATTTGCACCAGTGCCTTCGTATCCTTTGGAAAACAGGATCCCCCGTAACCGATTCCGGCTCGCAAAAACTGATTGCCAATCCGATGATCCAGTCCCATTCCGTATGCAACGTCTTCAATATTGGCGCCAAGCTTTTCGCATATATTCGAAATTTCATTGATAAAACTGATTTTCGTTGCCAGGAAGGCATTTGATGCATACTTGATCATTTCAGCACTGCGAATATCCGTCTTAACAACAGGAATGCCAAAGGGTTTATTAATTTCTTCAATCATGGTAGCTGCCTTCTCGTTGTCTGCACCAATGACAATCCGATCACCATGGAAGGTATCCTGTACCGCAGAACCTTCCCTTAAAAACTCTGGATTGGATACAACATCAACCTGAACATCTGAAACCAGATTTTCTTTAATGACCTGTCTTATTTCGTCATTCGTTCCAACGGGTACGGTACTTTTGGTAACTACGATTACATCCTGCTTGATATTCCGGGCAATATCCCTGGCAACCTGATGCACATATGAGAGATCAGCCGAACCATCTTTTTTTTGAGGAGTACCAACGGCTATGTATATGACTTCTTTTTGATGAAATCCTGTCTGATGATCGGTTGTGAATGTTAACCTGCCATTGTTGATATTTTTCAGCATCAGTTCTTCTAAGCCTGGTTCATAAATCGGTGATTTCCCCTGTTTTAGCAGTTGAATTTTCTGCTCATCAATGTCAATGCAGGTAACGTGATGCCCAATATCTGACAGACATACTCCTGTAACCAGGCCCACATATCCTGTTCCGACAACCGCTATGTTTCTCATCATATACCGAACCTTTCTAATTGGTTTTTTTCTGTACATTTAGATCGTACAGTTAATGTGCACTAATAAAGATCCCCATTTTTTGCAAATGGGGAAAACATGGAATTACACACCAACCGACGGCTCGTTCACCGGCTCTGTATTCTTCCAGTAACTTCTTAAAAACACGTATCCTGTGCCCGCCATTAATCCCAGGACAACGGCTATGGCGATGTTCAGCATTTTATTTGGTCCGACAGGATTCTGCGGTGGAAATGCTTCGGCAATGGTTTCGACTTTATTTTGAATCAGCTCTGCAGAACTGATGCTGCGGGCTTCTTCGTATTTGGTATAGTAGGAATTATAAAGTTGTGTCAACTTATTAATTTTCGTATTGATCTGTTCAAATTGTACCTGCTTTTCTTTATCCAGATTTCGCAATTCATCTAAAAGCTCCTGATTGGCTTCCATGATGTACTGGGACCCGGAAGCTGTTTGCTGGAACAGGATTAAAGCAGGCAGGCCGGCATCCGCTTTTAGCTGATTGTATTCAGCAATGGCCGCATCCAGGTTTTTCTGTTCTTCTGTCATTTTTTCTTCATATTCGGTCATTAATGCCTGAAGCTGGGTATGTACTTGTTCCGCTGTCAGTGTTTTTGATTCGGCGACAACGGTATTAATAATGCTGGCAAGCTGTTCGGGGTCTTTGCCCTCCATGGATATCGTAATTAAGTTTGTATTTTCCTTGTTTTCAATTTGCAGTTTTTGCTGCAACGATGACACCGTCCATACTTCCGGATCCAGGTTCTCTTTATCAATCACCCGTGATAACAGTTCCGGCGATTTTAATTTTTCCACGTAGACCTGTGGAGTCATGACCCCTTCTAAATATTCATTAAAGGTTGTCTCCGTCTGGTTTATATGATTGACCATCATAGTTGAACTGGCTTTATAGGTCGGATCGATCACAAAAAAGCTGAAAACGGCGCTGATTGCCACGGCAACTGCAGTCACACCTGCGATGATCCATTTGCCGTCCAGCATGGTTTCAATGATTTCCCGTAGACTGATTTCCTCTTCCATCCCTTGCTCTCCCTTTTACAAATTGTTCTGAATCTTTTGATCTGGTAAGCACTGGCTTACATAAGAAATTATAGCATAGAATGACAGATTTTCGACAGATAGAATTGTAGATTTATGTTTTTTCTTTAAAAAGAAGTAAAACGTTTACGACAAGCTTTTCTTTTTACTGCCGGTTCGATACACCTGACAAATATCCTATATCTAAAAACGAATAGGTATGAAGTTGCAACACGTTATTATGTTGGGATTAGTTCTTTTTTCACAGTCTCTTCCTATTTTATCGTTGCCGAATTTCATAGGCAAGGGGGTATTTTTGTCGAAAATTCTTTATACTTTTATTTGAATCGATTAATTATAGCATTCGATCAATACCTTTATTTTATGTCTGTTTTTGATGCGCTATCGTAAAAATTCCTTGAACCTGACCTGCGAGTAGAAACTTCTGGCATGTTGAAAGGTATGATTCAATTTCGACAAGCTACGAAATTTGGTACCCATCTTACTCTCCTTTAGACGTTTTTTAGCTCCATAGAGGAATAAAATTCATTTTTCCACTCTCTTTCTGCATTTTATGAGTTTTTTGTTAATTTCCCGGGAAATTTCATTCGACAGATGACGGCCCCGCAGGAGCTCGAAAAAGATTACGTTTATAAATACTTGGTGAGCCCGGGGGAAGGCTCCCCGGGATTAGCATTTAATAACGCTGTTTCAGAAATTCACAGTTCTTGAGTTTTTTTCTGGCGAGTTTTCCCCAGTTTTTGACGGCGTCGATCGTGGTGTTGTGATTTCGGGCGATTTCTTTGATAGATTTTCCTTCTACAATATGTTCGTTCACGTAAATCCACTGTTTGTCGGTAAGCTGGCCACGGACCATTCGCCAGAAATAGGGATCCAATTCCTCCATTTCCTCGTGTATGCAGCCAATAACCGGAAAATCTTCAGCCGGTCTCTCCCGCTCGGTGTAACGGCGCTTCTTCCGGATGGCATCGATGATGCGGCTTCGGATTGTGAAATAAGCGAATCCCGGAAAGTCCCCTTTTGACTCATCATACTTTCGGCAGGCTTCCCAGAGGGCCAAAAGCCCTTCGTGGTAGAACTCCTGATAGGAATCGTGAATCCCCAGACGGTGAATCACATGGTGGATCATGTTCCCGTACTCTTCAACCACTTCTTCATACGACAATCCTTTCATCATAACCTCTTTCCGAAAAGCGCGCTCTTCTGTGTGTATTCCGCGGTTATGATGATGGTAGAAAAATTTTTTCGAAAAATCACATCTCGATTTAGCCGTTTTTCAGCTCAAAATTGGCAAAATTGCTATAGGAATTTTGCCAAAATTAAAGCCGTTCGACATCGATTCTGGTAAAACGGAAAATCGTAAGACAACTTTCGCCATGATTGAGGGAGTGACTGACTCCATTGCAGATTGCACGAAAGAAGAGAGGTAACCCCTTATGACAAATATCGACAATATTCGGGAGGTGACTGGCACTTAAATTTGGGATATTGGGGTATGCAGATTCATGATTAGAAGGGTGAAAACCCCACCCCTCTAGAATTTCGCTTTTCCATGTGGGCAGTGACTGGTACCAAAACAGGCACCTAAATGGGGCTTGAAGAGGTACTGGAATGGACGTAATTGAATAGTAGCCCGGAAACGAGCCAGAACAGGACATTGACCTGGGGAATGAAGATGAGATTGTTGGCCAGATTTTGTCCCAGAAAGGTCCCGCTTCCAATAAACAGCCCGATAAGCAAAATTTTTTTCAGCAGTTCATCCCTGTTTCTTATGTATTCCCTTCCGATTTGCACGTAGTAATAAAGGTAAATCAGTAAAAAGCTGATCAGCCCGATGGTGCCGGTTTCGGCTGCTACTTTCAGATAGGAGTTATGGACTGAATAGCGGTCATGTCCGATGTCCAGTTCCGGGTATTTTGCTACGGTATCTTTATATCTTTCATAGTAATTGCCGATTCCCACTCCGATCACGGGATGATCACGCCACATGTACCAGCCTGTTTTCCACAGGGTCGTCCGGGATACGACCGCTTTGCTTGTATCTTCTTTGTTTTCTTTAAGGTTTTCCGCAGGTCCGTCTGCCTGATCCGCTCCCTGAGGCTGAATCACCTGAATCGGGATAAAGGATTGAATCACGAGCAGGGATGACACGGCTCTGTTTTCGACGTCCGGCAGATGATAGACAATTGATGCGAGAAACAATGTGGCGATCAGCAGGTGGACCGTCAAAAACTTTTTGAAAAACATTTTTGGCATCATCAAAGCAGTCAGAATGATGGCCAGAACCATAATCACCCAGGCCGAGCGGGTGTAGGTCAACAATTGATTGATGACTAGCATGGAAAAAAGCCCAAAAAAAACGAGCTGCCATGGTTTCTTTTTTACGTAAATGACGGCCACCAGCAGGATAACAGGCAGAACAAAATTAATAAAGCCGCCCCAGTAGTTCGGGTTAACCATCGTGGATGGTACCCGCCCCCAGGCATCATCAAGCGCATAGAGTCCTGCTTTGTTCAGATTAAAATCAAACACAAATTGAAATAGCCCGTAAACAACTGCGATAGTCAGAGTGCCCAGAAAAGTATAGGCAAAATGACGATATTCCATTTGCGTAAATCGGACTTTCATGACAATATAAAACAGGACAACATAGGATATATAGCGCACGATTTCTTTAACAGCCGGCAGCAGGGCAACCGCCTGGCTGAGGGAAATGAGCTGAACCAACAAAAAAATGCCAAATAAATAGAGGAACATATTAACGGGGGTGTCATTAAGTTTGATCCGGCCCTGAACCCATTCCCATAAAAACACAGCCGTCAGCAGCGGGATTAGAAAAACCTCGGCTGATAACGGAACCGGCCCAATATACCCTTTAAATGGGACAAGCGGTATGATAACGATCATCAGCAAAATCACATAATATGTCCATGAATGCTGTTTTTCCATTTTAGAAACTCACCTCAATCCATTTCATCGGGGACCGTGCACCTGATACCACAGACATGCAGCAGCTCCTCTGGTTCTTTAGCTCCATGTTAATCGACGCGGCTGCTGTCCATCCTAAACAACTGTTTCATCATCCATCATCTATGTATGTCCCACAGAATCCAACTTGATTAGAGGTTCACCGTCCAACAATCGTTTCATACGTGGTTTTTACAGAATGAGCCAATTGTTCTAGCGAAAAATGTCTGCGAACGTGGTCATGAAAACGTTCTCCTAAGGCATCCAGTTCTCCTGACTTTTTCTTTTGCTTTGCTTCGCTGATTGCCTCCTTAAGCGCATTCGAATCTTTCACGGGAACAACCCAGCCGTAATTGTCCAGCATCAGGGCAACATCACCGACATCCGTGGCGATAACCGGAGTCTTTTCCCGGGCTGCCTCCAGCAGAGCAAAGGGAAAGCTTTCACTGAGAGATGCCAGGAGCCCCACGTCACTCGTCCGATAAAGATCAGCCACATCGTTCCTGTATCCGAGAAAATGCACCTGTCTGCTCAGGCCAAGATTGGCAGCTCTTTTTTCCAGGGTGGAACGCTCGGGTCCATCCCCTGCGAGCAGCAAATGAACAGTCGGATCTCCTAGCTTTTGCATCGCTTCGAAAACGGAGACGTGACCCTTGATGGGATGCAACCTCGCTGCCATTGTCATGACGAAATCCTCATCTGTCAGCCCGAACGACTTGCGGGCGGTGCCGACTTTCCGCATCGTGATATCCCGGGAAAAGTCGATCCCATTATAGATGACCGTTATTTTTTCCTCAGAAATGCCCAGCTGGATTAAATGTTGCTTGAACCGGCTGGATACCGCAAAAAAATGATCGATTTTATTCAGAGCCCACAGATTCATCCGAGTAAACATCTTCCCCTTCAAACCACCCTGAATAAAATCAAGCCGGGGATCACTATGAATGGTAGACAACCAGGGGATTTGGATTGACCGTTTTGCGAGTGCACCATAAACATTTGCCCTTGGCCCATGGGTGTGGAGCAAATCATAGTTTCCATCTTTCAGGGTATGGATGAGTTTTTTTAATGCGCTTAGATCATAACGGGATCTCTGGTTCAAAGACAGGACGTTCAGCTGTTTATCCCTGGCTTCCTCATATAATGGGCCTGTCTCCATCACCGAAAGCGTAGTCTGGCTCCGGGGAAACCGGGATAACAGGTTGATCATATGTACTTTTGATCCCCCTGTTTCTCCCCCGGAAATCAGATGCATGACTTTCACGATTTTCCCCCCTATCTTTAACAACGTAGGAAATGCCACGCATAGGTGCCAAATATCAGGACTCACGCATCTAATCAGGGCTCGCAATCCAAATATCAAGGCTCACGCTCTTAATATCAGAACTCACACACCTAATATCAGGATTCGCGTTCCTAATATCAGGGCTCGCATCGCAAATATCAAGGTTCGTGCTCCTAATATTAGGGCTCACATCGTAAATATCAGGACTCACGCATCTAATCAGGGCTCGCAATCCAAATATCAAGGCTCACGCTCTTAATATCAGGGCTCACATCGTAAATATCAGGACTCACGCATCTAATCAGGGCTCGCAATCCAAATATCAAGGCTCACGCTCTTAATATCAGAACTCACACACCTAATATCAGGATTCGCGTTCCTAATATCAGGACTCGCATCGCAAATATCAAGGCTCGTGCTCCTAATATCAGGGCTCACATCGTAAATATCAGGACTCACGCATCTAATATCAAGGCTCGCGCTCCTAATATCAGAGCTCACACCTAATATCAGAGCTCAAGCACCTAATATCAGGATTCGCGTTCCTAATATCAGGACTCGTACTTAACTTATCAGGACTCACGCTCGAAATATCTGGGTTTCCGTACCACTTTTTTTAACTACAACATCCTATTTATGAAATACGGGACTGTTTGAATAACACCTTGAAGAAAAATCTTGGCAGGGCGAGCTGTCTCTTCCACCGTTTGGGTTCTGTAATCAGCCGGTATAGCCATTCCAGTCCCGCCTTCTGGAAAACAGCCGGGGCTCTTTTCACTTCTCCGGCGTACACGTCAAAACTTCCGCCTACCCCCTGAAAGATATAGACTGGAAGGCGGTCCTTGTGTTTGCGGATCCAGTGTTCCTGTTTCGGGCTACCCAGGGCGACAAACAGGATATGGGGCCTGGTTGTTTGAATTCGTTCGATCAAGGCCTGTTCATTGGCTGTATAACCGTGCTGATAGCCCGCGATGTCTAGCCCCGGGTACCTGGACTGAATATTTTTTATGGCCCGCTTGAGGACTTCCTTTTTTGCTCCATAGAAAAAGACCCGATAGGCGTGCTGGTGGGCGAGACGGAGCAGGTGGTCCATCATGTCAATCCCGGTTACCCGCTCCCGGATGGCTCCTCCTTTTAAACGGGATGCAAGGAGGACGCCCACGCCATCTGGGAGCTGATAGGTGGATTCGTTAATTAGTTTCCTCAGTTGCTCATCCCGCTGGGCTTTCATGATTTTTTCCGGGTTCACAGCGATAATGGTGGACTGTTTTTGGGCATTCATCCGTTTTTGGATATCATGGATGATTTCCTCGTACGTCAGGGGGCTGACGTTCACCCCCAGATAAGTCTCCTTTTTCATGCTTCACCCCTTCTTACGGATTGGCTTTATTGTCTGCGATTGAGACGGTCCAAACCCATACCTTCTTACGGTTCGATTGGCTTTAAACCGGAAAGATGTCCGATTTTATATAGCGTAATGTCAGGATCATCGGCAATGCAGTTTTTCGTGTCAAAAATAATGGGATGTTTCATCGTTTCGGCAAAAACCGATGGATGCAATTGTTTAAAGGGCTGATGGTCTGCGAGCACTAGAGCGAGATGGGTGTCTTCCAGGGCTTCATGGAGGCCGTATAATTTCAGCGGAATATGTTCCTGTCTGAGCAGTGGATCGTGGCACTTCACCGTATAATTATGTTTGTCTGTCATCAGCTTATGGACAATGGTCAACGCCGGACTCTCCCGGGTATCGTCCACATTGCCTTTATAGGTCAGGCCCAAAATCGCGATTTTTGGATTGGCAATTCTTGATGTGAGCTGCTTGACTTTTTCCACAACAAAAGTGGGCATGGAATCATTGATCTTTCGGGCTGTCTGAATTAAAGATGCCACATCTTTTGCTTTTTCGATCATAAAATAGGGATCGACCGCAATGCAGTGCCCCCCTACCCCGGGACCGGGTTCCAGAATGTTGACCCTCGGGTGCATGTTGGCCAGCTCAATGACTTCGTGAGCATTGATGTTGAGTCTGGCAGCAATTTTGGCCAGTTCATTGGCCAGGGCAATATTAACATCCCGATAGGTGTTTTCCATTAACTTTGCTGTCTCAGCAACCATCGCCTCTGTTTCTATTATTTTCCCATTGATCACAGGTTTATATACTTCGCTGGCCCGTTTGGCTGCTTCCCTGGTCACCCCGCCGACCATGCGGTGGTTTTCAACAAGCTCAATCAAAATTTTTCCCGGAATGACCCGCTCCGGGCAGTGGGCGACATAAAGGTCGTTGTTCTTCGGGTCAAATCCTGCTTTTTGCAGCATAGGAACGATGACATCGTCCGTCGTTCTCGGGGGAATGGTGGATTCAATGATCATCGTATCCCCTTGTTTGATAAATGGAATGATGTCCCGTACTGCCTGTTTAACAAATTCCAGATTCGCCCGTTTGTCTTCATAGACCGGGGTGGGAACGGCAATGATAAAAATATCTGCCTCAGCAGGTGTGGAAGACACCCGTAAAGTTCCTTTTTTTAAACTATCTTTGATCAGCGTTTTTAGACCTGGTTCTTCTAAATGTATTTTGCCCTGCCTGATCGTTTCTATAACTCTGGGGTCAATATCCACGCCCAATACTTCAAAGTTTCTGCTCGCAAATAAAGCCGCAGTGGGTAATCCGATATACCCAAGACCGATTACGCAAATGTTTTTCATCATCAGACACTTCTTTCGTTTAGATTGGCTGAAAAACAGAAGGGAAATCTCAGCAATCATATGTGCAGGACAGGCAACATTGGAAAAACAGGCATGCCCCGGAATCAATGACGGACAGCATGCCAGAAAAGCTCAGATTCCCTGACAGCAGAATAGTTTATTTATTTGATGTATATGAAAGGGAGGCTGGTTGAATATGTCAGAAAAACGATTTTTACGTAAACGTTGTGTAAACCCACTGAATATGTCCGGAAGAAAAAAATATAATTTTACAGGGGAGTCATTTCGGCAACACTTGTAAAAAAAGTGGATTTTCATTCCGGATCAAAGGAAGGGATTCAATGAAGATATTACTTGCAACCATTTTCGATTATCCCCATACCGGCGGGTTATCGACCCATATGACAACCCTGAAATCAGGCCTTGAATCCCAGGGCCATGAAGTGGATATCATCTCTTTTTCAGAAGTGCCCGGATGGAAAAGGCAGTTTCTTGTGAGGGGACCGGGGTTTTTCATGAATCGCTTCTCGGCAGGAAAAGGGTTGCTATATAACTCTGAGAAACGCTCACAGCTGTTGATGACATTGATACGGGATGCACATGAACAGAAGTGTTATGACATGGTGAATGCCCAGGATGTTTATGCCACTTTTGCTTCCATCCAGGCAGGCGCCCCTGTGGTGACAACGGTTCACGGCTACATGACCTATGAGGCGATCAGCCGGGGAACAATGAAAGAGGGAAGCCGGCCTGCCAGGATGCTGCTGGAAAAGGAGAAGCTCGCCTACCAGCAGACCCTTCAGACCATCACCGTGGATCATCGGATCAAGGAATATTTAAAAAAACACGCAGGCGTTGACAGCGTGAAGATTCACAATTTTATTGACGTGGATCAATTTAAGCCAGCGACCGACCAGCGGAATAATCTGCGAAAAAAATATGGTCTGAATGAGAAAAGTTTTTATTTGTTTGTGCCGAGACGGCTGACGAAGAAAAACGGGGTGATCTATCCTGTTCTGGCCATGCCGGTGATTTTGCGGCAGGTGCCAGATGTTCATCTTGTTTATGCCGGCACCGGGGAAGAGGAAATACATATTCGGGCAAAAGCAAAAGAGCTGGGGATTGGTCACCGGGTACATCTGATAGGGGCCATTCCCCATGAACAGATGAAGGATTACTATGCCATGAGCGATTTAACATTGATTCCGAGCATCCATTCTGATGGGGTGGAGGAAGCGACGTCCATTTCTGCGCTTGAAGGGATGGGGGCAGGAATTCCCGTCATTGCTTCATCTGTAGGTGGGCTGAAGGAAATCATTGATCATGAGGTAAACGGTTTGCTTGTAAAGGAAAAAGATACAGGGGAGCTGGCTCATGCCATAGTACGCCTGCTCCAGGATGCTGATTTTGGCAGCCGTCTTGCCAGGAAAGCCAGGGAAAAAATTGAACAGCACTATTCCCATCTTTCTGCGGCAAAATCCTACGTTGATGTATACGATTCCGTGCGAAAATAATTCAAAGAAGGAATGTGGCATGTCCAGTTTAAAACAATCTGCCATCTGGATCACAATATTATCGGTACTGCTTAAAATCCTTGGTTTCTTGCGGGAGAGCATGATTGCCAGTGAGTTTGGCGCCAATGAATATACGGACGGATTTTTGCTTTCATTTACTTTTGTCACATTTATAATTGCCCTGATCGCCAACGGCTTTCACTCCGCGTTTTTGCCTCATTATGTGAATGAGCGGCAGCAGGATGTACAGAAGGCCGATCAAAACGCCAGCGGTCTGTTAAACCGGACGATACTGTTTTTTCTCATTTTATCCGCTGCAGGTTATGGGCTGACCCCGTGGCTGGTCCCCCTTGTCTTTGGCGAAATGCATCCGGTGACAAAAGAGCTGGCTATTGACATCACGCAATTCTTTTTTTTGTTTATGGTGGTGATCGTATTTAGCAGTGTGCTGGATTCCTTTTTGCAGGCCCGCAGAATTTATGTACCTACCCATATTTCAAAAATGATGGGAACCCTGATGGCTACCCTCTTTATTGTGTTTTTTGCCGATCTGTGGGGGGTATACAGCATCGCTTATGGTTTTGTCTTCGGAATGTTTTTAGGGGGGATGATTCAGCTGTATTTTTTGCTGAAAAGTGGTTTTCGCTGGCATGCCCGATTGGACATGGAATCTCAGGTTCACCGCACATTTTTCGTTCTGCTGTGGCCGGCGATTTTACACTCATCAGTGGGGCATATTAATTTGTTTGTGGACAAACTGTTTGCAACGGGAACGGTCAGCGGAGCGGTAACCTACTTAAATAATGCTTCATTGATCACGAGCATTCCGACAGCCATTTTTTCGACTACTTTTCTGGCTATTATTTTCACCCTTCTTTCAGAACAGGTGCGGAATCAGGGGAAGTTTAACGAGACGCTCTTTATGGGATACCAGATTGGGATCTTAGGACTTTTGCCTGTGGCTGCAGGTGTGCTTTTAACAGGTGAAGCTGTTATATCTTTTATTTATGAGCGGGGTGCTTTTACTTCCGTCGATCGAGCCAATACATACCGGGCCTTGCAGTTTTACGTCCCGCTCATTGTAACCCAGGCCATGTCCATGGTGTCGGTGAAAGGAATGTATGCACGGGGACAGAACAGACAAATACTGGCGATTAGTTCAACGACCATCCTTTTAAATATCGGGCTGAACGATATTTTAAGTCATCTGTTCGGCTATCCTGGAATCGCGCTTGCCACCTCCCTTGTTTCGCTGTACTACATGACGGCGGTTATGATTGTTCTATTGAGACAAACCGGCCGAAGGGAATGGCTCCGTTTTTTAAACCTGCTGGCCCGTGCCGGTATCGCTACAGGAGTAATGTCAGCTGCCGTCTACGGACTGATGCAAATCCCTGCCATCGCAGAACTGTATACCCTTCTGGAATTGCTGGTACTGGCAGGCGCCGGGGGCGGAGTATATGCTGCGATTCTAGTTTTGATTGATCGGAAGAGGGTTTTGAAAATGATGCAGTTAGTCAGAAAGCAAAAGAAATAATGTTGGATGACGTGATAAGGATGGGGGAAAGGTTCTGGCAGGCGATATTTACCATATGCTTTTCCGGGGAATTGAGGAGAGATCGTATCCCAGCCTTGAGAATGGGGATTGCGCCTGGAGTTGATGTTGGGCTGTTGCGTCTGGGGCTTGGACTGTTGATCCTCAGGTTTGGGCTGTTGTTCCCCGGGGTTGGGCCATCGCGCCTGGGGCTTGGGCCGTTGCGTCCCGGGATTGGGCCATCGCGCCTGGGGCTTGGGCCGTTGTGTCCCGCGGTTGGGCCATTACTCCCCTTCCTTGGGCCATCGCGTCCCGGGCTTGGGCTGTTGATCCTCAAGCGTGGGCCGTTGTGTCCCGCGGTTGGGCCGTTGCAACCGAGACTTGGGTCATTAGCTCTCCTGATTGGGCCTTGTTTTCCAGTTATATGTCATCGCTTCTATTGGCGGGATGAAATGTACCTACTTCGCGCTCAGGTATTCTCACATGCATTGCAAAAGTTAAATGAAAAGGCGCGTGAATCACGCGCCTTCCTTTTTTATGCAATTTTTACGGAATAATATATTTTGTTTTGCTTTTTACACCTATTTGAGTGAGTCCTGAACGTTTTAACAAATTTTTTATAATCCATCGTGATGGGACTCCTAAGAATGTACGGGCCTTTTCATTCGTTATTTCAGGTCCGAAAATCCATTTATAGTCCTGTAAAGCAGGAATATGGGCCTTTCGATCTCTGTGAAAACATATTGGACATAGCCAATTTCTTCTTTCTCTTACCATCATTTCGTTCCGGCAGCCTGTACACCAGACACCATTCTTAATACGATTGTGAGAAATACTGTAAATATCGATCACCCGGTCTTTTTGAGGTTCACTTGCACCGGCGAGTAATTTTCCAATCGTAACCAATTGTTGATTGGAGTAGATTTTAGATCCATACTGTTTCCGGAGCTCAGGAACACGGTCTAATAATTTCTGAGAAACAATCATATCAGGTATATGACGACTAAATTCTAAAATTGCAGCTTGATGAGAAAATACAATTAACGTATGGATAGGAATGGCAGGCAAATTGTGTTTCCTCAAAAAACTAGCAAGATGATTCCGCTGGATTTGTGCCTGTATGAACGGATCACTAAAACGTTCCAGCTTCCCGTTATCACCCTCACGAACCAATAGTGAAGAATCTGGATTATACCTAATTATTCCGCTATAATTTTTCACCTCTATGATGAGGAAAAAATTGTTAAAAAGAATGAGAGTATCAATTTGAAAATATTTGTCATTATTTTTGAGACGTAAGTTGTGGAGAATGGGGAAAGGTTGCAGATCTAAAATCTCATAAAAATAGTCAAGTGATTTTTCTCCTGCGTAGCCTGATTCAAGACGATGTTTTATATTTTTTAATACTGGATAAATAGAATCTTTCGGATCTAGACGAGGAAGCAGAGATTCCAGTTGTGGAAGAGTGTGAGGCTTGGTTCGGGGAAGTAAGATCATATCTTTTTTACACTCCTTAAGTCATTTTAACTTATATTTTAGATTTTTTTAGAAAAAAGAAAAAACGATAAAATGCGCTTTTTCCATTAGTTATGCTGTCAAAATCATCATAATTGGCCTGGTATTTTTTATGTTTCTGATATTCGACTGTGGAGTTTTTTTCATTTTAACTATATGATCGCGAAATTATCACGGAAATCTCCATTATGATTGGAATCATGTTCTTTATCGCAACAAATATTTAAGTTTTAAACGTTCACTTAAGAATGTAGTAGATCATCGCAGGTGAATATTTCCACCTATAAATATTTGATAATCCCCTTTGGACTGTCATGATAAGTTATCACAGCTTTACCAAAACAAGATGGTTAGCTAGCGCCTACAAGGGATACCCATGGTGATTCGATAAAAGAAATTTCTAGGTGTTGGATCAATTGTTTGGGCCGTTGCGTCCCAGACTTGCGCCGTTGCTCCCCGCGCTTGGGCCATTAGCTCCTCACCTTGGGCCATTACTCCCCACGCTTGGGCTGTTACACCCCTTGCTTGGGCCGTTGCTCCCCGCGCTTGGGCCGTTGCGTCCCAGACTTGCGCCGTTGCTCCCCGCGCTTGGGCCGTTGCGTCCCAGACTTGCGCCGTTGCTCCCCGCGCTTGGGCCGTTACACCCCAGCCTTGGGCCGTTGCATCCCCAGCTTGGGCCTTTATGCTCCGGGATTGGGCCGTTGCTCCCCGCGCTTGGGCCGTTGCTCCCCTTGCTTGGGCCGTTGCAACCTATGCTTGGGCCGTTGCTCCCCATACTTGGGCCATCGCTCTCCAAGCTTGGGCCATTACTCCCCACGCTTGGGCTGTTACACCCCTTGCTTGGGCCGTTGCAACTCCTGCATGGGCCATTACATCCCCGGTTTGGGCCATTGCAACCCAACCTTGGGCCACTACTCCCCATGCTTGGGCCATTACATCCCCGGTTTGGGCCGTTGCATCCCAGGCCTGGGCGGTTATGCATGACTTGCTGCAAGCCATCCCAGAAAATGACCACAACAAAAACCAGAAGGCCCTGCGCCTTCTGGTTTTTTCCTATCTTTTATGGATTTGTTCGGCTTCTTCTGAACAAGCCAGCCACTTTTCCCTTTAATTTAGGCAGATCATCGAAATAGGTATACACCACCGGGATTAACAGTAGTGTAAAGATCATGGAAACTGTCAATCCAAAAATAATGACGATGGCGAGGGGCTGCTGGGCTTCAGCACCCTGCCCCCATCCTAGAGCTAGCGGCACCATGCCGAGCACGGTCGTAAGGGTGGTCATTAATATTGGACGCAGGCGGCTTGGACCCGCTTCCATGATTGCTTCGTACCGGTCAATTCCTCTTCTTCTAAGAATATTGATATAATCCACAAGGACAATAGCGTTATTTACGACAATACCTGCAAGCATGATAACCCCGACAAAAGCTGGCAGACTGAGGGGTTTCTGGGTGACAAATAACCCCAGTAGCACACCGATGACGGTAGCCGGCATTGAAAACATAATCACAAATGGATATAAATAGTTTTCAAACTGGATCGCCATGACCGCATAAACAAGAAAAATGGAAAAGACTAAAGCAAGCGCCAGCTGCTGGAAGGATTCAAGCATATCTTCAGCCTGGCCCCCGATCGTATAGGAATATCCCTCAGGGAAATTCATGTTTTCCAGGCGGTTTTCAATATCCGCTGTTATACTGCCGAGATCCCTGCCAGCAATATCACTGGTAACATTGACCTGACGTTGCTGATTTTCCCTGTTCAGGGCTACAGGACCCGTAACCTGTTTTAGCTCAGCCACTGCGCTTAACGGAATCATCTGTCCGGTGGCAGTCTGTAAAAGCAATGTTTCCAAATCCTCAATTGATTGCCGTTTTTCTTCCGGCAGAACAAGTCGGACATCGATTTCATCACCGCCGGTCCGGTAACGGGTTACCGTCTGTCCATTAAAAGCAAGCTGGACCTGGCTCATGACCTGCTGCTGCGTTAAACCATACTCCCCTGCCAGATCTTGATTTACTTCTACCTGTATTTCCGGCCGCCCTTCTGACGCTGATGATTCTGGGTTCTGGACCCCTTCAATATCCGATATCATATAGACCACCTGGTCTGCGATTTCAGTAAGCACATCATAGTCCGGTCCATTCAGTTTAATTTGCACGGGATCGCCTGTACCCAGGCCAGCACTCATTTCACTGACTACGATCTCAGCCCCGGGAATTTTTTGCAGCTCTTCATCAAGATTGGCTACCACTTCCTGGGTGGTTATTTCCCGTTCATCGGGCGGGATAAGCTGAATGGTATAAGTGGCCCGGTTGGCACTTCCGCCAAACCCTTCAAATCCGCCGCCGGCAATACTTAAATAGTTCGTTTGCATAATATCCTCATACTTTTTTATCTTCTCATCGACTTCCTCAGTGATCTGTCTGGTTGCTTCCATCGATGTTCCTTCTGGTGCGGTAACCCTGATTTCCAGCTGTCCCTGATCCGATTCAGGAATAAACGATGTTCCGATCATTGGAATGAGGGACAGGCTGGCTGCAATTAGCAGTAATGTTGTAAAAACAGTTGTTTTTCGGTGTTTTAACACAAAGGACAACATGCTGCGATACACACGATATACTTTTTCCATCAGCCGGTCGAACCAGTAGCGGCGCCCTTGTGTCTGAAAAGATTTTTTCAGCAACTTGGATGACAGCATCGGGATCAAAGTAATAGACACTACAAGGGAAGCAATTAAGGCAAAGGAAACTGTCATCGCCAGTGGTGTAAACAGCTCTGATGCCAGTCCCTCAACAAATACGATCGGCAAGAACACGACCAGTGTCGTAGTGGTAGATGCGATCACAGCCGGGGCCAGCTCGGATCCACCCTTTTTCGCAGCTTCAACAAGGGAATAGCCCTGCTGTCTGTAACTGACGATGTGCTCCAGGATGACAATGGATGAGTCAACCATCATACCGATACCAAGAGCGAGCCCGCCCATGGTCAGAACATTCAAGGTTTCTCCGGTAAAATACATCAGGGTAAATGTTGAAATAATGGCAATCGGTATGGACAGACCAATTACAATGGTAGCCCGGAAGCTTTTTAAAAATAAGAGCAATACGAAAACGGAAAAAACCGCCCCTGCCAGCATGTTTTTGACGACGGAATCAATGGCCTGCCTCACAAAGATGGAAGTATCAAAAACAACATCAAGCGAGATTTCATCGGAAAGCTCTGGCCTGATTTCTTTGATCGCTTCATTGATTTCGTCAGCGACCTGTACGGTGTTGCCTTCTGATTTTTTCAATATGGACAAAACGACTGCAGGTTCGCCATTCACGATGGAGAGGGAGTTTTGTTCCTTAAACGTTTCTTCAATATCTGCCACATCTTTTAAATAAATTTGTTCTCCTGCCGGAGTCTGGATCAACGTTTTTTCAATTTCCTCAACGGATTCATACTCCCCCTGAATACGGATTTGCAGATCCTGATCACCTTTATCTATGACGCCCGCTGATGCGGACTGGTTGGCAGCATTAATGGCCTGGGCCAGAGAGGAGGCGTTCAATCCATAGTTAAACAGTTGTTCCTGCTTTAACACGACATGGATAACTTGTTCCCTTCCTCCTTCAATACTGACCGAACCAACTCCTTCCTGACGTTCCAGGAAAGGGACAATGCGATCTTCAGCAACCCGCTGCAGTTCAACGGAATCGGTTCCCTTAAGGCCCAGCCACATGATCGGAACCTGCTGGGGATCAAATTTTAACACATTCGGTTCTCCAGCATTCTCTGGCAGGAATCCTTTCACCCGGTCCACTGATTCCCGGACATCCAGAAGAGCCTGATCCAGGTCTACACCATTGTTGAACATGAGAACAACCAGGGATGCACCAGGCTGGGACTGGGTCTGAACCGTATCAATCCCTTCAATGGTACTGACTGCAGACTCAATTGGTCGGCTCACAAGGTTTTCCACTTCCTGGGGAGCTGCCCCTTCATAGCTGGTGGAAACGACTGCAATGGGAAGTTCAATATCAGGATAAAGGTCAATAACCAGGTTTCTTAATGATACAAAGCCCAGTGCAAGTATGGCGATGACAAGCATGGTGACACCAACGGGCCGTCTTACAGATACGTCTACCAGTTTCATTGCTGGGCCTCCTTCATCACCTGTACTTTATTGCCATCGGATAAAGTAAGCTGGCCTTTGGTCACAACTTGATCCCCTGGCTTGAGATCTCCTTCAATGGCAGTGAATTCAGTTTGTGTTTCAATCATCTTTACCTGTTTTTGTACAGCCCGGTCATTTTCAACCATAAAAACGTATGAAGATTCCCCCTGTTCCACAACGGCGCTCGTCGGTACAAGCAGTTGATCTTTTACAGTTGTTTGCGGCAGCTGGAACCCGGCCATCATCCCGGGTTTGATCTCTTGATTTTTATTCTCGAGTTCTGCTTCAACCGTATACATCCCGCTGTCGTTTACAACCGGTGAAATATAGGTAATGGCTGCATCATGCGATTGTTGTAACGGATAGATATAAACCGCTACGTTTTCTCGATCTTGAAATAAAGGCAATTCATCAGCACCTATATTTGCCTGGATTTTAATCGGGTTCAACGAAATAATGGTAGCAAACGGCTGGGTGTTGGATGCGAATCCGCCTTCTTTTCCGTTTACTTCTGTCACAATTCCTGACATCCCCGCTGTAATAGACGCGGTTTCCATCTGACTTTTTGTTTGCTGAAGCTGAGTTTGGGCCTGCTGAAGCTGAATGCGGGCCTGTTCCACACCAAATTCGGCCTGCTCCAGGTTTTGTTCTGCCTGGGAAACAGCGTTTTCAGCCTGTTTCAATTGCTGACGGGCTGCTTCTGCCGCTGCTGGATCGTCTGAGGCCTGCTCTACATTTTCTTCTGCATCAGCTCGCTGGTCCCGGGCGTTATCCAGTGCTGTTTCCGCCGCCTCCTTGCTTGAGATGGCCTGATCAAGCTGGGTCTGAGCCTGAGTTACAGCGATCTGCTGAAGCTCGATCTGGTTCTGAATGGATTCCGGGTCGACTCTGGCAAGCAGCTGTCCCTTTTCCACCACATCTCCTTTTTGAATGTGGATTTCCGTCAGTTCTCCGGATACTTTCGGAATAACCGCTTCACTGTCTCCCGGTATAGCACGGCCAAAGATCTCGTGTTCCTTTTGCAAATCACCTTTTATCACCCGGGCGACTTCCACTGGGGTTATAGGATCAGGCTGGTCACTCTGGTTTTCTGTATTTTGTGCACATCCGGTAAGAATGAGAAAAATCATTCCGGTTATAATGGAAAAACGTTTCATGAGTAATCGCTCCTTTGATTATGAATCATAGCCTGAATGGTATGATGATTAATAAGGGATTTATATACTTCTTTCAGCGGCTGAACGGACTGAAATTGATTGAGCATTGCCTGAACAATGATTGGGTTCGGTCTGTTTTTGACAAGTTCCCGTTTCAAAACGGAGAGCGCTTCGGTTAGATCTCTTCTCTGTTCAGGGGGGATGTTAGCTGACTGAAATTTTACTTCTACTTTGTCTAACATATGCTCAAGATCATCGGTTTTTTCAATCTCCTGTATGACAGGTGGTTCCTTGCTCTGAATCATGCCCTGAACACAGTCATCGAGCCGCTTGACAATAAATCTGGAAAGTTCGGGAAGGTCTATGTTTTGATGATGTTCGATTACCATGTAGTTTGAATAACTGTGCATCAGACCCTGGAGTATAATGGCCCCATCCAGAATATAAGGTTGAATTTGGGATCCATAGATGGCTCGCAGGTTGTTTTTCGCCCACTCCATCTGCTGATCTTTGATCTGATAAATCATTTCCTTTACTTTTGGCCCAAGGGAGACCTGGTCCCGGAGCAACATTAATATAAACGATCGGTTATGAAATAAAGTTTCAAAAAACATGTTTAATTGCTCAATCAGAGACTGTTTGGGATCTTTGTGCTGACTGCCGACTTCGATGATTCGGTCCATGATAACCTGGTAGTAGTATTTGTAAATCGCAAGCACTAAATCTTCTTTTGAATCAAAATAAATGTAAAAGGCACCTTTAGATACCCCGCTTTTGTCGGTGATTTCTTTAACGGATACCGTATGGAAACTTTTCTGGGCGAAAAGGTCGATCGCCGTTTCGATCATTCTTTTTTTCTTTTCATTCATGTTGGGCACTCCTTTTTGGAGATATGTGTCCGATTTATTTTTTAGCTTGAGATGATCCTGAAATGGAATGCTCGGAAAGGACTGGATCACCTCGGTGCGTGGTGTAGATTTTTTAGCTTTGATTCCAGGTGGATGACTGAAAAAACGATGAGGGTGGGTTACGATGTATGTATGACCGGTCAGTCAGTTTGCTACATTTTAGACTATACAAGAAAAAGACACCTGCTGCAATGAATAAATATGAATACTTTATGACATGGTTGTGGTGCCTGTCACCTGTTACATTTTGCCGACGAGAAAAACGCAAAAGATCAGACCATTCACGTAAAATGGTTTCAAAAGACATAAAAATTGCCTGTCACCTGTCGAATATGGTTTCTCCCTAGATTCGACAGGTACAGGCACCCCCTTACGGTTAGTAAAGGGTCAGGCCGTCGTCTGGCCAGAAATCATTTCTGCAATAATATGCAACAGCGAGGCCTGTTTTTAACATTTGTTTTTGAAAGGAGGTGTAAGAGGAAGCAATGGTATGTTTTGACCCATTTGTAAATTGAATTTCCAGGTGATCTTTCTTATCCGTGCTGGACCAATAACCACTGACATGGAAAAAGGAAATCCAATTGCATTCTATATTGAGATGGGATTTAGTTGGGAACATATATATCCCCATTTTTGGATTAACGGGAATGGGAAGTTTGGTCCGGGTACGAAGAACTCTTTTCATAACCTCTTTTCTCCCAGCCAGGCTTGCTCCCCCTTCTATACATGAGTCTTCTAAAACTTTAAGAGCTGTTCGTGTACAATAAATCGTTTGATCTGGCTCTAGAATTTTTGTGATATAGAGTGGATCATGGTTGTAGAAAATAGCTAGAGTATTTTTATTTACGATATAACGGTTTGAAAACTTATCCATATTTTCTCCCTCCACAGTGTATCCAAACATCATATACCATATATTTACTATTTCTATGCCAAAAATCCTTCTTTTTGAACTCAATAATTTCTATATATTGTTAATCTATTAGGGATATTGAATTATTTTTGAAAATATACAAGGTCGTTTTGCTTATTTGTCGAATTTGGATAACGACGCTAGCATACAGCCCGTTAATGTGTCAGGAGGGAATTTTATTGGATGTAGCAAAATTATCAATGGCATTGAGTCACAGCCAATTACGTCAGGATGCAAGCCTGGCCTTAATGGACAAAGCCATGTTACAAATGAAACAGCAGGGTAATGATCTGATACAGATGTTAGAGAAATCTGTACCTGATGTTCACCTGCCCCACCCGACTCTGGGAAAGCACATTGATATGAAAGGTTAAGCTCATGAAAATGGTGCCTGTCTCTGGTTGAATCCAACAAGAGACAGGCACCATTTTATTGATCTTCATTGTTGTTTCCGTTTTGACCTTCTCCGCCTTCCTGATCTTCTTGCATCATATCATTATCCTGATCTCCCTGTTCTTCCTGACCGCCCTGATCATTCTGGTTACCCTGGTCTGTTCCTTGATCTGCGCCTTCACCCCCACCACCATTCTGATTGCCTTGCTGTTCCTGTTGGTCCTGCTGCTGCTGTTCCTCTCCATTATCTCCGCCCTCTTCCTGGGCACATGCTGTGACAAGCACGACTGCCATAAAAGGAAGGCTGATTTTCCACAACCATTTTTTCATACGTATATCCTCCTTTTTTTTGCATGAATTTCTAAAACCGCTTTTCCGAATCATGTTAGCAGTGATTCTCTTTTAGCTGGAAAAGCATCTCTAAAAATTAGGTTGTACAGGTTGTGAAAAAATATGACAGATCCTTGAATTTTTCAAGAATCATACTGAGGTTAAATGGCAACAGCCAAAAAAAGACAGGCAACCAGCATGACGAGGAATGACGGAAATTCTGCGGAGCTAGAGAAATACCAGCGGGATGATCCTTTCCCTTTCACCCGATGCCATTGTTGCCAAACAACCATGAAAAAAAGAGCTGCATGAACAGCCCTTTTATCCCCATCTGTAATCTTTTATAATTAATTATTCCCCAATAGCAAACATGATTTCTGTCTCACAGGCTACCTCTCCGGCAACTGTCGCGATTCCTTTCCCTTTTCCTATTCTGCCTTTTGCCCGTATAATCTCCACTTCCAGCTTCAACTGATCTCCTGGTTTGACCTGACGTTTAAAGCGGCACTTATCAATTCCCGTAAAAAAAGCGAGTTTTCCCCTGTTTTCTTCTTTACTGAGCATGGCTACTGCTCCAACCTGTGCAAGGGCTTCAACAATCAACACCCCCGGCATAACCGGATAGTCAGGGAAGTGACCCTGAAAATAAGGTTCGTTCACAGACACATTTTTTACGCCTACCGCCCGTTTCCCCTCTTCCATTTCTGTTACCTGATCAATCAAAAGAAAAGGGTAGCGATGGGGGATCACGTTCTTAATTGCCTCTATGTCATACATGTTCGGAATCCTCCTATTCCTGTTTTGTGACAATATCAATGATGTGCTGCCATGTAGACTTGTCAAGGGCATCAGATGGATTTCCTTCGCCAATAACCCCATATCCGAACACTAACCCGGCCATCAGGGAGACAAAGCATAGCAGCACCACAATGATCACCCTGAGCCAGATTGGTATCAGCCGTTTTCTCAGCTTTTTAGGACGTTCCGGCTTGTCTGCATGTTTGGCAGCATCCTTTTTTTCCTGTTTTGCCTGCCTTATTTCTTTTCGCTGTTCCTTTTTTTGAATTCGGCGCTTTGCACGAGTCGACGGGGATTGCTTCCTCATCTCATTTGATGGCATAACCGTTAACTCCTTTTGTCCTATTCATGATGATTAACGAAGGTTCCCGATGAGTCCCATCATTTGATCACCAATGGAAATGGCACGGGCGTTAAATTGATATGCCCTCTGGGTCTGAAGCAATTCGGTCAATTCCTCGCCCATATTTACATTGGAAACTTCAAGGGCTCCGGGTTTAAGAGAAGCGTCTTCTCTGGCCACTTCATTCACAAGTTCCTGCGGATTCACTCCGAGGTCCTCTTCCGGGGGAAAACGAAATGTATTGTTTCCTGCAGCCATCAGCGTACGGGGCTGATCAATCTCAACCAGTTCAAGACGATCTGCTTCATAAGTCTGTCCCTGATCACGAACAAGAATGGTGCCATCTTCATTAATCGATAAGGATTCAGCATCATTCGGAATCAAAATTGCTCCATTCTGGCCTGTGACAGGATATCCTTCACTGGTCACCAGCATGGCTTCCTGACCGCCATTGACCGGCTGGAGATAAAAGTTTCCAGCTTTCGTATAACGGGTCTCGGTCACCCCGTTTTCCGTCACCTGAACCTGAAAAAACTGGTTTTCTGAGAGGATTGCTACATCAAGGGGACGCTCGGTCATCTTCAAAGCCCCCTGTTTCATATTCACATTGGTATGGCCCAGTCTTGCTCCGGAACCTACCCGAAGATCAAGCGGGGCAATACGTCCGCGATTCCCTGGTTCATCACCTGGCAGTGATTCCAGTTCACGTACTAACAGTGACGAAAAGTTTGTGCTTTTGTCCTTATACCCTGGAGTTTCGCTGTTGGAAACATCATGGCTGATCATATCTAATTTTTTCTGGAGCTGTTCCATCGTTACGGCTGAATAGTATAAATTTATCATGCCTTTAACCTCCTATTTTAGCGAAGCTGTGCGATCCGGTTTACGGCAAGGTCCATACTTTTATCATACGCTTTAAGCACCTGTTGATTCATCTCGAATAAACGGTATGTACGCAGCATTTCCGTCATGGTCCGTTCAGGATTGACATTAGACTGTTCCAGATAACCCTGTTTAATTTGAAAGGGCACTCCTTCTCCGATTGCCCGTGCATCTTCCGGCTCTGCATGCTGCCAGAATGCCCCCGCCTGATCCAGTTCATCCATATTTGGATGATAAACAACAGCGAGATTTACTTCGTCATCTCCGGACTGGATGACGCCATTTTCATCTACTGTATAACCAGCATCGGCCTGAATTCGGCCTCCGCGTTCATTTAATACATAAAATCCGGCTCCGTTTGTCAGGAAACCATCCTCATCCACCACAAAATCAGCATTCTGGGTATACTGGATTTCGCCTTCTTCGTTTTGCAAAGCGAAAAACAGTCCGCCGTTTTCATCTGGAAGTTCTCCATTTTCAATAGCCAGGTTGTTTCCAGCCTGTGTAATCTGGAAGGGGAAGTTTTGGGCACGTGCATTCAATGGTGTATCCGGCTCGAATCGAAATAAACTGTTCCCTTCATGGACAAAATTGCTTTGATCCAGATAATAAGCGATTCCAAGGTTTGCTGTTGTGCCGTCACCCAGCTCAATGACACCACTTGAATTGACAGCAAATTCCTCACTGCCGGTCTGAATCCGCTCTCCATTTTCATCCAGTACGTAATGCCCATGACTGGTGACAAGAAATCCTTCACTGTCAACGGTAAAATTACCGTTTCGGGTGTACCTTAAAGTGCCGTCTTCATTCTCAACGGTAAAAAACAAATACCCATTTTCATCCGGAAGTTCACCATTTATGATAGCAAAATCCGTCGAAAACCCCGTTTCTCTCAAACTTCCCTGGGTGAATGTGGGAAGCGTTTCATGGACATATGCCCCGGTATTTAATGCCCCGATTCGGGAACTAAAAGGGATATGCCCGCTGTTTTTTACCGGAAGCTTGTGGGATTCCATCCGCTCAATCAGCATTTCAGGAAAGGCTCTTACTGTGGTTTGTTCAGCTTTGTAACCGGGTGTCAATACATTGGACATATTGTTTGACAAAACTTCCTGTCTCCGCTGCTGGCTCAGCATTCCTGATGCAGCTGTATAATATCCTCGTAACAAAGCAGCTACCTCCTATTTAACCGTATTTCTTTTCGGCAATTTATCGATGTTTTCCAGCATGATGCCTGTTCCCTTTACGACACAGTTCATCGGTTCTTCTGCAATAAATACAGGTACTTTCAGCTCTTCGGAAAGAAGCTTGTCCAGACCATTTAACAGTGCACCACCTCCGGTTAAAATAATTCCCCTGTCAATGATATCAGCAGACAGTTCCGGTGGTGTGCGCTCCAGAACCGATTTAGCTGCCTGTACAATGACGGCGACCGATTCTTTCAGAGCGTCATGAATTTCTTCTGATTGAACCGTGATCGTGCGGGGAAGTCCGGTTACCATATCCCGTCCCCGGATATCCATTTCTTCCTGACGTTCTCCAGGGAAAACGGTAGCCACGTTGATTTTAATGTCTTCGGCGGTTCGGTCACCGATCAAAAGCTTATATTTTCGTTTAATATATTGTAAAATTTCCTGATCAAACTTGTCCCCTGCCAGCTTAATGGAAGAGGCGGTGACGATATCTCCCATTGACAACACAGCAACATCAGTTGTCCCACCGCCTATATCTACCACCATATTTCCGCTTGGCTGAAAAATATCCATACCGGCACCAATTGCGGAGACTTTTGGTTCTTCTTCCAGGTAGACAGGTTTGCCCCCACTTTTTTCGGCTGCTTCTTTAATTGCCTTTTGTTCGACTTTCGTAATATTTGTCGGACAACAAACGAGAATTCGCGGCTTTGACAAAAATCCACGAACATTGATTTTTTTAATAAAATGTTTTAACATAGCTTCGGTAACATCAAAATCAGCAATCACGCCATCTTTCAGCGGACGAATGGCTTCGATATTGCCCGGTGTACGTCCGACCATACGGCGTGCTGCATGACCTACTTCAAGTACACGATTTGTATTTCGATCCATTGCGACAACGGATGGCTCGTTTAACACAATGCCCTTTCCCTTCACATGAATCAAGACATTTGCAGTACCTAAATCAATGCCAATATCCCTAGAAAACATTTACCATTAATCCTCCCTGCCATATAAAACTTCGAACGATGTCACAGAACGTAGTTTAACTATTATAATATTTTATCATAAATTGGATGAATGCGTCTCTTTGTTTTGAAAAAAAGATCATATTTTTCTTTTAATTTGTAATAGAGGAATTTTATTCTTTTTTTATCGGAAATATGTGAAGGAGATTAGGATAGGCTGTTCCTTTATGAGCCGGCTTTTGTCGTTGAACGCTCTCTGTATTTCCGTTTTGTTGCTTCTCCCCCCCGCAGATGACGGATGGACTTATGGTATTCGAGGATTTTTTTGACCTCTTTGGCCAGTTCCGGATTGATTTCCGGCAGCCTTTCGGTCAAATCTTTGTGGACGGTGCTTTTGGATACGCCAAATTCTTTCGCAATAACCCTCACCGTCTTCCTCGTCTCCACGATATATTTCCCAATCTTGATTGTTCGTTCTTTGATGTAATCGTGCACACCACTCGCCTCCCTAAGTTGGATCTTGCAAAGGTGTGAAATGAGACGTGGTGATGGTGCGTGGGAAATTGGCATAAATGATTAGAAGACATACAGTGGCAGATCCTTCTTTTACGTTTTCAGCAACAAACCACACTTTCTCACCTCAAACCTTTCCTTTAGCTTGATTTGTATAATTTTATTAATTTTTTTATGGGAATATGCTTAAATTTCAAGGGGGACAAGGGTTGAATTCATTTTGCCTGAAACAGATGGAACCATTAACTGATTCCTTCCTGTTTGTTTTCACGGAATAGATAGGATCTGGTTCCAAATCCCTTTTCATTGTCTGGGGCAGCTTGCTGGTTAAGGAGATTATTCTCTGAGTTCTTTTTTTCTGGGCAGCAACAGCTCTTTCGGGCATGCTGGAGCTGAATTTCCGATTAGGGGTAGGGGCGATTGCGTTCGAGTCGGTCGAGTATGGGGTCATTATCTCCCCTGTTTGGGCCGTTTTGTTCCCATCATGGGTCATTACCTCCCCTGTTTAGGCCGTTTTGTTCCCGTCATGGGCCATTACCTCTCCCGTTTGGGCCGTTTTGTTCCCGTCATGGGCCATTACCTCTCCCGTTTGGGCCGTTTTGTTCCCATCATGGGTCATTACCTCTCCTGTTTGGGCCGTTTTGTTCCCGTCATGGGCCATTACCTCTCCCGTTTGGGCCGTTTTGTTCCCGTCATGGGTCATTACCTCTCCTGTTTGGGCCGTTTTGTTCCCGTCATGGGTCATTCCCTTTCCCGTTTGGGCCGTTTTGTTCCCGTCATGGGTCATTACCTCTCCCGTTTGGGCCGTTTTGTTCCTGTCATGGGTCATTCCCTCCCCCGTTTGGGCGGTCAGCTTGATCCTTTGACCATCCAGAGCATGATCCTGTAGAAAAAAACCCCGGAACAGCATGCTGTTCCGGGGGTATCAACTTCACCATTATGTGTTTTCCATTGAAATAGAGGATTCCGTTTCGTCATTGGTTACTTTGTTATCAGATTCTTCCTGGCTTTCATTTTCTTCTGCCTGGTCTTCTTCATCAGTGGATGGTTTAATCTCGCTGACCGGTTTGTTAAAGTATTCTTCAGGGTTTAATGGTTCGTTGTCCTTTCTTAACTCAAAATGAACATGAATTCCATTAGCCTGGCCATAGAGATTTCTTCCAGCGGTTCCAATCACATCTCCCTGCTGTACGTTTGCCCCTTTTTCAACCATGACTTCACCCAGACTAGCATATTTGGTGGTTACACCATAGTCATGAGTGATTTCGACCACATTTCCATAAAGGGGATCTTCTTTCACTTCCGTTACCTTGCCACTCAGTGATGCCGTTACGTCGAATGGTTCATCATTTTGTGATGCAATGTCAATTCCCATGCTCTGGTAATACTTATTGTTGTAAAGAATTAGGGCCTGTTCTTGTTCTTCTTCTGATGCATTATAATCGTAGAATTTGGTAACAATCTCCGTATCGTCTGCATGTTTTACCGGCATCTGAATCATTTCGCTCTGTTCCATTACTGGAGTAGCCTCGTCTTCATTATTGTTGTTGTATAACGGATTGGATACCATAGAGTTGTCCTGTGTTTCATTATTTGCTGTCTGATTCTCATCCGGAAGATCAACAGACCGATTTTGATACCAGAGTACACCAGCTAAAACAAACGCTACTAAAGTTAAGTAAACCGCTGGATAAAACCATTTTTTTCTTGAGATTTTCTTCCAGGCTGAATGTTTGAAGTTTGGCTTTTTGCCTTCCTCTTTCATTTTCCATCACCTCAGCAACCATTCTGAGCAGAAAGAGGAAAATATATACATGTTTTTTAAAAATTTTTCCTTTTATTTTTCTACACACAGAAAAATATATACATTTTTTATTCATTTTTCCCCAAAAATTTTGGGGAAATGCTGGCGTTATAAACAAGAAACACAATGGCGCCCTGACAGGCCCTCAGGCTCCTGGCGCTTACCCGGGGTGGATGAACAAAGCATCCCCGGGAACCAGGCGCTGCAGCCGTTTCCACGTAAAGTAGCCCACATCCGCTGATGGTTATCATACCTGAACACAAAAAAACTGGCTTCACCACAAGCCAGCTTCCATACAGAAAAATTACTGTTTACTGGATTCCATCCGTTCCAGATAAGGCGTAATATCGGAAATCGTCGCACCTTTGTAATAGTATTGAACAATTTCTTTATAGGTTTTCCCTTCTTTTGCCATTCCATTGGCCCCGTATTGACTCATCCCGACCCCGTGGCCATAGCCTTTTGTTGTAAAAATTAAATAATGATCTTTTTTCGCAATGGAAAAATCACTGGAATGTAGGCCGAGGGCTTCCCTTACTTCCCTTCCGGTAAACGTTTTATCTCCAATGGTTACCGTTTCGACACGGTTACTTTCTGTACGAGTTAAATCAGAGAAAATCGGTTGTTGACTTAAATCCACCCCAAGCTTATTTTCCACCTCATCGAGCGCGACAATTTTCTGATTCAGAAACTTGGGTGACTCTTCATCCCATGGACTTTGGACACTTCGTAAATATGGTATGGAATTTTGCCAGTAGTCTTCAGAATTCTCGGTAAAGCCGTTGCTTGTGGAAAAGAAGGCTGCGGTAATGGGTTCGCCTTCATATGTGATGATTTCTCCCTGTGTTTCAGCAACCGCCTGTTTGATCCGCTTCATCTTCCAGGAGTAATCTGTTCCCCATAGCTGTCTCAGTTCATCTTCGTTTTTGTAAACCTGATGCTCCACGGTATCTTTGACATGGGAATTTTCCGGAGCCTGGCTACCCTGAAGCAAATGTTTCACAAGAAATGTTCTGGCTGCCAGCGCCTGTGCTTTCAACGCTTCCATTTCAAAGTCAGCTGGCATTTCCGAAGCAACTACTCTTGCAACATAGACTTCCAGCGGCACATCTTCCACTTGACTGCTGGCAGTACGAAATACTTTGATTGTAAAAGACGAATCCAGTTCCAGAATTGAATCATTTTCATGCCGGTTTGATTGAGTAGTCTCATTTTCCCCTGCTTCAATGAATGGTATCACAATCACACTCGGAATAATCAGGATAATCGCTGCCAGGATACTCACAAGAATGATGCCCGATTTTTTCCAGTTCAACCACTTCGCCTCCTCTCTGGTCTCTACTATAAAACTTATACAGAAAGGAGATTTAATAGAACCAAAATTACCATTTAACATAAGGAGACAAAAACAAGGATCTTTTTTGAAAACCTATGAATGTTTTTACTGGATGGAAAAGGTAAAGTGCTGAATCATTCAAAGGAAGAAAATGGGGTAAGGGAGTGGTTCTGTTGAGGAACCATTCGTCACAATTTTTGTGATAAAACAATGCGGTGATAATCTGGCCCTTTCGTAAAAATACTGCGTCTCATACCGAAACAGGTTGCTTTTAATGTTTGACTAAACCAGGGACAACTTAAAGCACAGAAAACGAAAACCCCCGATGGAAACTACAACGTTGCCATCAGGGGTTAGATTCGGGATAAGGATTATAGGGATGATAGATGTTTCTGGTCGCTTGATTTATATTCAGATATGCGCTGAATATCGGCTCCTAATTGTTTTAGTTTACCGACAAAATCCACGTAACCTCTGTCAAGATGGTTCAGCTGGGTCACCCTCGTATAACCGTCTGCGACAAGACCGGCGAGAATAAGGGCAGCAGCTGCACGCAAATCTGTTGCAGCGACTTCGGCACCCTGAAGCTGAACCGGGCCATCAATAATGGCGCTTCGTCCTTCGATTTTGATTCTGGCATTCATACGCCGAAACTCTTCGACATGCATGAAACGGTTTTCAAAAACGGTCTCTGTAATCACACTCGTTCCGTTCGCTGCCATAGTAAGTGCCATCATCTGTGCCTGCATATCCGTTGGGAATCCCGGGTGCGGCATTGTTTTAATATCTACTGACTTTAATTGTTCCGGTCCAATGACCCGAATGCCTTCATCATATTCTTCGATTCCGACACCCATTTCTTTTAATTTTGCTATAAGGGATCGAAGGTGGTCTGAAACAGCTCCCTGGACGAACACATTTCCCTTTGTGATGGCTGATGCAACCATAAAGGTTCCTGCTTCGATGCGATCCGGAATAATCGTGTGTTCGCATCCATGGAGACAATCCACTCCCTCTATCCGGATCGTTTCTGTTCCAGCACCGACAATGTTTGCCCCCATTTTATTTAAGAAATTCGCTAAGTCCACAATCTCTGGCTCTTTTGCGCAGTTTTCAATAATTGTGCGGCCTTTAGCCAGTGTCGCAGCCATCATAATATTTTCTGTTGCACCAACACTGGGCACATCCAGATAAATACGTGCACCCTTCAATCGGTCCTGTTTCGTGTGGGCCTCGATAAAGCCATTTCCCACATGGACCTCGGCCCCCATGGCTTCAAAACCTTTCAAATGCTGATCAATTGGTCTTGAACCGATGGCACATCCTCCCGGCATGGCTACCTTAGCATGGCCGTATCTCGCCAGGAGTGGTCCAAGCACCAGGACCGATGCACGCATTTTTCGCACATACTCAAAAGGGGCTTCGGTTTTTAGCGGCAGTTCTGCATTAATTTTTATCGTGTGGTTTTGATTGATGACTTGCACATTCATATATCGCAAAACTTCATTCATGGTGTCTACATCTGCAAGAGCGGGCACGTCATGGATGACACTTCTTCCTTTACTTGCCATTATACTTGCTGCGATGACAGGCAGTACAGCATTCTTGGCACCTTCAACTCTTACGGTACCTTTAAGCTGCCTCCCACCACGTACGATGATTTTTTCCAAGTTATTCCCCTCCGCGACTAGTTTCTATATATTAATATTCAACTGTCAGGATTGGTGTGCCGATTGTGACATAAGTCATCCCGTCCAATCCTCTTCGAATTGAAAACTGAACATTCATCTTGCTGTCTTCAGAAATCGGAACATGGACGTCCCATTGATCCGTATAGCCCGATATAACCAAAAAGTCTTCTTCTTCCAGTTTATGTAGTAAATCCACTTTGTGATCGTGCATAAACTTGTCTAATAAACTATTTTTTATAATAGCATCTGTTTTGGACTGTAAACAAGTGTAAATCGGTGTATTTTCTTGAAAAATATGTGACTTCGCCAAATTTAGATGCTTTTCGATTGAATTCATCATATTTTTATCTAACTTTTTTCCTGATAATGTATATATGATTTCGACATATGGTTGCAAATTCCCTTTTTCTTTTATCACTATTACCTGTTCGGATAGACCTATTTTTTTATGTACGTTTTCTATGTAATATTTCTTAGATTGATTCGTTGTTGCTGTTTTAAAGGGGGTATTTAGATGGAGTGCCTGCTTCACTCCCTCGAGGGTCTTTTCACCTTCCCATTTCATCGTCTTCCGCATCATAAGCTCAAAGCTGGTTAACGGCAGGTTTTCCTCATGCATAAACGAGTGAAGGTTTAACAGGGGCTTTAAGTCCTCTTCAGTGTTCGCATTTGCGTGACTGATCCATGAAGCTGATAATAGAATCATAGAAATAAAAGGAAATAACCATCTTTTTTTCATACGTCTCTTCCTCTCCCGCTTCGTTTTTATCAACAGTATGGACGGGAGAAGAAGAGTTTATAACGAAATAAGATCATTTATTTTCATCGTTACTGAAATAAATAATTTAATTGCTGGGACCATTTTAAGAAATCCAGAAAAAAGCGGCTGACACTTGTTCCAATGGCAATTGCAATTAAAAGATAAATGATCCGTGCTTCCACAACACTTCCCTTTCTTATGATCGCTTCCAGACGTAAGCCCTGCATGGCTCTCCATGTCAGAATGATAAATAAAACATGTGAAAACATGCCGATAACCGCTTCAATACCCAGTGACTGCAACATGCGAGTTCCCTCCTTCGTTTGCTCATCTATACAACCATTACACGTTTTTAGGGGCTTTGTCAAACAAAGCCCCTAACAGGAGGTTACCAGTTGAAAAATTGTAAAGGGAGATTCGGGAAAATTCCGAATAGAACCGTACCAAGCGTACAAAATCCCACTGTCACCCAGGTGATCGCTGGAACCTGGAGGTTTGCATGTTTTTCAGCCGGACGGGAATACATCTGCACCAGGATATTGAAATAATAAACATAGGATATGACAGTTGTTGCAACCATGATCCCCGCCAGCACGTAACGGGCTGGATCAGCCGATAATGCTCCAAGGAAGATGTTAAATTTCCCGATAAAGCCAGCTGTGCCCGGGATACCGGCGAGTGATGCAAGGAATATCGTCATCATCACGGTAAGAACAGGCGAACGGTGATAAAGCCCTGAAAATATGGACATATCTTCATTTGCATGATTTTGTATTAATACATGAAGAACCGCAAATGCACCAATATTCATCAGCATGTATGCGAGTAAATAAAACCATATGGTTTCCAGGCTGAATGATGTAAGAGCCGCCAGTGGAATGAGCAGGTAGCCGGCGTGGGCAATACTGGAATAAGCAAACAGTCGCTTCATGTTTCGCTGTCTTAAAGCGACCGTATTTCCAACAATCATCGTTAATGCGGCCAAAACGGCAATGAGCCCAACTCCGTACTCATAGACAGTCCCCTGCTCCAGCCCCGGCTCCGCAGTAAAGGCGATGATCAACATTCGGGCGATCAGTATAAAACCTGCCGCTTTGGACACAACACTTAAAAAGGCTGCAACTGGAGTAGATGCCCCCTGATACACATCCGGTGTCCACATATGAAATGGTACAGTGGAAATTTTAAAGGTCAGGCCTACAAATGTTATGACAAACCCCAGTATTGCCAGCGGTTCCAGTTGAGTGTCAATGGCCGACATTTCCCGGGAAATATCGAATAAATTTGTCGTACCTGTTAAGCCATAAATGTAGCTGAGCCCAAACAGGGTAACCGCTGATGCCAGGGATCCTGTAATGATGTATTTCATAGCCCCTTCATTGGCATTTCGATTGTATTTCCTGATTCCAACCATGATATAGGAGGAAATCGACAGCAGTTCCAGTCCTGCATAAAGGGTAATGACGTCCCCGCTGGACACGACAATCATTCCTCCAAGCAGAGCTGCCAGCAGCAGATAATGAAAATCTCCCCTTACCCGTTCTGTCTCTTCATCCCATGATGGGCTGGTCATCAAAAGGATCAGCAGTGTACCAGTCAGCAAAATGATTTTAAAGAAGAAAGTGACTTCATCAAATATATACGTGTCATAAAGAATGGATACTGATTCGTGCTGATACTGGGTGGACAGAAAGGCAATGGCCAGCAGGACACCCAGAATGGACAGCCAGCTGGACAAACGTTTGTTTCCGTAAAACAAATCCTGCAGTGAAACGATGACTCCTGTTATTAAAATGGTGAATTCCGGTGCCATGATACTCCATTTAAAACTCAATAGTGTTTCTAAATCCATTGCTTATCCCCCCATCCCTGCAACGAATGTTTCCAGGGTGATTTGTAGAAGCTGACCGAGGCTGTCAGGATATACGCCGATCAAGATAATGAACGCCAGCAGAACTCCTGCAGGAAGAAGTTCTAGATTGCGCAAATCGGTCATTTTATCTAAGGCTTTTCCCTTTCTTTTTCCAAAACTGATGTTTAAAATCGCTCTAAGGAAATAGACAGCTGTCAGGATGATGCCAATGATTCCGATTGCACCGAATACAGGAAGATTTTCAAAGACGCCAAGGAATGCCATGAATTCGCTGACAAAACCGCTCATACCGGGAAGTCCGAGTCCTGCAAGGGCAGCTGCTAAAAAGAACCCCGAGAGCACCGGTGCAGTTGTCCACAGACCCCCTAATTTTTCCAGATTGGTTGTGCTAGTTCGGTTGATTAAAACCCCTACTAAATAAAAGAGAAGTGCAGAAATTAAGCCATGGGAAATGGTCTGGAAGATGGCTCCCTGATAGCCTGCAGTGTTCATTCCGGCTATTCCGAGAAGAATGATTCCCATATGGGATACACTGGCATAGGCAAAAACTTTTCGCAGGTCGTCCTGAATCAGGGCGAGAAATGCACCGTATAACAGATTAATGAGCCCCAGTACAGCCAGGGTGACGGCCAGTAACGGGAAAGTCTCCGGAAACATTCCAGCTCCAAACTGAAGCAAACCATAAGCGCCAATTTTCAACAGGACGCCCGCGTGGATCATGACGACAGCCGGCGGTGCATACACGTGCACATTCACCATCCAGGAATGAAGCGGAACGATAGGCAATTTCACACCAAAGGCAACCAGAAAGGCAACGATTACCCCAATCTGATAAGCCTGATCATCCATGGTGGACATATAGTCTTTTACAGCCTCAAAATTGGCGTTACCTGCCTGAATGAAGACAGCAACAATCGCGATGAGAAGAACCGCTGAACCAAGTCCGTTATAAATGAGATATTTATATGCAGTCTCTTCCCTTTCTACATGACCCCATTTCCCAATTAAAAAGAACATGGGAATGAGAGTCAGTTCAAAGAAGAAAAAGAATAAAAACATGTTATCTGAAGCAAAGACACCCAGCATACCGAGTTCCAGTATGAACAGCCATTGATAAAACAATTTCGGATTTTTTTTGATGTCCTTAACAGACGCCAGAATGGACAGCGTGACAATTAAAGTGGTCAATAATAGGAGTGCAAGCCGAAATCCGTTCAACTCTAGTTCGTAGTCGATGACCAGTGTCCGGCTGTCTGTTTCATAGGAAAACCAGGAAAAGTTTTCCGCCAGACGGTTATTTCGCTGATAAATGAAATAAACAATCCAGGAAACGATCAGGGGGATGAAGCCACCAATTAAAGCGTAACGCTGAACGATTTTTGGGCTGCTGTTGTTTGACAGCAGAGATATGAGAACCAATCCAACAATCGGTGAAAACACGAACAGACTTAGCAGTCCCATTTAGAAATACCCCCCTCTGACAACAAAGATCAGTACAATGACGGCGAGTCCCAGCAAAGCTACGGTTCCATAAGTCTGGACCCGGCCATTTTGCAGTCTGGACCCTGTTTTTCCGATCTCCTTTACCATTCCTGCTGCAAATGCCGCAATGGTTTCCACTACATAACGTTCGGTGTAATACATGAGATAAGAAATGGCACGTGTACTGTATATGATGGTGTTTTGATAAAACTCATCGATAAAATATTTGTGATATAAAATGGTGTATGTTGATGAAAACGTCGTCTTCCATTCCTCCCGGTCCATCTGTTTTCGCACATAGATGAAATAGGCAAATACGATTCCCCCAAGGGATAGTAAGGTAGCCAGAAAGATCAGCCAGGTCGGGCTATGATGCAATACGGCATATTCCTGTTCGGCTGCCAGCCAGTCAGCAAATCCGGTAGCGAAAAATCCACTGATGACAGCGAGTGCCGCAAGAATGATCACGGGGATTTTCATGCTGACAGGAACAGACTTCGGTGGTTTGTCTGCCCCTTTTCCGTGAAACACCATGAAATATAGCCTGAACATATAAACAGACGTTAAAAAGGCGGTAAGCAGAGCAACCCCCAGGAGCCCGTATTGACCATCTTCCAGCAGAGCTGCAAAAATCGCTTCCTTACTGAAAGACCCCGATAACAGTGGAAAACCACTGATTGCAAGGGTGCCTGCCAGAAACCCCCACTTTGTAATGGCCAAATGTCTCCCTTCTCCGGCGATTTCTTTGATATTCTGTTTTCTCAGGGCTAAAATTACACTTCCGGCTGCCAGAAACAAGAGGGCTTTGAAAAAGGCATGAGTCGTCAGATGGAACATGCCGGCCACATACCCTCCCGCGCCCAGTGCCAGCATCATATAGCCCAGCTGGGATACCGTAGAATATGCCAGAACTCGCTTCAAATCATCCTGGACTAAACCGATCGTAGCAGCGAAAATGGCTGTAAATGCCCCTATAACCGCCACAATCATTAACGCCCATTCACTGGCTAAAAATAACGGGTAAGCCGCAGCGACGAGATACACCCCCGCAGCCACCATCGTTGCTGCATGAATTAAAGCTGATACCGGTGTCGGACCTTCCATGGCATCAGGCAGCCAGGTATGAAGGGGGAACTGGCCGGATTTCCCCACTGCCCCGATAAACAGCAAAATGGCCGTTAGTGTAACCATGCCCGGGGCGAATTCGTTTTGCTCCACAGCCTGAAAAATTTCTGTAAAAGAGAGAGAACCTGTTTGCCAGAATATTAGAATCAATCCGACAAGCAATCCCGCATCGCCAATTCGTGTCATAATGAAAGCTTTTCGTGCCGCACGTTTTGCACTTTCTTTATACAGATAAAAGCCGATTAACAGAAAGGAACCAAGCCCTACCAGTTCCCAGAACATATAAAACTGAATAAGATTGGGTGACATGACGAGGCCGAGCATCGCAAATGTAAACAGGCCCAAATAAGCAAAATAGGTTGCCCTGCGATCATTCTCCCCCATGTAGCCAAGCGAATAAATATGTACTAGGAGGCTAACAAAAGATACGATGAACAGCATCAGTCCATTTAATGGATTGAGCCACACACCTGCCTGAATATCTGTCGTGCCAATGGTCAGCCAGGTCCATGTCGCTTCATATTCAGTAACGCTGCGTAAATCTGCGATCACTCCTAACGTAAAAATGAAGGAGATTCCTGTCAGCAGAGAAGCCAGATAGCCGCTTACCGTCTTCAGTTTTTTTCCCGAGAGAATCAATACTAGAAAGGAAAGCAACGGAAACAGCGGGATCAGCCATGCAAAACTGATCATTTTATCATATCCCTTCTAATCGTGATTAATGTTTTAACGTATCCATTTCATCGATATGAACTGTACGGCGATTCCGGTAAAGGGAAAGCAGAATGGCAATCCCAACAGCTGCCTCAGCCGCAGCAATCGTGATGGAAAACAGTGAAAATACCTGACCGGTCATGTTCGGATTGATTCCGTATTTGCTAAATGCCACCAGATTCAGGTTTACGGCATTTAACATCAATTCTATCGATATGAGTACAATTATTGTATTTCGTTTGGTCAGAGCTCCAAACAGACCGATGCAAAACAGGATTAAAGCAAGAATTAAGTACCCCTGTGCAGGAACGGAACTCATGACTGATCATCTCCTTCCTTTCTGGCGAGCAGAATGGCTCCCACCAGTGCTGCAAGTAATACGACAGAAACCACCTCAAACGGTATGACATAATAGGAAAAGATTTTAATCCCAATCTGTTCAGTGTTTGCCTCATGCAGGTTCGGAGTCTGTTCACCAAAGGGAACTTTTCGAATGGCACCATATACAGCTGCAAAAAAAACAATGATTCCGGCTCCAGTGATCAGCGAACGCTTTATATTTGGAGGTCTGTTCTCTTGATCCTTGTGCTTTGTCAACATAATGCCAAAAATCATCATGATAGACACAGCTCCGGAATAAATCAGCACCTGCACAACCGCTACAAATTCAGCGGATAACAGCACATAAATTCCGGCCAGACTGAAAAAGGTCAGCACAAGGGACAACAGCATATGAACCACTTTCGATACATACAGCATCGCCAGTGCACCCAGGACACTGGCAGCAGAAAGGAGCGCAAATGCGATGATTTCTCCGTTCATGGTCAGTTCTCCTTTCGAATATTCGTGTCGTTTTCATCCAGCCATTGCAAATCTTTAAAAAATTCATCCCTTGAATACTCGGCGAGCTCAAAATTATTGGTCATTACTATGGCCTCGGTCGGACATACTTCTGTGCACAAATCACATAGGATGCAGATCTCAAAATTAATGTTATAGGTTTCTATAATTCTCCCTTTCCTTTCCGGATCCGGGTGTTTCTTACCGGTCAGCGTAATGCAATCAGTGGGACAAATATTCACACACTGGTTGCACACAATGCATTTTTCCGGGTAAAATTTTTGGATTCCCCGAAACCGGTCTGGCAGAGGAAGCGGTTCTTCCGGATAATGATAGGTTGCTTTTTCTCGGGTCATATTTTTCAGGGTATATGTTAACCCCTTTGCTAATCCTTTCACGGCTTACACCCCTTTTGTGATATCATTCAAAATCCCGACTGATCATACGGTCTAGAAAAACAGCTCTTTCATAATGGCTGACAAAAATATATTGAAAAGGGCTACTGGAAGAAGAACTTTCCATCCAAACTCCATGAGCTGATCCGCTCTAAGCCTGGGAAAAGTAGCCCGGAGCCACATGAAGAAAAAGACAACGAGACTGAATTTCAAGACGAACCAGATCACCCCCGGAATGAAATTCAAGCCGATAATCGGGTTCCATCCACCCAGAAACAAAACGGTGATTAAAGCAGACATGGCAAAAAGATAAACATATTCTGCCAGCATAAAAAACGCAAAACGGAATCCTGAATATTCAACATGATATCCGGCAATGAGTTCAGATTCTGCTTCAGGAAGGTCAAATGGTGTCCGGTTTAATTCAGCGGTAGCCGCAATGACAAATACGAGAAAACCAATCGGCTGTAATAAGATATACGGCACATATCGCTGACTTTCCACAATCTCTGATAGATTAAGACTTCCTGAAAAAAGGATCACCCCGATGACAGACATGACGAGGGGAATTTCATAGGATATCATCTGTGCAACGGAACGCATGCTTCCCATCAGGGCATATTTATTGTTGGATGCCCATCCCGCTGTCATAATACCGATGGTGGTCATTCCGGAAATCGCAATGATATATAAAAGTCCTACCCCCATATCCGTGAATATCAGCTGCTCCGAAAAAGGAATGGCAGCTAGAACCATGAAGGATGGCGCAAAAGCAATAATAGGAGCTATAATAAAGAGCGGCCGATCTCTGAGCGCCGGCTTGATATCTTCCTTTAAGAGCAGCTTGAGAACATCAGCCACCGTCTGCAGAAGCCCAAACTTCCCGCCGACTTTTGCCGGTCCATATCTGAGTTGCATAAATCCCATGACTTTTCGCTCAGCAAGAATGGCATAGGTGACAAATCCTAAAACGACAAAAAGCAATGCCAGAACTGCTGCAAAAAAGATCAGCGTCTGCATCAAATCCGGAGCACTTGAGAGCAGTTGTTCCATCCAGGTCATCAGCCATCCACCTCCCCGAGGACGATGTCAATCCCGCCAAGAATGACGACCAGGTTGGCCATGTTTTCACCTTTTAATAATTTCGGCAGGATTTGCAGGTTGTAAAAAGAAGGCCTGCGAAACTTTAGGCGATAGGGTTCTTTCTGTCCATCGCTGGCGATATAGCAGCCAATTTCTCCTCTGGGGGACTCGATTCTCACATATACTTCCCCTTCCGGCGGACGAATGACTCGGGGGACTTTTCCCAGGATGTTTCCTTCTTCCGGAAACTGTTCCACCGCCTGTTCCAGAATTTTTAACGATTCTTCCATTTCTGCCATCCGCACTTGATAGCGGGCAAAAGCATCGCCTGTCTCTTCAGTAGGAACATCAAAATCAAAGCGGTCATAGATGGAATAAGGTTCTTCTTTTCGGAGATCATAGTTAACCCCTGTACAGCGAAGGTTTGCCCCGCTCAGCGAATACTGAAGGGCATCTTCTTTCGTATAGGTGCCGACACCCTTTACCCGGTTTAAGAAAATTTCATTCCCTGTTACAAGGTCATGGTATCCTTCCAGCTCTTTCCGCATATAAGGAATAAACTCACGAACCTTATCTATCCATCCTTCAGGGGCATCCCATTTCACTCCACCAACCCGCATGTAATTAAAGGTCAGGCGGGCTCCTGATAACTCATTTAACAGATTAATAATGGCTTCCCGCTCCCGGAATGCAAAAAGAAAAGGACTTGTTGCACCGATGTCGAGCAGATAGGTTCCAAACCACACAAGATGACTGGCTATACGGCCAAGTTCCATGGCCATCACCCGAAGATACTCTGCTTTTTCCGGCACTTCAAGCCCCATTAACGTTTCTACCGCATGACAAATCACATAATTGTTCGTCATCGCAGACAAATAGTCCATGCGGTCGGTATAAGGAATAATTTGTGTGTACTGCAGATCTTCAGCTAATTTTTCCGTTCCGCGGTGCAAATATCCTATGACAGGTGTAGCTTCCTGAATAATTTCTCCGTCGATTTTGACTACCAGACGAAACACGCCATGGGTACTCGGGTGCTGGGGACCTACATTCAATAGCATTTCTTCTGTTCTGACCATTGGCTACACCTCCACATCATATGGTTCATAATCTTTTCTGAGCGGATATCCTTCCCAGTCTTCTCCCAGAAAAATTCGTTTGAGATCCGGATGGTTTTTAAATTCAATGCCCAGTAAGTCGTAAGCTTCACATTCTGGCCAATTTGCTCCTTCCCATAATGGGACAAGGGAGTGGATGATCGGCTTTTCTCGATCAAGTTTCACTTTTAATGCGATGTGTTCTTTCCGGGCAAAGGAGTAAAGATGAACATAGACTTCCATGTATTCTTTGAAATCCGTTCCATGGAGTTCAGATAAATAGTTAAACTGTAATTCTTGATGGGTTTTTAATAGTCTGGCAATGCTGAAATATGACTCCGGCTGTACAATCAGGGTTGGAAGTTCTTTTGAAGCCCGGTTAATGTAAGCGTCTTCCAGGCTGTTTTCTCCGAGGTGTTCATGAATCAGTGCAACATATTTTTTTAAGAGTGGTTCCTTTGGTGATGGGGACTCTTCTTCTTTGTGCTCCTCTACATCGGTTTTTTTACCCGGGCGTTTTTGTTTCATCGGGCCTTCTTTATCTTGCATGTTCGGGCGCTCTTTTTTTGATTTGGCCCGTTTGTCCGATTTTATGTCACCAGCTCCTTCTTTTTGTGCGCCGATTTCATTTTTTTCGGATTCATTTGATTTCCTTTTTTTCTGATCGACTGCGTCTTCCTCACGAGGTTTTTTGTTGTTCTCTTCAGTTGTCATTTAAAATCACCCGCTTCCCGGTTTTAGCTTCATAGCGAATTTTTTCCTGTAGTTTATGAATGCCATATATGAGTGCTGCAGGATTTGGCGGGCATCCTGGAATATAGACATCTACGGGAACAATCTGATCTACACCTTTGACGACTGCATATGACCGAACATAAGGGCCTCCTGCGGTAGCACAGGAACCCATGGCAATGACATATTTCGGTTCTGGCATCTGGTCATACAAACGGCGGAGAACTGGCGCCATTTTTTTCGTGACGGTCCCGGATACGATCATCACATCAGATTGCCGCGGCGATGGTCTGAAAAAGGAGCCAAAGCGGTCCAGATCATAGTGGGCACTTCCCGTCCCCATCATTTCAATGGCACAGCAAGCAAGACCAAATGTTAATGGCCATAGCGAATTGCTCCTCGCCCACGCTTTCAACCGCTCAAGGGTAATAAAAAACACGTTTTGTTCCAGCTCTTTTCGCTGTTCTGGCGTGATATCCTCTAAATTCATTGCCATTTTAACACCTTCTTTTTCCAGGCATATATTAATCCAATGATGAGCATGACCACGAAAATCAGCATTTCTATCAGTGCAAAAATCCCCAGTTTATCATAGGCTACAGCCCATGGATAAAGAAAAACAGTTTCCACATCGAAAATAACAAACAGCAAAGCAAACAGGTAATATCGCACAGTAAATTGGACTCTTGCATCCTGAAAGGGCTCAATTCCACTTTCATAGGTTGTATATTTTTCGTCAGACGGTCTGGATGGCCTGAGCAGCTTTCCCATACCCAGGGCTACGACAGGAAGCAGTATGCCGATCAATAGGAACAAGAAAACCATGATATAGCTATTTTGATAAATATATAATGAATCCATCTTCAGCCCCCTTAAATCGCTAAATTTTATGATATTTTTTAATTTTTTGGAATCGATTTCATTATATCAAATGGGTTTAGTTGTGTCGATACAGCAGGGTGTTCAGTCAAACATCTGTCAAACATTCATAAACATTCTTTGCCCTGATGGTTTTCAGATTCTACATGTTCTTATGAAATTCGTTTTGCTGCTGGCGGATGACGCTAATGAAGGTTTCATGATTTTTGTATTTGGTCACATGTCTATGTCAATGAACAAATCATTAGAAGTGGAATCTCTTTTGATTTTAGAGAAGGGGAAGTGGAGCGTTTGCAAGGGACTTTGCAGATGTATGCTTATAGGAGGAGAGCATTGACGTCTTCAAAAAAGACACAGAAGGTTAGACTTTACAGATGTATGCTTATAGGAGGAGACTTTCATCTCTAGCGTTATTCTGAAACGACAATGGGAGCTCATGAATGCCCCCTGACGTGATATTTTTTTGGAAATACGTTCTATGGTTTAGGAGATCGGTGCATATCTCTAGATACTATTTCCGTTGCTTGGGAGATCGTGTGTAACCTGGATGATTGCTCCCCCTGCCTGGGCGGTTTGGTGTCTTCCTTGGGTCATTGAACCTTCTCCCTGGACCGTTAGCTGTCTTGCTTGAGACATCACGGCACTCCTTTGGGCTGTCAGCTCCCCGGCTTGGGCCATCACGACACTCCTTTGGGCCGTTAGCTCCCCGGCTTGGGCCATCACGACACTCCTTTGGGCTGTCAGCTCCCCGGCTTGGGCCATTACCCACTCACTTTGGGCCGTTAGCTCCCCGGATTGGGCCATTACCCACTCACTTTGGGCTGCCAGCGCCCCGGCTTGGGCCATCACGGCACTCCTTTGGGCTGTCAGCTCCCCGGCTTGGGCCATCACGACACTCCTTTGGGCTGTCAGCTCCCCGGCTTGGGCCATTACGGCACTCCTTTGGGCCGTTAGCACCCCGGCTTGGGCCATTACGGCACTTCTTTGGGCTGTCAGCTCCCCGGTTTGGGCCATTACCCACTCACTTTGGGCCGTTAGCTCCCCGGCTTGGGCCATTACCCACTCACTTTGGGCCGTTAGCACCCCGGCTTGGGCCATTACGGCACTCCTTTGGGCCGTTAGCATCCCGGCTTGGGCCATTACGGCACTTCTTTGGGCTGTCAGCTCCCCGGCTTGGGCCATTACGGCACTCCTTTGGGCTGTCAGCTCCCCGGTTTGGGCCATCACGACACTCCTTTGGGCTGTCAGCTCCCCGGCTTGGGCCATTACCCACTCACTTTGGGCCGTTAGCACCCCGGCTTGGGCCATTACGGCACTCCTTTGGGCTGTCAGCTCCCCGGCTTGGGCCATTACGGCACTCCTTTGGGCTGTCAGCTCCCCGGTTTGGGCCATCACGACACTCCTTTGGGCCGTTAGCATCCCGGCTTGGGCCATTACGGCACTCCTTTGGGCTGTCAGCTCCCCGGTTTGGGCCATCACGACACTCCTTTGGGCCGTTAGCATCCCGGCTTGGGCCATTACGGCACTCCTTTGGGCCGTCAGCGAAAAATTATGGGCGGTTAACATGCTTCGTTGGGCCATTGAACCTCGCTCCTGGGTGGTAAGCATTCTCCCCTGGCCATTGAGCAATCTCCCTGGGCCATGATCTCTCCCGTCTGGGTAGTTCGCACATACCTTTGTGCGATCACCACTCTGCCCGGGCCGTTTTCACGCCTTTTCTATTTCATCTGTAAAAATGCAAAAAAACCCTTGCTGCAAATATATTGCACCAAGGGTTTACCTGGTTACTATTCGCTCTGAGCCACATCCAGTCGATTCAGTGCACGTTTTAGCGCTAATTCTGCACGTTTGAAGTCGATATCGTCCTGTTTAGCCTGCAGACGGCGTTCAGCACGTTCTTTTGCTTTTCGCGCGCGTTCTACATCGATGTCAGATGGTTTTTCCGCTGCCTGTGCCAGAACGGTTACCTTGTCAGGGCGCACTTCTAAAAATCCGCCGCTGACTGCGATTTTTTCTGTCTTATTATCTTTTTTTAAACGAACGGCGCTTATAGCCAGCGGTGCTACAAGCGGAATGTGGCCTGGTAATATCCCAAGCTCTCCGCTTTCCGCCTTGCAGCTAACCATTTCATATTGATCTTCTAAGACAGGGCCGTCAGGAGTGACAACACTCACAGTCAGTGTTTTCAAACTTACCCCTCCTTGGGCTTGGATTAAGCGGCTTGAACATGCAGCCGCTTAATTTCCCATTTATTGTTCCATCTGTTTCGCTTTTTCAACTACTTCTTCGATGCGTCCTACAAGACGGAATGCATCTTCAGGAAGATCATCATATTTTCCTTCAAGGATTTCTTTAAATCCTTTAACGGTTTCTTCAACCGGAACATAAGAACCAGGCTGACCGGTAAACTGCTCGGCAACGTGGAAATTCTGAGACAGGAAGAACTGAATGCGACGTGCACGAGCAACGATTAATTTATCTTCGTCAGACAGTTCGTCCATACCTAAGATGGCGATGATGTCCTGAAGTTCTTTGTAACGCTGCAGGGTTCTTTGTACTTCACGTGCCACATTGTAGTGCTCTTCTCCTACAATATTCGGGTCAAGGGCACGAGAAGTAGATGCCAGCGGGTCAACGGCCGGGTAAATCCCCTGCTCAGCCAGTTTACGCTCCAGGTTTGTCGTCGCATCTAAGTGTGCGAATGTAGTTGCTGGAGCCGGGTCAGTATAGTCGTCCGCTGGAACGTATACTGCCTGGATTGAGGTGATGGAACCTTTATCCGTAGAAGTAATACGCTCCTGCAGGTTACCCATTTCTGTAGCCAGGGTTGGCTGGTATCCAACGGCAGATGGCATGCGTCCAAGAAGTGCGGATACTTCTGAACCAGCCTGGGTAAAACGGAAAATGTTGTCGATAAAGAACAACACGTCCTGACCCTGTTCATCACGGAAGTATTCAGCCATTGTCAAACCAGTCAGGGCTACACGCATACGCGCTCCAGGCGGTTCGTTCATCTGACCGAATACCATCGCTGTTTTATCAATAACGCCGGAGTCTTTCATTTCAAAATAAAGGTCATTTCCTTCACGGGTACGTTCACCTACACCGGCGAATACAGAAATACCACCATGTTCCTGTGCAACGTTATTGATTAACTCCTGAATTAATACGGTTTTTCCTACACCGGCACCGCCGAACAGACCAATCTTACCACCCTTAATGTATGGCGCAAGCAGGTCAACGACTTTGATGCCTGTTTCTAAAATTTCTGTCTGGGTTGACAGGTTTTCAAATTTCGGTGCTTCACGGTGAATCGGGTCGCGGCGCACATCGTCACCCACTTCTTCACCGAAATCAATATGTTCACCTAATACGTTAAATACTCGACCAAGTGTTGGTTCACCGACAGGTACAGAAATCGGTGCGCCTGTATCTTCTACTTCCATCCCCCGAACGAGTCCGTCCGTGGAAGCCATCGCAATGGTACGAACAGTATCATCACCAAGGTGTAGAGCTACTTCCAGCGTCAGGTCAATGTTTACCTCGGAGTCGTCCTTAGCTTCATGACGAACTTTCAGGGCGTTGTAAATCTGAGGCAGGTGTCCGCTTTCAAACTGAACGTCAACAACCGGACCCATAACCTGCAAAATACGTCCTTTGCTCATCCTTTTCCCTCCTAACTTACTAGCTGATTCCTCTTAGGGCGTAACTTTATTCGAGAGCTGCCGCACCACTGACAATTTCGCTGATCTCCTGAGTGATTGAAGCCTGACGTGCACGGTTGTATGAAAGTGTCAGGGTATCAATCATTTCGCTTGCATTGTCGGTAGCATTTTTCATTGCTGTCATACGGGCAGCATGTTCACTTGCTTTACCGTCTAACAATGCACCGTAGATTAAACTTTCAGCGTATTGTGGCAAAAGCACTTTTAATATTGCTTCTTCATCTGGCTCATATTCATAAGATGTTTGTTTCTGACCTTCCGGGTTGATATCCGTCAAAGGCAGTAGCTTTTTCTCGGTAACGACCTGAGAGATGGCACTTACAAAATGATTATAGTAGAGATAAAGTTCGTCGATTTCTTCACTGGCATACATCTCAACGGTTTCACTTGCGATTGTCTGAATGTCAGCAAAATTCGGCTGATCTGCAAGCCCGATAATTTCTTTGGCCACTGGCATATTGCGTTTTTTGAAAAACTCTCGTCCGACTTTACCTATAGCAATCACTGTATATTCGTCAGTGGATTGATGGCGTTCCTGAATCGTCTGATAAACTTTGCGCAATACGTTACTGTTATAGGCACCGGCCAGGCCACGATCAGATGTAATGACAATATAGCCAGTCTTCTTTACCGGACGTGCCTTTAACATCGGATGTTCCACGCCAGTATTTCCGGATGCGATGCTGGCAACGACTTCCTGCATTTTTTCCATGTACGGAACAAAAGCTTTTGCGTTCTGCTCCGCACGGTTCAGCTTGGAAGCAGAGACCATTTCCATCGCTTTTGTAATTTGCATCGTCTTTTTTGTGGAATTAATCCGGCCTTTTATGTCACGAAGGGATGCCACGCCGTTTTCACCACCTTTTCTTATAAGAGACTTTCATCTCCACCGTTATTCTGAAACGGCAAACGTTTTCTTGAATTCCTTGATCTTTTCTTTCAACTGATCTTCATCCGGCAGATTTCCTGTTTCCCGAATGTGATCAAGCAATTCTTTTCCGTTTTTATCCATCCAGCTATGGAATTCAGCTTCAAAGCGCTGAACATCCTCAACCGGAATATCATCCAGGAACCCGTTAATCAGAGCGTAGATAATAGTTACCTGCTTTTCGACTGGAAGAGGCTGATGGAGACCCTGTTTCAGTACTTCTACTGTACGGGCACCACGATTCAATTTGGCCTGTGTTGCCTTATCCAGATCCGATCCGAACTGTGCAAATGCTTCCAATTCACGGTAAGCAGCCAGATCCAGACGAAGGGTACCGGATACTTTTTTCATTGCTTTAATCTGCGCTGCACCACCAACACGGGATACCGATAAACCTGCGTTAACCGCCGGGCGTACACCGGAGTGGAATAAGTCAGACTGCAAGAAGATCTGTCCATCTGTAATGGAAATCACGTTTGTCGGAATATAGGCAGAAATGTCGCCGGCCTGCGTTTCAACAAATGGAAGGGCCGTCAGTGATCCTCCTCCTTTTTCATCACTTAGCTTGGCTGCACGTTCCAGCAGGCGAGAGTGCAGGTAGAATACATCTCCCGGGAATGCTTCACGTCCTGGCGGGCGGCGAAGCAATAACGACAATTCACGATATGCTGCTGCCTGCTTGGAAAGATCATCGTATACTACAAGCACGTGCTTGCCGTTGTACATAAATTCTTCACCCATGGTTACACCGGCATATGGTGCCAGGTAAAGAAGAGGAGCTGGCTGTGATGCACTAGCCGTAACGACAATCGTATAGTCTAATGCTCCATGTTGACGCAATGTTTCAACCACACCGCGTACAGTGGATTCTTTTTGCCCGATGGCAACATAGATACAAATCATGTCCTGATCTTTTTGATTGATAATGGTATCAATGGCAATAGCCGTTTTACCGGTCTGACGGTCACCAATGATTAACTCACGCTGACCGCGGCCAATTGGAATCATCGAGTCAATAACTTTCAATCCTGTCTGCAGTGGTTCGTGTACGGATTTACGATCCATTACGCCAGGAGCTGGTGATTCAATTGGTCGGGTCTTATTCGTTTCAATTGGACCTTTGCCATCTACCGGCTGACCAAGGGGGTTCACCACACGGCCAAGAAGTTCTTCACCCACCGGCACCTGCATAATGCGTCCGGTACGGCGTACTTCATCGCCTTCTTTAATTTCGGTAAACGGTCCAAGAATAACGATACCGACATTATTTTCCTCAAGGTTCTGAGCCATACCCATTACCCCATTGGAAAATTCAACGAGCTCGCCGGACATCACATTGTCAAGGCCGTGCACGCGAGCGATACCGTCACCGACTTCAATGACTGTACCGACATCGCTTACTTCTATTTCTGATTCATAGTTTTCAATTTGCTGTTTAATAAGCGCACTGATTTCTTCAGCTTTGATGCTCATCCAATTTTCACCCCTATCATCATTTGTTTGCAGAAACGAGCTTTCTTTCGATTCGCTCTAATTTTCCGCTGACACTGCCATCGTAGATGCGATTGCCGATTTTCATCTTCAGTCCACCTAAGATGGACGGATCTACAATGTTATGAATGCGAAGGGTGTTCACGTCTAATTTTTTCGCAAATACATTTTGCAGTGTCTGTTTTTCATCTTCATTCAGTTCACGCACAGAGTAAACATCGGCTTCAGCGATTCCACGGGCTTCATTGTTCAGTTTGAAAAAATAGTCAATGATCGCAGGAATGGCCGCTTCACGCCGACGGTCAACCAGCAAAAATAACGTGTTCTTCACTTCTTTTGAAAAGTCTTGAAAGGCTTTCTCAAGAAGTTCCTTTTTCTTATCCGCATGGATCTGGGGATGGGTTAAAAAGGTGAAAATCTTTTCATCCTGGTTCAGAACCTCACGGACAACCTGCAATTCTTTTTCAAGCTCGTCTAGCATCGATTTTTCCTGTCCCAGTTGAAAGAGGGCAACGCCATAACGTTTCGCTACGATATCCAGGCTCATCGGTCTTCTCCTACCTCTTTAATATAGTCCTGAATAAGCTTTTCCTGGTCCTCTTCACGCAGTTCTTTTTCAATGACTTTGCTAGCAATCTTCACGGACAGGACAGATACCTGTTCGCGAACAGCCTGAATGGCGTTTTCTTTCTCCTGCTCAATTTCCTGACGAGCAGATTCTTTCAAGCGTTCGGCTTCTTCTCTTGCTCTGGTGATAATAGACTTTTCCTGCTCTTTGGCTACTTCTCTTGCATTTTCAATGATTTTCTGTGCTTCCTGACGTGTATTTCTCAACTCTTCCTGAGCCTCACGAGCCATGCGCTCAGCTTCTTGACGGTTCTTTTCTGCAGTATCTATTTCATTGGCGATATGATCTTCACGCTCTTTCATGACTTTCATCAATGGGCCCCAGGCATATTTTTTCAAAAGGGCCAGCAGGATGACGAAAATAACAAGCTGTGCGATCATGTCTAACACATTAAACCCGGCACCAGCGCCAAGTACGAGCATGCCTGTATCAAGCATTTACCTTTACACTCCTTTCGCCTGAGGTCAACAAAGGCTTTACATAAAGGAATGGCGAAGTATTGAGTCAGCAACTTCGCCATTATGTTAAATTGTTTTCGATATGTTACAAACTCATGAATGCGATAACTACAGCGATAATCGGAATCGCCTCAACCAATGCAACACCGATGAACATTGTAGTCTGAAGGGCACCGCGCAGTTCTGGCTGACGTGCAATCCCTTCTACTGTACGACTAACAATCAAACCGTTACCTACACCAGCACCTAATGCTGCTAAACCAACCGCAATTGCCGCTGCTAAAGCTCCCATTGTAAAAATTCCTCCTCTTAATATAGTCATTTTTCCTTAATTTTTTATAAAGATTAATGGTCATGACTCACTTTGTGTGCCATATAAACCATTGTTAACATCGTAAAGATAAAGGCCTGAATGGCTCCAACAAAAATACTGAAGCCCTGCCATGCGATCATCGGCAAGAAACCGCCAATCGCACCTAATACCCCGGATGATACCAGGGCTGCAAGCAATCCCAACAATACCTCTCCCGCAAAAATGTTTCCGTAAAGACGGAGACCGAGCGTTAATGTATTGGCAAATTCCTCGATAATTTTTAGCGGGAATAGAATGGGCAAAGGTTCAAAAAAGCCTTTTCCATATCCTTTTGGCCCTTTCAGTTTCACCCCGTAGTAATGGGTCAGCACAACCACCATGGTTGCCAGTGTCAGGGTGAGTGAAGGGTCAGAAGTCGGGGATTTCCACCAGAGATCGCCATTATAGGTTACCATGGTGATGACACCCAGCATGTTGGATACGAAAATATACATTAATAAGGTCAGACCTAATGGAAGAAACAGTTTTCCTGTTTTCCAGTCCATGGTATTGCCGATAATGCCTTTCACAAAGTCAATGATCCATTCCAGGAAGTTTTGCATCCCTGTCGGTTTGCGCTGAAGATGGCGACTTCCGGCTATGGCAATGATCAAAACAATCGTTGATGCAACAAGCATCATCAAAATGTTTGAGAGGTTTACATCCATCCAGGAAATCCCAAAAAGATCTTCAATCACTGGTGCACCGTGCTCCAACTTATTCACCTCACTTCCTAGATCCATGTTGGGTAAGATGTAATAGGTAACTAAAAACAATCACAACATAACTGGTTGTCAAACCAATAATGACAAATAAAAGATGAAAATATTGAGGAAAGCGAAGGGCAATCATCACTGCCAGTATTGCTGCTGCCATTCTTGAAAAGGTTCCCATTGCTCGAACAGTTTGCTGTTTTTCTGCTGCATATCCTATTAAATTGATTTTTCGCTGCAATAACCAGAGATTAAAAAAACTAAACGAGGAGCCTAAAATCAGGCCGGATAAGACTTGTCTGTAATCAGGAAATAGTGCCCAGCAAAAAAACATCACTGCCAGTAGATACAGCATATATTTTCTTTGCCAGTTCACCATCATTTGATACTGTTGCACCACTATGAATCTCCTGTGTATTTTTTGACCAATGATATTGTCCCATAAACCCCTGCTGCCAATCCAATAAAAAGCCCTATGATTAAAAAAATAGGGGCTGTTGAAAGACGTGCATCCAGCCATCTGCCCGCAAAAATGCCGACAATGGTGGAACCGGATAACTGGGCGACAATTCCACTGGTCAGAGCAATGGCCCGATAAGGGTTCTGGTTGTCACTCAATATAACCTCTCCTAAAAAAGTTTGTTGGGTATTGAGCAAAGTAAGTCGTTCGTGTTGAAAACCTTATCATTCCACACTAAGTTAGCATACAATAGGGGTGTTGGAATGTCAATGTCTTTTCTGTGAAAATTAAGAACCCCCATGATCAATATAAATTCTGGAAAAAACCGAGTCATATTCAGAGCCGGATAACACTCTGGCAAGCATGAGGTAATTTCCGCTCAAGCCTAAGGTGTTGCGTTTGAAAATCTGTGTATACATTCCCGACCTTACATCTTCTTCTTCGATTAATGTTTTCTGGTATTGTAGCGTATCAGGGTCATACAACTCTACAACCAACTGGTCCGCTCCTTCCGGCAAATAGATCTGGAAACGGTATTCGTCAGGCTTTAAGGGGAGAAATGAAAAATCAAGCCCTCCTGCTCTCGGATAGTCAGCGGTTTCATGAACAAAAATATACGGTAGCTGAATGGTCTGATCTTGACTGTTGATGCTGAGCCATCCCTGATGCAATCCCTTTTCCAGCCTGTCAGAGTCAGCCTTCAATTCAATTTCGATCTCCTCTGTCTCTCCCGGGGGGATATAAAGGGTGCCAGGCAACCTCCAGACCAATCCATTCTGCCGTTCCGGGTAATCAAAGGTAAACCTTCGGGTGATATGATCCCGGTTTTCAATGAACAGGGAAATTTTTTTTCTATTTTCCTTCTCGGTCAATTTCCCAAAGGTCAGACGGCTATTGTAAACTAAAAATGGAGGGTCAATTGCTTTTTCAGGCTGAATCCGTCCAACCCCTTGAACAATGGGATCATACAGACTGCCATCTTCCTTTTTCAGAGGAAGAGCTGTCGTGAGCAGGGCAGCCTTAATTTTTTCTGGTCCCCAGTCTGGATGGGCTTCTTTAATGAGGGCAGCCGTACCCGCTACATATGGAGCAGCCATGCTCGTCCCCTGGAGAGATTCATATTGTCCATCGGGAATCGTACTTGTGATATTAACTCCCGGTGCCACAAGGTCAGGTTTGATGTCCCAGTTGACCACCACTGGTCCTCTGGAACTGAAATCGGCGATATCATTGGAAATCTCCTCGTATGCTGGATAGACCCATTCGTTTTTTTCAATCACGTGTTCAATCAGCCATTCCCCGTCCTCTCTGGAAACCGACACCACAGGTATGGATACTTCAGTATCCAGTCCTCCTTGAAACGTTTCCTCATTATGATTATAGATGATAACCCCCCTGGCTCCTGCTTCTTCAGCATTTTTCGCTTTTTCTCCAAATGAGATTTCACCCCGCTTCATCAGCACAAGGGCCCCTTCCAGAGAAGAGAGCGGTTTTTTACCTAATCCACCATCCAACAGCTTATACGGTTTTTGGATATCCCAGGGCACAGATCCGGAAAGGGGAGACAATGAAATTCGTTTATCCATTAACGGGATTTCAAGAAACGGAATGATACCCTCATCAATGGATGCACCAACCGATATAGCGTTCACTGCTGTTGCCGGGGAAGAAACGGTCCATTTGCCTGGCCCGTCATTTCCATTTGCTATGACAACCGCAACCCCCATATCGATGGCTTTATTCACGGCTACACTTGTAGGCCAGTCCGGGCTGTTTACACTATTTCCAAGCGAGAGGTTGATAATATCCATCCCATCTTCCACGGCTTTTTCCAGCGCCGCAATGACCTGAACCGAAGTGCCAAAGCCGCCCGGACCAAGGGCACGGTATCCATAAATCTCAGCATCCGGTGCGACTCCAGTCCGCTTTCCCTTTGCGGCAATAATGCCGGAAACATGGGTTCCGTGAATAGTGGGCATCCCATCCTCGGGCATCGTCTCCATCGGATCTTCATCAAATTCTACTACATCATAGCCGCCCTTATAATTTTCTTTTAAATCAGGATGACGATAATCAATTCCCGTGTCAATCACTCCCACTTTCACTCCCTCTCCCGTATAAGGTATGTTTAATTCAGGGGAAGGGATTTCTTCAAAAGCTGTGGACCCTATTGGTTCCGGAACTCGATAAGTCTGCACATAATGCATGACCTTGATAAATGTTTGCTGACTGAGCTGGATTAAATCTTCGCGCTTCCCTTTTAGTGCCAGGGCATTGAGAAGCGTATCATATACGAACTCTACCTGAACAAAAGGATGATAAGTTTCAATGTATTCCTTTCGTTCATAAGGATCCCCCTCTATTTCCACGATGACTGTCATTTGATCCTTGCCTGTCTGAGCCTCAATCGGGGCCTGAAGACCAAAAAAAGTCCCGATCCAGATCAGAAGAATCATCCAATATCTTTTCAATTTCAATCCCATCCCATGTTTTTACTTTTAGTTTGAACGAGTTCAAACCAAAACATGTAAAAAATAAAGGGTTAATCCTACTAAATAAGCAGGAAGAGAGAATAGACGGTACGGAAAAGAGCACCCGATGGCCTAGAGCAATGACTTCTATTTTATACGGTAGGAGATGAATCGTCGCTGCCTTTCTCTGAACATAAATGGTAATTATGAAAGAAAAGCCATCCCCCCTTATGGATGAAAGGGGGATGGCTTTTCTTTGGTACGATGAAAATAGTATAGAATGGCATCTGCTATTCTACGGGATGCAAGGCCGTCTCCATACGGGTTGGAGGCTTTTGCCATTTTCCTGTATTCCTCTTCATGGATGAGCAATTCGTGGGCAAGTCTGAAGATCGTATCTTCATCTGTGCCTGCCAGTTTTAACGTTCCAGCTTCTATTCCTTCGGGTCGCTCAGTCGTATCCCTCAACACTAAAACGGGGACTCCAAGGGATGGAGCTTCTTCCTGAACCCCACCAGAGTCAGTCAAAATCAGATGAGCCCGGGAAGCAAAATTATGAAAATCAATGACCTCCAGAGGTTCGATCAGCTGAACCCGATGATGATTGCCCAGTATGGACCTGGCGGTTTCCTGAACGGCAGGGTTTAAATGTACCGGGTAAATGACTTCAATATGTTCATGTTCATCTGCCAGCCTCCTAATAGCGCGAAACATCTGCTCCATTTTTTGACCGAGATTTTCCCTGCGATGGGCTGTGACCAGGATAATCTTTCTGCCTTCTGCCTGCTCAAGCACAGGATGACTGTATTCCCTGGTAACCGTAGTTTTTAACGCATCAATGGCTGTATTTCCTGTGACAAAGATATGTTCTTCCGATTTATTTTCACTCAGCAGATTGAATTTTGCTTTTTCGGTCGGGGCAAAATGCAGGTCGGCCATAACGCCGGTTAGCTGGCGATTTATTTCTTCAGGAAATGGGGAAAATTTATTCCACGTACGAAGACCCGCTTCCACATGTCCTACCGGGATCTGATGATAGAAGGCAGCAAGACTCGCAGCAAAGGTAGTCGTTGTATCTCCGTGAACCAGAACCATATCCGGAACAGTTTCGTTCATAATCCGGTCCAGTCCTTCCAGCGCTCTGGTGGTGATTTCAGCAAGGGACTGTCTTTTTTTCATTATATTTAAATCATAATCCGGCTCAATTTCAAAAATTTGAAGAACCTGATCCAGCATTTCCCGATGCTGAGCCGTAACAGCAACAATGGGTTCAAACTCATCTGTCCGCTTTTTTAACTCTAAAACCAGGGGAGCCATTTTGACCGCTTCTGGTCTTGTCCCAAAAATCGTCATGATTTTAAGAGGCTTTGGCATGACTGTCACTCCCATTATTTCGTTCCAAACAGGCGATCACCTGCATCACCCAGACCTGGAACAATATACCCTTTCTCATTTAATTTCTCATCCATGGCAGCCAGATAAATATCCACATCTGGATGTTCTTTCTTGACCGCTTCTACTCCTTCAGGTGCAGCGATTAAACACATAAGTCGGATTTGCCTGGCACCACGTTTTTTTAATACGTGAATCGCTTCATTTGCTGAACCACCGGTTGCCAGCATTGGATCGATTACGATCAGCTCACGCTCTTCGATGTCTGAAGGCAATTTTACGTAATATTCTACTGGCTTTAATGTATCTGGATCACGATACAACCCGACATGACCCACTTTTGCCGCAGGAATTAAGTTTAAAATACCGTCAACCATTCCCAGTCCGGCGCGCAAAATGGGAATCAGACCGAGTTTTTTACCGGCCAGAACTTTTGATTTTGCTTCAGAAACAGGAGTTTCAATGGTAACTTCCTGCAAAGGAAGGTCTCTGGTAATCTCAAAGGCCATTAAGGTAGCAACCTCATCCACCAGTTCACGAAATTCCTTTGTTCCTGTTTTTTTATCCCGAATAAACGTTAACTTGTGCTGGATTAATGGATGATCAAAAACATAGACTTTTCCCATGAGCCGATCTCTCCTTTTCAAAAATTCACATCTTTAAAATTGTACTGAATAACGACAGGTCTTGCAAGGTGGGGACTGGGACTGTTCTGCAAATCATGGAAGAATTGAAACACAGGTGTACTGATCGCCAAGAGTAAAGCGCTGTAGCCCAAAATGGATTGCTATGCCCCAAAATGAAACTGGAACCGCCCAAAGATAGAATGCTATGGCCCAAAAATGGAGCCAGATTGCCCAAAGATACAGCGCTATAGCCCAGGGAGGGGCTGAAACCGCCCAAGGATAGAGCGCTATGGCCCAAAAATGGAGCCGTCGCCCAAAGATACAGCGCTATAGCCCAGGGAGGGGCTGAAACCGCCCAAAGATACAGCGCTAAGGCCCAAAAATGGAGCCGGATCGCCAATGATTCAGCGCTATAGCCCAAAATGGGGCTGGAATCGCCCAAGGTTAGAGCGCTATGGTCCACAATTGAAAGCGGATTACCCAGGAACGAAGCAGTATCGCTAGAGAGAAGAATGAGCGCTCAAAGATGCGCACAGATTACCCATAGGCGAGAACTGATTTCTCAAACAAACAACGATCTTGCTATAAATGAATGTAACTTTTCAGAAAGGAAATGGGTGATCAGTCATACAGTGCAGAATCAGGATGATAAGATCATAAAAGGACTGACCGATCCATCGTTCGGTCAGTCCTTTTATTTATTCATATAGCGGGAAACGTTTAGTCAGGTTGTAAACCCGTTCCTTTGCTTCTTTCAACTGATCTTCGTTTTCATGGTTTCTCAGAGTAAATGCAATGATGGACCCGATTTCATCCATCTCCTTCAGCCCGAAACCCCGAGTCGTAACAGCAGCTGTACCGATTCGGATACCACTTGTGACAAACGGGCTTTCCGGATCAAATGGAATGGTGTTTTTATTGACCGTAATGCCTACCTTATCCAGCGCTTCCTCCGCTGCTTTACCAGTCAGTCCGAGAGAACGGACGTCCAACAGCAATAAATGATTGTCAGTGCCACCCGAGACAATTCGAATTCCTTCCTTTTTCAAAGCTTCGCCAAGACGTTTTGCGTTGTCAATAATATTCTGGGCATATGTTTTAAAATCATCGGATAGCGCTTCTTTTAAGGCAACTGCTTTTGCGGCAATTATATGCATCAATGGACCGCCCTGCATGCCCGGGAAGACCGATTTGTCAATTTTCTTTGCAAATTCTTCTTTACATAAAATCATGCCGCCCCGGGGACCGCGTAAAGTTTTGTGGGTTGTTGTGGTGACAAAGTGCGCAAAGGGTACCGGATTTGGATGCAAACCGGTTGCGACAAGGCCGGCAATGTGAGCCATATCCACCATAAGGTATGCGCCTACTTCATCGGCAATTTCACGGAATTTCTTGAAGTCAATGGTGCGAGGGTAAGCACTGGCACCGGCCACAATTAACTTCGGTTTGACTTCTTTTGCCTTCTCGAGCACAGCATCATAATCGATTTGTTCGCTATCAGCATCTACACCGTATTCCTCAAAGTTGTAAAGAGTCCCGCTGAAATTCACCGGACTTCCATGAGTTAAGTGTCCTCCATGGCTTAAATTCATGCCTAAAACTGTATCTCCTGGCTCAAGTACCGCAAAGTATACCGCCATATTGGCCTGTGCACCAGAGTGAGGCTGGACATTGGCATGTTCGGCACCAAACAATTCCTTCGCACGCTCACGGGCGTAATTTTCTGCTTCATCAACAAACTCACATCCACCATAATAGCGGCGACCGGGATACCCTTCTGCATATTTGTTCGTCAGCACAGAACCGGCAGCTTCCAGAACAGCCTTTGACACAAAGTTTTCGGAAGCAATTAGTTCAATATTATTTTGCTGGCGCTTCTTTTCTTTTTCAATCGATTCAAAAACTTCTGGGTCAACTTTCTTTAGATGGTCCATCACAATTCCTCCCTTTATTTTGACACCTTAATCACAGGTTAAATCTTGATCCTTATCTTCGGAGTATACCGCACGTTCTCCCCCGATGAGCTTTGGTCGGGTGTAGGCAGCTGTCACATGGGCATGACCGATTCTCTTTTGCTTGAATCTAAGGGGGACGACAACCGGCTTCAGATGCATGCCGATCAATGTATCACCAATATCGATACCCGCTTCAGCCTGAATGGATTCCACTACCACAGGATCGCTCATCTGCCGGTATGCATAAGCAGCCATAGAGCCTCCTGCTTTTGGTACTGGAATAACCGAAACCTGCTCCAGATGTTTTTGTTCCATCGTTTCCCTTTCTACAACGAGTGCACGGTTAATATGTTCACAGCCTTGAAAAGCAAGGGATATACCTGTTCTTTCTTTTAACCCCTCGAGTTCAGAAAACAAAACGGCTGCAATTTCCATGCTTCCTGAGGTACCGATCCGCTTTCCTGCAATCTCACTGGTGGAGCAGCCCACCACAACCGTCATGCCTTGTTTCAACAGATCCAGAGACGTCCATTCTTTAATAATACCACGAATATGCTGCTGGATTTCCTGTAAATTCGCCGCTGTCAAAAATATACCCCCTTTAAGCGCACATCTGACTCCTGTTCAGGTTCGAACCAACATCAACCTAACGATCAGCAAACTGTCTGAATGCTCCTGAACGTATACAAAAAGGGGGAAAGATAAGAGAGCAATTCCCTTTCCCCTTCAATATATTTAACATTTTCTATAAGATTGATTTACCGATTTTCATATTCCGTTATCTTGCTGATTCTTCGTTCGTGACGCCCGCCTTCGTATTCTGCCTCCAGCCAGGTTTTGACAATTTCCCGGGCCAGGCCAGGACCAATAACTCGCCCGCCCATAGCAATCATATTCGAATTATTGTGTTCTCTGGTTGCTTTTGCACTGAACACATCATGCACCAGAGCACAGCGGATCCCTTTTACTTTATTGGCAGCAATGGACATACCAATACCCGTTCCGCAAATTAAAATACCTAAATCAAACTCTCCCTTTGCAACCCGTTCTGCAGCGGGGATGCCATAATCAGGATAATCGACGGAGTCTTCACATTCACACCCCATATCCTCGTAGTCCATATTCATTTCATTCAGCAAATTTGCAATTTCCTGACGCAGCTGGAAACCGCCATGATCCGATGCCAGTACGATTTTCATTGATGATCCACTCCTTCTGATGTTTACCTTTAAAATCCGTTTCTGACAATTTAAGTGATCTGTTATTTAAGGGTAAATTTATGGATTTGCTGTTTCAGCATTTTTGCCTGATTCTCCAGTTCATTCGCCATTGCATTAATATTCTCAATGAGAGAATTTTGTTCATGAATGGATGCGCTGACCTCCTGGGTCCCTGCTGTTGTCTCCTCGGCGATTGCCGAAACCTCCTGTGACTGTCGGGATGTCTCTTCCATTGCTCTTAATTGCTGATCCATGAGACCGGAAATATGGGAAACCATATCTGCAACCTCATTGACAGATACGGACATTTTTTCAATCGCTTCATTGGTTTCCTGTCCCTTCTTCGCCTCTTCCCGGGCGAATTCAACCTGGGATTGAATCCGATCAACAACCTGGTTAATGTCACTCTGGATATTATTGATGAGTTCAGCAATACCTTGAACAGCTGTAGCACTTTCATCCGCCAGTTTACGCACTTCATCGGCAACCACCGCAAACCCCTGACCGTGTTCCCCGGCTCTGGCAGCTTCAATGGATGCATTGAGGGCAAGGAGGTTCGTCTGTTCAGCAATATCTCCAACTAACGAAATAATTTTTTCAACTTCGATTGCATTCTCTTCTAGTCTCTCAACGGCTTCAAGGGAATATTCCTGTTCCTTCGCAATGTTTTGTACACTTTCAACCAGCTTTTGAATAACCACTTTCGACTGATTAAGTGTATTCAGCATTCCGCTGGACAGTTCCTGGGATTGTTTTGCTTTTTCCTGCACCTCACCGGCAAGGCGAGTTGATTCCTCGACGGATTCAGCTGTCTGCAAAATAGCCGATGTGGAATTTTCTGCTCCTCTGGCAATTTCGTTAATGGTCTGACCAATGGTATTCGCCTGGTCTGTAGCCTTAGCCGTTGCTTCTTTAATTTTTTGAACCGATTCATTGGTCTGATCAAAGTTTTGGTCGATGTTTTGAATGATGTCCCTTAAACTGGACAGCATGGTATTAAAAGCCAGTCCGAGGGAGCGGATTTCATCGTCAGATTTGGATATTACCACATCACTCTGAAGCTGTCCGGCTGCTGCCTCATTGGCCACCTCCTGCAGTTTCAGAAGTGGTTTTGTAATAAATCCAGCAGCAAAATAGGCCAGGATTCCGGACCAGATTATCCCTAAAAGCAGTATGATGATAGTATAAATTTCTTCAGATAATCCTAAAATCCCCTTAAATTGTTCATAAAGAACATAAATGAAAAAAGCACTCGTGGTGTATGTAATAAGAGCAAGTACTGTAGTGAAAACAACAAGTTTAATTCTAAGACTGAAGCGGTGTTTCTTTTCCATCTTATTCCCCCCTGATTTTTCCTACTTGTCTTTATTGTCCAATTTTTTGACAAGAAGTTCAATATTTTTTTCGATTTGTTGAAAGGTTTTCATATATACGTCAACATTCCCGCCGACCGGGTCTTCGATATCGAGGGTTCCCAGTTTTGCTTCTAAATGTCGGATGTTCTCGAGGTCTTTATGGATATGTTCATGCATTTTTTTTCGAAGTTCCTCTTCAGTCATACGATCTTTGTTTTTTGACAGATACTGCGATTTTTTTTCTTCGAGATCTGCGTAAGCTGTTTTTAGCCGCTCCCATATCTCTCTCTGTTGTTCATTTGTAAATTCCAGTAAGGTAAAGGTTTTCGTTGCCGCTTCTTCATACTGGGTGATTAACATCTGTTTGTGCTGGGATGTCATGGTTAAGATGTAGTCGGCCCATTCGACCAGCTCCGGAGTTACTGGCTGTGACTGGTGCTGAATCGGGATTCCTTTTTTCCTGAGAACGTTTTTTGTTCCTTCTGATGCGTCCGCCCCTTTTTGGGCAAATAGTCCGGCAGACTGGACTTCAAAATCATCTGATTGATGTTTAAGCACCGCTTCAGCCATCGGGCTCCTGCACGTATTACCTGTACAAACGAATAGAATCTTTTTCTTCATGGTCCCGACCTCCGCATCATTTCTAAGGAAACTATATCACAAATGATATGGGAAAGGAAACTTCGCATCTCCGGCGACCTTCATTTGCAAACATGCTTAAAATAAAACCTCCTGAGCTTTCAGGAGGTGTGTTGTCAGGGTTTAGGCGAGAAGCAATTTCAACCCAAAGGCAAACAAAATGCTTCCTCCAAGGATTTCACTGTATGCCCCCAGTAAATGATTCACTTTTCTGGCAAGAAGAAAGCCGAGCCAGGTCAGAATGGTGCTGACACTCCCAAAAAGGAACAGCGCAAATATGGCCTTGACTCCAAACATTCCAAGACTTAGACCAATAGAAAAACTATCCAGGCTCACCGTAACGGCAAAAACTAAAATCCCAAATTTATCGAGCATGATATGATTTTCTCCATTTGAAAATGAGGAGATAAACATCTGTATACCGAGGATCATCAACAATACCCCTCCAAGATACACAGCAAAGGTGCCAAACTGGTTTGAGATCATCTGTCCCAGCAACATGCCAGTGAAGGGCATGATGATATGAAATATTCCGACCAAAAGGCCAATAAAAAAAATTTTCCGCAGACGAATATTAGCCATTCCGAAGCCAAGGCTGACTGAAAATGCATCCATTCCAAGAGCGATTGCCATTAAGGTATAGGTGATCCATTCCCCTATGAAATACAAAAACATGAAACTTCCTCCCCGGACATGCTACATTCAATATATGCGCAGGTTGTACCATTTAGAAGGAGGGATTCCTGTCAGAAGGGAAGGGCAGACAAAAACGGATGAAGGAGGAGTGTTTCGGAGGTATATAAAGGAGAGCTTTCTTTTTTAGAAAGCATAAGGGGGGACAGAGCTAAACAAGAAAAGCCCTACATATGTAGGGGCGTGACAGACTTGACTATGACATACCTGATAAAAAAATCCGAACGCATTCAACGGAAAATTGAATATGGTTCGGATATTTCATTACCTGATCAAGTTTGTTTTCTATTTACGGTTCAATGATTCTGGTGGAGGCTTTCTCCAGCCTGTTCATAATCGCCACTCCGATCCCTTTTTTCGGAAAGCTTTCCCCGAGAATCACATCGACCTGCTCGCTGTCAAAGGACCGGAGCGTATGGTACAGTTCTGCTGCAACCGAGGATAAATGGCTTCTGCTTCCGCACGTTTTCAAAATAGGAGCATTTAATCTTTCTGCACTCTCCTTGCTGGTCATTACACCAACCTTTTTTCCCTCAGTCCGCAACTCATCGATTTTTTGCTGAAAAAATTCCAGATCCCCATTGATAAGCCATAATGGGGCTTTTGGGGCATAATGGGTATATTTCATTCCGGGGGATTTTGGTTTCTCCTTTTTATCTTTAAGGGCAGGGTCCAGTCTCACTTCCGGCACGATCTGCTCCAGATCTTCTTTCGTAATCCCTCCAGGACGTAGGATGACGGGAACTTCGCCTGTACAGTCGACTACTGTAGATTCTAAACCGACTCCAGTCGTGCCCCCATCCAGAATTCCATATATTTTCCCCGACAAATCTTCCTGAACATGGGCCGCACTTGTAGGGCTGGGACGTCCAGATCGGTTTGCGCTTGGTGCAGCCACAGGCACACCGCTCGCTTGAAGCAGTGCGAGTGCCACCGGATGGTCAGGCATACGAATCCCTATGGTTGATAGCCCGGCTGTTACACCCTTTGCACAGGTTCCGTTGCTTTTCAGAATAAGGGTAAGTGGTCCCGGCCAAAAAGCATCCATAAATGTTTGAGCCATATCCGGTATTTCCGTCACAAGGGTTTCCACCTGTTCCTTCTTTCCAATGTGGACAATGAGGGGATTATCCTGCGGCCTCCCTTTAGCTGCGAATATTTTTTTGACAGCCCTGTCACTTGTTGCATCCCCGCCTAGACCATAAACGGTTTCCGTCGGGAAGGCAATCACTTCCTCCTGTTTGAGTGCACGTCCAGCTGCCTGAATAACCGGATGATCCGTTGCTGCTTCTTCATTGTTCACTTCCCAGTATTTTGTTTCATAATGGGTTTTCTCCACCTTTTGATCCCCCTCCCATTTGTCAACAGATTGTCCACAAGTTATCCACAAATGTTATCCACATTCCTGGATAACTATGATGATTTCCATACCCATACCGTTTCTCCCTTGAACTGTTTCCTGATTCGGGCCGGTAAATGAGCTGTGCGCTGAAATCCGTTTATTTCAAGCAGTGTTTCAGTGGATTCATCCCGAGTCAGGACATAGATTTGCTGAAATCCAGCCTGAACAGCTTCCTGCTGCACCCATTCAAACACCATCATTAAAAACGCGGGTGATAACCCTCCTTTCATGTAAAGGGCCCTCAGCCATCCTGACTCCTCTCCTGCAGGCACAATCGCAAAAAAACCTTTTTTCTCTCCATTTAACAGCATATATCGTCCATATTCATATAAAGCTTCCTGATCGGTTTGCTGATCCCATACATGTCCAAAATAGGTCTCCAGTTCCTGTGCCGGAAACTGACTTGCCTTTATCACTTGAATCAATTGAATCACTCCCCTGATCTGTTCTCATTCTACTCTATGAATCAGGAGAGCAAACTATTCTATTAAAATGATTTTTCTAGAGTCAGAGACATTTTACCTGAATCAAACTCTATGAAAACAGTGATGCAAGCCAGCTCCACAATTGGTGGAACCACTCGATGACCAGAAACTTGACTTCTACTTTTTCATTATTTTCACCGGTTTCGGGCTGTTTTTCGTCGCTTTTTTCTGACTCATCCGGACTGACCGTTGTTCCGTTTGAAAAATCGAGAAAACATAATGGAGGGAACAATACGCACCACCAGTTGTCCCCTTTTCCTGCCCCGATTGTAATTAAGATGGCCTCATATTCTCCGGGCGGATATAACACATTTCCATACATCTTAGCCGGAAATGAAACCTGCCCGTATTTCACATCATAATCGTACTGTGATCCATATTTATCCAGCACATCTCCAACTATTCCGTTGATTTCGTCTATTCTACTTTCTATTAAATTTCTCGCATGTTCAATAGATGTCAGATGTTCCACCCATGTTGTGATTTCCTGATTTACCCGATCCCGAACGGCCCGTTTCAGCGTCTGGTCCTCTTCGCTGTTGGAATGGGCCAGAATTCGAAGCCGAATCGCTTCATCCGGTATCACTTTAACGGAAGATGAAGGATCGATACTTCCATATCCCGGCTGTGTATGGACAAAAAAAATCAATCCGATTAACCCTAACATAATCCAGTTTTTCATTGTTCCTGCCCCCTGCTTAACCCTTTTGGTCACAGTATGGGCAGGTAATCTATTTTTTAAACGTATTTTATTATTCCAATAGTTTGATAGAATGCTAGCAAGGGATGTAAACCGGAATGGATTTATTATCCAATCCAGCTGTAAACGATACGATCTTTCCCATTAATGTCCTTTTCAATAACCGGACTGGACTCTGGGAAGGAGCCCTTAATCATCCCGGCAACCGCTTCTCCCTGATCATATCCGATTTCAAAAGCAAGACATGTTTTTTTCTTTTTTACCGCAGATAACTGTCTGATTATTTCTCGATAGGCATCGAGTCCATCTTCCCCCCCGAATAATGCCAGGGAAGGATCGTAATTTTTCACCACTTCGGACAGTTGATCTTTTTGGTGCAATGGAATATACGGCGGATTGGATATGACCACATCTGCGCGGATATTTTTGTCAATCAAAGGCTTAAGATAGTTTCCTTGATAAAAACAAACCTCCGCTTGATGGAGACTTGCATTTTTCCGGGCGACCTGAAGTGCCCCTTCAGAAATATCGGTGGCCAAAACGTCAAGGTCAGGCCTTTCCTTTTTTAGCGTAATGGCAATTACCCCGCTTCCCGTCCCGACATCAACGACCGTTAATGGTTGATTGATCCCGTCGATTTGTTTTAACACGATTTCCACCAGCTCTTCCGTTTCCGGTCGGGGAATGAGGACCTGATCATTGACCTTGAAGATTCTCCCATAAAACGACTCCTTTCCTGTCAAATGCTGCAGGGGAACCCCGTCAATGGCATGAGCCTGGACATCCCTGACAAAATCATCTGCTCGTTCAGGTGGAAAGGGTTCCCTTAAATCAGCAAGCAGGCGGGCCCGATTCCACTGTAAATGGTGGATCAGGAGGAAATCAGCCACCTGTTTTTCCCGATGATGCTTTTCTAAAAAAAGGGAAGCCCATTGACGGGCCTCCCGAACGGTATGAAAGTTCATGGCTACTCACCGATTTCCTCTAGTTTCTTCGTTTGCTCTTCAATGATTAAAGCATCAACAATCTCTTCCAGCTTCCCTTCCAGAATTTGATCCAGTTTCTGAATCGTCAGGCCAATGCGATGGTCGGTTACCCGGTTTTGCGGAAAGTTATACGTGCGGATCCGTTCGGAACGATCACCAGACCCGATTGCTGATTTTCTTGTCTGGTCATACTCTTCCTGGGCTTCCCGCTGAAACTTATCGTATACCCGGGCACGGAGTACTTTCATTGCCTTTTCTTTGTTTTTAATCTGGGACTTTTCATCCTGGCAAGAAACGACAATTCCGGTTGGCAGGTGGGTCAGGCGAACGGCTGACATGGTCGTGTTTACGCTCTGTCCCCCCGGTCCGCTGGATGCGAAGGTATCCACACGAATATCTTTTTCGTTGATTTCCACTTCCACTTCTTCCGCCTCAGGAAGTGCAGCGACGGTTGCAGTTGACGTATGAATGCGGCCTCCCGACTCGGTTTCCGGAACCCGCTGTACCCGGTGAGCGCCGTTTTCAAATTTCAGCCTGGAATAGGCGCCGTTCCCTTTAATCATAAAAATGATTTCTTTATAGCCGCCGAGATCAGATTCATGGGACTCAATGACTTCCGTTTTCCAGCCCCGGGATTCCGCATACCGCATATACATGCGATACAAGTCTCCGGCAAATAAAGCCGCTTCCTCTCCCCCCGCTGCCCCGCGAATCTCCATGATCACGTTTTTTTCATCATTCGGATCCTTAGGAATCAGGAGGATTTTCAGCCGGTCTTCCAGCTCTTCCTTTTCAGCCGATAATTCGCTGATCTCTTCTTTCACCATTTCCCGCATATCCTCATCGAGATCATCTTCCAGCATAGATTTCGCATCGTCCAGCTGAGATGCAACCTCTTTATATTTCCGGTAAGTCTGGACTACATCTTCCAGATCGGATTGTTCTTTGGAATATTCACGTAACTTCTTAGAATCACTGATCACTTCCGGATCGCTCAACAGTTCGTTCAACTTCTCATAACGATCTTCAATGGACTGTAATTTTTCTAACACGTCATCCACCTCTTTTTGCTCCTAAACATCATCATTATAGTACAGGAGTATAGATGCGTCAAAATGAATCGCTGTCGCTGGTATTTATTATAGCCAGATCGGAGCCGATGGTGAATGCTGAAATAGATCCAGACTGTTTGCTCCTCTCTCAGGCCGCTGATCTGTTATATGACCTGGATGAAAGGTGTCTATTTACGGACGAAGTAAAATCAAATATACCTTTGAATCATGGTCGCTAGATCCCTTTTAAAAACCTAAAAGGGCTGCCTCACCACCTGATGAGACAGCCCGAAATTATATCGATGTGTTTCGTCTGAAAAATACTTTTTCCCTTTCTTTCGGTTTGTTCGGCACCTCGTGATGATGCCGGCACCGGGGCTCATAGGAAGCAGCTCCCACCAGAATGATGGGGTCATCATACGATGCAGGTTTGCCGTTAATGAGCCGCTGGGTTCGGTTAGCCGGCGAACCACAGATCGGACAGATTGCCGTTAATTTCGTAACAGACTCGCTGATGGCCATCAACCGGGGAACAGCTCCAAAAGGCTCTCCCCGAAAGTCCGTATCCAGTCCTGCTACGATCACCCGATGTCCCCTTCCAGCAAGCCGTTCTAATATCCACAATCGCCTGGTCAAAAAATTGAACCTCATCGATTTTGTTCCCTATAATGTATTATTACAACTATAACGACCTATTTCAAAATTAAACTGCCTTTACCCTGTTCAATTTAGGGCAAAGGCAGCATAGGTGCTTATTCTTGTCTCATATGACTGGGTCAGTACATACATTTCTAAGTAGGTTTTTGTACATATTATACCGTGGTTAAAGTACCGAATCCTTTTGCATCTCGACTATAGCTGGATAGCCTTAAATAAAGCGTATCTTTTGGAACAGCTAATTTGGGAATATATACGTATTCCCCCGGATCTAGAAACCATTCTTCGACAGGTTCATCCCAATATGTGGTTTCCATAATGTGAACCCCCATTACCGCACCGTCAGAACTGTCATTTCGTGCATGTATAAATGCGTATCCGCTCAGGAAATTCATTTTATCTCCATCTACTAATCGGTCCCCCGGATTAATATAAATGGTATCACTAGCTTGTGCTTCTACGGTATTTTTGTTTTCTTTTTTAGACATAGCATATCCCCCCTAATTATAGGATTTAGTGTTTTTTTAAAAGGCCGGGTAATGAATAACGTGGTTCACTACTCGGCAAGGATCTATTTCAAATAATAAGTTTTAGCAAACAAAACACATAGCACTTTGAACGATGGCTTTATTCCAAGCGAACGGTGCTGCTTGAGAACAATCACATAATTTTTGGTCACAGTAACAGTTCGGGTAAGATACTCCTAGACGAGAGTAACAACAGTCATGTGTCTTACAGCAATTATCTAAGCCGTTTACTCCCGGAGTTGAAGACCAACATGCTGCAGATCCACCGCAATCGTCGCCACACCATACATATCCACCCGGTAAACAACCTTGATACCAAGCTTCTGCTCCCACTTCTTGATTTAAGAGCATCCCCGGCACATAGCTTTCATCAAATGGGAATTCTTCTTTAGCTTTTCTTTCAGCTTCAACCCCTAAAGCAATAGCCTCTTCGGTTAATTGGCTTTCAAAGGATGAAACATAATTATCGTGTCTTGCTCTAAAGTTTGTTACTATGATGTTGTTTTCTTCGTCTAATCGACTTACTTCACCGATAAAGAAGTCATTAGTTGTTTCTACATCTCCGTTTAAGTGACGAACAATGTATCGAATATGAACATTGTCGTTTACCTTTAAATAAAGTGTTTTAGCTGAAATAACATCTTCATGCTTCACTACATCGAATTTTATAGCTTGGATCACTTCTGCTTGTTCCCCGTCAAATCTAAAATTCTCCATATGCTGCATTTCACGAATAAGATTTTGGAACTATGGTTTTCCCTCAAACGAAGCAATTAACTCATTGATTTCGGCTTTGTTTAAATAATTACCAACTAACATATTGGCATCTTCCCTTTTTTCTTTAATTTGTTGTCAGCTGACACTATATAAAGAAAGGTAAAGTAGGAAATAAACAACCTTCATTTTAAAAAACAGAAAAAATGGTGAAAGCACATCCCAGTATGTTCCTTTATAATGGAAGTACATGGAATTTAAAATATGTTGTTTACTTTTTACATACGGATACGTCTGTTAGTTAGGAGGTTATTCATGAATGACATCGAGTTTGGAGAGAAATTATACCATCAGTTAGAACAGGTCAAGAAATACCTAATGAAAATGGGTGCGAGTTTACAAGATGCAGAAGATGTAATACAAGATACTGCTTATAAATTTCTAACCTATATCGACTCTGTAGATATTGAAAATGTTGAAAGTTGGCTATTTCGAGTTTCTGTGAACCGGTATTATGATCTATGCCGAAAAAAAACAAGACGGAAAGATGTTTTAGTTACATTTGATTTTTTACAATTATTGCGTGATGATGAAACCCCAGAAAAAGTAGCTCTACAAAATGAATTAAAGGATGATATTTCTTATTTATTAAATAAATTGAAGCCGAAATTTGCTGAATTCTTACTTTTAAAATATAGTACTGGATTGAAATTAGATGAAATTGCATTTTTATATGAAATGAAAGTTAACTCTGTGAAAACCATCCTTCATCGAGCAAGAAAGCAATTCATTAAAGAATATAGGAGGCTACAAGATGAAAGAGAGGAATGATTTTCTGAAAAAGGATTCTGATTTTCGGAGTTTAGCAAAGAAAGCAAAAAGAAACTCAAATATACGTGTTGTACTCATTTCAATTGTCGTTAGTATAGTGGTTATATTCGCTTTCTTCTATATAAGTAGCACTATTCTAACGAAAACTATGAATAAAGAAACCAGGATAGATACTATGTGGAATAGCATACATGGGGCAAATATAGAACAAAGAGGTACAAGTACAAATTATCACCTATTTAGCGCTACAACCAAGACAGAATTCAATAAAGTGGTTGATGGTATTTCAATTTCTTGGGTACAACGCGAAAAGAGATATACCATATTTGGTACTTCAACCGCTATTACAACAAATGGACCTAGTGGAAGCGGCCATATTAATGATCAAAGAATACCAATGTATTATAACGGTGAAAGAGTTATCGAATTTGTTCATCCTGAAGCTGAATTTAGTGGCACGGATGATAGAGAAATAATTACTGAAATTGGTGATGATAAAGCTATTGAGGTTGCTCTATCCTTTGATAAGGGGTATTCATTATCTAAGGTACAAAAGGAATTTGGAAATAATTTAGCATGGCTTTGGGTGGATACTTACAGCCAAACAGATATTGCCGATTTTTATAATCAATCGAATGAAACAGGAAAAGATACAACGATTATCGGTGATGATGTTATCGGTTTCCACTATAACCAAGATCCGGATACACAATATGGTGCAAACCATTTTATTGAAACCTTAGAAATCCTTAATGAAAAAGGTAAATATCAAGGACTAGCTAAAAATATCATTCAAAATGTAACATCGAATCACCAAAAAGAATTAATTCATGAAAACCTCGACATAATTGGAGTTGTGATAACAGGTACACCATCAGAAGTGAAAGAACTTATGGAAAACAAAATGGTAAGAGGTGTATTTCTCGGAGTAACAACAGATAAATATTAAGCGGAAAGGAGAAACCGAATGGAATTTATGATTTTCTTTTTCTTGTTATTGGTAATCAATGTGGTTGTGATAAAAATTTCGAATGGTAATAAAAAACATTGGCTTATATCAGGAATAATCGTTTTGGTATGTTCCCCTCTTGTATTATTTACTGCAGCAGCTATATACGGAACGGTCTTGTTTTCTTAATTACAGGTCTTGTAAAGAGAGCAAAATAAAGAATAAAAAAAGAGTTTGGGGAATGGTTCTCCAAACTCTTTTTTTATGGGTAAAGGTGATACTCGGATTTGAACCGAGGATAAAGGTTTTGCAGACCTTCGCCTTAACCACTTGGCTATATCACCATGTTGGACAAGTAGATCCCCCGGATGCCGATATTCATGTGTTTTGATGTGATCACCCCCATTATTACCTGACGCAGCAACCACACTCATATTGTTTTCTATAGCTCGTATAATGGCTTTGTAAAGCTCTGTATCAGGGTGTTTTAGTCCTAGAGACACTCTAACCCTCTCTCCGTCAATACCTCTCCAATCATTAGCGTAATGAATAGCCTCGATAAGTGATTCAACGGAACCCGACCCTCTACGATTCAGAACTTTTAAATTTAGTTGATAAAGAGATTCTTCGTTTACCACTGGTTGATATTCTTAAATGATATGCCTTTCAATTCTTTTCACAAAAAAGAAGGAGAAAATGAGAAATGCTGCACTTACAAACAAGCTGACGATACCAAATGTTGATATTTCTTCTACTGTGAAGTTAAAAGCAAAATAAAAGATATGTGGCCACGGGAATAAATCACCAAGCGTAATCAGTTCTGTCGCAACATACATAATAATCGCCATTAAAGAGGTTTCCACGCTTTTAAAAAAGATAGCTAATAACAAACCAAAAGAAGAGATTACAAGTACTTGGCTAGTTAGCAGTATGAATAATTCTCCAATGTTTAATTCTGCCGATTTAACTCCAAGTAGAGTCACTGTCACAAGTAACATTAGTAAAAAGATAGATACAAATTTTACATAGTTTATCAGAAGTTTATGTGAGTAAAATTGTATCAATATCTCTTCTGCTTGATGATGGTATAACTCATAAACAAGGAAGATCGACCACCAAGCAGAAAGAGGAATAAATAAAACTTGCAGTAAAATAAAAAATTGTATCTCATATTGTTCTGTAGGCAACATAATTAACAGTATGGAAACGAATAGAAAAACAATAATAGGCAGATAAAAGTGAAACCCCATGTTTTTAATCTCAAATTTTAATTGGTTCATCCTTCTCTATCCCCCATCCGTTTATGATTGATAAATAACCATCAATCAGAGTTGGTTTTAACGGTGTAGCCTTATTTGGTTTCTGCTCGGATAATATACGAATATCCAGGAGATTGTAGTCTTGTTGTTTAATATCAATAACCGTATATTGCTTAAAAATTTCAGGCAAGTGGTCTGGATGTGCTTGAATTTCCCAAACAAGTCCACTTGATGTTTGAGCTATTTCGGAAGGAGTACCTTCAGCAAGCACCTTTCCCTCTTTGATAATTCCTAGCTTCGTACATAAGAACTCTACATCTTCAACGATATGAGAAAAAATAATAATGGTTTTGTCTTTTGATATCTCTCTTAGTAAATTTCTAAAGCGAATCCGTTCAAAAATATCCAACCCTGCTGTTGGTTCATCAATAATGAGGATACCAGGGTCTGTTAGAAATACTTGTGCGATACCTAGTCGTTTTCTCATTCCCCCTGATAATTTATGAACCTTTTGCTTTGTTGCTTCAAGCAAATTCACTTGTTCTAATACCTGTTCGATACGGTTTCTTCTTTCTTTCCTATCCTTTAATCCCTTTAGTATTGCAATATGCTCTAGACACTCAAATACCGTTGCTTTTGGATACATATTAAAGTCTTGTGGTAAATAGCCAATGTTATTACGTACTGACTTTAGATCTTTGGACTGAAACTTATCACTTTCTACTAGTATTTCTCCTTCATTGACAGAAACTAATCCAGCTAAAATTCTCATTAAGGTTGTTTTTCCTGCTCCATTCGGTCCAATTAACCCATAAATACCTTCAATATTTAAGGTTGCTTCACTCAATATTTTTTTATATTTATAAGACTTAGTTAAATTACGAACTTGAATCATGTGCCTTACGCCTCCCTATTGATATGCCTTTAAAAGTTTATCTACCTGGTTCCACGTTACATTTGGATTTTGTAAGAGTGTTCTCCACTCCAGTAAGAATCTCTCTATTTCTTGTTCGGACTTCCTTGAAAAGAAGGTTGATAAATCTTGAATTATCTTCTTGTCATTCTCTGATGTTTTGAGTAATATTTCTCCAATCCAATAGTCTTCCTCGGAGAAAGAAAGTTCTTCTACTCCTACCTTTTTATTTACATATGTTCCTACTAATGCGTTAAAAACAGTTGATATATCTTCATTTTGATAGACAATTCTATCGTTCTTCCATAAGAGTGCACCTACCATTTGATAAGTCATCAGTTGAGCCTTGAAATCGAATGTTGTTTCGTCGTGATGTTCATAAGGGTCAATAAGAATAGTGAATTGTTCTCCTTCTTGATACCACATTGTTTCTGAAGGTAAAGTATCATTTGGTCCTCTTGCTGGTATAAAGAGAATATTTTTCGGTAATTTTTGTTTTTCTAATTGGAAAATCGTCTGTACGGTTTCAAATGTTTGTTCTAGTTGTTCCAAATAAGAATGAACGGTTCCAATGCTGTTTTCCCATGTTATCGGATAGGTAATGTCGTAATCCTGTATCTTTTTCGTTTTTAATTCACCGTAAATCAGCGTGATCCCCTGTTCATTCGTTCCAACATATTTACCCTTCCCTACTTTTTTAAGATTTGTCATCACTTCGTTTTCACCTTGATAGTGTAAAACATAATCTATTGGTTCGGCGGGTTGACCTGGAAGTCTATGATTAGAGTTATAGATATACTTCATGGAAGGATATTGGCTTTTTAAAGGTATCCACGCAAAGTAATATGGTAAATAAGCAAAATAACGGTTAGCATCCATAAATGGTGAAGATACTCCGCTATATTCCAATGTTATTTGTTGTGTAGGTTGTTTTAGTTCGACTTGAATAAAATCCCCTTCTTGATGGAACTCTAGCTTATTCCCTTCGTTATCCTTAATATTCGACACTTTAAATCCATGATATAAAGAGAAATATTTATTTCCTTTCTCCTTCTCATCTAATAAAAAATGATTAATCTGTAATGTTTACAGCACCATAAAGGTCATCTGTGTTATATTCTCCATACGCTTCAGGATAGTAAGTCGAAGGATCTGGATAGAAGTTAGTTCTAACCTCGGTTACAGGTCGCGCATAACTTGTGTGAACCGTTGGATCTGGGAATATTGCTACATACTTTTTGGCATAACCGATTAACTGATATGGCCCTCCACCGGCATTAGTTACTGTCATTCTAGAAGCACCATCATGAATATTAATTTTTGGCCCTTCTGCATTTGATTCATATTGCAATAGAGCAGTTGAACTAGCTGCTGATACGCTTGTGGCTAAAAGTCCAAGTGTTAATACTCCCAAAATAAGAGCTTTAATTTTACTTGGCTTTCGAATAGAAACGATATTCGCCATTGTTATTTTCCTCCTTATTTTTGGTTCCTTCGTATAGGCCTAAATCGAAGTTGAAAGGTGTATCGCCTTTCAATTTAGTAAAGAAACCTAATCAGCGGAAATCACAACTTACAAAATATAAAAGTTTTAAAAAAATAGGTTCTCCGCAATAAAACGTGCTTGATTCTTTCTTTATCGTATGATTGCTTCCAAATACCAGGCTGGTTGCTGACATTCCACGCTAATACGCCTATCAAATTTTTCAAGGTTTGGACATCCGAAACTTCTGCGCTTCAAGGTGTTATTGGTGCCTTCCAGTTTCGCATTCGCTAGGCGGAATCGAAAATAATTTAATATGGGTTCTTTCCACGTTGGTGCTGACTGAAAACAGAGAGGGCAGATATGGGTTTGAGGAAAAGGTTCAACATCCAGAATCCACCCATTCTGAACACGCTCCTCCTGATGGGTTAACTGAAAATGTTGTAGGTGGAGGATCTCTGTAGTAACTGTTTATACATGCAGATTTTCCTTTCTATTGGTTTTGATTTGGGTTATTATTAACAATAGAGGGAGATTGTTCTTTTTTTAATTTTCAGCACCCTTCATTGTGGAGAGCCACAAAATATAAAAAATCCACAAGTCAAAATAATAGATCTCGACTTGCGGATATTGAAATAACTTTCTCTATATTCTTCACTTCTCTTACCAAATTATGATAATAATTCTATGGGACACCTAGCTTCCTAGAAGCTAAATACAAAAACAGTATTCAAAACAAATATATAAATATGTCATCTCCTATGTGAACAGTAAATCCAGACACAGCTTTAGGAAGTGTATCAACTTTCCCCCATTCCGACACATTTATAGAAGTTGAGGAATTTTCATATCGTCTCTTCGCTGAAAAACCTCAACATCTCCATTTTTAATCTCCCAGACGTACACCAAATCATTATGTTTGCTATATCCCCAGTTATGATCTTTTAAAACGTGCTTCCACATATTTTTAATCACACCGATATGTGATATTAAGTACTACGATATAAATTTCTATAAAGTCAACCTTATCTACTGTATATCTAATAACTAAACAATACATTTACTTCTTCTGGTGTAAAGAAGAGATGTTTCCAAACGGTAGGAAATCAAAAATCATGAGTTAATTTCTGTCTGTATAAAAATGGTTCGCTAAAATCCATTAAATCATTTTCGACTTCTTTTTTAGATGCTCCATTTGTTTCCCTTTTTGAATCATTTTTAAAATATCACCCTGTTTCAAATAATTTAACAGGATATGTTTCCCCATATAAACTGTTTCCGATCATTCATCTAGATTATAAAAATCTCCGTCCCCACTTATTTCCTTAGCCCCTTATAAGTTAATTATAGTGGTGGATTAGAATGACATTTACGACACACTGGATAGTAGGAATCGTTTCCACCAATTTGTATTTGTTCACCTGTGTACACAGGCTTCCCGTTTTCATCTATACGCAAATTCATAAGGGCTTTCCTCGGACAAAACCAACATATTGTTTTCATTTCTTCAATTTTATCTGCGTAAAGTAAAAAGTACTTACTTCCCTCAAACAATTCATTTTGGAAATCATTTTTTAGGCCAAAACCCATTACAGGAATATCAAGTTCATCAACAATCTTAGCCAATTGTAGAACATGATCTTTGTCTAAGAATTGTGCCTCATCTACTAGTACACAAAATGGGGGACTCTCGCAATTTTTTACGACATCAAAAACATTCGTCTCTTTAAAAATGGGAATTGCCTTTCTTTTCAGTCCTATCCTACTTGATACATATCCAACCTTGTCTCGATCATCAATACCTGATGTAAAAATTAGAACCGGTTTATTCTGTTCCTCGTAGTTATGAGCTACCTTTAATATTTCTATTGATTTCCCACTATTCATTGCTCCGTATTTAAAATATAACTGTGCCACAAGCATTCGCTCCTTAATCTCCAAGATATAATCGATATTGTCTGTAATTGAGTCTAATCTTTTCCCTCTAATATACAGTTCTAATCTTTCTGACAAGTCACCACAAATAGGTAATTGTCTCTCTTTAATCTTCGCACGCTATACGTGGCTCTTTCCTTGCTTATTTGATTTAACTCCATACCGCACTGGATTATATTCAATTTTACCGTTATCTTCTAGCCACCCATAAAAACCTTTTATAATTGAAATGCGTTTTTTGACGACATTAAAAGACAATACACCCTCTATATCTGCTACTTCCTGTAAGGCATCACCGTAAAGTAACTATTTAATAAATTCTTCAATAATTGATTTACGTTTAACTTCCCGATAGTGAATCTCCAACTTCTTTAAAAAACGTAGGTAATCCATTATTTCATTTGCGCAAGAAACCCCTGTTCCATAACTGTTCCTACTATTAGCCTCTAACCATTCATTCACCTCATATAAAGGGATCCCATCTTCTGTAATAATATATAACCTTCTATACTTCGTAGAAAGTCTTGGACTATTTATTAAGGTCTGCTCCACTTTTAGTCCATTTCTTTTTTTCCAAACCCATCCCCTTAACAAACACACGTTCTTATAATGTTTATTATACACAAAAAAAGATAGTGTACAAACCTTTTGGCGTGCACACTATCTTAACCTCTATGTAAAATACAATGTAATAATATGTTTACGATTAAAAGTATCATGAACCGTTAGGTAACGAAACATCGATTCCGATGACATCTATATTTTCATCGATAGGATCATCGATTTCCCCTGCATGTTGAATCGGAGTCGCTTCAAAGGATTCTCCATTATGGGATACGACTTCCTCTTTTCTATAGCGGTTGTCTATAACGGGCAAAAATACCTGAACATTCAGGTTGCATAAGTAGCCCTGCGAACTCTGCGGATCAGTTCCTCTGATTTCCCGGAAAACATACTTCGGCAAATCACTTCTACCCAGCCCTTCTGCTTCATGATATGCACCAGGTGTCTCCCCTTTCCACAACCTACCATACATATTTTTCAATCAGGGATTGCTTTCCCTCATTTTGTATGAATAAAAAAACAGGCAAAAATGAACGTTTGCCTGTTTTCCATCATGAAAAACATGAATATTATTTAAGATTGTATTTTTTCTTAAAGCGATCTACACGGCCACCTGCTGTATCAGCTTTTTGTTTACCAGTGTAGAATGGGTGTGAAGAAGAACTGATTTCCACCCGAATGACTGGATAGGTGTTTCCGTCTTCCCATTCAATGGTTTCATCGGAAGATTTTGTAGATCCGCTTAAAAATTTAAATCCGGTACTAGCGTCCAAAAATACGACTTTTCTGTATTCAGGATGAATTCCGTTTTTCATGCCTTTCACTCCCTTTCTGCCCTGATTCCTGTGGAACCAGAGTGTTTGTTCGTCGTTCTTCCACGACTCATCATACGATATCTAAACTCACATAGAGTGATTATAACAGGGTAAAATTTATTTTGCAATACTTATTATGAACTTCCTATCTTCCATTTATAACTGCCGGATCAATCAGGAATAACGACGATGAGAACTGTTTCCTTTCATGTCTTCCTCCATCATCTGGAAGAATTCATCGTTATTTTTTGAAGCTTTCAGACGTTTCAGGAACCGGTCTACAAAGTCAGGAGAATCACTCATCGTCTTGCGGATGGCCCAGATTTTTTCAATATGAGATTTCTGAAGAAGAAGCTCTTCTTTCCTTGTACCCGAGCGAAGAATGTCAATGGCAGGGAAAATACGGCGTTCAGCTAGACTCCGGTCCAGATGAAGTTCCATATTGCCCGTACCTTTAAACTCTTCATAAATGACATCGTCCATGCGGGACCCCGTATCAATTAAAGCCGTAGCTAAAATCGTCAGACTTCCGCCCTCTTCAATATTGCGGGCTGCCCCGAAGAAGCGCTTTGGCCGGTGGAAAGCTGCCGGATCAATACCTCCAGATAGTGTCCGCCCGCTTGGCGGTATCACCAGGTTATATGCCCTGGCCAGCCGTGTGATACTGTCCATTAAAATGACGACATCCCGTTTATGTTCCACCAGTCTCATGGCTCTTTCAAGCACAAGTTCGGACACTTTGATATGGTTTTCCGGCACTTCGTCAAAGGTGGAACTGACCACATCCACATCTTCATGGACAGATCGTTCAATATCCGTCACTTCTTCGGGACGCTCGTCCACCAGCAAAATAATGAGTTTGGCCTCAGGATGGTTAACGGATATGCTGTTGGCAATTTCTTTCATCAGCATGGTTTTTCCTGCTTTAGGCGGTGCCACAATCAGTCCCCTCTGTCCAAATCCCACAGGGGCCATCAAATCAATAATTCTCGTGGACAGCTTATGGGATTCGGTTTCAAGCTTCATCAGCCGGTCAGGATAAAGGGGAGTAAGCGCTGGAAAATGAACCCGCTCTTTTGCAGTCTCGGGGTCTTCACCATTAACCGCGTCGACATGAAGCAAGCCGTAGTATCGTTCATTTTCCTTCGGGGGTCTGACTTTTCCGGATACTTTATCGCCGTTTCGGAGATCAAACCGGCGGATCTGAGAAGCCGAAATGTAAATATCCTCCGAACTCGGGGAATAATTGATCGGACGCAAAAAACCGAACCCTTCAGAAGGAATAATTTCCAATATCCCGTCCATAAACAAAAAACCATCTTTTTCAGCCTGGGCTTTTAGAATCGCGAAAATTAATTCACGTTTCGTGAGTTTGGAGTAGTAGGAAATTTTGTATTCCTTTGCAAGGGCATATAGTTCCTTTAATGTTAATGATTCTAAATGACTAATCGATAATTCAGACACAATATCACCACACCTATTTATTTTTATCCCATCACAAACCTGGAAACACGTTCAAACGTATATCGAATGGGCAGGTCCTATACATACAAACTCTGTTCGGGCAATGCTCCCTGTCTTTCCCTAATGCTTTTTCTCGTTAAACACGGTTCGCTCCGACATATGCGATCGGAGTGATCCCTTATCGCAGGCGGCTAACCTGCGTGTCCACAGACAACTGTCTCCCGGAATTTAATAGAAAAGCTTTATGAAATCTATGAAACCGTTTGTAAAAAGGGAATCCTCTTCTTATGGAGAAGACGTCGAAGCGAAAGCGAAGTTCGTCATCAGGGGTATAAAGCTTTCCTCATTCATAAACATTATCATTTTAACCCTATTTTTATTCATTATTCAATACTATTCTTTTAGAAAAGCAGTTTTTCTCAAAAAAATTGAATAAAAAAAGACAAAAAGGATAGATATACAGATGGAGCATATGAATGGAGATGAAACAGAAGGGGGCACTTCAAGTGACCCCCATTCCATGCAAATTATACTTCTTTGATCACGAGGTTCGGTTTTTTCTTTAAACTATGGGTTCCATCAATAAAACGGACCGTTCCCGATTTAGCCCGCATGACAATTGACTGGGTTGTAGCCTTCATCCCTTTATATTGTACACCTTTCAGAAGTTCGCCGTCGGTCACGCCAGTTGCAGCAAAGATGGCATCATCACCGCCGCAAAGATCATCCATGGTCAATACTTTATTGATATCACCAATGCCCATTTCTTTGCAGCGCTCTTCTTCTTCTTCATTCTGAGGAATCAGTTTACCCTGAAGTTCTCCTCCTAGGCACTTCAGACCAACAGCAGCTAAAACTCCCTCCGGTGCCCCGCCGATACCAAATAAAATATCAACACCCGTATGATCAAATGCCGTATTGATAGCTGCAGCCACATCTCCATCAGGAATCAGTTTTATTCTTGCGCCCACATCACGGATTTCCTGGATGATTTTTTCATGCCGTTTCCGATTTAAGACGACTGCAACCACGTCTTCGATGTCTTTATTTTTAGCACGGGCAACAGCCTCAAGATTCTCTGCCACGGATGCGTTAATATCGACTTTCCCGACAGCCTCCGGTCCGACTGCTATTTTATTCATATACATATCCGGTGCATGCAGCATTTTGCCATGGTCCGTAACCGCAATAACGGCAAGGGCATTCCATGTACCTTGAGCTACAATATTGGTTCCTTCTAATGGATCTACGGCTACATCTACCCTGGGGCCAAAACCGTTTCCTAATCTTTCTCCGATATACAGCATCGGAGCTTCGTCCATCTCTCCTTCACCAATGACGACTGTTCCCTTCATCGGAATGGTGTCAAATACATTTCTCATCGCTGTTGTTGCTGCATCATCGGCTTCATCCTTTTTTCCGCGTCCCATCCAGCGTGCAGAAGCAAGTGCAGCTGCTTCGGTTACGCGGACTAGTTCCATTGTAAGGCTTCTTTCCATGGTTTTTTCCTCCCCTAAAGTTACAAACTATTCCCTCATCTCCATGGAACATTTCCAAAACCTTACATTCAAGAATTCTGGAACTGTTCAATTTCTTCAGAAGACATTTTTTCTCTCCAGATATTCGCGCCTAAATTAGCCAGTTTATCCGTTAATTGTTCATATCCCCGGTCGATATGATCGAGACCTATAATTTCGGTCACTCCATCGGCCATAATACCCGCTACAACCAGCGAAGCACCGGCGCGAAGATCGCTTGCTTTCACTTTAGCACCCTCAAGCTTAACAGGGCCAGAGACCACCGCTGACGCACCTTCTAGCTTAATGCTCGCATTCATCCGCCTGAGTTCGTCAATGTGTTTAAAGCGGGACTGGTAAATGGTATCCGTCACAATTCCGGTACCTTCTGCCTGGGTTAACAGAGCGGTAAAAGGCTGCTGCAAATCCGTCGGGAATCCAGGATAAACCAGAGTTTTAATGTCCACACTTTTTAATTTACGATTCCCTCGGATAAGAAGTTGTTCGTCTTCTTCCTCAATGATAACACCCATTTCCCTCAGTTTAGCGATCAGTGACTCGAGGTGCAGGGGGATGACGTTATCAATGAGCACTTCTTCCCCTTGTGCAGCGGCTATAATCGTATAAGTGCCCGCTTCAATGCGATCGGGAATAATCGTATGCCGGCATCCATTTAATTGTTCCACACCATCAATTCGGATGACATCGGTGCCTGCTCCTTTGATTTTCGCACCCATGCTCGTCAGCAATGTAGCAACGTCAATAATTTCGGGTTCTTTTGCAGCGTTTTCAATAATCGTTCGTCCTTCCGCCTTAACAGCGGCAAGCATGATATTGATCGTTGCACCTACGCTGACGACATCGAGATAAATCCGGGACCCTTTTAAACGATCTGCCCGAAGGTACACTGCACCCTGTTCATTCGTCACCTTTGCTCCCAGTGCTTCAAAGCCTTTGATATGTTGATCAATCGGCCTTGGACCAAGATTACATCCGCCGGGCAGACCAATCACAGCTTTTTTGAACCGTCCCAGCATGGCACCCATAAAATAATAAGATGCACGGAGTTTCTTTACCCTGCCATTGGGCAACGGCATGGATATCATGGATGAAGGGTCTATGGTGATGTCCTGTCCAAATCGCTGGACCTTTCCTCCAATTTCCTCCAACAATTCGGCGAGTATTTGAATGTCTGAAATATTCGGCAACCCCTCAATGGTAACAGGTGTATCGGCAAGTATGGCTGCCGGCAGCAGGGCCACAGCACTGTTTTTAGCTCCGCTGATCCGGACCTCTCCCTTTAAGGGATTACCTCCTTTAATTAGCAATTTCTCCATCTGGAACTCTCCTATCATGGAAAAAAGTCTTTATCCATAGCTTGTGCGACTGATGGTGAAATCATGCCTGTTTTTGCTTATTCCAGTCAGCTAAAAATTTCTCGATGCCCTGATCGGTAAGCGGATGTTTAACCAGCTGTTTTAACACTTTAAATGGAACAGTGGCGATATGTGCACCGTTTATGGCGGCTTCTGTTACATGCATGGGGTGACGAATGGAAGCTGCGATGATTTCCGTATCAATTTGGTGACGTGTGAAAATTTCAGAAATCTGGGCAATTAATGTCATTCCGTCATGCCCGATATCATCAAGGCGGCCTAAGAAAGGTGATACATATGTGGCTCCTGCACGTGCAGCCAGCAGTGCCTGGTTAGCTGAGAAAATGAGTGTCACATTGGTTTTAATGTTTTTGTCACTTAACTGTTTGACCGCTTTTAACCCTTCTAAAGTCATCGGCACTTTAATGGTGATGTTTGGGGAAATAGCTGCGAGTTCTTCAGCTTCTTTTAACATGCCTTCTGCATCTTCAGAGATCACCTCAGCACTCACAGACCCATCTACTTCCCGGGTGATTTCTTTTAAGCGGTCATGAAAAGATACATTTTCCTTAGCAACGAGGCTCGGATTCGTGGTAACTCCGGATAAAATACCAAGAGCATTTGCCTCACGAATTTCTTCAATATTGGCAGTGTCTATAAAAAATTTCAAGAAAGTTACCTCCCTATTTTTCAGTCATTCGTTTATGAGCTAGTTGAGATGGAACCATAAAAAACCTTCCTGCATAAGACAATTGTCCATGATTTATGCTTTATTGGAAGAACCAAATTCACGCATTTTGCCGATTACCGTTTCCTTGATTGTGTCACGGCCTGGACCCAAATATTTACGCGGATCATATAGATCAGGCTTCTCATCCAGAATTTTGCGTACCGTTCTGGCCTGTGCCATTTGATTTTCAGTGTTCACATTAATTTTTGCTGTTCCAAGGGAAATCGCTTTTTGAATATCCTTTGTCGGGATTCCCGTACCTCCATGAAGAACCAGGGGAACACCTGTCAGGTGCATAATTTCTTCCATGCGATCAAAACCTAGGTTGGGTTCTCCCTTATAAGGACCGTGAACAGAACCCAATGCAGGTGCGAAACAGTCGACGCTGGTTTCTTTTACCAGCCGTTCACATTCGGATGGAATCGCATATGCCTGTTCGGCATCTTCTACGATCACATCATCTTCCTGACCACCAATCCGTCCTAATTCTGCTTCGACGGACACGCCGTGAATATGAGCAAGCTCCACAACTTTTTTAGTAAGGGAAATGTTTTCTTCTAGTGGCAGGTGGGAGCCATCGATCATAACAGAGGTAAACCCGGCATGAATGGCTTCTGCACATTTTTCGAAGCTGGAACCGTGATCAAGATGAATAGCAACGGGTACAGTTGTTCCGTATTCTTCCATCAAGGATTTTGTGATGGCTACGGCAACTTTAAACCCTCCCATGTAGCGGGCTGCACCTTCTGAAACACCCAGAATGACTGGAGATTTCTCTTCTTCTGCAGCCTGCAAAATCGCCTGGGCATATTCGAGGTTGTTCACATTAAACTGACCAACGGCATAACCCTGATCTTTTGCTGTTTGTAACATTTCTTTCATCGATACCAACGGCATGAAAATATCCTCCTTTTCTTCTATACGTACGATCATCCTAATGAGATGATCATATATGTAATAGAGCATGGTTACACATACATAGCATACCAAGTACACCACCCTCATGCAACAAAAGGATATCATCGTGAGGACAAAGGATGGAGTTGATCATCCTCTATACGATATTGTATCCATCCTGTATCCGTACGTGACTGAATTTATTGTTTCTGAAGATTGAATCAACCATACCTGAAAAGATAAAGTTTTCCTGGTTACAGAATATGCATCATATTCGAAAGGACGGACAAACCAGACGCTGATGTTTCAAGAGAAAAACCCCTGCATATGATTCATGCAAGGGTTTAAATCTTATTCATTCATTTTAGGGATTGAATCAAAAGGAAAAAACGACATCTCCCATGGTTTAGGCTTATGCAAGTCCCTTCATTCCCCGGCATATTTTTTTAAGATTTTTTTCACTTCCTCAATATTAAACGGTTTTAGCAACACTTCTTTAACCCGATCGGTTTTGACGTTTTTCTTGACTTCATCTTCTGATAATCCTGTCATCATGATGATTGGACAATCTGCTTCCATTTCCTCTAATTTTTGTACCATTTCCACACCAGACATCAAAGGCAATTTATAATCGACAAACAAAAGGTCAGGCTTTTTTATATGTATGCGTTCAATTGCGTCTTTTGCCGTTTCGAAGGTTTCAGTTTGATACCCTTCATTTGAAATGATTTCTTTGAGCAGAAGCTGAATCCCCAACTGATCGTCAACAATATATACCGTTTTTTTTCTATTCGACATAAACCTCACCTATCTCTAAAATTTATCCCTCTGTATGTAATTATTCGATAAGCTTTCCTGTATTTCCTTCTTTATCCAAGTGTTTTTTACCATATGGATTGATCGCATGCTGAAATATCTTGTAAAAAATATAAAGCCCCTTCCGGGAAAGGGGCTTTTGCATGCTTACTGTTTATGTTTTAACGATGCACGGATAAACTCTCTGAACAGCGGCTGCGGATTGGTCGGTCTTGACTTAAATTCCGGATGAAACTGAGATGCCACAAACCATGGATGATCTCTTAACTCAATGATTTCCACCAGACGGCCGTCTGGACTCGTCCCGGAAAAGATCACACCCTTCTCTTCCATTTGCTCACGGAAGTCGTTATTAAATTCATAACGGTGACGATGACGTTCATAAACAACATCTTCCTGATAAGCTTCCTTCGTTTTCGTGCCATCGATTAACTGGCAAGGATATGCACCCAGTCTCAGGGTACCGCCCATATCTTCAATGTCCTTCTGTTCCGGAAGGAGATCAATGATTGGATAAGGAGTTTTCGGATCAATTTCGGACGAATGGGCCCCTTTCAATCCAAGAACATTTCGGGCAAATTCCACGGATGCCAGCTGCATGCCGAGACAAATGCCAAGGAATGGAACCTTGTTTTCCCGAGCATACCGGATAGCAGAGATTTTCCCTTCGATTCCCCGATCGCCAAAACCGCCGGGAACAAGAATACCATCTGCATCACGTAAATATTCCTCCACATTTTCACTGGTTACATGTTCGGAATTGATCCACTTGATATTTACTTCAGAATCAAACGTATACCCGGCATGATTTAAGGCCTCTACAACGGAAAGGTATGCATCCTGGAGTTCCACGTATTTTCCTACAAGTGCAATCGTTACCTTCTCGGATAGGTTTTTTACTTTCTCAACCAGTGCTTCCCATTCTGTCATATCCGCTTCCGGACAGGTCATGCCAAAGTGATCGCAGGTTAGTTGATCAAGCCCCTGTCTTTTTAGCTCTAATGGAACTTCATAAAGGGTTTCGGCATCACGCGCTTCAATGACCGCTTTGGCATCTGTATCACAAAATAACGCGATCTTTTCTTTTAAATCCTGGGTCAGAGGATATTCCGTCCGCAATACAATGGCATCCGGCTGAATACCGAGTGATCGCAGCTCTTTGACCGAATGCTGCGTTGGTTTTGTTTTCATCTCCCCGGCTGCTTTAATATAAGGAACAAGAGTACAGTGGATATACATGACATGGTCTTTTCCGATGTCGCTTTTGATCTGGCGGATAGCTTCTAAAAACGGCAGAGATTCTATGTCTCCTACTGTCCCGCCAATTTCAGTGATGACCACATCAGCACCGGTTTCACTTCCGGCTCGAAACACCTGCTCTTTGATTTCGTTTGTAATATGGGGAATAACCTGAACCGTACCACCCAGGTATTCACCCCGGCGTTCTTTCCGAATAACAGAAGAGTACACTTTCCCTGTCGTTATATTGCTGTACTTGTTGAGATTAATATCAATAAACCGTTCATAGTGACCGAGATCCAGATCCGTTTCAGCCCCGTCCTCTGTGACGAACACTTCTCCGTGCTGATAAGGGCTCATTGTCCCAGGATCCACGTTAATGTATGGATCAAACTTCTGAATGGTAACCTTTAAGCCCCTGTTTTTCAGCAATCTTCCAAGTGATGCTGCCGTTATTCCTTTGCCTAATGAAGAAACCACTCCGCCTGTGACGAAAATGTATTTTGTCATCTGAAACAACTCCCTCTTCTTCATACTTGTTGCAGGAGGACCATTTCTTATATGAAAGAATACATGGAATGACGAAAACCTCAGGAAAAACCAGAGGCTTTGAACAATTTTATCCTTTTACACCACTTTAAACTTATACACGGTTAAAAATTAAAAAATAAATAAGAAAAGCGCACCCGATTTCCGGGAGCGCTTGTAAATCAATTTGAAAGAGCCCAAATAAAATATTACTGATTTATGGGGAATAAGTCAAGTTCAAATATCTTCATTTTCATCGTCAAAATCGATGTCTTCATCATCGCTGACAACATCATCATCCATATCTTCATCCAGCTGATCTTCTAGATCATCATCTAGATCATCTACGTCATCCTCTTCGTCGTAATCATCGTCAAAATCTTCATCATCAGCAAAATCTTCCTCATCAATATCATCGTCAAGAAGGTCTTCTTCATCAATCTCATCAAAATCTTCTTCCACTTTTTTCTTAGGCTTTTTCTTCTTCTTCTTTTTGCCTACCGCAGGAGTCAGGTCTTCCTCTATCTGGTCTACAGGATACCAGCGTTTCAATCCCCATAGATTCGACCCCACGGTCATAAACCGGCCGTCAATATTCAAATCCGTGTAAAATTGAGCGATGAGTTCCGCTTTTTCTTCTTCAGACAATCCTTTTAATTCTGCTATTTTTTCAAAAATTTCTTTAAAATCCATAGCCTTTTTCTCTTCAAGCAATATTTCCATGGCTAGATTGATCATCGACATTTCAGCTAATTCTTCCTGGGTATATTTTTCCAAGCTCACGACCAGCACTCCCTTTTCCAACTATTTATCATCGACAATTCTTTACCTACGCGAACTATTCTAACCATACCTTACATTATATATAATACGATTGTAAATATGCCACATGAATATGCGAAACACCCGATCAATAGATCCCTGAATCAAACGCATTCAAGATGGATGTAAACATTCTCTTTTGCCGATTCTTGTTGAGCTCCTTAAAGTATAAGAAATGGTCGGCTGTCGGTCAAGATATTTCTTCCTTTTTTGCGCTTCTCTTTTCGCATGGTTATGCTTTACATATGTTTTCATCATTCGTTGACTTAGACAGTTCATGGATCATTTTGAACATCAGCCGGATCCCTTTTCGGTGATACCGAAACTGATTTAAACTCCCGATCAAATAAGCATCCATTTCAGGATGGTAAAACATAAAAGATCCGGTTATACCCGCATTTCCCCAGACATGAAACTTTTTAGGCATTAATATGGGGATTGTTTTAAACCTCATCATTCCATAGCCGTACTCAATAACGGTGGAAAATTTAGCCCAGTCTTTCATGTTAGCCATTGTCTCCTTGGTGAGCAAATTGTAATTGACCAGTGCTTTCATGAATGTTAATAGGTCTTCCAGGGGAGCGACAATACCGCCGCCTGCATAATCGATACTTAGACTGCGGTAGTGTGTTACAGCTGTCTTATGAACAAAAATGTCGGCCATAGGGTAAAGATTTCTCTTGAGCGGATTTGAATGTTGCAGCAAAAAGGAATGATACATGCCTAATGGGGCAAAAATATATTCTTGCAATACTTGATGGAATGGCATGGAGGTGATTTGTTCAATTACCATTCCTAATAGATGATAGCCAGTATCTGAATAATGGAATCCCTCACCAGGCGGAAAATGGGGGTCTAAATGTTCCTTGCTCCACTGAACGACCTCTTCCGGTTTCCAGAAGCGGGATGATTCATCCAATAGGAGTCTGATCATAGGTTTCCCTTTTCTAGGTCTGTCTTCAAAAAAGTCAGGCAGCCCTGACGTATGATTAAGTAAATGTTTGATTTGAATATCCTTTGTATATTCTCTTCCTTTATAAACGTGTAAACGGTTAACGAGATCTGGTTTGAGATAGGAGACAACTGAATCTTCAAATGACAGCAAATTCTGTTCCACAAGGATCCCGGTCAATACAGCCGTAAACAGTTTCCCGGCACTGGCAATGTAAACGGGTTGATCCGGATGGACCGTCCCATCTTCCGAAGAACATTCAGCCACTTTCAGATGGACTCCCAGTTTTTCTGAATGAACTAGCAAACAAGCGTTGTGAATATGTTTATCCTTTTTAATTTTTTGCCTGAATCGTCTTTCTAAGGCATGATGTATGTTCTCCTTCCCCATGTTGTTTCCCTCCCCTTATTTTTTCCTGCGCGCTGAAACAAGAAGGTCTTCACCAGTTGAATATAATATCTCCATAGCCCTTTCCTCATCTAGATTTCCTGGAAGCAAATCATTGGCTAACATCGTAGATAGTCCGACTGTGAATATCCTCATTTTTAATAAAATCATGGAAAGCTCTCTGTCCTGAAACCCATTCAGGTCCGGATCTCTTTTCATATGTTCAACTAGTTCGCTGTCCATTTCCTGATTATACGTTTCCAGATATTCATTTTGCTTTGTGATGAAGTCCTGAAAAAGTACCGGATATTCCTTTGCAAATCGCAGGCTGGCAGCCCCAATATCATAAAATGGGCTTCCTGAATCCTCTTCCTTTAACAGCCTGTAGCTTAACTCGACGATCTTGTTCACAATTTCCTTTTTCAGCTCCCTTACATCTTTAAAATTAACGTAAACCGGAGCAATCGAACTGTTTAGTCTGTCAGCAACCTTTCGTATTGTTACGCCGTCTATTCCTTCTGTTCGGGCAATTTCAAAAGCTGCCTCGATGATTTGATCCCTGGAAAACTTCTTTTTGGGCGGCATAACATCCCTCCTCTGCAGAATGATATTAAAAATCTTATGTTATGTATCAAGTGTTATATATCAAATGTTATAATATAAAATAAAATTTGTAAATCTGTTTAAATAATAAATTCTGCTTCATGGATTTCTGAAAAATCGTGAGTTTCTTAAAGGAGGTTGTTAGAAGGCTGGGTGAAGAAAACCGACCGATTAATCGAAGGGGCGTTCAGAATCATTGGTGCAAGAGATTGAAACTCAATAAAAAAGGAGAAAATCAGATTTCGATTTTCTCCTTTTCCATCTTTACATGTTCCGGCGGTATTGTCCGCCCACTTCATAAAGGGCGTTAGTGATCTGTCCCAGGCTTGCCACCCGGACTGTATCCATCAGTTCATCAAAAATATTTCCGCCTGTTCTTGCTACTTGTTTCAGACGCTCCAGGGCTTCTTTTGCTTCATGCTCATGCTCTTTCTGGAACTTGCGCAGGTTCTCAATTTGCTTATCTTTTTCTTCTTTGGATGCCCGGGCCAGTTCCATCGAGTTTATCTCATCTTCGGATGGCGGGTTCGGATTCAGGTACGTGTTTACGCCAATAATCGGCAGTTCTCCTGAATGTTTTTTGCCTTCATAGTACATGGATTCTTCCTGAATTTTACCCCGCTGATACTGTCGTTCCATGGCTCCAAGTACACCGCCGCGGTCATTGATCCGTTCAAACTCTTTCAATACCGCTTCTTCAACCATATCTGTGAGCATTTCGACAATGAATGAACCCTGCAGGGAGTTTTCATTCTTGGTTAGACCGAATTCTTTATTAATAATCATCTGAATCGCCATCGCACGGCGTACGGACTGCTCAGTCGGTGTGGTAATCGCTTCGTCATACGCATTCGTATGCAGGGAGTTACAGTTATCCTGAATGGCGATCAGTGCCTGCAATGTGGTGCGAATATCATTGAAGTCGATTTCCTGAGCGTGTAAAGACCGGCCGGATGTCTGAATATGATATTTCAGCTTCTGGCTTCGCTCATTAGCACCATATTTATCCCGCATGACAATGGACCAGATACGACGGGCTACCCGTCCGATGACGGTATATTCCGGATCAAGGCCATTGGAGAAGAAGAAGGACAGGTTTGGTGCAAATTTATTAATATCCATGCCCCGGCTGCGGTAATATTCCACATACGTAAAGCCATTCGCCAGTGTAAAGGCAAGCTGCGTAATCGGGTTCGCTCCAGCTTCTGCAATATGATAGCCGGAAATCGAAACAGAGTAGTAGTTTCTGACGTTGTGGTCGATGAAATATTGCTGGATGTCCCCCATCATTCTCAGGGCAAATTCCGTAGAGAAGATACAGGTGTTCTGCCCCTGATCTTCTTTCAGGATATCGGCCTGAACCGTACCCCTTACAACAGAAAGGGTTTCTTCTTTGATGCGTTCATATTCTTCGGCATTTGGCTCACGGCCACGCTCTTGTTTGAACTTTTCTACCTGCTGATCAATGGCTGTGTTAAAGAACATCGCCAGAATAATCGGTGCAGGACCGTTGATGGTCATGGAGACGGAAGTCATTGGATCACACAGATCAAAACCGTCATACAGTCTCTTCATGTCATCCAGTGTACATACACTGACGCCACTTTCCCCGATTTTACCGTAAATGTCAGGGCGCTCATCCGGATCCTGACCGTACAGGGTAACGGAGTCAAAAGCCGTACTCAGGCGTTTCGCCGGATCATCTTTACACAGGTAGTGGAAACGCCTGTTGGTGCGTTCCGGCGTCCCTTCTCCGGCAAATTGACGTTTTGGATCTTCACCTTTCCGCTTGAACGGGAATACACCGGCGGTAAACGGGAATGCACCTGGCACGTTTTCCTTTAATAGCCACAGCAGGCGATCGCCCCAGTCATGGTAACTCGGCATCGCTACTTTAGGGATCTTCAGCCCGGCCAGGCTTTCAGTGTTCAGGTCCATCGTAATTTCTTTATCCCGTACTTTGTAAGTCATTTGATCCTGCTGGTACTGCTTCTTCATTTCATCCCATTTTTCGAGAAGCTTTTTGTTTTCCTCATCAATTTGTTTCTCATATTTTTCAATTAAGGCTTCGACTTCTTCTCTGGCCTTTTCGCTTTCCATTTCTTCCTGTGTGCCTTTCAGCTGGTACAGTTTGCGGGCCGCTTCACTCTGTTTTTCCGCATCTTCATGGTAATTCCGAACCGTTTCCACAATTTCACGCAAATAGTGGCGGCGTTCGTTTGGGATGATCAGATTTTTCTTCTCAACCAGTTCTTTTTCCGTAAAGGATGTGGTTTCATTCCAGCTGTATGTTTCATTCAGTTTGTCAATGATGGCTGCAAACAGGGTATTGGTGCCAGGATCATTGAACTGGCTGGCAATAGTGCCGTATACCGGCATTTCCTCCAGGTCAGCATCAAACAGCATATGGCTCCGCTGATACTGTTTTCTTACCTGGTTCAATGCATCTTCTGAACCTTTTTGTTCAAATTTATTGATCACGATAAAGTCAGCGAAGTCAATCATATCAATTTTTTCTAGCTGTGACGGAGCCCCAAATTCACTGGTCATCACATACATCGACAGGTCGGTGATTTCTGTGATTTCCGCATCTCCCTGACCGATTCCACTTGTTTCGACGATAATAAAATCAAATCCAGCAGCTTTTACTACATCAATAGCATCCTTGATTGCCTTAGAAAGCTCGCTTTTGGAATCCCGGGTTGCCAGTGACCGCATATAAACCCGTTCATGGAAAATGGCATTCATGCGGATCCGGTCACCAAGCAATGCTCCGCCGGATTTCTTTTTCGTCGGGTCAACGGATAAAATCGCCACTTTTTTGTTGTCAATTTCTTGAATAAAGCGGCGGATTAATTCGTCGGTCAATGAACTTTTACCAGCACCGCCTGTACCTGTGATCCCGAGAACCGGAATTTCAGCAGTCTGTGAAGCTGCCATTTCCTTAATAGCCGCGGTCTGATCTTTTGCTTCCTCATCCATATTTTCCACAAAGGAAATTAGCCGGGCAATTGCCTGGTGGTCCCCGTCCTTCAGGCGCTCCATTTCTTTTTCCAGATCAATCGGAGTCTGGAAGTCACATTCTTCCAGCATGAGGTTAATCATGCCCTGAAGACCCATTTCCCGGCCATCATCTGGTGAGAAAATTCGGGCAACCCCATATTCATGGAGATCCTTAATTTCCTTAGGGATAATCACTCCCCCGCCGCCTCCGTACACGCGGATATGGCCGGCGCCTTTTTCCTTTAGAAGATCCACCATATATTTAAAATATTCCATGTGTCCGCCCTGATAAGAAGATACTGCTATTCCCTGTACATCCTCCTGAATAGCCGCATTCACCACTTCCTCAACCGAGCGGTTATGCCCTAAATGAATGACCTCTGCACCGCTTGACTGCAGGATCCGGCGCATGATATTAATGGACGCATCATGACCATCGAACAGACTGGATGCTGTCACGAAGCGCACCGGATTATTCGGGCTATATACACCTTCTCTTGTCATTTGTTTCTCCTCCCATCCTCGTGATGTCATCCCTTTATTTTCGTGACATGTTCATCAAGGTTCAGCATTTGAAACAGGAGACTTAGCTGTTTTTCAATATATTCTTCAAGGGTAAAATCCTTTTGCAGAATCCATCTCCTGAAACTCCACATCTGCCCCTGCACAAAAATGTTGTTGGCAATCAGCGTAATTTCCTTATCTGATAAGTCATAGGGCAGACTATTTTGAATAACCCTTTCCAGCATATGCACCATGTCCTTTTCTTTCTGCATTACATACTCCTGTGCATCTTTCGGCAAGGATTTCACTTCCTGGTACATGACGATGACTTCATCCTGCATATCATCAATCAGCTGAAAATACGAGCGGACCGCATTTTTGAGGCTTGATATGCTCTGTTTTTCCATATCGATGGCCTGTTCCATCCGCTCCTTAACCCGTTCATAGATCGAGTCACAGACCAGGAACAGAACATCCTCTTTTGTACGGATATACTCATAAAGTGTTCCGATACTGAAGCCGGATGCTTTCGCAATTTCCCTTGTGGTGGTGCGATGGAATCCCTTTTCCTTAAAGAGATTAACCGCCCCTTTGATCATTTGATTTCGCCGTTTCTCAATTAATTGCTGGTCCTTGATGGATGTTGGCACCTTTTTCTTTTCCACTTAGCTCCCGCCCCCTTTTTCTCTCCATTCTGAAAGCCACTCTTTTGCTAATTGATAGGGATCGTTTTCCTTCTGGAGGGCGATTTCTTTTGATGGGTCATCCCCAATGAAACGTTCCACATCTTTCCACAGCTCTTCTCTCATCAGCTCATAGACTTCGTATGTCAGCTGCTCTTTGCGTTTTTGTTTTCCCGCATCGGTTTCGTTCAGAAATTTTTTGTGGGCTTCACATGCTTCAAAAAATGCTTCAATGCCCTTATGTTCCGTTGAAATGGTTTCCACGATGGGCGGCTGCCAGCTTTTTGGATCCGCGATATGAAGAAACTCCTTTAACTGGGTTTTCAGTTTTTGAACACCGGGCAGGTCAGCTTTATTGATGACAAACACATCAGCAATTTCCATAATACCCGCCTTAAATATCTGCAGGACATCACCGCTGTTCGGAGTTAGCACCAGGGCTGTCGTATCGGCAACCTTCATGATATCCAGTTCCGACTGGCCCACCCCTACGGTTTCAATGAGGATGTAGTCAAACCCAAAGGCATCACATACCCGAATGGCATCCTTCGTAGAGCGGGAAAGCCCTCCGAGGCTCCCCCTTGTTGCCATACTGCGGATAAAAACCCCTGGATCTGCAAAATGTTTATGCATGCGGAACCGATCCCCAAGCAAAGCACCGCCGCTGAACGGACTGGTCGGATCAACCGCAATGACGGCCACGGTTTTGTCCATATTGCGGATGTGGGTGATCAGCCGGTCAACCAGTGAGCTTTTTCCAGCTCCAGGTGACCCGGTCAGACCAATGAAATGGGCTTTTTTTTCCTGTCCGGATATTTCGCTCAGCAGGGATAATTTATCCGGATGGTCATTATCCACCATCGTGATCGCCTTTGCCAGTGCCCGCTGATCCTGTTTTTGAATCCGCTCAGCCAGGGTACTCATCATGACTTCTTCCTCTCTCTATTCTTTCGTCAGCATTCTTCCGATGACAAGACGTTGAATTTCGTTTGTTCCTTCGTAGATCTGGGTAATTTTCGCATCTCTCATAAAGCGTTCCACTGGATAATCTTTGGTATAGCCATAACCGCCGAATACTTGAACCGCTTCGGTTGTCACTCTCATCGCGGTATCCCCGGCAAATAATTTGGACATAGCCGATGCTTTGCCGTATGGCAAACCTTGAGATTCCAGCCATGCTGCCTGATAGGTTAACAGACGGGACGCTTCTACTTCGGTTGCCATATCTGCCAGCTTAAAGGAAATTCCCTGCTGATTGGCAATCGGCTTGCCAAACTGTTCACGTTCTTTGGCGTATTCCACTGCTGCATCCAGGGCACCCTGAGCAATTCCAACCGCCTGTGCAGCAATTCCGTTTCGGCCCCCGTCAAGGGTCATCATGGCAATTTTAAAACCTTCTCCTTCTTTTCCAAGCATATTTTCTTTCGGCACTCTGCAGTCTTCAAAAATCAGCTCGGTTGTAGGGGATGAACGGATCCCCAGTTTCTTTTCCTTTTTACCGAAACTGAATCCTGGTGTTCCTTTTTCGACGATAAAGGCACTGATTCCTTTATGTCTGGCGTCCATATCGGTTTTGGCAAACACGATGTAGATTTCAGCTTCTCCGCCGTTTGTAATCCAGACTTTGCTTCCGTTCAATACGTAGTGATCGCCGTCCAGTTTCGCTGTTGTACGCATGGAAGCGACATCAGAACCTGCTCCCGGTTCAGAAAGGGCATAGGCACCCAGCTTTTCACCAGTAGCCAGCTGATACAAATATGTCTTCTTCTGTTTTTCGTTGCCAAACTTATAAATAGGCCAGCTGGCGAGGGAAATATGGGCAGACAGGGTTACCCCTGTAGAAGCACAGACCCGGGATAACTCTTCAACCGCGATCACATAGCTGACATAGTCAGCGCCAATGCCGCCATACTCCTCCGGCCATGGAATACCCGTCAGGCCTAGTTCCGCCATTTTATCAAAAATACTACGGTCAAAGCGCTCTTCTTCGTCCCGCTCAGCAGCGGTCGGGCCAACTTCATTTTCCGCAAAGTCCCGGACCATTTTTCTCAACATTTCCTGTTCTTCGGTTAACTGAAAATTCATGTGTGTCTTCCTCCCCTATTTTACAAATATGGATTAATCGTGTAACAGATGCTTGCTGATCACATGATGCTGAATTTCGTTGGTACCTTCATAGATTTCTGTCACTTTCGCATCCCGGAAGAACCGTTCCACAGGATAATCCTTCGTGTATCCGTAGCCCCCGTACACCTGAACCGCTTCAATGGCTGTTTTCATGGCTGTCTTAGACGCAAACATTTTGGCCATAGATGCAGCTTTTCCTGTTGGAAGGTCATTCGTTTTTAAGGATGCCGCATGGTAGGTTAATAGTTTTGCTGCCTCAACTTCCGTAGCCATATCGGCCAGTTTAAAGGATACACCCTGCTGGTGGGCAATTGGCTTTCCGAACTGCTCCCGTTCTTTGGCATAGTTGACGGCATGCTCCAGTGCTGCTTCAGCAATTCCAAGGGACTGGGCGGCAATGCCGATTCGTCCGACATCCAGGTTTGCCATCGCAATCTTAAACCCTTCTCCTTCTTTGCCTAAGAGCTGGGATTCATGAACTTCACACTGGTCAAAAGTCAGCTGGACCGTATTGGAACCATTCAGACCCATTTTCTTTTCTTTTTTGCCGATTTCAAATCCTCTGGTATCCTTTTCTACGATAAAGGCGGATACCCCTTTCGCTCCCTTTTCTTCGGGGTTCGTGCGGGCAAACACGATGTAGGTGTCTGCTTCTCCGCCGTTTGTGATAAATACTTTTGAGCCATTTAACACATATGTGTCCCCTCGTTTTTCAGCACGAGTTTTTAGGCTTGCCGCATCGGAACCGGCTCCTGGTTCTGTCAGGGCAAAGGCTCCTAAATACTCACCTGCAGCCAGCTTCGGGATATATTTTTTCTTCTGTTCTTCATTTCCGAAGTAAAGAATCGGATTGGTCCCTACAGAAGTATGGACGGATAAAATGACCCCCAGGGCTGCGCTTACCTTTGACAGTTCATGAATGGCAATAATATAGGAGGTAAAGTCCATTCCTGCTCCGCCATATTCTTCGGGAATCGGAATCCCCATCAGTCCCAGCTCGCCCATTTTGGTGATCATTTCGCGGGGAAAACGGTCCTCCTCTTCCATCCGCTCTACTTCTGGTGCCACTTCATTCTGGGCAAAATCCCGGACCATTTTGCGCATCATTTCTTGTTCCTCGGTAAAATGCAAGTTCATCTGGTGCCGCTCCTTTCTTAGTTGTCATACACATAAAAGCCGCGGCCCGTTTTGCGACCAAGCCATCCTGCTTTTACGTATTTACGAAGTAGTGGGCATGGGCGATATTTGCTGTCACCAAATCCTTCATACAGAACTTCCATGATATACAGGCATGTATCCAGACCAATGAAGTCAGCCAGTGTCAGCGGGCCCATCGGGTGGTTCATGCCGAGCTTCATCACTTCATCTACCGCTTCCGGTGTGGCCACACCCTCATAGACGGTGTAAATGGCTTCGTTAATCATAGGCATTAATACACGGTTGGATACAAATCCCGGGAAGTCGTTCACTTCAACCGGTGTTTTATTCAGCGCTTTTGTCATATCTTCAATCGCTTTATAGGTTTCATCAGATGTTGCCAGTCCCCGGATGATTTCAACAAGCTTCATCACTGGCACCGGGTTCATGAAGTGCATGCCGATGACTTTTTCCGGGCGGTTCGTTACCGCTGCGATTTCCGTAATGGGAAGGGATGATGTATTCGATGCTAGAATGGCATGCTCCGGTGTTATTTGATCCAATTCCTTAAATACTTTCGTCTTAATGTCCATGTTTTCAATGACGGCTTCAATGACAAGATCGCAGTCGCTCGCATCCTGAAGAGATGTAGTCGTCTGCAGGCGGTTTAATGTGTTTTGCTTATCCTCTTCACTCATACGCCCTTTTTCTACGGATCGGTTTAAATTTTTCTCAATGCCTGCCAATCCTTTTTGAAGGGCTTCTTCTGAAATATCGTTGAGTTTGACATGAAATCCGGACTGGGCACATACCTGGGCAATCCCTGAGCCCATCTGTCCTGCTCCAATTACCATGACATGTTTTATTTCCATGCTGAAGTGCTCCTTTCTGCTGATCAAGTAATGTATTCATGAGGATAAAAAATATATGAATGTCTAATGTCAGTTTTTCGGAACTTCTACTAATACGGCATCTCCCTGACCACCGCCGGAACAAATCGCTGCAATTCCAAGACCTCCGCCACGACGTTTCAATTCATAGATTAAGGTTAGTAGAATACGTGCTCCGCTTGCGCCGATGGGGTGACCAAGAGCAACGGCTCCACCGTTTACATTGATTTTTTCAGGATCAAGGTTTGCAATTTGTCCGCTGGCCAGTGTAACGGCTGCAAAGGCTTCATTGATTTCAAATAGATCAATTTCATCGAGGGATTTTCCTGCCTTTTCAAGCAATGAGTTGATGACTAATCCTGGTGTTTTTGGAAAATCCGGCGCTTCAACTGCCACTTCGTCATGGGCCAGGATGGTTGCCATCGGCTGGATCCCTTCTTGCTTTGCACGGTCTTCAGACATCACCAGCATAGCGGCAGCACCATCATTTACTCCCGGTGCGTTACCTGCTGTAATGGTACCGTCTTTGTCAAAAGCTGGTCTTAGTTTTGCCAGCACTTCTAGTGATGTGTCCTTTCTCGGAGCTTCATCGGTGTCAACTACTACGGGATCTCCTTTGCGCTGCGGCACTTCTACCGGTACGATTTCCTCAGCAAACAACCCTTGTTCAATGGCCTGAATGGCACGCTGATGGCTGCGGTAAGCCCATTCATCCTGTGCTTCTCTGGTTAAACCGTATTCCTTTGCGGTACGGTTTCCGTAGTTGCCCATGTGGACTCCTTCAAAGGAACAGGTCAAACCGTCGTGTACCATCATGTCAATGGCTTTTCGGTCTCCCATGCGCATTCCCCAGCGGGCATCCGGCAGGAAGTAAGGGGCATTACTCATACTCTCCATTCCGCCTGCTATCACCACTTCTTCATCTCCTGCACGGATCACCTGGTCCGCCAGGGTTACACTGCGCAGTCCTGATGCACAGACTTTGTTAATGGTTTCGGTTTTGACATTCCATGGAATGCCGGCATGACGTGCAGCCTGACGGGAAGGGATTTGTCCCTGTCCTCCCTGAAGAACGGTACCCATAATGACCTCGTCTACTTTTTCCGGATCCAATCCTGCCCGTTCCAGGGCACCCTTAATGGCAATTCCTCCAAGTTCAGCTGCCTTCAGCGAGCTTAAGGCGCCTCCGAACTTGCCGAAAGGGGTTCTGGCTCCCGATACGATCACACTCTTTGTCATATCTAATCCTCCTCAAAATTTTGTTAACGCTTACAGATTGAAACCGGCGAACGATTGAACGCTCGCTCAATGATATCCCAAAAGGAAAGTGTACAAAGGCTTGCACACTTTCCTGGTTTCACATATTCATCCATCGTTAAGCAGATTCTTCTTCCTGTCCTTTTTCATCACCGAAAACGGATTTGGCCAGAACTTCTGCCACGTCCATTGTGCTGACTTTTTCGTCCACTTCTTTAGCCTTGGTTCCATCACTTAACATCGTTAGACAATAAGGGCATGCGCTTGAAATCATCGATGGTTGCAGCTTCAAGGCCTGTTCAGTGCGGGCTACATTGACTCGGTTACCTGTTTTCTCTTCCATCCACATGAGTCCTCCGCCGGCACCACAGCACATTCCGGTTTCACGGTTGCGGTCCATTTCTGCAATCTGTACTCCCGGGATTGCTTTAAGAATTTCCCGTGGAGGATCATAGACTTCATTATATCGGCCAAGATAGCAAGAATCATGATAAGTGACTTTTTCATTGACAGGATATCTTGGTTTTAACTTGCCTTCCCGGACAAGTTTAGCCAGTAGTTCGGTATGGTGATAAACTTCCGCTTTCAACCCAAAGTCCGGATATTCGTTCTTAAATATATTATACGCGTGCGGGTCAATTGTCACAATTTTTTTAACATCATTTTTTTCAAATTCTTTGATATTTTTCTCCGCCAGCTCCTGGAAGAGAAACTCATTACCCAGGCGGCGGGCTGTATCTCCGGAATTGCGTTCTTTGTTTCCTAGAATCGCAAACTTCACGCCGGCTTCATTTAACAGACGGGCAAAAGCGAGTGCAATTTTCTGGCTGCGGTTGTCGTAAGATCCCATCGAGCTGACCCAGAAGAGGTATTCAAAATCTTCTCCTTCTTTTTTCAATTCTTTTACGGTAGGTATGCGAATCGCTTCATCCTGTTCACGCCAGTTTTCACGTTCTTTCTTGGACAGACCCCATGGGTTGCCCTGTCGTTCAATATTCATCATCGCACGCTGGGCTTCCGGATCCATGCGTCCTTCTGTCAATACGAGATAACGGCGCAAATCTATGATTTTATCAACATGTTCATTCATCACCGGGCACTGGTCTTCACAGTTTCGACAGGTTGTACATGCCCAGATTTCTTCTTCCGTGATCACATCACCAATCAGGCTCGTCGTTTGCATTTCCTCGAGTCCTGCAGCCGCTTCCTTCTGTCCTTCCTGCGAAGCCCGGGCCATCAGCGCCAGCTGATTGCCCTTTGTCTGGGAAAAGGCGTATGCCGGAACCCACGGTGTTTTTCCCGTAATTGCTGCACCCTTTTCAGTTAAATGATCCCGCAGCTTAATGATTAAATCCATCGGAGACAGCATTTTACCTGTACCGGTAGCCGGACACATATTGGTACAGCGTCCGCATTCCACACAGGCATACAGGTCGATAAGCTGAAACTGGCTGAAGTCTTCAATTTTTCCAACACCAAACGATACATCTTCATCTTCGTCTTCCATATCAAAATCGATTTTAGACAGTTTTCCAGGTGGTGTATCTCGGCTCAGGAATACATTTGCAGGCGCTGCCAGCAAGTGAGCATGTTTAGACTGTGGAACATAAACAAGGAATGCTAGCAAGGTAAGCAAATGAATCCACCAGGCAATAAAGAAGACTGCTGCTGCAGCGGTCGGACTCATCCAGGCAAAAGCTGCTGCAATCAGGGAAGCAACCGGCTCACTCCACGTCATCTCTTCATTGTGCCAGACGATCTCCATGCCGTTTCCAAGAAGTACAGAAAGCATTAACGTACCGATAAAAATTAAAACAAGGCCGGCTTTAAATCCCCTTTTCAGGCGGACAAGCTTTTCAATATAGCGGCGGTAAAACGCCCATATAACAGCAACAAGTATCATTAATGTAACAAGTTCCTGGAAGAACGTAAATCCTGGATACAGCACACCAAGAGGAAGGTGGGAGCCAGGAGCTAATCCTTTCCAGATAAAGTCGATGGCACCAAACTGAACAAGCAAAAACCCATAGAACATCATGACATGAATGGCACCTGATTTTTTATCTTTCAGCAATTTTTTCTGTCCAAAAACATAAATCCAAATGTTCTTCAAACGTTTCTTTACTTCACCATCATATTCTGATTTTCTGCCAAGCTTGATGTAGGCAATCCGCGTCCGCACAACCTGAACGAAGAGAGCTACACCATAAATGGTCGTGATCAGAAACAATATCCAGTTTAAAATTAATAATGAATCCATCTGTCAAAACCCCCTCAGTTAAATCTGCCCTGACCCTTGCTGCTATATATGTCATCCTTTTTAAAAACCATAAAAATTTTCAGATATCTATACATTTACTTTAAACATGAATGAGCATTCAGTCAACATGTTTTTATGAATAATTTTTTGTTAATCTTTATGGTTTTTGGGAAAGATAACCCTGGAGAAAGGAGAGTGCATATGATCTGGATCGTATCTGCAACCGCTTTCATTGTTGTCGTTATTGTCGTAGTTATCCAGTTAAACAACCGTCCTTCAGGCGGAAGGGAGCACCTGATGTTTCCTCCTACGTCCGGTTCACTAAAGTTTTACTACAAAGGTTATCCTATGTTTCAGGATCTGTTTCAGGACATCAAGGATGCCCAAAAAGAAGTAAACATTCAATTTTTTATCGTAAAACAGGATTTCATCAGTCAGCAATTTTTCTCCCTTTTAAAGGAAACCGCCAAAAGGGGAGTAGTAGTTCGTTTGCTTATGGATCGCCTCGGGTGTTTTCGGATTACAAAGTCCACCAGAAAGGAGCTTGAACAGGCGGGTGTCCATGTTGTATTTAGTGATCGCCCCCAGTTCCCGCATTTATTATATCAGATCAATCGAAGAAATCACCGAAAAATTGCAGTGATTGACGGAAAAGTTGGTTATACCGGAGGCTTTAATCTCGGAAAAGAATACATCGGGAAAAATCCGCAGCTGGCTTCCTGGAGGGACTACCATTTGCGGCTGACCGGTCAAGTGGTGAATGATTTGCAAAAAATTTTTCAACATGACTGGGAGGAAGCAAGGGAACCGATCTTTCCCATTTATGGATCTTTTCCGGAAGAACCCAGAAATGTTCAGGTGCTGGCCACAGATGGGGCGAAATTAGAAGAACATTTTATATCCCTTATTGACGGTGCACAGGGAGAAATACTGCTGGGTACGCCCTACTTTATTCCGAGCGACCGTTTATTCAATGCCCTCATACGGGCGGTCAAACGGGGGGTTGCCATAAAAGTGCTCATCCCGATGAATGCCAATCATATGCTTGTAAAAGAGGCGGGTATCCCCTTTTTTACCGAACTAAAAGAAGCAGGCGGTGATGTTCGGTTGTTTGATCAGGGTTTTTACCACTCCAAAATTTTCATCATTGACCAGAACATCTGCGACATTGGATCAGCCAATTTTGATATGCGGAGCATGTTTTTGAACAAAGAAATTAATTTGCTGATCTCTGACCCCGGCTTTGTTCAGAATGTGAGAAATCATTTCCTGTCAGACTTTAAGCAGGGGATTCCCGTCAGCAGACAGTGGATGAACCAGCTAGATCTGGGAACCAGGTTGCGGATTCCCATAGCGCGGATGTTGCGTCCGCTTTTGTAAAAGGTGCCATCTGTTCGTTTTGTGAAATTAACACCTCTAATAGACATCATCAAAAAGGAAGAACATCTTATCCGCCTAATCAAAGAGCTGTCTCATGACCAGACGGTTTTTGAGACAGCTCTTTCTTCGATTGTTACATTTTTTCCGGTGCATGAACACCGATTAATTTCATGGCATTTCTAAGAGTGATTCTTACTGCATCAACAAGAGCAATCCGCGCTTTTGTCCGCTCAAGATTTTCTAGATCCAGCACTTTTTCCGCATTATAAAATTTGTGCAAATCGGATGCGAGATCAAATACATACTGGGTCACTTTATGCGGAGCTCGTTTTTCCGCTGCCTCACTGACCGCCTGAGGGAATTCCCCCAGCCTTTTCAGGAGATCAATTTCCTTTTCACTGGTGATCTGGGAGTGATCAAAATCCGTTGAAACCTCAAGCCCTTTTTCCTTCGCCTGGCGAAGCATGCTGCAAATCCGGGCATGGGCGTACTGTACATAGTAAACCGGGTTTTCGCTGGACTGGGATTTTGCCAGATCCATGTCAAAATCCAGATGAGTGTCATTGGAACGCATGACAAAGAAATATCGTACGGCATCAAGGCCTACTTCTTCAATCAGTTCCTGCATGGTAACCGCTTTTCCTGTCCGTTTGCTCATTTTGACAACCTGGCCGTCCTGGATTAACTTGACGATTTGAATAATGGGAACTTCCAGGCGTTCAGGATCATAGCCCAGGGCTTCTATGGCTGCTTTCATTCTTGGAATATAGCCGTGATGATCGGCCCCCCACACATTGATCAGTGTGTCATATCCGCGATGAATTTTGTCCTGGTGATAGGCAATATCCGGTGTTAAATAAGTGTAAGAGCCGTCGTTTTTAATTAACACCCGGTCCTTATCATCACCGAATTCGGTAGACTTAAACCAGGTTGCTCCGTCCTTTTCATATAAATAGCCCTTTTCATCGAGTTTTTCCAGAACTTCTTTAATTTTACCGTCTGCATAAAGGGAAGTTTCTGAAAACCAGCTGTCAAAGGATACCCGATAATCTTCTAGATCCTTTTGGATTCGGTCAAGCAAAAAAGTCAACCCATATTCCCGGAAAAACTGTACCCGTTCCTCTTCAGGCTTGTGAGCCCATTCATCCTCGTATTCTTCCTTCAATTTCTGGCCCAGTTCAACAATGTCCTTTCCGTGATAGCCGTCTTCGGGCATATCCCATTCTTTTCCCAGTGCCTGCATATAGCGGGCTTCAATGGACTTTGCGAGATTATAAATCTGGTTACCGGCGTCATTGATATAATATTCCCGATCCACATCGTAGCCGGCCTTTTCCAGAATGTTGCTCAAGGCATCACCGAAGGCAGCTCCCCTGGCATGTCCAAGATGAAGTGTTCCCGTCGGATTGGCGGAAACGAACTCGACTTGAATTTTTTTCCCTTTTCCGGTGTCACTTTCTCCATAACGATCATTCTGTTTTAAAATCGTTGGAATTAAATCCGTCAAATAGGATGGATCAAGGAAAAAGTTAATAAAGCCCGGTCCAGCTATCTCCATTTTTTGAATGGATGCCTTCGACTGGTCAAACTGGCCCACAATCTCTTCAGCGATTTGACGTGGTGGTTTTTTCGCGACCCGCGCCAGCTGCATAGCCATATTGGTCGCATAATCCCCGTGAGCTTTGTCTTTGGGCGTTTCCAGAATCACAGGGGGAATTTGTTCCCGATCAGCAAGTCCTGCCTTCACAACCGCTTCTATAATTTCATCTTTCAGTTTTTGTTCCACCTGTTCGACGATGTTCATCGGTTAAACCTCCTTCTTATAGGTAAACATCAGCTGATGTTTTCTTGGTTCCTGTCCATTCAGGCTTAATTGGTACTCAATGCTGAGGTATCCCTGCCGGTCCTCCTCCGTAAAAGTCAGCTGTTCAGTATAGGTTTCCATCAACATGTTGCCGAAGGGATGATGATAAACACTTTCTGTTTTTTGATCGGGCTTAAACAGTTGATTCATGCGAATTTTCCCGGACCGCTTAAGAACAGCCCGCTCGGATTGCATCGTAATCATCGTCTGAATCATCTCTCCATTTTCATCTTCTTCATCAAATAAAATGATCACCGTGCCATCCTTTAAAAAGTAACGCCCTTTTTGCTTAATGATCATTTCTTCCTTCTCGCCCTGATCCAGAATGACCGTTTTCAGTTCAATATCCACACTTTCTATTCTTGTGCCGGCCAAGATTCTCTCTCCTTCAACCACCGATTTTATCCGTTCAAGTTCGCCTTACCTTAACTTATTCATTATAAAAATACAAGCCAAAATTCTCAACCTTCCTGCTAACCATCTCCCCGGCAAACGTTTACAGAGGAAAACATCTTCCATACTGTTTTATGGAAAATCAACACAAATCCTATCCCTGTCTCTCGCCGACACAAACAGGCTCCCCATAAAAAACACGGGAGCATCGAATCTCCCGTATCTTCTTCATCCTTCCTTGCTTTCGAGCGAGAAGTTCCCCTTTTCTATTTCACCCAGCCGAGGATCATTTCCCGGACAAATTTACTGGCTGCAATCGGTGTTTTTTCCGTCGGGTCATAGGCCGGCGCAACCTCCACCAGGTCCGCTCCGATCACCCGGACATCGGATTTCGCAATCAGCCGAATAGCCTCCAGCAGCTCACGGGAAGAAATCCCACCTGCTTCAGCTGTTCCGGTTCCAGGGGCAAAGGCCGGGTCCAGCACGTCAATGTCAATGGTCACATAGACATTTCTTCCTTGTAGAGACGGCATTACCTTCCGCAATGGCTCAGCCACATCATATTTTGCCATATACATCCCGCTAGTTCTGGCATACTCAAATTCTTCCCGCATTCCGGAACGGATGCCAAAGGAATACACATTTTCCGGTCCGATCAGTTCACAAATTTTTCGGACAGGCGTGGAATGGGAGAGCTCCTCCCCTTCATACTCCAGTCTGAGATCAGCATGGGCATCAATATGGATGAGTGCCATGTCCGGATATTTCTCATAGACGGCCTGAACAATGGGCCATGTCACCAGGTGCTCTCCGCCCAGTCCAAGGGGAAACTTATCCATGGCGAGAATTTTCCTTACATAATCCCGGATCATATCAAGGCTCCGCTCCGGATTTCCAAAGGGCAAAGGAATGTCCCCGGCGTCATAGTAATGAATTTCTTCTAAATGCCTGTCCATGTATGGGCTGTACTCCTCGAGGCCAATGGATGCTTCCCGAATCCGGTTCGGACCAAAACGGGAACCTGGACGAAAACTGACCGTCCAGTCCATCGGCATGCCGTAAATAATAGCATCCGCCTCTTCATAAGAAGGACGGCTCATAATAAATACCTTGCCTGAGTAGCCTTCATCAAACCGCATGGTCACAATCCCCCTATTCCGTTAAATCCTTCACGAATTTAGGCAGAGCAAACGCCGCATGATGGATTTCACGGGTGTAATATTTCGTATTTACGTCATGAAAGCGGTCATCTTTGACTTTCAATGGATCATAAATTTTGCTGCCCATGGTAAAGGTCCACAGTCCGCTCGGATAAGTTGGGATATTGGCAGTATACAGCCGGGTAATCGGGAAAATTTCCTTTACATCCTGAAATACCTGGCGAATCAGCTCTCCTTTGAACCACGGATTGTCACTCTGGGCTACAAAAATCCCGTCGGCTTTCAGGGCTTTAGATATACCAGCGTAAAATCCCCTTGTAAACAGATTTACCGCCGGCCCCACCGGTTCAGTGGAATCTACGAGAATCACATCGTAGGCTTTTTCACTCTGGGCAATATGCAAAAATCCGTCGTCAATTTTGACTTCCACTCTGTCATCGTCCAGTTTCCCGGCGATTTCCGGCAAATACTTTTTGCTATATTCGATGACTTTCCCATCAATTTCTACAAGTGTGGCCTTTTCTACTGATGGGTGTTTTAATATTTCACGGATGACACCCCCGTCCCCTCCGCCAACAACCAGTACATGTTTGGGATTCGGATGGGTAAAAAGAGGAATGTGGGCCATCATCTCATGATAGACAAATTCATCCTTCTGGGTCGTCATCACCATCTCATCCAGAACAAGCATGTTGCCCCATTCTTCCGTTTCATACATCTCCAGCTTCTGAAAATCAGTCTGTTCGGTATGAAGAGTCCGTTTAATTTTGGCCGTAATCCCGAAGTTCTCGGTCTGTTTTTCTGTAAACCATAATCCCATGGTCAATCTTCCTTTCAAGTTAACATGTATGTTTAGCATTTAGTGTTTACGTAACGCTAAGAAACAATCAAATTATAGAGAAATTCAGAGGAAATGTTAAGCCTCTTTTTAAAATTGAAGTCTGCACAGGTTTAAAATCATGGAATTCGTTCCATACTGTTAAAAGTACGTGTTCTGTCTGACGATCAGGGGAGGGACCAGCATGGCATTCGTTCGATTACTCAAAAGGACACTGCCCTGGGTGTTATATATTGGAGCATCATCCATCGTTTTGATTGCGTTGTTTATTGCCGGCCTTTATTTTTCCTTATATCTTCAGGGCCCCCCGTCACTGACCAGTGAGCAAAATACGGTTATTTTTGCCGGAAAAGAACAAGTGATCGGTGTCAAGCACGGAAATGAAAGCAGATACTGGGTGGAACTGGATGACATTTCCCCCTATTTAAAAAAAGCTTTTATTGTTACGGAAGACCAGCATTTTTATGAACACAACGGATTTGACTTCAAACGGATTGTTGCAGCCGTTGGGAAAAACATACTGGCCATGGACAAGATTCAAGGTGCCAGCACCATTACCCAGCAGTATGCCAGAAATCTCTATTTAAATCATGAAAAAACATGGGAAAGGAAATTAAAAGAAGCCATCCACACCATACGGCTGGAAATGTTTTATGACAAGGACCGTATTTTTGAAGGATATTTAAATACAATCTACTTTGGCCACGGAAACTACGGCATTGAAGCTGCAAGCCGCTATTATTTTGACAAACATGCCGATGAACTGACTCTGGAAGAAGCCGCTTTACTGGTTGCCATCCCAAAAGGACCAAGCTACTATTCTCCTATCCTTTACCCGGAACATGCCATTCAAAGGCAGCGCATGATCCTGAAACAAATGCATGAGCATGGTGTGATAACAGCTAAAGAATATCAACAGGCACTGGCTAAAAAAATCATTATAGAACCAGAAAAAAGGGACGTGGAGGAAGTGGCTCCCTACTTTCAGGACGCTGTGGTCAGGGAAGCGATGAATATACTGAGTGTAACAAAAGAAGAACTTTATACTGGAGGATATCATATTTATACCACACTGGATGTAGATCGGCAAAGTGAGCTGGAAAAGACGATTGAACAAACCATTGATCAAGAATCTTCCATCCAGATTGCCGGTGTGAGCATGGACCCCGAGACCGGAGCTATACAAGCTCTTGTGGGCGGTAGAAACTATGATAAATCCCCGTATAATCGGGCTATTCAGGCAAAAAGAATGGCAGGTTCCACCTTTAAGCCATTTTTATACTATGCAGCATTAAAAAACGGATATACTCCTGTCACGTCCCTAATGAGTAAGCCAACCTATTTTCAGCTTGAAAATGGACAAACATATCAGCCGTCCAATTACAACGGTTACTATGCCTATGCCCCCATCACGATGACCCAGGCTCTCGCATTGTCAGATAACATTTATGCAGTTAAAACGAACTTATTTTTAAAGCCGGAAACCCTTGTTGAAACAGCCAGGACCTTTGGAATCCGAAGTGACCTTCCGGCTGTTCCTTCCCTCGCACTGGGAACAGCGTCTGTTTCCGTACTGGAAATGACAGAGGCCTATAGTAAGTTGGCCAATAATGGAAAACAGGTTATCCCCCATACGGTTACGAAAATCACAAACCATAGAGGTAAGGTCATTTATTCAAGGGAGGATTCTAAACCTGAACAAGTTCTGGATCCTCAGGTGACTTATGTACTCACCCATATGATGACAGGAATTTTTGATGAAAGTTTAAATGGATACAGCAGTGTAACAGGGGCATCGATTAATCATATGTTGACCCGGACATATGCGGGAAAGTCTGGAACGACCAATTCCGACAGCTGGATGATCGGATTTACCCCCCAGCTTGTAACAGCTATCTGGACCGGGTATGACAAAAACCAGGAGATGACAAAAGTAGAAGAAAAGGGGTATGCCAAAGAAATCTGGGCCGCCTATATGGAAAAGGCCCATGAAGATTTACCGATTGACGTGTTTCGTCCCCCCGAAGGAGTCACAGGTGTTTACATAGACCCTCAGACAGGAAAAATCGCCACCAAACATTGTCCAAACAGAAGGCTCACTTTTTTTATCGAAGGGACTGAACCCCGCAGTCGCTGTGATGAACACGTTCCGGAGGAGGGTCTCAAAGAAGAAGACCGTATCCCTGACGGACAAAAATCCAGAGAGAAACAGGAGAAAAAAAGAGGATGGAGATCCATTTTTGACTGGTTGTTCTAATCAGACGTTTACAATAGCGAAAAACCCCGGGTTTTCCCCGGTTTTAGAGTAAAGAAAAAGGTCGGCCCCACGCTGCCGACCCTCTCTTTGTCCTAGTAAACAAGTGTAACCCATGTAATATCCATTTTACAAAGTTGAGCAAGAAAGCTCAACATGATAAAAAAATGTTCACAATTCGTTCAAACTTTTTCACTCTTCCGGAAATGATTTTTTTAACTCTTCCGATGAATTGTTCCACATTTCCGGATTAAACTCCCTCAAAAACTGGCCGAGAAGTTTTCTGGAATGATCATCCATATGTTCTACAACTACTCGACCCTTTAATGATTTGTCCATATGATTCACATGTTCTGGAAGCAATTTGTATCCCCGCCGAATCTCATGGTCAATGAGCATTTCACTGGCTGCTACCCCATGATAATATGGGCCTTTATCTGAACGTTCCACCGTGACCCACGCAATCCAGTATAATTTGCCATTCGGCACTTCGTTCTTATCGGTTAAAAATTTTACCCGCTTTTCAACAGCACTGCGGGCGTGCATGGCACCCATGTCTACATAAGCCTTGTTTTCATTAGGATCAACAATGACAGGGGACATATTTTCAAGACTGACCGCCCCGACTCCATATCCGCCGTGACCGTCGGTTGCATCATCTTTTATAATCGTAAATGATTTAGATGGTTTGTCTTTTTTATTATTCTCGAAAAAATCTTTCATTTTCGCCCAGCCTCCTTTTCACCACTCATTGTAACATATTCCCCATTTATTCAAACATACCAGAACTTAGCATGGAGAACTCTTACAGAATTCAACAGGAAAACAGCTTTTTAGAAGCGTTTGCATCACAAAACATTGAAGCCCGCATATCGAAATAAGTGGTTCCAACCAGTTCAGATAGTTCGCCGTCGATTATGATTCATGTTGTTTGACCCGGGATTGGTCCACAAATGTAAAACCGTCTTCTGCCCCCACAATAGCCTTTTTTCCTTCCTGCCCCTCTGTTTTCTGCCTTCTATTTCTCTTCTCCAGGTGTTTATAGGACACCCCCACTTTGACCTGCTGGATTTCCTTAACTCCCTGAATGATCAATTGCATGGCGATGATAGAAACCATAAACGCAAGTAGTACAAATAACACCATCCAGTATTTTCCTGTCATCAGAGCATCCCTCATGGAGCCGATTAACCCTGACCATTCCATGGTAAACGAGCGGGGAGGATCTTTAAACAGGCCAGTGGTTTTAACGGTTCCACCGAAAAAAAGACTAAAGACACCTAAATGTACAAAAATGAGCAATACCTGAATAAACTGCTGTCCAAACAAAACCATCAGCCTCGGTCCTAAATGAGGAAAAATGTGGGTTCTCATGAGATGAAGCGGTCCTCCCCCAAGGATTCTGGCACTGGAAATAAACTCCTGTTTCATGATGAGCTTCATTTCATTTCCAATTAAGATCGTTGTTAAAGGCACGACAAGAATCGTTAGAATGAACGTCTCTAACCATACCCTCTCCCAGAATGGATATACCCATTCAGAATTCATACCAATTAAAATCGGCTCCAGCAACAGAAGCGCTATGACACTGAGGGGCAAAAAATGAATGGAATCCACTATTTTTTCAGCCCATTTTTGGACGGATGGCTTCCATTTAAAAGCATAGATCAGACTGAACAAAAATCCTAACAGAATGCGCAACATCGCAATTAAAAAGGCAAAGAAAAGGGTGTATTTAGCTCCGACAATAATCTGATCGAAAATACTGTAGCCAAACCGATCAGATCCAAACCAGAATGCTGAAGACGGAGGGTGGGGGGGCCCTGAAATAATTTTTCCCTCTTCATTTTTTAAAAACATGACCTGTTTAACGGCACTTCCGGTAACTAGAGAATAGACCAAACTATATACCGTCAATCCAAACAGAAATGTAAAACCGGCTGCAAATTTTATATTTTTCATATGCGTAAACCAGAGATGGACGATCCAGCCTGCCAAACGAAACACATGGATGGAGCGAAACAGGTTTTTCAAAGAAAGAGATTTTAACCACCGCGAAAAAGCCTGTTGATCAAACGTTTGTTTAAACCGATCTTTTACCGCCGGCCTGCTCATCTGGATCGGAACACCCTGCAGGCGGTCAGCTGAAAGGAGAGCGTCTATAATCTGGTAAAAAATAAAAAACGGAGTAAATATCATCAGTAATGATACAGCAATAACCATCGGGCGGAAATCATGAGTCATGTAATACGTGATCCCTTTCATGTTAAACAGCGTTTCCACGATAAACAGCGATGATAAAGCACCCCATAAAATAATCTTCCCATGATAAAACGTACTCGGCACCACATTCCTCAACACATGAACAAATAGCACTCCCGCCTTTTTAACGCCTTTGCTTCTGGCAAATTCCACATAATGTTTCATCAACTCTTCTTCAATGAACAGAAGCAGAACTTTAAATAAAGAAATCATTGGCAAAATGGCAAGTGTAATGATCGGCGCCAGATAAATCGGCTCATCTTCTCCCAGGGATACAAAATCAAACAAAAATACCCCGGTTTTTTTGAAAACATAAACCGTAAAAAATTGAAGAAAAAAGGCGATCATAACATCTGGAACAGATTCCAGTATGTCCAGAATCCGCCTTACGGTTAACCGGATCACAGGCGGCGAAAACACCGTAAGCATGGCCAACATAAACGCTAGAAAAAATCCAAGAAAAATGGCACCAAGTAAAATTTGCAAAGAGTAAACATACGGATCCCAGAGAAATTCCAGTATCGGCTGCGGATGGTCCTTATATAAAAACACCCACGATTCAGGCTGAACAAAAGCTTTTACAAATTGGAAAAATTCTTTCACATATGCCCACGCATCATATACTCCGTATGTCCGGATCACATCCGGAGCTACACTGATGGCCAGTATTCCAATAACCCCCAGAATATAGTGTATGGCAATTTTTGCTATTTTCATTTGAATGACCCCCATGATCATTTAGAAATCTTTTTTTCAATAAGCAAGGCGAGGAGCACCTGCCTCCCTTCAATTATATTACATATATTTTTCAAGTATAAAAATTCTGACAAATTTTTTAGACGAAAGTCGCGAGCTAAAAGTTGCATACATGGTTCAATAAGCTGTTGATTTGAGAACATCTGTCCAAAAATGATGATCCCTGGTTGAAATTTTTATGATATCTGTTGAATTTCGATTGATTAACGAATATTATAATTAAATGTAATATAAATGTTCGTGTTTAGACAGGAGGATTTATATGTTTAAGCTGAATCAGCACGGCACAACCATCAAAACCGAATTAATGGCAGGGATGACGACTTTCTTAACCATGGTCTATATCATCGTGGTCAATCCGATTATTCTTCATGATGCAGGCGTCCCTTTTGATCAAGTGTTTACAGCAACCGTTATCGCAACCATTTTAGGTACACTGTGGATGGCTATTGCAGCCAATTACCCGATTGCCATCGCACCAGGAATGGGTTTAAATGCTTATTTCGCTTATTCTGTCGTCAACCATCATCAGATCACTTACGAAGTTGCTTTCTCAGCTGTATTTGTGGCAGGTATGCTTTTTATCATTTTATCACTAACCCCATTCCGCCAGATTTTGATTGAAGCCATTCCTCAGAATTTAAAACATGGAATCGCAGCAGGAATTGGGCTGTTTATTTCTTTTATCGGTCTGCGGTTAACCGGAATTGTTGGTGATCACCCTACGAATCTAGTTACCCTTGGCAATCTGAAGGATGATTCGGTCATTCTGGCTTTAATCGGACTTTTGATCACCATTTTATTGATGGCATTAAAGGTAAAAGGTGCCCTGTTTTTCGGTATGATTGCAACAGGAATCATTGCCTATTTTACCGGGCAACTGGAATTTGAAAACATTGTTTCCTATCCCTCCCTGTCTGAGGGGCTGATCATTTTAAACCCTTTTGAAGCAATAGGCGATGTGATTCAGTATAGTCTGTATAGTGTCGTTTTTTCTTTTTTGCTTGTAACCATATTTGATACAACCGGTACCATGATTGGTGTCGCTCAGCAGGCCGGATTAATGAAGGACGGTAACATGCCGCGGGTTCGTCAGGCATTGCTGGCTGATTCCGTGGCAACTACTGCAGGAGCTATGTTCGGTACAAGCCCGACAAGTGCATACATTGAATCATCTTCAGGTGTGGCTGCTGGCGGCAGAACAGGTCTTACCTCGTTAACCGTCGCTGTCCTTTTTGTATTCGCCGCCTTTTTCAGCCCACTGATCGGGGCGGTCTCCGGAGTATCAGCGATAACGGCACCGGCATTAATTATGGTGGGAAGCATGATGATGGTTAACATTGCAAAAATTAACTGGGATCAGTTTGATGAAGCGTTTCCTTCATTCCTAATCCTATTAACCATGCCTCTAACATCCAGTATTGCTACCGGAATCGCCTTTGGATTTATCTCCTATCCTTTAATGAAGATTGTTAAAGGGAAATGGAAGGACGTACACTGGCTTCTTTATATACTTGCCTTGCTGTTTCTGTATCAGCTGATCTTTCTTCCCCATTAAAAACGGGAGATATCTTTCGAATAAGAATGAAAGGATACGTCAAATCCCATATACCGTATCTACATGAAAACCGAAGAAAAAGATAAAGGCCTGATTGCCTGCAGGGGAGCAGGTTCAGGCCAATTTTTCTCCCGGTGTTTTCTTTTTATTTTTTATAGTTTTAAAAAATGATAAACGCCCTCCCCTGGCTGTCCATTAATGATGACGGATGATCTGTCGAATAAATGCCTTCGCCTCCTCAATTTCCTCATCTGTATAATTTTGTTTGCTCTTGACGTTTCGGACTTTATTCACGATTTCATTTTCGGCTAGCCCGTCAAAATAAAGCATGGTGGAAACCAGTTCAAGGAAACGGGAGCTCTTTTCATTCAGCCTTTGTATGTATGGTTGCATATCCGGCATGTCCAGATGATAATGCTGTAGAAAATTCTTGCCTTCCTCTGTCAGTGTATAGCGATACAGCCAATACCCGCTCTTTTTTTCTTTTTCTTCCCTGAGAAGGCCGAGGTTGTTCAACTCTTCAACCCGTAATGTTAATTCTTCCGAATATGGGCCGTAGAAATGGAAATGATACCGCTCTGAAAATGGAAACCCGCATTTTTTTAAAATGTATATCATTTTTTGCAGACGTTTTCGCCCCTCCACTTTCTGGCACTCGGAAAAGAAAGCCATGAGTTTGGCATGTTCTTTTAACACAATCCCTCAGCTCCTATCCATGCAAAATTTCCAGGATTCTTTTTTTTATTTTACTGCGCTCCGACAGCCCTTCAATAAAATCCATCGGAAAATACAATTTATGATCTGTCCGTTTTTTTCCGGATATGGATTCAACAATATCGGACTGGCGCGATAATTCTCTGAGTTCCCCATCAGGCATCAGCAGATGAATAGGCAACCTTTCTTCCTCTTCCCCCGGGCGGTAAAAATCATAGGGGAGGTCCGAAGAAGAATCCACTTCCAGATAATACTCCGGATCAATGCCCGCTTTTTTAAATAATTGCTGCAGTTCCGCCCACTGTTTTAGCTGAAGATTCGGATTAAACTCGATGTATTTAAATAAATGGCGGTTGACAAACCGATTGCACAAATCACTTAATACAGGGTCTTTTTCATCCACCCAGGTCTGAAAATAATAGAGTACTACTGCTTCATCCAATTTTACGTACTCTTCCAGATTCACCTCCTGATTGAAAAAACTCAGAAAGTGAACCGGTTTGACATGGAATTCGTATCCACTTTCGTACAATTCCTTGACCCGCTGTAAAATTTTTGAAAGAATAACCTCTGCACTTCTCGTAACCGGATGAAAATAAACCTGCCAGTACATCTGGTAGCGGCTCATAATGTAGTCTTCAACCGCATGCATCCCACTATACTTAATGACAACCTGGTCTTCCATCGGCCTCATTACCCGAAGAATTCGTTCCATATCAAAATGCCCGTAACTAACTCCTGTATAATAGGCATCTCTCAGAAGATAGTCCATCCGATCTGCATCAATCTGACTGGAAATCAGACTGACCACCAATTTATTCGGATAGGTTTTATGAATGACATCAGCCACATTCTTTGGAAAATCTGGACTTACCCTTTGCAAAATTTGATTAACACTGGTATTTCCGAGGATAATTCTGCGGGTAAAATCTTCATGGTCCAGACCAAATACTTTTTCAAAGGAGTGGGAAAATGGCCCATGGCCAAGATCGTGCAATAAAGCGGCGGTTAAACATAAAAGACGTTCTTCCTCATTCCAGAATGGCCGGTGGCGAAAATTTTCGATGATTCTGCGGACAATTTCGTACACGCCAAGGGAATGGTTAAAGCGGCTATGTTCAGCACCATGAAATGTCAAATAAGAAGTGCCCAGCTGTTTAATGCGACGCAATCTTTGAAATTCCGGTGTTCCAATCAGATCCCATATCACCCGATCACGAACATGAATATACCGGTGAACCGGATCTTTAAATACTTTTTCTTCATGAAGCTGCTCGTCACGGTACGCCATACTCCCCGACCTTTCCATAAAAAACCATATTTAACTTTATTATATATCCTTTTTCGACAGAAAAAAAGGGAAGGAGGTCCTTTTCTTGTTTGTTCATGAAACGGGTGCTGGAAAATCACCCTTGTAATTCTGTAACAGGTATCAAGTTATCCGAAGCATTCCCTTGCCACATCCAGCATAAAAAAACCAGTCACGGGATATGTGACTGGGTTAGGTCTGTTAAGACTAAATCCAAGGCGATTTATACACCTTTTGGCTGACTCTTTTTTAATCTTTTTTTTACTTTTTCCATTAATTCTTCCTCTGTTGGTGCTGCACATGGGCGATTATTCACAAATACAAACGTTTTCTTCAGGCCAGGGCCGCAATAGGACTGGCAGCCAATCTGAATATCAGCATCCGGATCTAACTGTTTAAGTTTCGGAACGAGTGTTTTAATATTTGGGGTTCGGCATTCGTCGCATACCCGAAATTCATTGCCCATCTGCCTTCCTCCTTTTTAGGGAACGATCAATCTATGTCAACCCATTAGGATCATGACTAACAGGTATTTTACCGGTATTTTAATATTCTTGCAAGAAACATGTTCTGGTATAATGGTATGGTAAATCCAATAGCGAGGCAGGAGAGATTATGTCGATGGATCAGTTATTGTCCTTTGACCAGATACGAGTGATTGACCATTCGGAATGGTCGAATCAGGTTCAGCCAGTGGATTCGTTTGCCATCGATGATGCCTTATGCATTTCAGTGGGAGAACACCTCTCACCCCCGGCAGCACGTTTGTGGGTTCATGATCCTGCAGTCATATTAGGTATCCCTGATAGCCGCCTCCCCTATCTGGATGAAGCTGTATCTTTTTTGGAAAAAAACGGATTCCAAGTGATCATCCGTAATTCAGGCGGGCTGGCCGTATTGCTTGATCAGGGAGTTTTAAACCTTTCCCTTATTTTTCCTGATGCCAGACAGCTGGGGATTCATGATGGCTATGAAGCCATGGTCACCTTTATTCGGCGTGTTTTTGCAGAAGAAGGAAAAGCCATCGAAGTATATGAAGTCAAAGGTTCTTATTGCCCTGGAGCTTATGACTTGAGCATGAAGGGAAAAAAATTTGCCGGTATTTCCCAGCGCAAAGTAAAGAACGGTACAGCCGTTCAAATCTATTTAGCAGTGGAAGGCAGCGGCCAAAAACGGTCAGAATGGATCAGACAGTTTTACCAGATTGCCTTAAAAGATGCTTCCCCTTCTTTTCATTATCCTGAGATTCATCCGGAAACCATGGCTTCATTGGAGGAACTGCTTCAGAAAAAAATGTCTGTCAAAGAAGTCCGAAACCGTATTGTGGATGAACTCAGAGCTCTATCCAATCATCTTTTTTACAACCTGTTATCAAACAAAGAACACTCGTGGTATATAGAACGATTAAAGCAAATGAAAAAGCGCAACGAAAGACTGCTTGAACGTGAAGGATTTTGATTGGTTTCGTTACTGTCGAGAAACTGTCACAAATCTTTCCTGGTTGTGTTTTTCGTAAGTGTGTCAAAATATGTTATAGTAGAATCGATAAATGACTGATCGGTAAAGGAGCGATATACATGAGTGAACCTGTCGAAACACTTGATGGCTGGTATAGTCTGCATGATTTTCGCACGATAGACTGGACAGCGTGGAAGCTTGCTGCACCCGAAGAAAGGGAAGCAGCTCTTCATGAATTAAAACAGCTGTTTGAAAAATGGGAATCTGTTGAAGAAAGGAAAGACGGAAGCTCTGGCATTTATTCCATCGTCGGACAAAAAGCAGACCTGCTGTTCTGGAATTTAAGACCAACCATGGAAGAGTTAAATAAGCTGGAAAATGAATTGAACAAGACCAAATTTGCTGAATTCACCCTTCCTGCTTATTCCTATGTATCCGTAGTCGAACTTTCTAACTACATGGCCCAGGGTAAAGATCCGGATACAGACCCGGAAATTCAGGCACGCCTAAAACCCATTTTGCCGAAATGGGACCATATCTGTTTCTACCCAATGGACAAGCGCCGCATGGGTGATGACAACTGGTACATGATGTCCAAAGAAGACCGTGGCAAGCTAATGTATGCCCATGGCAAAACAGGACGTAAATATGCCGGTAAAATTCGTCAGATCATTACCGGATCAATCGGTTTCGACGACTGGGAGTGGGGAGTAACTTTGCTGGGACATGACGTCCTTCAATTTAAAAAACTGGTTTATGAAATGCGTTTTGATGAAGTGAGTGCTCGATTTGCCGAGTTTGGGCCATTTTATGTCGGCCACAGGATGGAAAAGGAGCAGTTTCCTTCCTATATGCAGGTGTAATATACATGTGTGTGAAGCTGTCTCATCAGGCATTGTCGCCTGATGAGGCAGCTTTTTTATTAAATAATGAGAATATGCCCTTCAGGTTGTCGTGATCCCCTGCTGTGGCTCAGACAACTCCTCATCATTCCTTCTTCAATCTGTCTGCGAATGTCAGGGAACATGAGACTCTTCTTACTTGATCTATGATTTCCATACCATCACAGAATTCCCTTATCTGTTTCGAAAAAAGTTCTAATCCAAACATGCTTACATATACATGATACAAATGGCATTTAAAAGACACTATTGGGCTTTCGCTACATAGGCTAAAGTGTTGAACGGTTTGTAAAAGTGAGGTGAAATGGTTGGCCGTTATCGCTTACAACGAAGAGGATGTCAAATTGCTGGCCCGTTTAATGCGGGCGGAAGCTGAAGAAGACGGGAAACTTGGTATGTTGATGGTCGGCAATGTCGGTGTCAACCGGGTAAGAGCGACATGCCTGGATTTTACGTATATTGACACAATCAGGGAAATGGTCTTTCAATCTCCAGGTGGCTTTGAAGCTGTTCAAAAATCGTATTTTTATCAACGCGCAAGGGAACAGGACATCGCCCTTGCCCGAAGAGTGATCAGAGGTGAAAGGTTTCATCCTGCGACCAATTCCCTATGGTTTTTTAGACCTGTGGGAAGTTGTCCGGCCCAGTGGTTCGGGCAGTGGAACACAGGCAGATATAAATCTCACTGTTTCTATTCACCTTTACCCTCCGAATGTCCAAGAGTATTTTAAAAAGGAGTGTGCATATATGTCTAAAAATTATGATATGCCTTCTTATTCCCAGGGTCAGAGCCCCTATTCTTACACACCTTCGACTGCTGGACCTTATCCAACCGGAACACAGCCGGGGTATCAGGCTGGCCTGTCGGGGTACCAGACCGGGGTACCTGGATTTCCAGCTGGAATGCCGGGGTACCAGGCAGGCTACCCTGCCACAGGATATCCAGGGGGATATCCGCCAACCATTCCAGCAAGTTTTCCTGGTGGAGGCGTGTTCCCCGGAGAAGAATCATACATCGAAAACATTCTTCGTCTGAACCGGGGAAAATTAGCTACTGTTTATATGACCTTTGAAAACAACCAGCAGTGGAATGCCAAAATTTTTAAAGGGGTTATCGAAGCCGCAGGAAAAGATCATCTCGTCCTCAGTGATCCCCAGACCGGAAAACGGTATCTGCTTTTAATGATTTATCTCGACTATGTTGTTTTTGATGAAGAGCTGGATTACGCATATCCATATGCACAGCGCAATGAAAAAGAGTAAAGAAAAAGGGAGTATCCTCTGTTTGGAAGGGTACTCCTTTTCAGTCACGAAAGGAAGATCCGGATGAAAAATTCCTTTGAAAAATACTACCGCATGCAATACGCAATGATGGCCATCAGTCTTATTTTTGGCATTCTTTCTTTGTGGAGGGATGTATATCATTTTCTTCTTTTACTGGCCTTTTATGCATTAGCCTTAAGCTTTATATTTGAAGGAATTGGCTACTATGTGCGGAATCAGCCGGCGATCCTGTTTAACCATCTAATCAGGGCTATGTTAATCGTTGTGTTTGCCACCTATATTTTTATAACATTCTAACTGTCGCATAGCCAAGAAGAACCCAGCCAATTAAAAAAGCTATCCCACCAAATGGCGTGATCATGGCCAGAAATTTAATTCCGCTTGTTGAATAAATATAAAGGCTTCCCGAAAATAGAAGAATCCCTATCAAGAAAAACCAGCCTGCTGAAACCAGAGAAGTACTGCTCAATTTCGTCATCAGTAACGCAGTAACAAAAATGGCTGTGGTGTGAAACATTTGATAGTCCACCGCTTTTTCCCACGTCTTCATCATCTTCTCAGAGATTCTCCCTTCCAGTCCATGGGCTCCAAAAGCTCCAAGGGCGACAGACAAAAATCCGCTGATTGCTCCTATGATGAAAAATAATTTCATGATGGTCTCCTCCCTGTATTAAAAATCAAATATCGATTCACCATTTGCTCCGTCATGATCGATCGGTGTGGATTTCTCCTGCTTCGATGGAGCATCTTTGATTATTTTCACAACATCTTCTTCGCTGGTTGAAGGTTCCTCTTTCTCCTCGAGGATGATATCGGCAAGTACCCGGACGGCACGAATATGTTCACGCATATTGTTAGGTTGACCCATTTTTTCTGAAGCCTGTTTTAGCTCCTCCATCATTTTGCGAATGACTTTTTGATCCGAAACCGGCATCCATATGCCCCCTTTTTCTTTTTTGCTGACCTCAGTATATCATGTTTCCAGCTTGTGCTAAATAACCGTAGAAAGATGTTTTTGTGATCCTTTTACATGAAAGACAACAAACCCCCTGCATGGAACATGAACAGGGGATTCCGGATGGAGAATCACGTTTGAAAAAATAAACGGGTAAACATTTGCTGCAGGGAAAGGTTGTTGTATTGTTGTTTCAACTCTGCAAGGCTCCCGGATTCCATGACCTTTCCTTCATGCAAAAAAACAACCAGATCAGCGGTCTCTTCCGCAATGTCCAGATGATGGGTTGAAAATATGATTGCCTGGTTTTCCTTTTTCAGATCACGAATCATATCCACAAAGGATTTCATCCAGTACGGATCGAGACCGTTTGTTGGTTCATCCAGAATTAACAGTTTTGGAGAACCGAGCATAGCCTGGGCAAAAACAAAGCGCTGCCGCATGCCCTTAGAAAGGCTTTCAAGGGATTTGTTCTGAGCCGAAACGAGTCCAACCTTCTCCAGCACTTTATCTACTTCCTGGCCCGGAACTTTTTTTAACCGGGCGTAATAATGAAGAAGCTCCCGGACAGTCAGTGATATATCCAGAGAAAAATGATCGGGCATGTACCCAATCTTTTTAGCATATTCTTTTCGGTTTTTATCCCAGGAAAGATGGTCCACCAGTATGCTTCCCTGAGTTGGCTCGACGATTCCAGCAATCATTTTTAAAATCGTGCTTTTCCCTGCCCCATTTCCTCCGCATAATGCGAGAACCTGTCCTGTTTGAAGTTCCAGATCAATCGGGAATACAACTGTTTGCTCATGATATTTTTTTTCCAGGCCTTTTACTTTCAATGCGAGATCAGACATGTCTTCTGTTCCTTTCCCATTTCCAGATGGTTAATCCTACAGATCCTAATACCCAGACCATACAGACGAGCATGAAAAACAGTGCGCCGGCAGGTTTATGGAACCATTCAATCCACTGGTAATATTCAGGGCCAAATATATGTCCGCCGCCCATGTACAGGGTGACAAAGATTCGGACCAGTTCTGCGGGATTGAAAAAAATCAAAATCTCCAGTGTCGGCTGAATAGAAGCGTATGGCAGCTGGCTCAACCCGGCGATCAGCAATATCGGCCATGCCAGAACCAGCAAAAACCAGATTCCTACACTGATGGTAAGGGCCTGCCAGCGATTTTTTGATACAGCCCCGATCCAGACCGCCATACCTAAAAACAATAGAATTAGCAGGATCGAAAAAATGAAGATCCATAAAACCGTATAAAATGATAATCCCTGCCCCATGAAGGCACTGATCAGGCCTGACAGCCCAAATCCAAAGCTGATGATCACCGAAAGCACAATAAACATTCCCGCATATTTCCCTGCGATAAAAGCAAACGATGAGAGAGGATAGGTAGACAGAAGGTTCCATCGCCCATCCTCTTTTTCACTCGTTATGGATAATGCACCCAGGAGCAGTGTCATTAATGGAAGCAGGTATAAAATCAGATTCATGAATGTTCCTGTGGTTTTGGTATATTGATTCAAATCCGAAATCGGGCCACTCTGAATGAATAACAAAGACAGACTCACAAGCGTAAAAATAGCTAGAAAACTGTATGCCCATGGGTTTCGAAAACCAAGTTTTATTTCATTTTTCATAATGGTGAATATGTCCATCCCTCACACAACCCTTTGTCTTATTGCTCGTCGTTTTCAGCATGCTCCTCTTCATCATCATTCTCACTGCTATGATCATGATTATGTTCATTGTCCTTCATCATTTCCTTCATCTGTTTCATCATTTCCATGTTCCGTTCCCAGTGATGATCGGCTAGATCATCTGGCGTCATCAATTTGCCGGTTCCCTGTTCATCTAAAAATTTTTCGGCATCGTCAGCATTTTTGAACGAAAAAATGCCATAAGCCATTGGTGTTTTAAAGTCTTTGTCATAGACAAAGGTGGCTTCTTCGAGGTTTATCCATTCTTCTGTATGATAATCCCTTACAAACTGGGCACCGACATCATCGGTACCGTTTTCCGTAATCCATTCATTCAGACAACCAATATCATCGAATTTCAACGCTTTGCCGTCTTTTAACACAATTTGCGTAGCGTTGTGATCATGTGGGACAGCCATATTACACACTTCACAGCGGTCCACATCAGTCAGTTCTTCAGGCTGATATTCTTCTTCCGAACCACAACTTGCAAGAACCATAAAAACAGTTAATGAAGCAATGAACAGTATAAGTTTACGTTTCATATTTTCTAATCCCTCCAAAATATATAAAATAGAAGCTGTATAACAAAAGCAAAACACTAAATCCAATAAATAATAGCGACGATGATCGGTTTTCTACCTCAGATTCCGTAACAGGTTCAATGAGTGGAGCAGTATCTGTCATCCATAAATTTGTATCAGACTTCAACAGATTCTCCATAAATACCATTCCCGGCGCCTGGAAAAAGATTTGAAAAGCCGGTTTGTCTTTTACAATCGTATAGAAAAATGGATCAGCCCGAAAAGCCATTTCACTGTGGTCATCCCCGTCTAAATCCAGCCCCATATGACTGTCCCAGTAATTTCCCTGAACCCGATTAAAGGCGCTGTGCTGGGCCTGCCCGGATACAACATTGGCGACAAAGTTGTTTTCAAAAATGTCATTGTGCTCTGCATTTAACAACTGAACACCTATAAAGTTTGCTGCTACATGATTTTGATAAATGCGGTTTTCCTTTGAATCCTGAATCAACATCCCGACCAGATTGGCGTTAATCACATTATGATGGACCTCCGCGTTTTGCACATCATACAGAAGCAGCCCCTGGGCATAAACATGGTTTAATTGTTCGCTGAACTGATTGTCTCTTACGGATGTTTCCCTGGTCCCCATGACCATGGCGCCTGTCACGTTTTGTTCAGATTGATTTTGTGACAGAATGGTTCCTTCAGTAAACATAAGATGAAAGCCGTAACGGGAGTTTGTCACATGATTCTGAGTCACCTTATTGTCTTCACTTCTTTCCATATAGACCCCATCATGGACATAGATTATGTCATTATTGGCAATCACATTGTCATGGGACCCGAATAAATCGATTCCGTTTTGCCTTTCGGATACTGGTCTATCTGCATTTCCCGTAATCGTATTTTCTGTAATCCTGCTCTGGTGCGCGTCCCTTAATACAATACCATACCCATCAGTACGGATCGTTAGGTTATTCAGGTTATGATGATTTCCTTCTACAAGTATAGCCCTGGTATCTTTGTCTGGAGACTGGTGGATGATTTTGAGTCCATCCAGTGTTACCTGCTCAGATAAAACCGTTATGACAGGATCTAACTGACTTCCCCTGATTGTCGCTGCCCCATTGGATTGGACAGTCAGCGGTTTATCAACGACGATTGGACCCGAATATTCCCCGGCCGGAACTTTGATAACATCTCCTGGAGAAGCTTCATTGATCATCCGCTGCAGCACATTCTCAGCCTCTGCAGCAGAAGTCATGTATGGAAAACCCAAAAAAATGATCAGGATGATCGGATAAATAAACGATGATCGAATAGGACATCACACCCTTTTAAAACGTATAAAAAGTTTTACACATCAAACGTTTTCTCTGCCCGGGCTTTTCTATCGAACACATACATTCTACTCTTTCATGATTAATTTTAACGGATTATACCTGTAACGCTGATCATAAATTTGTCAAACATATTGAGAATATATGATAAAAATATGAATCCTGATAATTAATCTTATTCCGATTGATACAGAAAAAGATTTTGATCCGATCATGAAGATTTCATATGTTAAAATGAAATAAATTCTTCGCTCAGCTCTTTGAAAGAAGAGACTGTACCCTCAGGAGGATATCGATGTACTGGTCTAACAATAGTGACAGCCCGCCTTTTGTGGCCTTTTCATCTTCCCATTGGATTATGCTTGCCTTATTCTTTTTCGGTATTTTCTTACTTGTTAAAGGTTCAATTTTGATACAAACTCATCCACCGCTTGAACATTCATTAAGAGGCTTTTTCTTTATACTGCTCCTTGGATCTGAAATCAGTTATCAAGTATGGACTGCTGCGAATGGGGTATGGAACCCGGCAGACCATCTTCCCCTGCACCTTTGCGGAATCGCTTCAATCGTGGCGGCTACCGCCCTCCTGACCAATTATGAAAAACTGATTCAAATTGCTTTTTTTATCGGACTCACACCGGCAATGCTGGCTTTAATCACTCCGGAATTACCCTATGATTTCCCTCATTTTCGTTTTTTTAAATTTTTCATTCATCATATGATCATTTCCTGGGCCAGTTTGTTTCTTGTATTAACCAGACCCGTATCCATACGCTTCAGAGTGGTTTTGGAAGTCTTTATTGTTTTAAATCTGTATGCCCTTTTGATTTATCCTCTTAATCGGCTCTGGAATGCCAATTATTTATATTTAAACAAAAGACCAGAAGCGGCCACACTCCTGGATTTTTTCGGGGACGGGATCAATTACTTGATCAGTCTGGAAGTTACAGCATTATTTGTATTCATCATTCAATGGTTGTGGTATGCCTATGGATTAAACAAATACCGGAGTAATAAAAAATAGAACAGCTGCAATGACTGCCGCAATCAGAGCAGGTTTTAATTTATATTTCGCGTATTGAATCGTATTTAAATCAAGAATCCCTGCTGTGGTATTGGTATCATCGCTTAAAGGGGAGGCGAATGCACCAAATGTTCCGCTGGCGAACACAGCGCCAATGACAAAGGCCAGATCGCTTCCTGCAGCCTGAGCCAGTGAAACACCTACAGGCATTAAGATCCCCCATGTACCCCATGCTGATCCGATGAAATAAGACAGACCACATCCAACAACGAATAGAAGCCCGCCGACGAATGCAGGAGGAATCCAGGATAGAGCAGAAGAAATCGTATCAGCAAACTTCAGTTCTTCAGATCCGATACTCAGGGCCCAGACGAGTGTTAACAGGACGATGACCCCCATCATTTCATTTCCGCCTTCTATCAAATATTTCATCATGACCTTTAACTTATGGAATCGAAGGAGGTATATCAAAAACCATACAATCGTGATCAGCAGCCCTAATACCATGGCATCCAGCACATTGGCTTCAAGAAAAACCTCCAGCCCCTTAACCCCGCTTTCTCCTCCCAAAAAATACATAAAGAAAAAGGTAAAAAAGATCACACTAATCAGGGGAAAAATTAAATTCATCGGTTTTTCAGGAAATTCTTCCGCAACTGCAGGATGACAGTCCTCCCAGCCGTCTTCTTCCTCTCCTGGATGATTCTCTTCCTTTACGCTTATATCTTTTCCCCGCTTATGAAAAACAGCATAATATATTCCGGTCAAGATCATGGCAAAGGCAAAAAAATTGTAAGGAATACTGTTTAAAAATAAACTATAGGCATCACCCTGTATTCCCGACTGATGCAACGACAGCTCAATGATCGATGTCATATACCCTACAAATGCGGTTGCAACCGGAATGAGGACAATCAAAGGGGAGGCGGTTGTTTCAATCACAAATCCAAGTTCCTGTTTTGTCATCTTAATTTTACTTTTTAAAGCTTTTAAAATAGGCGTAATGGTGACAATACGAAAACTGGGAGCAGCAAACGTACCTAAAGCTGAAATCCAGGTAAGCAAAAGGGCGCTTCGTTTTGTTTTCATTTTTTCGGAGGCTTTGCTGACAAATCCTTTTATGCCCCCCGCCATCTTCATCAGGCCAACAAGGGCTGAAAACGCATATAAAAAGATGATGATTTTCAGGTTATTTGGATCACTTAAACTTTCAACCATGTATCTCAACATGGCCGTTAGTCCATCAAGCCAGTGAAGCTCGGCCAGATAACCGGATGCCAGCACTCCTAAAAACAGACTTGGAACTACCTGTTTTGTTATAACCGCTACCAAAATCACGATGAAAAAGGGAAGAATTGATAACCACTCCATAAACTCTATCCTTTCTGTCAGTTCTGATGTTAGGATGTGAAAATCCATAGGAACTATACACCGAGAGATGACAGGATAAGAAAGGGAGCGCAAGAAGGGGAATTATGGAAGGGCAATTCGGCCAGGCAACAGGGAGCCGAGACACCATTCCAGAGGAATACAAACGGCAAACCGACTCAAAACTGGCAAGATACTAACCATTCCTGAGTCACGGGGAGGAGCCTGAAGCTTACGCGAGCCTCCAGGAATACACTCATGAAACCCATTATGAACATTTTCGTATTTACCTATAAACCAAATGGAAACTGGGGGGCAGATAAGTGTTTGGCAACGTTCCCAGATGCATAGAATGTGATAAAGAAATCAAAGGGGGAGATGTTGTTTTCATCAAGATGCGGTTTCCCGAACATAAAGGGATGACCGAAATAAAATCATATTTAAAACATGCGGGAAGTTTCATATGTGAAAATTGCTTCCCGCAAAAAGCGCAATCAGATGCCCCTGACCATTCAAAAACGTGACCGACACCCCATAGAAAGTTGTCACCACAAAATGGGGCTGTCTCAAAAGAATTCATCCATTCTTCTGAGACAGCCCCATTTAAAAGGCCAAAAATGTTACTTGAACAGCAGAAAAAATTGCTTGCGGCGTATATTCCGATTTTCCTGAAAATGTTTTTCACAAACCCAGTATAAAAAATTTTTTTCTTCATCTGCCAGTTTTCGTTTTAATTTTGACTCAAATTCTGATTTCAGCTGCCGATAGGTGCTCATCAAACCCGCCCCTTTTCCAAGACTCCAATTATTATTATACATGAAATCCAGTCAATTGTTTACCTTTTTAAAAAATTCAAGCATTTATGACTACACAGGTTTACTAGTATCTGGAAAATGTATGCTGACATAGGTTTTTCGTCCGTATCCATATGTAGGCAGCATCTCCCATGTAGCGGATGCCCCGGTTAGCACCTGGCACTGGCACCATCCGGAGCACCTTTTCATTACACGGTTTCTTTTATGGATCGTGCAAAGGGAGTCTGGCGTTTGATGGTGTACCGTTCACCATAAAGTTTAAGGGTTACCTCGCTCCCTTCAATCAGTTCAATCTTTAGTTCATCGTTTGTCACGGTGATTTTCATATTGCTGTTCTGATATTGTACATGAAAAGAATAACGACTCCATCCTTCCGGAATTTTCGGTGATAAATACAATCCATCTTCCTTGATTCGCAAACCGGCAAAGCCAAATACAATGGCCATCCAGGTGCCGCCCATGTTTGCCATGTGAAGTCCGTCTTTCGTATTCCCTTTTGTATTATCTAAATCCAGTCTGGCGGTCTCGATAAAATAACGGTAAGCCTTGTCCATATCCCCCAGCCTTGCAGCCATAATGCTGAAAATACAGGTGGAAAGGGAAGAATCATGGGTTGTAATTTTCTCGTAGTAATCAAAAGAATGTTTCATCGTTTCAGGCTTTACTTCATCCTCCAGGAGAAAATGGGCCAGCACTGTGTCAGCCTGTTTACATACCTGGTAACGGTATAGGGTTAAAGGGTGATAGTGAAGCAAAAGTGGATAATGATCCTCTGGTGTACCGGCAAAGTCCCAGATGGCTTTGTCTAAAAATGTATCATCCTGCGGGTTGATGTCCCGCTCTTCATCATAAGGGAGGTACATATGGTCAGCAGCATTTTTCCAATCTTCTGCTTCCTGATCATCCAGCTGAAGCTTGCCGGCTAACCGGTCAAAAGCCTTTTGATTCCATTTTTTTAGTTCATGATAGATCATGCTTGCCCAGTATAAATTATGTTTCGCCATTACATTGGTATAATAGTTGTTGTTCACAATACATGTGTATTCATCAGGTCCGGTAACATCTTCAATCGCAAATCGGCCATCATTCCGGTAATGACCAACATCTGTCCATAATCTGGCGGTTTCAAACAGGACCTCTGCGCCATAATCAATCATAAATGGTATATCTTTTGTCGCATGAAAATACTGGATATAACTGTAGGCAATATCAGCACTGATGTGATACTGAGCCGTTCCAGCCGGGAAGAACGAGGAACACTCTGTACCGCTGATCGTTCGCCACGGATACAGCGCCCCTTTTTTATGTCCCAGCTCTCTGGCACGATTTCTGGCGTCATCCAGAATCGAGTAGCGGTAAATCAGCAATTGTTTGGCCAGTTCCGGATTCGTCATTAAAAATACCGGAACAATGTAAATTTCCGTATCCCAGAAATAGTGCCCTTCATATCCTTCACCCGAAAGCCCTTTGGCCCCCACGTTGCTATACGGGTCTCTTCCAGCAGCCTGCAAGAGATGGAACAGATTAAACCGAATGCCCTCCTGCAGGGATGAATCTCCTTCAATCTCCACGTCGCTACGCTTCCAGAAAGCCTCCATATATCTGATCTGGGCATCTTTTATATCCGAAAAAGACAGATGTTTGAATGTGTCCATTTTTTCATTTGCTGCCTGCAAAAGGTCGTTTCCATGACGCAATGTATCCACATAGATGTTTTTTTTCACCAGTTCCATTCCTTCACCCTGTTTGAGAAAACATTCATAGGTAAAAGAGACCGAATGTTCATCACTGGAGATTTCCATCCTACTGGAAGAAGGATGAATCTCATGTTCCGTCAGGCATCCAACCTGGAGGTCGGATGTTTTCGTCTCACACAGGACCATTCCTCTCTGTTGATTGACTTCGGCTTTTACTACGTTCAGGCTTTTCGCATGTCCTGCACCGACACGAGGGTCATCAGGATTGACATAATTGTAAACGTCTCCATTTACTGTTGATTCAATGGTAACCAATCCTTGAAAATTAACTGGTTCCACACGTAGGAAGATGGTGAACAATTCCCGATGTGCAAAAGAGACTAGCCGTTCAAAATACATGTTTACCTCTTTTCCCCGAGGTGAACGCCAGTGAATTTTTCTGCTAGAGTACCCCTGGTCCAGATGGAGAGACCGTTTGTAATCAAGAATTTCTCCATCACTGATTGAAAAGGCTTCCCTTTCTTCTCCAAAATATAGTTTAATCGTCTGGGCATCAATCACGTTCACCATCTTTTGCTGGGTAGAAGGAAAACCGTATTGTTTTTCGCCATACGGGATATCAATAACATCATGAAAAGCGTTCAGGTAAGTTCCTCTTATTTCTTTCAAACCGGATCCATATGTTTCTTCAAAATTGCCGCGCACACCAATATAGCCATTGCCAAGGGCATATAAACTTTCCTGAGTCCATAAATCTTTTTTCTGGAGTGTCCGGCTCGAAACCGTCCATGTCATTCTGTCTCACCTCTTTGTCTCTGTTGCTTATTCCTTGACACCGCCGCTTGTTAATCCGGATACAATTTGCCGCTGGAATAAAAGGACAATGATCAGTGTAGGGATGGTCACAATGATGGTTGCTGCTGCAACCTGTCCCCAGAGAATTTCGAATTGCGTGCGCAAAAACGAAATCGCTACCGGAACTGTATGAAACTTACTGTTGGCATTAAGTGTAATGGTCAACAAAAATTCGTTCCATGCAATGATAAATACGATAATCGCAGTGGTGAATACACCGGGCGCTGCGAGAGGGAAGACAATTTTAAACAGGGTCTGAAAAGGTGTTGCACCGTCTATTTTTGCCGATTCCTCAAGAGCCAGGGGAATCTGATTAAAGTGGGTCACCAAAATCCATACCGCCATTGGCAGGGTAATGGATGAGTACGGCAGCACCACCCAGTAACTGTTGGTCCAGCCAATGCTCAGAAATAAATCATAGATCGGACCTACGATAATCATCTGCGGAAACATCGATACCGCTAAAATCAGCCCAAGCAGCACATTTTTTCCCCGAAATTCAAAGCGGGAAATGGCGTATGCCGCAAACGTTGCGACTAAAATAATATATATGGTTGTCACCACTGAAACGATTAAACTGTTCATAATCGCATGTAACATGCCCTTTTCCGTTATAACCGAAACATAATGCTGGATCGTTGGATTCTGGGGAATAAGTCCAAAGGCGTTATCACCAAAAATTTCACCGTTGCTTTTGAAGGAGGTAATCAGCACCCAGAAAAATGGAAATACAACCACGGCCAGATAGATAAACAGGACGGTAAAAAAGGGCCACTTTTTCGCTCCATTTGGATGTTTTGATTTAGCCATGCCCTTCCCTCCTTAATTTTTTTCCATAAGGTTGGTACCAAGTACTTTCACATAAATCGTTGCAATAATCGCCACACAGATAAACATGATCATGACGATCACAGATCCATATCCGAAATTCATTTGGCCGAACATCACTTTATACGCATAGACTGACATCGTTTCCGTTGCCCCGCCTGGTCCGCCGCTCGTTAATACATAAATCAAATCAAACACCCGGAATGCGTCCAGTGTGCGGAATAACAGAGCGACAAGAATAGAAGGTTTTAGGAGCGGCAGTGTTACTTTGAAAAATTGCTGAATTTTTGATGCTCCGTCTATGGATGCTGCTTCGTATAATGTATTTGGAATGTTTTGCAAACCTGCCAGTAGGAGGATAGCCATATATGGCGTTGTTTTCCACACATCTGCAAGAATGACTGCGCTGATTCCGCCCAGACTGGTTTGCAGGAGATCCGTTGAATTTTCGATGAACCCGAGTGATTCAAAAATGGCTGCCACCACTCCGTAGTGCCCATCATATAAATAGCTCCACATCAAGGCTGCCACTGCAGTCGGAATGGCCCAGGGAATCAAAGAAGTCACTCGAATAAAGCCCTGTCCCTGAATGGCTTTATTCATGATCATTGCCATGCCGAGACCAAACACGAGTTCCAAAAATACCGAAATAATCGTAAAGGCAAGGGTCACGCCAAGTGAATATTGAAGACGATCATCTGTTAATGCCTTTGCATAGCCTTCCAGACCAATAAAATTAGACTGGACTAAACTATTTTGAATGTCATCAATAAGCAAAGGCAAATTTTCTTCCTGAACAAGTTCATATGTTTCACTTAATTCAGCAACGAGCTGATCGGCAGATTCATACACGTTTTTAACCTGATCGGTCACATCTCCGGATATTTTGATAACGCCTTCCTGACCCTCGAACTGCTGATTCAGATCATTTAGATCTGCTATCAGTTTTTCAACCTGTTGCCGATCTTCTCCATCGGTGATTTCAGGCATGCTCTGATTTAAAAACCGCTCAATGTAAAAGGACCGTTCACTGTATAAATCTACGTTAAACTTCTCACTTAATAGCAGCTCTGATTTTGTCTGATCATTTAACCGATAATCAAAAAAGGAATAGGTAAAAGACTGGATGACCGGCCATAGTGAAAACACACCAATCAAAAATAATACAGGAACGATATACAAGAATTCCTTAAACCCCATCTTTTTCATATGGATGACCTCCTTCCCTCCGCCTGATTACATATACTCCCTTCCTGAACACTGCGATTCAGGTCAGATGTTATATGTCTGCTTCTTTGATTTCACAATGCGTATACGACACGATTCGATAAAATGGCGAAGAAATAAGGGCTCACTAACGAGCCCTTTTTTCATTCGTTCCAACATTGGTTTATTCAGCTAATGCTTCTTCAATCGCCTGAACGGCTTCTTCAAGGCCGGACCCAGAGCTTAAGTATTTATGAGCATTAATCTGAATGGTATCTGAAGTCTCAGAATAGTTAGAGGAAACTGGACGTGCAATCGTTGAATTCAATGCATTCTGGAACCCTTCAAAGCTTAGAAGGTCATTTGATCCCAGAACTTCCTCATTGTCCATAAGCGGAGTATAACCTGGCAGATATCCTCCTTCTGTGGACATGATCTTCTGTCCTTCTTCGCCGGCAAGGAAGCTTAAGAATTCCCATGCACCTTCTTTATTTTCAGAGAATTTGCTGATTCCTAGCAGCCATCCTCCTACAGCTCCTCCATTAGGAAGAGGTGCAATACCTACCTGTTCAGGAGTCACTGTTGCTTCCGTTTCAGGATTCATGATACGACCATACATGTAAGGCCAGTTTCTGGCAAATACAGCATCTCCATTTTCAAAGGCTGTATGGGTTTCACCTTCTGTAAAGGTCAGAATGTTTTCTGGTGTCCAATCCGCTGCTGTATATTCATACATGGTTTGCAAACCTTCTTCAATGTTGCTGAACTGATCAGTAAATTCAGCGAGGTTTACCGTCAGACCTTCGTATTGATTGGACTGATAAACAAAACCGTATTTCGTGTCATTTTCACCGGTATATTTTTCAGCCATCGCAGCTAAATCTTCATACGTATAATCACCAGAGATCAGTTTTTGAGCATCTTCTTCAGAAACGATATCTGAACGGAAATACAACAATCCCAGGTCAGGGAAGAAAGGCAACGTATACTGGATACCTTTGTAGTTGCCTGAAACCATGGAACCCTGGTTGAAGTCATCAGCTTTTAAACCGGCTTCATCCATCATCATATCAATTGGCTCCAGGAATCCTGCTCCTGCGAATTCACCGGCCCAGACAACGTCCATTGAGATCACATCGTATTCACTGGACTCACTGGATAAAGAGTTTAATAGCTGATCATGCATCTGAGCAGAGTCATTTGTCATTTCTACCCATTCTACCACATACTTGTCCTGACTGTTGTTGAATGCGTCAATCACTTTTTGGGTAGCAGGTGTATTGTCGTTCTGGGCAGCAAACTTAATGACTGTCTTTTCACCTGAAGCATCATTATTTGTATTCTCATCTTCTGTCTGTTCATTTTGATTGTTATTTCCATCTGTTTCATTTCCGTCGCTTTCGTCGTTGCTGTTGCAAGCAGCTAATGCCAAAACGAAAACGAGCATCATTAAGCCTAAAAGCCACTTTTTCATTTTGTTGACCTCCCTTTTGATTTTAAAAGGCTCAATTCAATTTTATTGCGTAATCGCTTACAAAGATATTAAAATTTTTATATATCTACTAAATTTTTTTGTTTGTGGGTGAGAACATGAAAAGCAAAATCAAACCTTCCATGAAAGAAAAATTTCAGCAAAACCGCATGAAAAACCTTGAAAGTGAGTACTTTCACCCTTCGTTTCTGATGGAACAGAGGCTTCTGGATGCCATCCAAAACGGGAATAGAACGAAATCATTAAATATTTTAGGAAGCATTAACCGGGATCAGCGGCCTAAACTCGCAGATCAGCCATTAAGGTCGTTAAAAAACTCCCTGATCTGCAGCTGTACCCTCTTTACCCGGGCAATTATTCAGGGAGGGGTTCAGCCGGAAAAAGCATTTACGTTAAGTGACACGTATATTCTAGAGATTGAAAGAATGGATGACTATCAAGAGCTGGAGCAACTCGAATACAGCATGCTGGATCATTTTATTCAGGTGTTAAAAGATGAAGAAAAACTGCCCTACAGCAAGACAGTCAATCGGGCAATTACGTATATCCATGATCATATTTTGCAGGATTTAAAACTCGGAGTTATTGCCAAGCAAAGTTTTGTCAGCTCCAGTTATTTGTCACATTTGTTCAGAAAGGAAGTCGGTGTCTCCATTGTCCAGTACATTAATCAAAAGCGCATTGAAGAATCCAAATATTTTTTGCTTCACACCACTTCTTCAATTTCAGAGATTTCTTCATTGTTCCGTTTTTGCAACCAGAGTTATTATACATCCCTGTTCAAAAAATATACCGGCATCACCCCAAAAGAATTCCGCGAAAAACACATCAACAACAAACAATAACAAAGGGTGACAGTCACCCGTCTGAATACACCGAAAATTGTCGTATAGGGTCAAACCAATCAGGAGGGAGCGATGATGTTGAATGAGCTGATTCACTTACTAAAGGAACACCAATTTAATCAGCCAATTGACGATGTTCAGTCGGTATCGGGGGGCAGCATCAACAAGGCCTATTACGTACGGGCTAATGACGGAGAATATTTTGTTAAAATCAATAAAGGTATCCCTTCTCATTTTTTTCGTGTAGAGGCAAAGGGGCTTAAAGAAATTGAATCTACAAGAACAATCCAGGTTCCTCATGTCCACTATTACAATGAACCTACTGATGAAGAAACAGGTATTCTCATACTGGACTGGGTGGAAGGATCAAAAACCCCATATACCGATGAAAAACTCGGTCAAAACCTGGCACAGATGCATAAAACAGGCCAGATATCATTTGGTTATGAAGAGGATACGTTTATTGGAGTACTCCCCCAGCCCAATGGATGGTATGATAGCTGGATTTCATATTACCGGGAGCGCAGACTGTATCCCCAGTATCAACTGGCCCTTGAACAGGGTCGCATGACGGGAAAACGAAAAATACAAATGGAGAAATTACTTGACCAGCTGGATCGGTGGATTCCAGAGCCCGCACGACCATCCCTTTTGCACGGTGATCTGTGGGGAGGCAACTGGGTTGTCGGCTCAGGGGGGACTCCTTACCTGATTGATCCTTCCATCCTGTACGGGGATCATGTATTCGAAATATCCTTTACCGAACTATTCGGGGGCTTTTCTCAAACATTCTACCGCGCTTATGAGGAAATCTATCCGCTCCCCGATTATTACGAAGATGTGAAACCCCTCTATCAGCTCTACTATCTCCTTGTGCATCTCAATCTGTTCGGAGAAGGATATGGAGGGTCTATTGACCGTATTCTGTCCAGGTATATCTCATAAACAATCCTTCTATGATCAAAAGGAAGAAGCTTCATTCCAAAACTAAACAGGCAATTCCCTTTCATTTAAGGGATATTGCCTGTTTAGGAACAAACATCTATTTCATTTTCCCGGTTTCTACCATTTTTCTTACCCGGGGATTCAAGGTTTTCATCATCCATTGATGATACAGTTCTTTTTTTCGTTCTTCATCCAGAAAATATTGATCACCGGCCTGTTCCTTAGCCCGTCTGGTCACCTCATATAAACTTAATGCTGCTGCCACGGAAACATTAAAACTCTGCATAAATCCATCCATGGGAATCATAAAATCCTGATCAGAAAGATCAAGTGCTTTCGCAGAAATTCCACTCTGCTCATTTCCAAACATCAGAACAGTCGGCTTTGATACATCAATCTCCTGAACGGGGACCGCATCGTGACTTAGATTGCTGGCGATAATCTGATAACCATCCCTTTTCAATTCATGAATGGCCCCTTCTATTGACCGGTGTTTCTTCAAGGTGAGCCAGCTGTCAGCACTTTTGGAAATACTTCTCGATGGATCAAACGCATGTTTGCCTGTTACAATATGCACGTTTTGAACCCCAAAAGCTTCCGCACTGCGCAAGATCGCCGCCTGATTATGCCCGTCATCCACCGCTTCAGTCAAAACGGAAACGTATTCAGTTCGTTTATTTAAAATATCGTACATGCGTCTTAATCTTTTGGGTAAAATCATTTCCCAGATATGCTGGTTATTCTCATGCAAATACCCCTTAAAAAATAGCGGTTCCAGCATCGCGAGATCCTGTTCTTCCAGATGACCCATGATGTTCACCCCCAACAGCCGTGATCATCCCTTTCCATTATTCCGATTTTTACCCGATTTGTCCATTCATTTAGTGCCACACCCCTCTCATCAGCTATGCTCGATTAGAATGAAAAAACCCTGCATGATAATGAATATCATGTCGGGGTTTTCATTACTGGCGGGTTTTATGATGAGCTTTTCTGTTGTGTTTTTCTTCGAGCATCCCTGTATAGATACGGTGATGGACGTGGTTGACGATTTGACCCCCAACATGATCCATCAACCTACAGATGAAGGATCGTTCTGAAATATGGTTCCTGATACCGATAATGACAAATCGCAAATTTTGAAATCTATCAGATTGACATGCTCTCTATTCGTTCTCGTATTACCTATCGTCCTGAGCAAGGGAGAGGCCCTGTCCCCCTGCACTGACATCAAAGAAGTAGTTTCCATCTCCTCTGTAGGAGTATACTTCAATTTGATAGGTTCCGGTTTGAGTTGGTGTAAAAGAAATAGTTTCTTGACGCTGAGTTCCCTCTGATTGGGCGACTTGATTACCGTTTGGATCATAGACATAGATATCAAAATCCGGATCGGTATAGAACCAGCTGCTTGTCCAATCTGGCATGATCATCGTAATGGCAACTGGATAACTTGTATCATCGACGCTCAGGTTGAATACATCGCTATAGCCGCTTCCAGGAAGGCTTTCACTTCCGTAAAAATGATCGGGGCGCTCAATATTTGTACCAGAATCACCTCCAGCACTTGCTACTGCTGCATATCCGTCCAAAAATCCATGACCGTAATCAATATCCTTGCCAGAAGGTCCCCAGTCAAGAGCCGTTCCAAACAGATGATCTTCTACCTGGGACGGATTTAAAGACGAATTATTATCAAGCATTAAAGCAATGGCACCTGCAGTAAACGGGGTTGCCATACTTGTTCCGCTGTATTCTACATATCCATTCGTTGAGTTAGCCTCAGGAGCCATGATGTTATAGCCAGCCGCGACTATATCTGGTTTAATACGGTTATCAGCTGTATATCCGCGGCTTGAAAAATTAGCCAGGAAATAGCCCCCTTCACCGAGGTCCGCTCCCGCTCCTACCGTAATCGCCTTTTCAGCTGCTCCAGGGGAGCCAACGGTGTACGTGTCTGGTCCTGAATTGCCGGCTGCAACAACTGCAACAAGCCCCTGATCTACCGCATAATTAATTGCCTGTGAAGTGGAGTCCGTACCGTCAGAGCTTGCCGATGTCCCTAAGCTCAAATTCAAAACCTCGATACCATAAGTATCTTTATTTTGAACAGCCCATTCGATCCCTGCTGTCACATCACTCATGCTTCCGCTTCCATTCCGGTCAAGCACTTTAATACCAACGAGTGCTGCTCCAGGAGCCACTCCTTCGTAACGGCTATTGCCGTCACCTTCTCCTGCAATAATTCCTGAAACGTGTGTGCCGTGACCGTTATCATCATATGGTGTTGATTGGCCTCGAACATAGTCTTTCCAGCCGATTACTTTCCCGTTGTTTAAATCCACATGGGAAGCATCAATTCCCGTATCAATAACAGCTACGACCACATCATCTTTTGAGTAGGAATTCGGGTTCCCGTCCAGATCCCCTTCTACATCAAAATCTGCTCTTGCCTGAGAAGTGCCAAACCAGTCATCGGAAGTATCCATGGTCGCCTGAACTTCACTGTCGTATTCCACTACTTTTACAAATGGAATGTTTTCCAGCTGCTGAATTTGTTTTTTTGTCAATGTGGCAGCCACTCCATCAATGATTTCATATTTGTATTTCACATCGAATTTTCCAATTCGTTTTTGCAGGGCATTGGCTGCATTACTATTTACCTTTGATGTGTCAAACTGAATAATGACAGGAAGCTTTTCGTCATTTTTTGCCTGATCTAGTTTCTGTTCGAGGTTGTCAAAAAACTTATTCCCATTTTTGTTCTGGATCTCTGGAATTTGTTTCTGTAATGTTCCGGCTGGTTCCGGTTTCGACTGATTTTGATGTTTCACCCCCTCTGCATACCCCAGAACCGGGGCTGCGATCATTGCCGCTGTCATACACCAGGTAACAACAGCTTTTCCAACTTTCATGCAAAAACCTCCTTAAAATTTGAAATTATTTGAATTTTCAATTCCCATTATAAGGCTCTTGGAGAGTGTTGTGTATTGAATAAAAAAACAGGGAAAAACCTATCTCATCAGGCTTTTCCCAAAAATTTTGAATCTCGCATACATCATCAGGACTTACGTCATAAAAGGTAAATAGAAGTAGAATCATGTCATGAGGTCTACCCTATTACAGAAGTTTCAATTTTTCTTTTCTCTGCCCAGACCATTGCGTTTATGGTATAATATGGAACACAACGATTGAAAGGAGGATTTCATGGCCCTGGGATCATGGATTAAATATTTCCGGAGTCAAAAAGGATTAACTCAGGAAGAGCTGGCTGAAGGGATCTGTTCTGTATCATACATCAGCAAGCTGGAGAACAACAGAGTGATGGTCCATGATGAAATTCTAACCCTTCTGTGTGAGCGCCTGGACATTGATCGGGGGCAGTTAATGACAGACCAGGATTTCAATAACCTAAAAAAACAATATGAAGAATGGCTCCATTATATTCTTAAAAAAGACCCCAAAGCATCCTCCCAATACTTTAACAAATTACATTTTATCCACCCTGCGCTTCATGAAGAAACCAGTGCCATTGATCTTATTTGCCGCTTTGGTCATACCCTGCTGCTCAACCAACTTTCCGAAGCCAAACACTATGTATATGAGATCCTAAACATCAGTGAGTCTGTTCCAGAAAACATTCAGTATTATGCGTATACGTTTCTGGGAATCTATTATTTAAATACAGGACAACTTTATCTTGCAAAAATCTGTTTTGAAGAAATCATGGTTTCTTTTGAAGATATAGATGGGGAAGTCTTGCTGTACCACGCTGTTACATTAAGTAAATTGCATGATTTCAACAAGTCCAACCATCTGACCAGTCAAGCGCTGAACGCATTTCAGAAGCAGCTCAATTATGAAAGAATTATTGACTGCCACATGCTCTTCTCTATCAATTTAAATTTTTTAAACGAATTTGATGCGGCAAGAGAACATCTTGAAAAAATTTTATCCATTCATCAGAATAAACAGAGCGATCAGGTGCTTGGACAGATTAACCACAATCTCGGTTTGATTTTTTTCCGGCAAAAAAAGTACAAGAAGGCTTTGTACTATCTCGAAAAAGCTATGCTGTACAAAAAAGATCTTCACAGTCAGCTTTCTACAAGATATCTTCTTGCCAAAACATACAACAAAATGGGAAAATACCAGAGAGCGCTTGATCTCGCCTCAAATTCTCTAAATCTCTCCAGATACTGCAATCATAGACGATATGAGTACAAGTTTAAAGTGTTCTGTGAGTGGATCAGGGGGAACTATGAGGAATTGGCCTATACTCTGGAAAATGAAATCATTCCTTTTTTTAAAACCTCCGGAAAAAGGGATGAGTACGCAAGGTCATTAGCTCTTCTGGGGGAAGTTCTATATTCCATCCACCAATATAGAAAAGCTGCTCATTATTTCTATCTATCGCATCAGGTTCACCCTGACTGGATCAATGACCGTGAAAGGGGGGCGCAGATCAGTGATTTATCCGGGGCATAAATTCAGTGCGATGAATAGCCTCCTTGGAAGCAATGACGCCGATTATCCGCTTTTTCATGATGGAGAGAACATCAATCCACTCGTTCCTACGCCAACTGGGATACATGTAAATGAACATGCAGGATCAGCTCAGCATCTGTTAATCTTTGACGACAATGACGTCGATTATCCGCTCATGTTTTAAAGAATGATAAACGATTAGACAGCCTGTCATTCCCCTGACCGGGAGACAGGCTGTTCTGCTTCAGGAGCCAGCTGCTTTTTTCCGTTTTCGTGTCGTCTTTTTCTTTGTTTCCTTTCCGTCCCCTTTTGCTCTTTCCAGAGATTTCTGAAGGGCTTCCATCAGATCGGTCACATTGTCCGGCACCGGTTTTTCTTTTGCTGTTGCCACCTTCTTTCCTTTTTTCCTGTCTTCGATCAGTTCCAGTAATGCACTTCGGTATTCATCGGTATACTTTTCCGGATCAAATTCAGTGGTGAGCTGATCGATAAGCATTTTGGCGGTATCCAGTTCTTTTTTCACTACTTTTTCTTCTGCGGGTACATTAGGGACATCTAATACGTTCCTCACTTCATCGGGATAATGAATCGTTTCCATCAGCAACGTATTTTCATATACCCGAATGACAGCGAGCTGTTCTTTCGAGCGAATCATAATTTTAGCCACACCGATCTTTCCTGTATCCTGCAGGGCTTTCCGCAGCAGGGCATAGGCTTTGCTACCGCCATCGTTCGGGGAGATATAGTAACTCCTTTCAAAATATATGGGATCGATTTCCTCGAGCTTTACGAAATCAACAATCTCGACGGCCTTGTCCTCCTGTTCTTTTTTGAGCTCTTCAAGATCTTCTTCATCCAAAATGACAAACTTGTTTTTCGCGTATTCGTAGGCTTTGACAATCTCCTCCTGCTCCACTTCCCGTTCACAGACCGGACATACTTTTTTATATTGAATGGGGGTCTGACATTCTTTATGGAGCTGCCGGAGCTTGATATCTTTATTTTCTGTTGCAGCATGGAGTTTTACGGGGATATTGACAAGCCCGAAGCTGATGCTTCCTTTCCACATCGTATGCATGTTATCACTCCTTTTTGAGTAGTCTTTGCATTTGTCTGATGGAATATGAAGAAGAGATGCATTTCATCAATTCGCATGTTTATGGACAGGAGGATGACACACACTATATACAAAAGCTTAAACTGCACCGCTAAAGTCCCAAAGGCTGCTGGAGACCACTCAACGGAGGCTATCTGAACCATAAAGAGCCGGAGCAGCTCAGCGGAATGGGCGGTCAAGCTGGATAACATGAAAGACCTTGAAAAGGAGTTTCATCATGTGGAAACCGATGCTTCCAAAGCTTTCAGAATCTGTCCCTTCATCAGGAGGCTGGGCCTTTGAAGTGAAATATGACGGTTTTCGGGCCCTTCTGAAATGGACAGAGTCAACCATTGAGCTGATCTCACGTAATGGTAAAGATTTAAGCCCTCATTTTCCCGAAATCCTTGATTTTTGCAGATTATGGCAGGAACCGGTCAAATCCTATTTGCCGCTGGAGTTAGATGGAGAGATCGTCATATTAAACACTCCCCTGCAGGCCAACTTTTCTCTTCTCCAACAGCGGGGAAGGATGAAGAACAAAATTAAAATTTTAGAAATGGCACAGAGAAGGTCTGCTTCTTTTTTAGCTTTTGATGCACTCATGTTAAATGGAGAAAATAGACGGACAGCTTCCTATGAATCACGTAAGAAAGCGCTTCATATATTTTTTCAGGATATGAAATGGGACGGTCCCATTCACAGTGGAAAGAGGATTGGTTTCGTACCTTCTTCTGACGATTTTACCGAGCTGTGGAATGAGGTCTTTGCCCATTTTGGGGAAGGGATAGTGGCTAAACAGAAAAAAAGAACGTACGAAGAAGGAAAGCGGGTAGATCACTGGCTAAAAATGAAAAACTGGCGGAATGTAAAAGGAATTGTTACAGGTTATAACACAAAAAATCAATACTACCAGCTATCCGTCTATCATGGTGATGAGCTAAAAGCATTAGGTTCAGTCAAGCATGGATTTTCTGATGAAGAATTTCACACCCTGCGCTCCATTTTCCTGAACCAGGGTAACAAATCAGGTGAAACGCTGCTCGTTCCCCCGGCCATTTGTGCCCAGATCCATTGTCTAAATGCCGTTCAGGGAGAACTGCGTGAGCCTATGTTTGATCAGTTTCGTCTTGATCTGGAAACCGATTCATGCACCGTTGAGCAGGTCAAACAGGATTTGCTGATGTTCCCCGAAGAAGTAGAGATCACACATCCGAATAAAGTATTATGGCCGAGGTTGAATATTACGAAAATCGATTACTTAATGTACCTGAGGCAAATTTGCCCCTATATTCTCCCTTTTTTCCGCCAGAAACCGCTGACATTGATCCGCTACCCCCACGGAATCCATGATACATCCTTTTACCAGAAACATCGGGCTGATTACACACCTGATTTCATAGACAGTTTTAGTGAGAATGGGGAGAAGCTGATTCTGTGTCAAAATGTTTCTGCTTTAATCTGGCTGGGGAATCAGGGAACCATTGAGTTTCACATCCCCTTTAACCGAAAAGGGGATCCCTATCCCGACGAGATCGTCTTTGATCTGGACCCTCCATCACGAGACGAGTTTCCTTTAGCTGTTCATGCTGCCCGCATGCTGAAAAACATGTGTGACCATATTGGTCTGCATTCATTCGTCAAAACATCGGGAAATAAAGGCCTGCAGATTCACATCCCCCTCCCGCTGCAAAGCCTCAGCTACCAGGAAGCTCGCCAGCTCACCAAAAGCATGGCCGAAGTAATGGTCCAGAAGCATCCGGATCTATTTACGATTGAACGAATAAAGAAAAAAAGGGGAAATCGGTTATATATCGATTATGTGCAACACTGGAAAGGGAAGACGATTATTGCCCCTTTTTCAGCCCGGGCAACCGATGAGGCAACGGTTGCTGCCCCACTTTTCTGGGAAGAAGTCAACGAGGAACTTGATCCGACAACATTTACAATTATGACCGTTCCCAGCAAACTAAAAAAGGATGGACTGCCATGGTACGACTTTGAAGAAAAACGGGCTCAGCAGCCCATCGACCGAATCCGAGTGTTATTGAATAACCAGGCTTCAGGGGGGAAAGAATCGTAAAAGTTTTTTCAGAGCAGCGCAGATCCGTTCATTTTCAACAAAAAAGATAAGCTGGTGACATAGGAATTGGAATGACGGGATTTCGCCTGTTACGCCAGTGATCTGATCGCTCTTAGTTCAAAGCGCTTATTTTGTTTACCCTTGCTGACAAACTTTATAAATTGCGCATGCCCAATTTCTCTGGTTTCTTTTACATGGGTGCCGCCGCAGGCCTGCGTGTCCACTTCACCGATTCGGACGAGCCGAACTTGTTTGACATGGGGAGGGAGAAGATTGATGGCGGTTTTAATATATTCCGATTGGTGCTCTGCCTCTTCTCTTGACACCTCTTCAAAGGTCACAGGGTGATTCTGCTGTATGATATCATTGACTTCTGCAAAAACATCTGCGATTTCCTCATCATCGATTTCAGGTAGATTGTTAAAATCTATTCGGGCCCGATCCGGGTAAATTTTATTACCCGTACACAATCCTTCATAACGATGATAAATCACGGCACCTATCACATGAAGCAACGTATGATGCCGCATCAGCCCATACCGGCGGTCCCAGTTAATCCGTCCCTTAATGGGCCCGGGATTCAATTCCTCAGCATTTTTCACGTAATGAACGACGTTCCCTTTTTCCTGCTTTACTTTATACACTTCACATTCACGACCATGTTGAATAAGCACACCGGTATCATGCTCCTGCCCCCCTCCGGTCGGGTAAAACAGGGTTTGGTCCAAATAAACTTTTTCCCCGTCTATTTTTTCGATGGTCCCGTTAAACGCCTGAGCATAACAATCCGTTAAATAAATCCGTTTTGTCAATGGACTCAGCCTCCTGTTTGTTATAAAAATTGATTCCATCCCAGCCATATGATACCAGGGCGACTTCTTTTACATGAAATCGACCCATATTGCGCAATACTTGATGCATCAATCATTCTATTCGATTTTCTCCCACAAAACCCTTTTTTTCAACAATGATTCCCATCTGATATCCAAAAGTTACCACCTAAATGATTTAAAATTTTTGTTACGATGAAAACGCATTTGCCCGACACCTGAAACCAAACACAGGAGGTTAACAGCATGAAAAAACTTATTCGTAAAGCAGTTACATTGACTGCAGGTATTGCAGCTACTCTAGTTTTCGGATCAGGTGTGAACGCTCAGACGATTACGGTTCAACCCGGGGACACATTGTGGAAACTGTCCCAAAAGTATCGTGTGTCCATCGAAGAGATCAAAACTGCTAATGGTTTAAATTCAAATATCCTTTATTCCGGACAAAGGCTTAACATCCCGATTCAAGGCGCCATTCATACGGTTCAAAGTGGAGAAACACTATGGACCATCAGCCAACAATACAACACAACAGCCGCACAAATAAAAAAAGCTAATAATCTGACCTCAACTATCATTTATGCTGGCCAAAAGCTGACCATTCCTTCAAAGTCTGTAACATATACTGTACAATCAGGCGATACACTCTGGACAATCAGCAAAAAATATGGTGTTTCCATTTCCGCCATCCAGTCTCAAAACAGGCTGTCGTCCCATTATATTTATCCCGGCCAGGAACTCACCATTCCTTCAGGAGCAAATACTCAGGCTGTTCAGGCAAGTACTGTAGGCCTCTCTGACAAAATGATTGCAACAGCCAGACAGTATATGGGTACTCCATATGTATGGGGAGGAACCAGCCCTTCCGGATATGACTGCAGCGGATTTCTCCATTATGTTTTCCTCCAGAACGGAGTCACGATTCCACGTACAGTTGAAACGATCTACCAGAAGGGAAAGCCTGTTTCGTCTCCGTCACGGGGAGATCTCGTTTTCTTTGAAACTTACAAAGAAGGACCTTCCCACGCCGGGATTTATTTAGGGAACGGCCAATTTATCCACGCGAGCAGTTCAAAAGGGGTAACCATCAGTTCAATGGACAACCCTTACTGGAGTCCCCGCTACCTGGGAGCAAAATCTTACTACTGATCCTTCCATTTTCACCAAAGGCTGCTCGGAAGCGCGAAAAAGCTGAAAAAAGAAAGGAAATATCCGAACGATATATTTCGTTCGGATTTTTTTACGCAGACAACATGATTCGTTCTCTGCAGGATAGCCGTTGACTTCCTAAGGTAAATCTCATCAGAAATTTTCGACTGGTGTTGTTCCCGGGAATCTGGCATGTTGACTCCTTAAATTTTTTAGCTAAATAGATCTCTTTTTCTCTGCAAAATCCTCTGTGTCCCGCCACATATGTTTATTCGTTAACGATGGCGAAGGATATTCTTCATGGTGAGCCATTCAGAACGATCTTCAGGTTTCGTATTTTAGATTAGTCCCTTATCAGGGAACTGATTAGGGTTGGTCCCTGGGGCATCACACCCCCAGCTCGGGCCGTCAGCGGATAACTTTGGGCTATTATGCACTCTCCTTGGGCCGTCAGCGGATAACTTTGGGCCATTACGCTCCCAGCCTGGGCCGTCAGCGCTATCCCTTGGGCCATTACTTCTAGCGCTTGGGCCATCAGCGAATAACTTTGGGCCATTACTTCTACCGCTTGGGCCATCAGCGAATAACCTTGGGCCATTACTTCTAGCGCTTGGGCCATTAGCGAATAACCTTGGGCCATTACTCCTCCCCCTTGGGCCGTCAGCGAATAACTTTGGGCCATTACGCTCCCAGCTCGGGCCGTCAGCGAATAACTTTGGGCCATTACGCTCCCAGCTCGGGCCGTCAGCGAATAACTTTGGGCCATTATGCACTCTCCTTGGGCCGTCAGCAAAGGACTTTGGGCCATTACGCTCCCAGCCTGGGCCGTCAGCGCCTCCGCCTGGTCCCCCCTGGGCCATTGCTCCTCCCACCCGGGTGATCTCAAGAATAAAAAACTACTCTCATTGAACTCCTATGGGATCAAAACTTTCTGCCTGTCACCAAAAATTCTAAATCATCCTTTTTAATTTTCTGAATATGTTGTATAATCTGAAATTAAAATTCGATTAGTTTGTAGAGGTGATCATTTTGAAAGCATTAGAAAAAATCAGTAATTTTGTTGGGAGCACATTTGCTATCTGGGTATTATTATTTGCTATTATTGCTTTCTTCTTTCCGTCTGGATTTACCTGGATCGCGCCATACATAGCTCCCCTTCTAGGAATCGTTATGTTTGGTATGGGCTTAACGTTATCCCCCGGGGACTTTAAGGAGGTCTTTAAACGGCCAAAGGAAGTGGCCCTTGGGGTAGGTGCACAATTTGTCATTATGCCCCTTGTCGCCTTTGCACTGGTCACCATCTTTCCGGTGCCACCCGAAGTTGCAGTAGGGATTATTCTTGTTGGAAGCTGCCCGGGTGGAACGGCCTCCAACGTGATGACATATCTGGCAAAAGGGGATACTGCACTGTCTGTCGCGATCACCGCCGTTTCAACTCTGCTCGCTCCGGTTGTCACTCCTGCCCTTATGCTGTTATTTGCGAGTCAGTGGTTGCCGGTATCGGCTGGAGACCTGTTTATGTCTATCGTTAAAATCGTCCTGGTCCCAATCATTTTAGGTCTTGTGGTGAAATATTTCTTTGGACAAAAAATCGAGGCTGGTGTGAAAGCCCTTCCTCTCGTTTCCGTTGTGGCCATTGTAGCCATTGTGGCAGCAGTGGTTGGGGTGAATCAGGAAAATATTGCGGAAACGGGTGTACTGATTTTTACACTGGTCATGCTCCATAATTTGTTTGGCTTCCTCTTTGGCTATTTGGCTGGAAAGTTGTTTAACGTGGGTGCAGCACAAAAAAGAGCCATTTCCATTGAAGTCGGGATGCAAAACTCGGGACTTGGAGCTTCCCTCGCAGCACTGCATTTTAATCCGGTTGCAGCTGTTCCAAGTGCCATTTTCAGCGTATGGCACAACCTGTCCGGTCCATTAATGGCTACCATCTTCCGGAGACAACAGGAGAAAGAACTGGCAAACCAAGAAAAAACATTTCGTGCATAAATCGAAAAAAACCTGCATGTGAAACCATGCAGGTTTTCGTTTTATAAGCATCGTTTTTCGCATCAACACATATACATGCATGATTTTTGATCAAACGTTTGATCAATGTCTGAAGATATAGCTCCCAGTACAAACATAGAGGTATGTTAGTTCCTTATAAATAATAGGAACTTGCGCTGGATCGGTCAACCAGAATAGAATGGGACACAGGCTAACATATTTACTCCTCGCTTTTAAAAAACGCATGGGAACGAAACGGTTCCCATGCGTTTAGCCAGGTTTCCTATTCCATAGCCAGTGCCCAATTTCCGTTTCTCATAATGGGTTCTGTTTTTCCGTCCTTTGTCACGCCGTCAATATCCAGATCAGCGGAACCCATCATGAAGTCTTCGTGGTTGATGCTGACATTCATACCCCTTTCCTTTAATTCCTCTTCGGACAGCTTTGAACCGCCCACGATGGTCGTCGGATAAGCCTCACCAAGTGCCAGGTGACAGGATGCGTTCTCATCATAAAGGGTATTATAGAAAATGAGCCCGGACTGGGAAATGGGGGAATTGTGCGGCACGAGCGCCACTTCCCCGAGCCGTCTGGATCCTTCATCGGTATCCAGAAGATGCTTTAATGTTTCATAACCGACTTCAGCAGAAAAATCAACGACTTTTCCGTCTTTGAAGGTTAAAGAAAATTGATCAATAAGATTTCCGTTGTAGTTCAGCGGTTTAGTATTAACAACGGTACCATTTACCCCATCCTTATGAGGAGCGGTAAACACTTCTTCCGTCGGCATATTCGGATTAAATTCTGCACCTGTTTCTGCCACAGCAGATCCTCCGCTCCAGATATGATTTTCTGGGAGCTCGATTTCCAGATCAGTGCCTGGTGCTTTATAAATCAGTTTTTTATATTGTTTTTCATTTAAAATTTCTCTGGCTTTGCGCAGACGCTCATTATGCTTTTTCCATGCTACAATTGGATCTTCCTGATCCACACGGGTAATGCGGAATATCTGTTCCCACAGTTTTTCGACTGCTTCTTTCTCAGACAAATCTGGAAAAACTTTTTTCGCCCATTTTTCTGTCGGGATGGATACAAGAGACCATTGTACCCGGTCATTCATCATATACGCGCGATAGTCTTTGAGTGCCTCGCCCGCTGCCTTATTGGCTGTCGCCATCCGTTTCGGATCCACTCCCTTCAACAGATCCGGATTGGGTGCATAAACCGATAAAACTGCCCCTCCCTTTTTCACATGATCCGTGAGCATTTTCACTTTCCATTCCGGGTAGTTTTCCAGGACGTGCATCGGTTCCCGCTCAAACTTCATACGGGTGAGCACTTCATCATTCCATTCCACCCTCACATCTTCCGCACCTGCATCATATGCTTCTTCCACTAGCAGATGAGCAAATTCAGCTCCTTCTATCGGGCAGTTAATAATCAGGGGCTGGCCTTTTTGAATATTAACGCCGGTATGTATGGCCAGTCTGGCATATTTTTTTAATGGTTCCTGTAGTGATTTCATATTCTTTTCCTCCTTTTCAGACTATTACTATTATTCCACAAAATGGTCCGGAACCCAAAATAATTTTTTAAATTCCAGCTGTTTTTTGTTCAACACTAAAAATCAGTGTCCAGGCTTCCCTATCTTCTGATAATCAGGGAAAATCATCCGTGCCAGCGCATGGGAAGTGGTGATCACCATCAGTCAGGCAAAACCAATGGCAATCGGCACACCAGCGATTAAGGGAGCAAACTTTTCGGTATAATTATAATGACCAAACCAGAAACCATACCGGGCCCCGGCGTATGCCACAGCAAGGGATGTTGGCGTAATGACCAGGCTGATGACCATCCCCTTTTTCCAGCCAGATCAATGAACAAAAAACATGTCTCCCAAAAGTCCGGTCAGAATCAGAAACACGCCATTGGTTCATTCCAGCCAGGAAGATAGCCAGTTCATCCCAACAAGAATAAGTCCACAAACATACCAGAAAATAAATAAACGATACAATAGATCCGAACGGGACATGTCCCCACCTCCAATATTAGGCAAATCTTATACAATGTTCTTGACTATTCAAAAATATATTAACGTCAAAAAGTGATTTTATGAAAGCAGGTGAAGTCATGGGAGATCAGATTGAACGGAGAAAAGCCCAGCATATTGATATTGTGATGACACAGGATGTGGCCGCAGCAGGAATTACCACGGGATTTGAAAACTATCGATTTATTCATGAAGCTCTGCCGGAAGTGAATTTTCAGGACATTTCCCTTTCCACCGAATTTCTTGGTAAAGAAGTGAAGGCCCCTTTTCTCATCAGTTCCATGACCGGGGGAACCGAGAAAGCTACTTCCATCAACCGCCATCTGGCCGAAGCTGCCGAGGAAAAAGGATGGGCCATGGGACTCGGCTCTACACGGGCAGCGCTAGAACATGAAGCCTATGCCCATACTTTTCAGGTGCGCAAATATGCCCCTTCCATCCCACTGTTTGCCAATCTCGGAGCTGTCCAGCTGAATGACGGCTATGATGAAACCCATTGCCGGAAAATCGTAGAGATCACAGAAGCGGATGCGCTGGTGCTTCACCTCAACAGCCTTCAGGAAGTATTTCAGGATGAAGGGGATACCGACTTTCAAGGGCTATTGAAAAAAATGGAACAAATAGCGAGACGGCTGGAAGTTCCTCTAGGAGTCAAGGAGGTGGGCTGGGGCATTCACGGCAAATTGGCCAAACGGTTATTTGATATCGGAATTTCTTTTGTAGATGTAGCCGGTGCCGGCGGAACATCATGGAGCCAGGTGGAAAAAAAACGGACAAAAACACCAATCAGAAAACTGGCGGCTGACGCCTTTAAAGACTGGGGGATTCCTACTGCGGAAGCCGTTACCGATGTCCGAAAGCGCAATCCCGGGAAAACGGTCATTGCCAGCGGTGGATTGCAAAACGGCGTGGAAGCAGCCAAAGCCATTGCCCTTGGAGCCGATCTGGTAGGGTTTGGACGGTCCATTTTAAACGAAGCCATCGAGTCTGCCGAAGCCCTGATACAGGTTTTTGATCGGATTGAATTTGAACTGAAAACCGCCATGTTTGGAATCGGAGCGGAAAATCTCCTTGACTTAAAACAAACCGAAAACCTGAAACACATTCGTTTATCATCCGGATAAGTGCCCGGAATTTCATGTTAAGTGCCTGGATTTCAGGCAAATGCTCAAAATTCCCATGACATCTGTTCGCCTTTCAGGATAAACGCTCGCAATCGCATGATATGCTGTCGAGATTTCCGAATAAGTACCCAGATTTTCGTGACATACTCTCCAGACTTCATGATCTTTCCTCTGGAAAGTGACTTTCACCTATGAGATAGGGATCTAAATTCAATCCCTTTTTCCTTGAACACCAGGTCAATGTTTCTGACATAGGTGAGAGCGAAATGCTCATCAACGTGTAGAGAAGGCGTGTCTGCCTGAATGACGATTTTACGATGATTAACGGCGGTGACCTTCTGTTCTATGGCTAGCGCATGATGGAATTCCGATTGGCTCAACACGAATGCAGTCATCCATCGCCCACAACTCGGAAAGCATCTGAAATGTCTTTGCGGATTTTTGGATAGCCTCCTGTGGGTTGCCGGTCCGCATCTTGAATCAGTGACAGCATCCCGTTTTTTTCCAAAACTATGAAAAATCCTCCCATTTTTCAAATGCTCCCATAGGAATGAAAACAAATGGGCTGGAGAAAAGACGGGAATGATCGTTGTCCGAGAACAGCGAAAGAAGCGCCCTGCTGATAATCTGTCACCTTCCTGGTGTTCAATTTATTATTAAAAAAGACATAAATCACGCCTGGCTTTATATCTCCCTATCATTCACCTGTGATTTCGGCACTTGATGTTAAAATGACACCCATTCTTCCATTGCTGAAATCTCCTTCTCTATCTCATGCTGTTTTTGCTCAACAACAGAAAAATCCACCGCTTCCTTATAAATTGCCTCCATTTTTTTATGATGGGTGTTTGCGGCTTTTAGCCAGCGGGTCCCTTCCTGCATCTGGCTTTTGTACCGGGCAGCCACATCTTTTAAAGATTCTTCATATTTTTCATCCGTTCCCGCCGTGATCAGTTCTTCATACATGTCAATAATTTTATCTCCGCCCCGGGTTGGGAAATGTTCATGGGGGCTGGTGCTGTCAAAAATGGCAATATCCAGTTCCCGGAAAATGACCATGTCCAGGCTGTTTGGGTCAAAGCCACAGTGATAGATTTCAGCATCCACTCCCCTTTTTTGTGCTTCCGCAGCCAGTTTTTTCAGCATAGTGGACTTGCCGGACCCGGGCCGCCCTTTTATTAAGTAACGAGAAGTGATCTCTTCCGTTAAGTTAGGAATAAAATCTTTTGGGCCCTCAGGGGTGGCCGCTCCGAGAAAACGGTGGCGAACCTCTGGCTTTTTGTTCAACTGAATAGAGCCAAAAAAATGTTGTATCAGTTGTTTTGTCAGATGATTCGCTTTTTCCCTGTCCAGTGCATCAATGTAATATTCCTCCCACTCGTCGTGAATTTCAAGAGCCCGGGCAAATATCGAATATGCCTTGTCATAACTGTTTCTGATCTGTTTATTGAGATGTTGAATTTCTGCTTTATGGAACCTTAATTTCCGGGAATCCCATGATTCTCCCAGATTGATGTATTCTTCCACTGCACCCGGACATTCAGGTTCCAGTACATGGGGAGCAGTCCCATCTACTACCCCGACGCCAATTTGAGGGATGATGACCCCATCAATGGACCCCCAGTCCGACGCACAATGTATATATTCCACCTCATACCTATTTTCCCACTTCTTGCCGATCGCTTTCATCATGGTTGACTTTCCGGTCCCCGGTCCACCTTTGAGAATAAAAATCCGCTCCAGCCCTTCCAGATTGGAAGGAAAGAAGTGATGAAAACCTTTAGCCGTATTTCCGCCAGCATAATAATTGCGAATGAACTTTGTCAACAAACCACCTCTTTCAAAACATGTGGTATGAACAGTATATGCAGCAAGCGAAAATAGGTGTACGCCCATTTTTTAAGAAATACTGATTTCCAGGCACACAGTTATTGACAACGTTAAGCTTTTCTTTCAAACAATCATAAGAACACTTACCATTTCTCATCAAGTCTGTCTGCGTAATAGGAAAGTGCTCTCCTATATTTTTGAATCCATGGGTCTGATGAAGAATAAACAATTACTTCTAATAACATAGAGACTGCTTCTTTTTCATCGTCTGTATGGTACCGAACCATGGCTAAAAGAGTTTTCAAGGCTAAATTGTCCGGAAAATTCATCAACCCCTCCTCCAGGATGTCAGCAGCCTTCTGATATTCACCTATGCAGCGATAACTGCTTCCTAATTGAAAATAAGTTTGCTGACGCAGCTCTCCCTTTATTCCGTGGTTCAATGCCTTATGGTAATAAGGAATAGCTTCTCTTTCCATTCCAAGTGCATCCTGAGTCGTTGCATAATAGAAGTTCACTTCCGGATGATTGGGGTGAGCCTCTATTAATTTTCTCAAGAATTTTTGTGCTTCTTCATATTTTCTTTCATTGATCAGTTGAGTGGCCTCATTTAACATAAAATCACATCCCTGTGCTAAAAAATGGATTTGTCTCATCATGTTTCTCCCGTTGAAGACGAATAAGTTATTATTTCTACGATCTATGTCTGGTTAAAGTTCCTTTTTGGGATGTCAGCAAGGGCGGTCACTTGTCGATTTCCACAAGTGACAGGTATTCCGAATTTTTTATACAATGGATGGGAGGTGGGATGTTTATGTATCAGGATATTGAGGTGGATGAGTTATTTTCCGGAAAAGAGAAAGAAACTGTCACCATGATTGACGTCCGTTCCCCTTCTGAATTTCAGGAAGGCCGGATACCGGGAAGCATCAATATTCCCGTATTTGACGATCAGGAACGGGCGGAAGTGGGCACTATCTATAAACAGGACAGCCCCGAAGCTGCCAGAGAACGGGGGGTTGAGATTTTTTCAGAAAAACTGCCGGCCTTTTTAAAAGCATTTCAGGCCATTGACGGTCAAAAGGTGGTTTACTGCTGGCGGGGCGGCATGCGCAGTAAAGCAGCGGCTACGGTCGTTGATCTAATGGGTATGACGATTCACAGGCTCAAAGGTGGTTATCGGGCTTACCGGAAATGGGTTGTTCATACCCTGGACGAGCTTAACCTAACGCCTGCATTTTTTGTGCTGAACGGCAACACCGGGACCGGGAAAACCGCAATCCTACACCGGCTAAAGGAGGAGGGTTATCCCGTAATTGATTTAGAAGGCATGGCGAATCATCGGGGATCCATCTTTGGGCATATTGGCCAGGAGCCTCACAATCAAAAAACATTCGATTCGCTTCTGGTCCATGACCTGCTAACATACCAGGACTCACCTTTTATCGTCATAGAAGGAGAAAGCAAACGAATCGGCAAAGTCGTCCTTCCGTCCTTTTTAATTGAGAAAAAAGAACAGGGCATGCAGCTGTTTATTGAACTTCCTGTTGAGGAACGGGTTAAAAATATTTTAGATGACTATCAGCCCTGGAATCGTGAAGAAGCCTACCTGCAGGCCTATGAACGGATCAAGCGCCGCATTCATACTCCAGTAGCTAAAGATATTGAAGCGAACTTAAAAGCCGGAAAATTTGAACAGGCCATTGAACAGCTTTTAGCGTATTATTACGACCCCCGATATCAGCATGCTGCCGCTCAGTATGAGGAAGGGCAAAAAATCGTTATCAAAGCTCGAGACGTGGATGATGCCGTACATCAGGTCAAACAGGTGCTGCCAGCCTACCATCCAAATTTACGAGGTAAACGTCTCTAACTCAGTAGAAAACGCCAAAATATATGGTGCACCCTGACATCAGTTGAAACCCAATGAAAAACACCAGGATCCGCTGACAGAATAGCCATTCCTTCTGCCAGCGCTGAACCTCGTGTTTTATTTTACTTTTGCATAGATGCATGTATCCCGAAGACCGTTGCCATCCTCTGCAAGGGCGTCATTTTTCAAAATCCCTTCCAGCGTGAATCCCAGCCGTTCGGGAATACGGCGGCTTTTTGTATTTCGGGAATCCACCCGAATTTCCACACGGCGAGCCTTCAATTCCCGAAAAGCAAAATCGGTAATCCCCTGTACAGCCTCGCTCATATAACCCTTTCCACTGTGGCGGGTATCAATCCAGTAGCCAATTTCGAACTTTGGCACATCCCAGTTCATCCGATGAAGGCCAGACGAACCGATGAATTCCCCTGTTTCTTTATGAAAAATATGAAGGCGCAGGTCTTCGCGTTTGAGGAATTGAGCATGGGCCTCACGGATGTTGGCCTCCAATTCCTCTACTGACTGTTCCTTTTGGGCAAAAGGCATCCATGGCTTCAGTTCCTCCCTTGACGCCAGGATCGCTTCATGAACCACTTTTCCATCACCAGGGTTTGGCATTCGTATGTGCAGTCTCTCGGTGTAAAATTCCTCTGGAAAATCCAGCAGAATTGGATTCATCGCTCTCTCCCCTTTTTGTTTTTAAGGAGATATTATACAGGGTTTTCATGATTTTGCAATGGTTTTTTTAATTTTACTTGAATATAGAAAAAAAGGGTGAGGCAAAGAATCAATGGATCCTAACCTTAAACCACTCACGGATATCCAATAAACCTTCAAAGAAGTTTACCAGAAGCCCTGTACCCTTTAATCATACGAGTAGTAGCACCCTGAATGTACCCATGCTATAATGAAAAAAATGACAGAGAGGAGCAGGAAAAATGGATAAAAAGCGGAAGGCAGATGAAGTCAAAGAAGAAGGGCTGACCTATGAAGATTATGCCAACCTTCCTGACGACGGTCAGCGCTATGAACTGGTAAACGGCACATTAGAGATGCTGGCCCCAGCCCCTTCATCCGAGCACCAGGTGATCAGCAATAATCTGAGCGCTGTTATCAACCAATCCTGCCGCCACGGTTACTTCATTTTAGTCGCGCCCATTGATCTGATTCTGTCTAATCATGAAGTCCGTCAGCCGGATCTTGTCATGATTCACATGGAACGGCGGCATATCATTACACGCCGGGGGATTGAAGGAGCACCGGATTTAGTGGTAGAAATCCTTTCGCCATCGACAGCCATGAATGATAAGAAAAGCAAATGGGAGACCTATGCCCATTTTGGTGTAAAAGAATACTGGATTGTGGACCCTGTGCATCGGACAATTGAACAGCATGTCTTACATGGGGAAAAGTCAAAATACGACCTTTACGAAGTTTACGGGAAAGAGGAAGATACGATCACTTCTCCATATATTTCATGCCTGTCCATCCCCGTTAAAGAAGTGTTTCTTCATCTTGACTTGCTTGAACTGGATTAGCCACTGATGTTTATCTCTTCTAATAAATGCTGTTCTATGATGTCTATGTTTCTTTTATTTTCGACGTAATTCATCATATGTTCTCTAATATCTGGATATAAAATGATGTTTTTTAGTTCCGATCGTTTGACCCATTTTACATCCGTTTGATTTGGATCCGGATGTTCCGGCATTTTTGGTCTGCACCCTTCTTTGATCGTACATTCAAACATAAGATGCAAAGCGTGTGTTTTTCCAAATTTATAATCGTTTAAATGTGGTACATACTCGTAAACAAAAGCCAGCGGGCCCACTTCAACCGCAATAGATGCTTCTTCCATCACCTCTCTTTGAACTGCGTCAATAACGGTCTCACCAGGATTGACTCCTCCTCCGGGCAAATTATAATGCAATCCATTTTCGTCTTTAAATTCAATTAACAGCATGGATTGATTTTCTATAATCAAAGCACCAGCTCTTACCCTAATATGATGATGCATATTTGTTCCTCCCCGTAAACACTTTAAAATTCATGAAGCTTTCGATCTCCGTTAACTAATTCCCATTTTTTTGCATATTTCATTTAACTTCCCCCATTCCCACATAAAGCACGTTCATGTCATTCTCCATTCGCTTTACTATCGTTTTTTAAAAAATCCTTTTTCAAGAGTTTTTAGAGAAATGAATTGTAAACCATATATGACAGCATAAGGGTTCTCCGCAACAAAATGTGCTTGATTCTTCCTCTATCGTATGATTGCTTTCAAATGCTAGGCTGGTTGCTGACATTCCATGCGAATACGCATA
>NZ_SMAN01000001.1:27436-498720 GCF_004342905.1 Melghiribacillus thermohalophilus | reverse complement strand
TTCCATTAATATTTCATTCATTATAACAGGTTAATAAACAAAAAACCCCAGCTAGGGACTTTTTGTTATTTGTCCACTAACTGGGGTATAGTTCAGACTCCAGTTAGAGGGACTTTTTAAAATAGGATGATCCACCAGTATCTGACAGCATAACGGTGGATTTCTAAGAATGAGCATGATAACTTCCCCAGGTATGAATATGAACAATGATACAAGCATATATCTTTTATATAGAAAATTGTGAATCTTTTATTCAACTGTTAAACTAAAATGCGTGTCGTTCCTATTTTGAATATTTAAGACTTAAAGGAGAGGATTTAGACGAATGAAGAAAACGCTAATGGTACTACTTGGACTGTTTCTCCTGACAGCCCTTGCGGCATGCGGGAGTCAAACAGAAACAGAAAGCGGAATGAAACTTGTAGAAGAAGGGAAGTTTACCTTTGCCGCTTCTGGGGAATTCAAGCCCTTTAGCTGGACATTAGAAGATGGAACCATGACGGGTTTTGATATTGAAGTGGGAGAAGCGATTGCAAAAGAAATCGGTTTAGAACCTGTACAAAAGAAACATAAGTTTAATGCAATTGTTGAAGGAGTTAAATCAGGCCGCTTTGATGCCGCTGTTGCCAGCCACACCATTACTCCAGACCGACAGGAACACGTGGATTTCTCCACTCCATACTATTACTCCGGAGCTCAAATTTTTACCCAGCCGGGAAGTAACCTTGAAACATTAGAAGATTTGGAAGGGAAAACGGTTGGCGTTTCCAAAGGCTCAACATATATGGATTATGCTGAAGAGGTTACTGATGATATCAAAGTGTATGATAGTGACGTTGTCGCATTGCAGGTATTAAGCGAAGGAAAGCTGGATGCCGTCATTACCGACTTCCTTACCGGGAAAGAAGGAATCAGTAACGGCCTGGAAATTGTAGGGAAAACCATGCTTGATCGCAGTGAACAGGCGGTGGCTGTTGCGAAAGACAATCCAGAACTGCTGGAGCAAGTGAATGAAGCTCTTGAAATATTGAGAGAAAATGGAACGTTGAAAGAATTAAGTGAAAAATACTTTGACGCTGATATTACAACCAAACCTGAATAACTGCAAATGAAAGGGAACGATGGTTCATCACACAGCGTTTTTGAACAATTGAGAAGAATCAGAGGAAACCCTTGTTATGAAAATAGCAAGGGTTTCCCTGACTTCAATCTGGCAATCACCGTATGTAAAAAAATAAAGGAGTGGAAAGCGTGCCTTCTCTACCACACTTATTTGAAGTATTGATCAGCAGTTACGATCAATTTCTTCATGCTACATGGCTGACATTAAAATTAACAGTAATCTCAATCATGATTGCTATGGTAATCGGACTTTTTTTCGCCCTTTTAAAAATATCCCGGATAAAAGGATTGGAAGCCATAGCTAATTTTTATATTTTTATTGTCCGGGGAACACCGTTAATCGTTCAAATATTTATTTTTTATTTTGGGCTAACCGAATTAAATATATCGGATTTTTGGGCAGCAACCCTTGGACTTGCCTTTCACAACGGAGCCTATATTGCAGAAATTTTTCGGGGAGCTATCCAGTCGATTGATAAAGGGCAAATGGAAGCCGGCCGTTCCCTCGGAATGTCCCGCACATTAACGATGCGCCGCATCATTCTTCCCCAGGCATTCCGTCGTGCGTTGCCGCCCCTTGGCAATCAGTTTATTATCGGGTTAAAAGATTCTTCGCTGGCCGCTTTCATCGGTGTATATGAAATATTTAACCTGGCTACAACCCAGGGGTCTGACTCTTTTGATTCCATGACATGGCTCATCATCTGTGCCATTTATTATCTCATTCTTGTGTTTTTGCTGACGATGCTTGTCAGTTACATGGAAAAACGTTTAGCGGTCAGTGATTAATTCGGTTCTTAAAGAGGAGGAAAATAACATTGAGCACAAGAGAAATGATCCGCATCGAGAAATTGAATAAATCTTTCGGAGATTTACATGTATTAAAGGACATTGATATGACGGTAAAAGAAAGCGATGTGGTCGTGTTGATCGGAGCAAGCGGATCAGGGAAAAGCACCCTGTTAAGATGTATTAATTTTCTAGAAATCAAAGATAACGGGAAGATTATGATACAAGGTGAAGAAATTGATCCTGCTACCCACAATTTAAACGATGTCCGCCAGAACGTCGGGATGGTTTTTCAGCATTTTAATTTATTTCCCCATAAGACCGTGCTGGAAAATGTCATCGAAGCACCGGTTCAGGTCAAGAAAGTGACCCGTAATGAAGCTGAGGAGCAGGCGAAAGTGTTGCTTGAAAAAGTTGGTCTTGAAGATAAAGCTGATGAATACCCTTCTAGGCTTTCCGGCGGTCAGAAACAGCGTGTAGCAATCGCCAGATCCCTCGCCATGGAACCGGACATTATGCTGTTTGATGAACCGACATCCGCTCTAGATCCCGAACTGGTAGGAGAAGTACTTGCCACCATGAAGGAATTAGCCAACGAAGGGATGACCATGGTCGTAGTGACCCACGAAATGGGATTTGCTCGTGAAGTGGCTGACTGGGTTGTGTATATGCATGACGGGTACATTGTAGAAACTGGTAAGCCGATTGAATTATTTGACCACCCGAAAGAAGAGCGGACGAAAGAATTTTTGAGCACAATTCTTTAAAGAAATAAAGAGGCTGTCCCATAAAGTCATGATCATCTTATGAGACAGCCCTTTTCTGTTGAGATTAACAAAATGATCCGTATCAGTAGAAGTGGAAGCTCCTGGTAATGGCTCACTTGAGTGCCCGGCCCTGAGCTGCTTCGCCCCCACTGTAGCGGCCGTCTCCTCGGGTGTCCTTCAGCAGTTTTCGAGGGGCATACGGTGGTCTTTAAGCTTAAAAACACTCAAGGTTTAACTTGAAAAGGCTAAACGGATATACACCAAAAAGCCAGCAGTTCATTTTAAAGCATCATTTACATTTTTATACCCGGGAAATGAACGACTTTTACTGGATTCTTCCACATTTTATTACCTTACATTCAGCAACCGTAAACTATTTAATGTGACAAGTAATGTTGCTCCCATGTCTGCAAAGATGGCGATCCACAATGTAAGCCATCCGGGAATGACCAATAATAGTGCCAGAGCTTTAATCACGAGTGAAAATGTTATATTTTGTTTTATGATTGCAAGCGCTTTTCTGCTTAGTTTAATGGTGAATGGAAGCTTCTCCAGTTCATCAGACATCAAAGCGATGTCAGCTGTTTCCAGGGCAGTATCCGTACCGGCTCCGCCCATAGCTACGCCTACATTAGAAGCAGCCAGTGCCGGGGCATCATTCACCCCGTCACCTACCATAGCAACGTGTTTATGTTTTTCCCTAAGTTTTTTGATTAATGTCAATTTGTTTTCAGGAAGAAGATCAGCGTGTATCTTTTCCACACCAGCCAGCTTTCCAACGGCACTGGCCGTCCGCTTACTGTCACCCGTAAGCATGACCGTTTCAATTTCAAGGTTGTTGAGTTCCTCGATGGCCTGAGATGCAGTATTTCTCAATTCATCTGTCACTGCGATCAGTCCATAAATCTGATGTTCGGTACCCACAATCATCACTGTCTTGCCCTCAGCCTGCAAAGCAGCTATTCGTTTTCTGATATGGCTGCAGATGTTAACAGATAAATCCTCGAACAGATCCAGATTTCCGATATAATAGACCAGACCGTCCACCTGAGCTTTTACACCTTTGCCTGTGATCGAACGGAAATCTGTTGCTTTTAATTGATGATCATCAAGATGATCATCTGCAGCTTTTTGAACGATGGCGCTGGCTAATGGATGTTGTGAGCCTTTTTCAATAGCTGCAGCAACTTTTAGGATTTCCTGCTCATTTTTACCAAAGGCCAAGATGTTTGTCACTGCTGGAATCCCTTTTGTCAGGGTGCCAGTTTTATCGAAGGCGATGGCTTTTAAGGCTCCTGCTTCTTCGAGATGGACACCCCCTTTAATCAGCACACCGTTTCTGGCAGCATTGCCAATGGCTGTTACAACAGCAACAGGGGTGGAAACAACCAGGGCACATGGACAACCTACGACTAATACGGCGAGCCCTTCATAAATCCATTTGTTCCAGTCGGCCCCAAAAAACAGGGGTGGTATGATTACAATGAACCAAGCAAAAACGATGATGGCAGGGGTGTAATATTTTGCAAACCGGTCAACAAAAGCCTGGGAAGGAGCTTTTTCTGCCTGAGCTTCTTCCACCAGATGGATAATTTTTGCTAAAGTGGTATCTTCCACGTGTTTTGTTACCTTTACCTCCAGAAGCCCTTCACCGTTTAGTGTGCCTGCAAATACTTCATCGCCTTCCGTTCTGGTTACCGGAACACTTTCCCCTGTTATGGCAGACTGGTTAATCGTGGATGTTCCGCTTAGCACGATGCCGTCCATTGCCAGTTTTTGTCCGGGTTTGACGATCATGATATCCCCGATTTTTATGTCTTCAACGGGTACAGTTGTTTCTTTGTCGCCTCTCCGAATGAAAGCTTCCTTTGGTGCAATCTCCATTAATGACTCGATGGACCTACGGGCTTTATTCATGGAATATCGTTCAAGTGCTTCACTGATGGCAAATAATATAACAACCGTAGCCCCTTCTCCCCATTCGCCAATCAATGCTGCTCCGATGATTGCTATGGTCATTAGAGTGCTCATATCAAATTTCAACCGGAAAAGATTTTTCAAGCCCTTTCTAAACAGTGTATAACCTCCCATAATCATGGAAGCAGCATAGCCGATGACAGGAATGAGGCTTTCTTCTCCCATCTGCTGCTTTAACAACCAGCTTATGGCCAGTATGAAAGCTGAAATATATACGTTGATATTTTCCTTCTGTTTCCAGAATGGTCCTTGTTCGATCGGCTTCGTTTGATCATCCCGTAACTTTAGGTTCTCAAATGATCCAGCTTTTTCAAGTTCTTCAATTGAAACATGACCTTGAACAGTGATTTTGGAAGCTCCAAAATTCACTTTCGCATCTAAAACGCCATCCAGGCGTTTCACGTTTTCTTCGAACGTTTTCGCGCAGCCTGCTCAGGTGAATCCCTGGACCCGATAGGTTCTGGCTTTTTGGTTTTTTATGTTCATTTGCTGCTCAGACATTTGATCTCACATCTTTCCTGTGCTCCAGAGCAGTCTGGAGCAATACTCGTACATGTTCATCCACCAGTGAATAAAAGGCTAATTTTCCTTCTTTTCTGTATGAGACCACTCCCTGCCTGTGAAGGGTCCGCAGATGATGGGAAGCTGTTGCAACAGAAGAGCCGATAATGTTCGCGATATCACAAACACACAGTTCTTTTTCAAGGGTTAAAGCATAGGAAATCTTTGCTCGATTTTCATCTGCAAGTAGTTTGAATAATGAAGTAATTCGGGCGATATCATCTTTTTTTAATTTCTCTCTGACCTCGTTTACAATTGATTCGTTATAACAGTAAATATCACAGGTGTCTTTTCTCCCCATTTCCTCTACCCCCAATCGTTCGTTTAAAGATATTCAAATGTATATTTGAATATATTGTAGCAATATATGCTTTACTATTCAAACTTATATTTGAATATATACACGCAAAAAAAAGAATTGGGGGTTCCCAATTCTTTTGCAGTGGTAAGTTTGATGGGCTAATAACCGTTTATGAACGTTTGAACAATAAGTAAAATCCGATAATGATTAAAACCGCTGGCCAGAAATGTTCAATAAAATGAAAGGATCGTTCCATCCATATAAACCATTGGGGCTTAACGGAAGAAAAAAGGGCAAAAATCGAAAGAACGACGAGAATCAGTCCAACCCAGAGCCCTTTTCGCGTCATCTGATACTTTAACAGAAAAGCAATACCAAGGATAAATAAATATACCCCCCAGTGATCCATCCAGAAGGCATAATGCTGGACTCCGTGAAAGTGTATGCCGAACCCAAGGAGAACAGCCCCCGGGAAAACATTTTGTTTGACGCCCCCGGCATAGGCATTGACGAGGAAGGCGATCCCGATAATCATTAAAATCGTCGGCCACGAATAAAAATTGGACAGAACCGGAATATAAATCTGCTTTAATAAGAAATAAAAACCAAGTCCGATGAGCAAAATACTTAAGAAGGTATTTTTGTTTCCCAAGTTTGAGGACCTCCATTTCTGTAATGAAAAAAATACAGGGGGCATTCAGCATACAAAACATTGGAAAGAGAGAAAAAACGATTTTCTTGCCTGAATAACAGGAATTATGATAAGGTACTATAGGCTAGAAAAATGGAATCGGATAAAAGTACATCATCATGTTAACATAACCATTCAAAATATGTTCATTTTTTTAAAAAATTGTTCACATTTTACATGGTATAATGGTTTTTGAGGGGAAAGTGTAACAAAAGGGGTGAGACTTAATGAATATCATCGCAGTAGGAGTGAATTATCGGACTGCCCCTGTGGAGATACGAGAGAGGCTCACATTTTCTGAGGAACATTTGCATGAAGCAATGATGTCGCTAAACCAGCAAAAAAGCGTCCTTGAGAATGTGATTATTTCCACTTGCAACCGGACGGAAATATATGCAGTCGTTGATCAACTTCATACGGGACGCTATTATGTGAAAAAATTCATTTCGGACTGGTTTTCCATGGATCTGGAAGACATCACTCCTTATCTTACGTTAAAGGAAGAAGATGAGGCGGTCTGTCATTTATTTCGTGTAACGACTGGCCTTGATTCTATGGTTCTTGGAGAAACTCAGATACTCGGCCAGGTGAAGCAGGCATTTATGACTGCACAGAATCATCATGCGACCGGGACCATTTTTAATGAATTGTTTAAACAGGCGATCACCATGGCCAAGCGTGCCCATAAGGAAACAGAGATTGGTGAAAATGCGGTTTCTGTGAGTTATGCAGCTGTTGAACTTGCCAAAAAGATATTCGGTGATCTGGAAAACAAACATGTTGCCATATTAGGAGCAGGAAAAATGGGAGAGCTGGCTCTGCAGAACCTTCATGGATCTGGAGTCGGGAAAATTACGGTGTTGAACCGCACGCTGAGAAAGGCCGAAGAGTTAGCAGCCAAATTTGACGGTGAGGCAATAACGATCCAGGACATGAATACCATAATGGGTGCAGCTGATATTGTCATCAGCTCAACAGGTGCAGAGAACTACATTTTGACAAAAGAGTCACTGGCCCCTGCACTAAAATCCAGAAAAGGAAAACCCCTGTTTATCGTAGATATTTCTGTGCCAAGAAATGTAGATCCAGTTGTTCATGAACTGGACAGTGTATTCCTTTATGATATAGATGATCTGCAAGGGATCGTAGATAAAAACTTAGAAGCCCGGAAACAGGCTGCTGAACAGATTGAACAAATGATTGCCGCAGAAATCAGTGAATTTAGGGAGTGGCTTCGTACTCTTGGCGTTGTACCTGTGATTTCTGCATTAAGACAAAAGGCGCTGTCAATTCAGGCAGAAACCATGAAATCCATCGAACGGAAAATGCCTGATTTAACAGCCCGGGAGAAAAAAGTATTGAACAAGCATACAAAGAGCATCATCAATCAGATGCTGAAAGAACCCATTCTTCAGGCAAAAGAAATGGCAGGGAAACCGGGTGCAGAGGAAGCCCTTGAACTGTTTGCGAAGATTTTTGGCATAGAGGAGGACGTTCAGCAGCAAATCGAGAAACAGAAGGATAAATATCCTTTTACGGAAGAAAACAAAGATCAAGGAAAGTTGTCCTTTCCGTCCCTGGAAAAATCCTCTATCCATTCGTAAGGAGAAAGGATAACCGTATGTTTAGTCTTGATTATAAATGGATTTATGAACTCATCATTTTTGTGTATGCGATCAGTTTAATCGGATATTTCATTGACTTTGTTCAGCAAAACCGGAGGGCCAATCGCATGGCCTTCTGGTTCCTCTCTATGGTTTGGATTTTACAAACCATTTTTTTATTCGGTAAAATGTTAAGTAGCGAACAATATTTCTTTTTAACCATCTATGATGGTCTTTATTTTTATGCCTGGATTTTGATCACCTTTTCCTTGATGATTAACCGGCTGTTCCGGGTTGACTTTTTTGTGTTTTTCACCAATGTACTTGGTTTTTTCATAATGTCACTACATATATCCACGAAAGCCCAGATGGTAGAACACGTTCAGTCGAATGAACTGGTTGGTGATATTTTAATTATTCATATCGCCCTGGCCCTTTTGTCTTATGGCATTTTTACCCTGTCGTTTATTTTTGCCTTAATGTATTTGCTGCAGTACTGGCTGTTGAAAAAGAAAAAATGGAACACCCAGTTAAAACGGCTCGGGAATCTGGATCAGCTCGATTATTTTTCTTTTCTATCCGTGTTAATCGGGGTTCCTATATTAATGATCGCCATTATTCTGGGAGTTCTATGGGCGTACATTTCAGGTGAGGCGTTTTACTGGTACGATGTCAAAACGATCGGTTCATTCATCGTTCTGGGGGTATATATCGGATATCTGGTCTTCAGGGTGGTAAAAGGGTTTAAGGGAAAACAAATTGCCATTCTAAATGTGAACGCATTTCTGTTTTTGCTGGTAAATTACTTCTTGTTCAGCACATTATCGAACTTTCACTTTTAGTCAGGAGGAAAACATATGCGAAAAATAGTTGTGGGCTCGCGCAGAAGCAGGCTCGCCCTCACTCAGACGAAATGGGTCATTGATCAGCTGGAAAAAAAGAAGAGTCCTTTTTCGTTTGAAATTAAGGAAATTGTCACAAAAGGGGATAAAATTCTGGATGTAACCCTTTCAAAAGTAGGCGGAAAAGGGTTGTTTGTTAAAGAAATTGAACAGGCGATGTTTGACCACGAAATCGATATGGCCGTACACAGCATGAAAGATATGCCTGCCGCACTCCCCGACGGACTTTTGATTGCTTGCGTTCCTGAACGGGAGGATCATCGGGATGCGTTTATTTCAAAGGACGGAAGCACGCTGATGCAGCTACCTGAAGGGGCTGTTGTCGGAACAAGCAGCCTGCGGAGAGGGGCTCAGATTTTAGCTGTGCGTCCAGACCTGAACATTCAATCGATCAGGGGCAACATTGACACCAGGCTTAGAAAATTAGATGAGGAAAATTTTGATGCGATTATTCTTGCCGCGGCAGGATTGAAACGAATGGGCTGGTCGGATGATGTCGTCACCGAATATCTGGAGCCGGATATCTGTGTTCCAGCTGTAGGTCAGGGAGCACTGGCCATCGAGTGCAGAGAGAGCGACAAAGAGTTGAGGGAACTTCTTCAATCCATCAACGATGACCGTACAGAACGAACGGTAACAGCAGAGAGAACCTTCCTGAACCTGATGGAAGGAGGCTGCCAGGTTCCGATAGCCGGCTTCGCCTATCAGGAAGGGGACGACATCGTACTAAAGGCACTTGTTGCTTCACCGGATGGCAAACACGTTTTGACTGAAACTGTAACAAACAGTGATCCTGTTCAGGCAGGGCGGGAAGCTTTTGAACGCCTGTCCAGACAGGGAGCCAAAGAGTTAATCGACCAGGTGAAAAAGGAGCTAGATCAGTCATGACAGCGTTTCCTCTTGAAAATAAGAGGATTCTGGTTACAAGGGGGAAGAAACAGTCATCTGCTATGGCTGAAAAGATTAAAGCGTACGGGGGGATTCCAGTAGAGGTTCCCCTTTTGACCTTTGACCGGGTGACCCATTCTGAACATGAACATATTTTAAAATCAATCAAGCAATTTGACTGGATTGTGTTTACCAGTGTCAACGGGGTCAAATACTTCTTTGAACATTTAAACTTGTATGGAATTCCACACGAATCCTTGCTCCATCTTCGTATAGCTTCGATCGGGGCCAAAACTTCTGAAGCAGTTAAATCTTTTGGGCTTAAGATCGATTTTGAACCAGGTTCCTATCATGCGGATACCTTTGGAAAGGAGTTTCTGGAAAAATTCCATCCCGATCATATTTTGTTTGTTAGGGGCAACCTGTCCCGCCCTACCTTACCAGAATATTTTAAAAAACAACAGGTCAAGTACACACCGATTACGGTTTATCAGACCATTGCCAACCTTGAATCAAAAGATGAATTACAGAGGCAGCTGAAAAGCAATCTTGATGTACTGACTTTTACCAGTCCGTCTTCGATTGATGCCTTTTTTGAGCTCGGGGAGGATGGGGTTACTGAACAACATTTACATACTTTATGCCTTTGCATAGGTCCTACAACGAGAGACAGGGCAATCGAAAGGGGATTTGTCCGCATATTGGTACCTGGTGAATATACAGCTGCAGGCATGATTCATTCTTTAGTCCAATATTTTCGAAAAGAAGGGTGATTCTTATGAACCATTTAACATTTGACCGTCATCGCCGGCTGCGCATGACAGAAAGTCTCCGGTCCCTTGTAAGGGAAACCCATCTGTTAAAAGAAGATTTGATTTATCCCATTTTTGTCGTGGAAGGAGAGGGAGTGAAAGAAGAAGTTCCTTCCATGCCAGGAGTTTATCATATTTCTCTTGATTATTTAACAGAAGAAATGAAGGAAGTGAAATCACTCGGAATTCGCTCCGTAATGGTTTTTGGTGTTCCAGACGAAAAAGATGAAAAAGGCTCCCAGGCTTATTGTGAACATGGAATTGTGCAAAAAGCAATCCGTCAAATCAAGGAAGATGTGCCCTCTTTGACGGTTATTGCGGATACGTGTCTCTGTCAGTATACATCCCACGGCCACTGCGGCATTGTGAAGGATGGAGAAGTGGTAAATGATGAATCCCTGGAATTACTGGCAGAAACAGCAGTAAGTCAGGCCAGAGCGGGTGCGGATATTATTGCCCCTTCCAACATGATGGATGGGTTTGTGGCTGCGATTCGAAAAGGGCTGGATCAGGCAGGGTTTGAAAATACTCCAATCATGTCCTATGCAGTGAAATATGCATCATCGTTTTATGGTCCTTTTCGGGATGCTGCCCATTCTACACCGCAATTCGGAGACCGTAGAACTTACCAGATGGATCCAGCCAATCGCCTTGAGGCGAAAAGGGAAGCGAAATCGGACATCGAAGAGGGGGCTGACTTTTTAATTATTAAACCTGCTCTATCCTATCTTGATATTATCCGGGAAATCAGAGAAGAACATCCTGTTCCTCTTGTTGCTTATAACGTAAGCGGAGAATATTCCCTGGTCAAGGCAGCAGTCCAGAACGGCTGGGTTGATGAGAAAGAAATTGTCCTTGAAAAATTAACTGCGATGAAACGGGCAGGTGCAGATTTAATCATTACGTACTTTGCTAAAGATGTGGCCAGATGGCTTGATCAATAAAACGGAAAGGATGAGTGACATGGCAAATCATGAGCGTTCGGTTCAGCATTACCAGGAAGCAGTCAATCTCATGCCCGGTGGTGTGAACTCGCCGGTACGGGCTTTTAAGTCCGTTGGCATGAACCCGGTTTTTATGGAACGGGGAAAAGGGTCAAAGATTTATGATGTTGACGGCAATGAATATATTGACTATGTGTTGAGCTGGGGCCCGCTTATTTTAGGTCATGCCGATGAACGGGTCGTGAAAGCGCTAAAAGAAGTGGTGGAAGGAGGGACAAGCTTTGGTGCACCTACGGAGATTGAAAATAAACTCGCAAAGCTTGTGATAGACAGAGTACCTTCCATTGAAATGGTGCGGATGGTAAACTCCGGAACTGAAGCAACCATGAGTGCCCTTCGCCTGGCCAGAGGATATACCAACAGGGATAAAATTCTGAAATTTGAGGGGTGCTATCATGGCCACGGGGATTCGCTTCTGATTAAGGCTGGATCCGGGGTAGCAACTTTAGGTCTTCCAGACAGTCCCGGCGTCCCTGAATCAGTTGCCCAAAATACGATAACCGTCCCCTATAATGATTTAGAAAGTGTGCAGTATGTTTTTGAAAAATATGGGGATGATCTAGCTGGCGTTATTGTGGAACCGGTTGCGGGCAATATGGGAGTGGTACCGCCCCGGCAGAACTTCTTGCAGAAGCTGAGAGAACTCACGGAACAAAACGGGACGTTGTTAATTTTTGATGAAGTGATGACCGGATTCCGCGTAGGCTATCAGTGTGCCCAGGGTTATTTCGGAGTAACACCGGATTTAACCTGTCTTGGGAAAGTCATTGGAGGAGGATTGCCTGTTGGAGCTTATGGTGGAAAGAGAGAAATCATGGAAACGATTGCCCCAACCGGTCCGATTTATCAGGCAGGTACCCTCTCCGGAAATCCTCTAGCGATGACAGCTGGCTATGAAACCTTAAAAGCGATGACGGAAGACGCTTACGAAGACATCAACCGAAAAGTTGACCGCTTAGTCGAGGGCCTTGATGATGCTGCAACTGAATACGGTATACCACATACTATTAACCGTGCGGGATCTATGGTTGGCTTGTTTTTTACCGATCAGGATGTCATCAATTATGAAACCGCAAAATCATCTGACCTGGACCTGTTTGCATCTTACTATCGGTCGATGATTGATGAGGGGGTTTTCCTGCCTCCATCACAGTTTGAAGGACTGTTCCTTTCTACTGCCCATAGCGATGAAGATCTTGAAAAAACAATCGAGGCAGCCAGGAATACATTCAGAAAAATGAAAAGATAAGGGAAACCCGGTCCGAATGATGAAAAACCATTCCAGGACCGGGTGTTTATCTTTTTAAAAGGTATCAATGTATCGGCTGAAGTTGATAGCTTCTGCAAAACTTTCAAAACTCCTCTCAATATCCAGCGTCCATCGGGGCTAAACAGGGCTCTGTATGGAGATTATTGGTTCCCCCCGGGCTGTTGCAGTTGCCCTTTCATTTTCTTCACGTCATATTTTAACTGTTTTCCACATATATGTTTATTGATAAGGTAAGTTTTTTGCATTTTGTTCTTGAGAGGAGGAAGATTGTTGAGTCAAGATGGGAATCAACATTTTCGTTTTGATCTGAACGAAACATTATGGTTTCAAAGGGGACAGGAAGTGTCAGAATTGCTTGGCATTGCCTTAGAACCGGATATTTCCATTTATGACAAAGATGATTTTGTGTCTGTTCGCGGTGTTCTGGAGCTGACTGGTGAATATATACCTGCTGGTAGCACAGATGAAGAACCTGAACAGGATTTATCTATTCAGGATCGTTATGTCGGCCGTTATATTCAGGATATCCGAAGCTTTGAAGATGGAGTAAATGAGTTTCATTATGATATTCCCGTTGAGATTACTATTCCCAGAGAACGGGTTCAATCCCTCGATGAGGTAGCTGTTCAAATTGATTTTTTTGATTATGAGCTGAAAAGTGATCAGGAACTTCGCCTTACAGCTGAAGTGATCATCGATGGAATTGATCATGAGCTGCGGGAAGAAAAAGAAGATCAGGGGGATGCTCCAATTGAATGGGAATCTGAAGATGAATCTTTTTCCTTTGATTTTCATTTAGAACAGCATACAGTTGAAGAATCCTTAGATTTACATGAAGAGTCGTCGAGCAAATTTGATGACACATCAGAGGAGAGAAATGATGAGGAGAACATCGAAGAAATAAGATCCGAAATGGAACACGAAAAATCCGTTGAAGAGATACAGGATGAACATGAGGAAGTTGATGATGTTAGTTCAGATGAGTATCAGAAGGGAAGAGATTTCTGGTTCAAAAAGAAAACACAATCATTTGGGGAATTTTTTGGACATGAAAAGGAGTCGAGTGACTCTGAATCACCTGAAGAATCCATTGAAGCCGAAGAAAGTTCAACAACATTTGAAAGTTCAGATGCCGATCTGGAAGAGAGTGGAATGACAGAATCCTATGTGGAACGGGAAGATGCAGGATATTTAACGACGATGTTCCGTCAAGAAGAAGAATCATATACCAAAATCAAGCTACGTATCGTTCAGCAAAATGATACGCTGGAATCTCTGGCTGAGTTATATCATGTCTCCCCTTCCCAGATTCAGGCTATCAACCGGCTGGAGGATGAAAATCTTACGCCCGGACAGCTTCTATACATTCCAGTGAAGACACAGACAACATAACGCGAGACCTGGAGATGAATGAAACATGACGACCAATCTAATCCTGGCCAGATATGGAATGTTCGGCTATCAGAAAGAACCGATAACCCCCCGTGTAACAAAAGTATATACAGGAGACAGACATGTAGCAGTAAAAAAAACTTCCCGTCACGATATATACCCGCGCTTTCAGATGGCTTACCGCCTTGCGCGGATAAAGAAATTACATTCCATAATCCCTCTGTATCTAACCAGGGAACAGGAACTGGCGGTTCAAATCAACGGTGACTGGTATTATGTCATGCCATGGATTGAACCGCCAGCAAATTCTGTACCTTCAATATACCCTGAATCGTTTTCTGAACTTGCTGCCATCCATAAAAAGACGTCACAAGTATTCCCGATTGACCCCCATTTCTATAGGAAATGGATCGAGACACGGCGGTCACAGGTGGATGAAAGTTTTGGCTGGTTTGAGAAAAAAATAGGACAAGTGGAAAACCAGCATTATATGTCGCCGAGCGGATATCAACTGTGCAATCTTTATCCGTTGTTTTATGATGTATGTAAAAAAGCGAACCGCTGGTACAGCCGCTGGTATCATTGTCTGTCCAGAGAACAAAAAATGCGCACGGTATTGTGCCATGGAGCCTTGAGCCCATCGCATATTCTAAGCAGCATGCAGGGGCCAGTTTTCATTAACTGGGAATCCGCACATATGGGGCACCCGGGAGAAGATCTCGCCAATCTTCTCCGACATTCACTGGCAAGTCCCCGGCCTCCTTTCGATCATCTAGAAACGGGATTAGAGGATTACATTCATCAGCTATCCTTTAAAAAGAGCGAAATATCCTGGGCTGTTCTTCATTTGATGCATACGGACTTTTTCTTCAAATATGTGAACCAATATTTTAATCAGAGGGATCGTTATTCTGAGGTGAACTGGGTCCAGCGTTTCGAACGTTTCCGTTTTTATTTTTCAAACCTGATGACGCTTGAACAAAAAATGGATCACATTCTGCAAAACCAGAGAACCGACGATTAAATCCAGTCTAAATAAAAAGCAAAAAATAGGCCTACCAGTATCCCTGACAAGAAGACATCAAGGGAAGTCGGAAAAAGCAGGGTTCGAATCAGTTGAAAGACCATTAAAGGCAAAGTGCATTTCTCAATGACAATGATGATCTGTCTCAGCCATGGCGGCAGCTTGTAGCGATAAAATTTGCTCATGAAGGGACCTCCTTCTGCAAGTTAAGGGCATTATATGTATATTCCTGAACAAAAAATGTTGTGCAACCATTGACTTTTTTTTAGAAAAGTGGCTAAAATAACTAATACAAGGAAATTACGAAAAGCTGTGATGGGGAGGAGTACAGGAAAAAGCCCTTCAGAGAGGGAAACTCACTGGCTGAGAGGTTTCCCAGGTGATGGATTCCTGGAAGGTCGCCCCGGAGAAGCTGCTTCTTTGAAAACAGAGTAGAAGAAGCCGGTGAATAACCGTTATCATGGAGAGTGCACAGATCTCGTAAGACGGTCTGTGAATAAAGGTGGTACCGCGAAATAACCCTTTTCGTCCTTTTTTGGATGGAAAGGTTTTTTATTTGTTTAAATTCGACGGACTGGTGTTATTCCACCGCTTTTCAGCCCGTTATCTGAAGAATGTGAGCCTGGCAAATGAGGATGAATAAACATATGAGTCAAAAAGGAGGCCTTTAGCTATGGAACAGCAAAAAGATGTAACCCTGCCGCCAAAATACGACCCTGTAAAGGTTGAAAAGGGGATGTATGACTTCTGGGTGAAGGGGAAATTTTTTGAAGCGAAAGATGATGAGTCGAAGGAACCTTTCACGGTGGTTATACCGCCACCAAACGTTACCGGAAAACTGCACCTCGGCCATGCCTGGGATACGACCCTCCAGGACATTATTACCCGCTATAAACGGATGAGGGGCTATGATGTTCTGTGGCTTCCGGGAATGGATCATGCCGGCATTGCGACACAGGCAAAGGTTGAAGCAAAACTTCGGGAAGAAGGAAAAACCCGTTATGATTTAGGCCGGAAAAAGTTTTTGGAAAAGGTCTGGGAATGGAAAGAGGAGTATGCATCGTTTATCCGGAAACAGTGGGAAAAGCTTGGACTGGGCCTTGATTATTCCCGGGAACGGTTCACCCTGGATGAAGGACTTTCAAAAGCGGTACGTGAAGTATTTGTTTCCCTTTACGAAAAGGGACTGATCTACCGCGGGGAGTATATTATTAACTGGGATCCCGAAACGAAAACCGCCCTTTCGGATATTGAGGTTATTTACAAAGAAGTCAAGGGTCATTTTTACCATATGAAATACCCGCTGAAGGATGGGAGCGGCCATATTGAAATTGCCACTACCCGTCCCGAGACCATGCTCGGGGATACAGCAGTAGCCGTACATCCAGATGATGAGCGCTACAAACATCTCATCGGCAAAAAAGTGATCTTGCCGATTACCGGACGGGAAATTGAAATTATTGCCGATGAATATGTAGACATGGAATTCGGTTCCGGTGCCGTGAAGATTACCCCGGCTCACGACCCGAATGACTTTGAAATCGGCAACCGGCACAATTTAGAACGGATTCTTGTCATGAATGAAGATGGCACGATGAATGAAAATGCCGGCAAATACCAGGGAATGGACCGCTTTGAGTGCCGGAAACAGCTGGTAAAGGATCTGCAGGAAGAAGGGATTCTGTTTAAAATGGAGGAACATGTACACTCCGTTGGGCATTCAGAGCGGAGCGGTGCTGTTGTAGAACCGTATTTATCTACCCAGTGGTTTGTTAAAATGAAACCTCTGGCAGAGGCAGCCATTAACCTTCAAAAGAAAGAAGATAAAGTAAACTTTGTGCCGGAACGCTTTGAAAAGACTTATTTACACTGGATGGAAAACATCCGTGACTGGTGTATATCCCGCCAGCTCTGGTGGGGCCACCGAATTCCGGCCTGGTACCATAAAGAAACCGGAGAAGTATATGTAGGACGGGAAGCACCAGAGGATGAGGAAAACTGGGAGCAGGATCCAGATGTTCTCGATACCTGGTTCTCTTCTGCGCTGTGGCCGTTCTCTACCATGGGCTGGCCAGATGAAAATAGCAAGGATTATAAACGGTATTTCCCAACAGATGTGCTGGTTACCGGGTATGACATCATTTTCTTCTGGGTATCCCGCATGATTTTTCAGTCTGTTGAATTTACAGAAAGGCGTCCGTTTAAGGATGTATTGATTCACGGTCTGGTACGGGACGCTCAGGGCCGGAAAATGAGTAAATCCCTGGGCAACGGTGTAGACCCGATGGATGTCATTGATCAATATGGAGCGGACTCACTGCGCTACTTCCTTTCGACCGGTTCATCACCTGGTCAGGATCTGCGTTTCCAGTGGGAAAAGGTTGAGGCTACCTGGAATTTTGCCAATAAGATCTGGAATGCATCCCGATTTGTCCTGATGAACCTGGGTGACTTTAAGCTTGAAGATATGAAGGTAACAGGGAATAAGTCTGTTGCAGATGAATGGATTCTCACCCGGTTGAATGAAACCATTGAGCAAGTTACTAAAAACATTGAAAAGTATGAATTCGGGGAAGCCGGACGCCATCTGTATAACTTTATCTGGGATGATTACTGTGACTGGTATATTGAAATGGCGAAACTTCCTTTATATGGTGAAGATGAAGAAGCTAAACAGACCACCAGGTCGATTCTGGTATATGTTTTGGATCAAATGATGCGCATGCTGCATCCATTTATGCCATTCATCACAGAAGAAATCTGGCAGCATCTACCCCATGAAGGGGAATCCATTACGGTTCAATCCTGGCCTGAAGTTCGTCCAGAGCTGACCAATGAAAAGGCATCACAACAAATGAAACGGCTTGTGGACATTATCCGTTCGGTACGCAACATCCGGGCAGAAGTGGATACGCCAATGTCTAAAGAAATCCAAATGCTTATTAAGGTTAATGATGATGCCGTTAAGTCCGAACTGGAAGACAACCGCCATTATCTGGAGCGTTTCTGTAACCCGGGAGAACTTCAGATTGGCACGGACCTGAATATTCCGGATAAAGCCATGAGTGCTGTTGTAACCGGAGCAGCAATTTACCTTCCACTGGAAGGCTTAATTGATCTTGAAGAAGAGATCAAGCGTCTCGAAAAAGAATGGGATAAATGGAATGCAGAAGTTGAGCGGGTGCAGAAAAAACTGGCAAACGAACATTTTGTGAACAAAGCACCGGAACATGTCGTAGAAAAAGAACGGGAAAAGGAAAAAGAGTATCTTGAGAAACGGTCAAAAGTTGAATCACGACTGAATGAATTAAGGTCTTGATAGAGAGATGGTTGGAACGAAGAGGTTTTCCTTTTCACAAACCCTTGCTATCATTGGATAGCAAGGGTTTCATATGGGAATATAGCAAAAAGAGAGTGAACAGAAATGAGGGAAGACCATGGACGTCAATGAGGCTATTGGATGGATTCACGGCCGGCTCCCATTTGGGATTAAACCCGGTTTAAAGCGGATGGAGTGGTTCATGGAACAACTGGATCATCCGGAAAATAAGCTTAGGGCCATTCACATTGCAGGCACCAATGGGAAAGGGTCAACCCTATCTTATATAAGAAATTTACTTCAATATCACGGTTTTAGGGTAGGTACGTTCACCTCTCCCTATATCATGAAGTTTCATGAACGAATCAGTCTGAATGGAATACCCATTTCGGATGAAGACCTGGTTCATCATGTAAAAAAGATAAAACCGTTATATGAAAAGCTTGAACAGACGCCACTTGGTGCAGCAACCGAATTTGAAGTTATTACCGCCATTGCCTTTGACTATTTTGCTCAGCAGGAAGTGGATTATGTCATTTTTGAAACGGGTCTCGGGGGAAGACTGGATTCTACAAATATTGTCCGTCCGTTGATCACGGTGATTACAAACGTAGGAAAGGACCACATGAACATTTTAGGAGATACATATGAAGAGATCGCTTTTGAAAAGGCAGGAATAATCAAAAACCGTATTCCCCTTGTGACTGCCGTAAACCAGCGAGATGCACGAAAAGTTGTATGCAGCCAGGCCAGAAAAATGCATGCACCGGTTTACGAATACGGAAAGGATTTTTTCAGCAGTAACCATCAGCTTGATGAGGGAAAAGAACACTTTACCTTTCAATCATCCGCTGTTCAGCTTGATGATATCACGTTAAACATGAAGGGAACTCACCAGACTGTGAATGCGTCTCTTGCCCTGCAAACCTTTCTGCTTTTGACAGAAATGGAAAAGCTAGAATTCGACCCTTTACTCGTAAAAAAAGCTTTGCTTCACACCACATGGCCTGGACGTTTTGAAATCATTCAGGACAATCCAGTTATCATTCTCGATGGTGCACACAACGAAGAGGGAATTAAAACATTAGTAGATACCCTTAACCGTTATTATCCGGATCATCGTCGACAATTAATTTTTACAGTTTTACATGATAAACCGGTTACAGGGATGCTTTCTCTTCTGGAAAATCATGTTGATCAGTTCAGATTTACTACCTTTGACTTTCCGAGAGCCATTAGTCCGAAAGAACTATACAAAAAGTCCAGAGCCAGTCATAAAAGCTGGCATCAATCCTGGAAGGAAGCCATAGAAAAATGTGTTCAGACTGCATCAGACAAGGATGTCATTGTGATTACCGGTTCTCTTTATTTTATTTCAGAAGTGAGAAATTACTTTGATAGGATAAAAAGATTATGCTAAACTAAAATAAAATTTTCATAATTTGAAAAAATTCGGATAATTTTCCTATGAATATCATCATCTTTATCGGGCAAATAGGTAATTTGGGAGATGCTTTGAATGACAAAAGAAAGAAAAATCGTAATCTGGCTGGTCTGGGTTGTCATTTGGCCCGTGTCCCTGTTTTATTTGTATCATTTGTTTACCCCTTCATTTGGAGACAACTGGATCGATATCGTGTCATTTTCTGTATTAATGTTAATCGTAGCTTATTTTCCGATCGTTGTTGATGACACGCCCATCTTTTTTATTCAGGGGATCAGTCTGACTGTCTTCCTGTATTATGGGCTTTTTATTGAAATTATTTTGACGCAGATGGCAGCCTTATTTCTCATCCTGCGACTTCGGATCGGGAAAAATGAGCTGCACCGGATCCCTATCAATCTCCTGATGTTCTTACTAACTTCTATATTTGGTGCAATGATCTATTATCTTTTTGGCGGCACCCACGGGGATTCAGTTGAAATCATTCCAACGATGGGGTATATATTTGGAATTTTTGCATCCAACCAGGTTTTGCTGTACCTGTTCCGCAACTTTGTGACACAGCAAAAATTTAAGTTTTTTAACGTCGGGCTTTTATGGGAACTGCTAACGACACTAATCGTTCTTCCTGTCGGTTTTGTCCTGTATCTCCTCTACGTCGAAATGGGCATCGGAGCCATTTATTATGTCGGGACTCCGTTTATAGCCGTATCATTCATTCTGAAAAGTTACTACACAAGCAGAAGAATTAATAAATATATGAGAAAAACCAGTGACATTGGCCAAAAATTAACAGGAAAGCTCGATGTAAAAGAAGTGCTGGATATCCTTGTCAATGAAGTCAAAGATCTATTGAGTGTGGAGTATACGTATATCTGGGATATTTTAAACACAAATGAGACGATGAAGCTCATCCGGTTTGCCGATCAACATGGCCAGCAGAAACCTCCCGAATATACCCTGAAAAAAGGCGAGGGAATAAGCGGGATCGTTTATGAGAAAGGTGAAGAGATTTTTTTTGACCGGAAAAAGAAATGGAGCCACATCGAAGATCCGACTATTCCCGAATCTGCAGAAAGTGTGTTATCCGTACCTGTTCATCGGAATGAAGATATTGTAGGGGTGATGACGCTCGCATCCAACAAAAGGAGAGCTTTTGAGAAATATCATCTCATGTTGATTAAAATCGTGTCCAATTATCTGGCAGTCGCAATTGAAAATGCCCGTCATTATCAGACGACAAAAACGAAGACGGAAACATGCCATCTCACGAAACTGTATAACTACCGCTTCATTCAAAATTATTTGCAGCAGCTGTTCGAAGACATGGAAGCAAAAGGAATTCAGGAGACCGTTTCTCTGATTTTGCTGGACCTTGATCATTTTAAACAGATTAATGATACGTATGGTCATGAAAGCGGAAATGAAGTGTTATGCCAGCTGGCTGACAGGCTAAAACAATTTATTGGCAAGCAGGGAATCGTTGCCCGTTATGGTGGAGAAGAATTTGTCATTCTGCTGCCGGGGACGGATAAGGACCATGCAACCCGTCTGGCAGAAAGGGTGCGGATTGAACTTGCAAGTAAACCTTTTACCCTTGTCCAGCATATTCAGAATGGGCAGGACTCAATTGAAGTAAATGTAACAGCAAGCATCGGGGTTGCCTCCTATCCGGCAGATTGTGAAGACCCCAATGAATTGATTCGACATGCAGACCGGGCAATGTATATGGGGGCCAAACAAAAGGGAAGAAATCGAGTTGCTGCTTACAAAAGTGCCATAGAGTAAAAACAGGCTGGGGACCATAATGGATTTAACGGCGGGAAAGAAGAACAAATTACCTGGAATATTAACGCAGTCCAAATACCAGGATTTCTGCAAAAAGAGCACGAGTCGAATTTCCAGCAGTCAGCAAAAAGATGTGCTGGCGAAAGAGTCTTATGCTGTGCTCTCGGGATGAGGAAACATTTGACAAAGGGACAACCATCCGAACTCATTTATGTAAAGGTTAACTAATGTTCCTTTTTCATTCCGTTTTCCGTTTTTTTTAGTCATTTTTTCAGTTTTGCAGAAAGTAAAGGTGTAAAGGTTCATGGGATGTTGACATAGCTCACAGAAAAAATGAAAATGAATGGCTGAAAATAAATATATTTTACGGTTTAGATGACCTTTTGCCGTTATTTTTCGAAAAATTTAATGGACAAGCTGACAAAGCTCGTCGCCTTTTTTGAACCGGTTATGATACATTCGTGTAAAAGCAGAAAAGGCGGGTTAGAACATGAGCAGTCAAAGGCCAGTATCTATTACAATAAACGGGAAAAGAAAAGTGAATGAAAAGGACAGGATAAAAGCAAAATCAGAAGTAGCGGCTTCCGTTGAGGAAGCAGCCATCCATTACAATGAAGATGAACCGGAAACCCATGAAATAAATATTTATGAACGGACCTATGAAAGGAAGCCATTAAAAAGGCGCTACAGTCACTTCAAACCATTTATGATTGCATCCATTTCTGCCACGGTGGTAGGCATTCTATTTGGGTTAATTATGTTGAAGATGATAGCTGAAATCGGACATTCAGAGGCAACGGGATCTGCCGGCGATCCTTCAACACAGGTTCTCGATCAGACAGGGGAGGAAAAGGCAGATCATGCCCAACAGAACCAGCAGGGATCTGCAATGACCGAGTCCACCTTTCCTGAAATGGCAGCCTATGTCGTTCAGACAGGAATCTTTTCTACAAAGGAACAGGCAGAAACGATGAAATCCAGCCTGGCGGATCAGGGATTTTCAGTATCTATTTGGCCGAAAGACGGGACATATTATACATTTGTATCCCTGTCGAATACTAAACAGGACGCTGAGGAAACGGCTCAGACGATTCAGTCTAAGGGCTTTGAAACCTATGTGAAGGAGTGGAAAGTGGTGGGGGCGTCGGTAGAAACAACCGAACAGGAAACATCCTGGATGAATCAGGGGATTAGCTTATTTGAAGATCAATTGTCCCATATGAATGAATCCGATTCAATATCCGAATTTGTACAGTGGCTCAATCGTAAACCCGAACAACTCTCCAAACGCGGACAGACCTTTTACGAATCCGTTCGATCGTCATTTGAAAATCAAGACATAGACCACACGCAGAAGCTTTTTGCATTCTGGATGGCATATTCTGATTATCTTAACTAACCGGTTGCACTTCCGTCTAAATAGACGGATTTTTTTGTTTTAACAATTTTGTGCAGTCCAGTTTATCGACGGGTTTAGACAGGGAAAGCCACTTGTTTTTTCATCTTTTTAATTTGCTGGTTTAAATCTGGTGTAAATAAGCTATTTTTATTGATTAAAATGAGACAACGAAGTGTTCAACAAGCTGGAAAATCCATTTTTACTTTTTTGCTAACAGATCACGAACATTATATGATATAAGACATCATGGAGGTGATTTTTGTGCACAAATTAATTCTCGCATCCTCATCCCCCCGCCGCAGCATGCTCCTGAGTCAGGTAGGCATTCCCTATGAAATTCGTGTTCCAGAAGTGGATGAATCACAGGTGAGATTCGATTCACCCGAATCTCTGGTAAAAGGTCTGGCCAGGTATAAAGGATTAAATACGAAGCTCCGCGATGACTGGGAAGTGATACTTTCAGCAGACACGGTGGTAGCTTACCAAAATCAGATTCTAGAAAAGCCGCAAGATCAACAGGATGCCATACAAATGCTGAAAAAATTAAGTGGAAGACAGCATGAAGTATACACCGGGGTCATGCTGAGAACCAAAAAAGAAGAACGGGTATTTGTTGAAAAGACAACAGTGGAATTCAGGGATTTAAACGACCAGGAAATCAATCGGTATGTATGGACAAAGGATCCAATGGACAAAGCAGGTGCCTATGGGATTCAATCGGGAGGAGCAGTGTTTGTCAAAGGAATTTTTGGTGATTATTACAATGTAGTCGGTCTTCCAGTTGCAAGAGTGGTGAAGGAGCTGGAGAGATACTCCATTTTTCCATTTTCTTCTGGTGCATAAGTGAAAGGAGTGGACATATGTGAGCAGTCAAACGGTTATGATTCGTGATGTGCCAAAAGAAGAACGTCCGAGGGAGAGATTGTTGAAATTAGGACCCAGAGCCCTGTCCAACCAGGAATTGCTGTCCATTATTTTAGGAAGCGGGACGAAACATGAGTCGGTGGTGCTTTTAGCCCAGAGGCTCCTGATGCACTTTGAAGGCCTGTCGCTGCTAAAAGACGCATCGGTAGAAGAATTAACAGCTATTAAAGGCATAGGTGTAGTAAAAGCAGTTAACATTATTGCATCCATTGAGTTAGGGCGCAGAATGCATGCGCTGAAATCAAAGGACAGCTCTGTGATCCGCAGTCCGGAAGATGGGGCTGATTTTGTCATGGAAGAAATGAGGGATTTAAAACAGGAGCATTTTGTTGTTTTGTTTTTAAATACAAAAAATCAGGTCATCCATAAGCAAACCATATTTATTGGAAGTCTAAATGCTTCGATTGTACATCCCCGGGAAGTTTTTAAAGAAGCAGTCAAACGTTCAGCTGCCTCCATTATTTGTGCCCATAATCACCCTTCCGGAGATCCCACTCCATCCCAGGAAGATATTCATGTCACAAAACGTCTGGCTGAGTCCGGAAAAATGTTAGGTATCGAACTTTTGGACCATTTAGTCATAGGAGACCGGAAATTTGTGTCGTTAAAAGAAAAAGGGTATTTATAAAACACTATCTATTTGAAATTTTTTTTCGTATAATAAGATAGAAAGACGTATAAAGCGCCATAAAAAGTGTCAATCACACACTGATGGCGCTTATTGTTATTTTTGTTTTTGGCAATAACACTCGATATTATAGGGAACGCTAAACGAATAGACATTATACTAAGGACAGTTAGACGGAAGAAAGGAAGATCAATGTGGCAAAATTCGGATTTTCACAGGATTTAGGAATAGACCTTGGCACGGCAAACACCCTTGTGTATCTCAGAGGGAAAGGAGTCGTATTGAGAGAGCCGTCTGTTGTGGCAAAAAATAAAGAAACCGGGGAAGTAGAGGCAGTTGGAAATCAGGCAAAGCTGATGATTGGACGTACACCCGGAAATATTTCAGTAATCCGTCCCATGAAGGATGGAGTCATTGCGGACTATGATACAACAGCTATGATGATGAAGTATTACATTAAAAAAGCTTTAAAGAGAAGATCAGCTTTTGCGAGAAAACCTAATGTTATGGTTTGCGTTCCCTCAGGCATTACGATGGTAGAGGAAAGGGCGGTAATCGATGCCACCAAACAGGCAGGCGCAAAGGAAGCCTATCCCATTCCCGAGCCATTTGCTGCTGCAATTGGTGCAGGATTGCCAGTCTGGGAACCTACTGGTAGTATGATTATAGATATAGGCGGAGGTACAACAGAAGTCGCCGTTATTTCCCTCGGAGGGATTGTAACGAGCAAATCGATCCGTATTGCCGGAGATGAAATGGACAATGCTATCATTCAGTATATTCGCAAAGAATACAATTTAATGATCGGTGATTTTACAGCTGAGGTTGTCAAAAAAGAAATCGGCACAGCGAGAAAACCCGAAGTAAAAGAAACAATGGATATTCGCGGCCGTGATCTTGTCAGCGGACTGCCGAAAACCATTTCCGTCAGCAATGAAGAAATCGCGATTGCCCTGAAAGATACGGTTGATTCAATTGTGAATGCGGTGAAAGTGACACTGGAAAAAACTCCACCGGAATTGTCTGCTGATTTAATGGAACGGGGCATTGTGCTGACAGGAGGAGGCGCACTTTTGAAGGAGTTAGACCGTGTCATTAGCGATGAAACACAGATGCCAGTTTTTGTTGCTGAAGATCCGTTAGATTCAGTAGCGGTTGGAACTGGAAAATCATTAGAATATATCCATCATTTCCGCTCAAGTCCAAACGTTGCATCCCGTCCTACCATTGAATAAAGTAGGTGTCGTTTATGACCTCATTTTTCAAGCGCAGAAAACTGATTTTAATTCTGATCAGCATGGTTTTTCTTGTAGCTTTAATCGGCTTTTCCATCCGGGAACGTGAAAATAAAACGTTGCCTGAACAGCTCATTCTGGATACTGCCGGATGGATTCAGTCCATCTTCCATGCCCCTGTAAGTATGATTGAAAACTTTTTTAACCATTTGCATGATTTAAAAAATACGTATGAACAGAATGAATTATTAAAGTCTAGACTGTCTGAATATAAAAATTTACTCTATGAAGTGCAGGCCCTCGAGAAGGAAAATGAAGAACTGAGAGCGATTATCGATAAAGAAAAATCCTTGAGGGATTACCGGACCATTCACGCGGAAGTCATTGCGAGGACAAGGGAGGCCTGGTTCAGGCAGGTGACTATTAATAAGGGATCTCAACATGGGATTCAAGCGAATATGGCGGTGATTACTGCTGATGGAATGATTGGGAAAATTCAGTCCACCACCCCATTTACTTCTAGAGTCCAATTGTTAAGCGGATTTGACCGAAATAATAAAATTTCAGCAGTCATATCCGACCAGGAAAACGTGTTTGGGTTGATTGAAGGATATGATGAAGAAAAGAAAATGTTATTATTCCAGAGCATTTTGGAAGAATCAGAGATTACAGAAGGACAGCTTGTCGTCAGTTCAGGAATGGGCGGTGTTTTTCCGTCGGGACTTGTAATCGGGACAGTTGAGTCTGTCGAAACCGATTCGTTTGGACTAACGAGGATTGCTTACGTGAAGCCTGCTGCAGACTTAAGCAATCTTAATCATGTTATGGTCATCGACCGGGAAGAGTTTTCCCCTGCCTTAGATGAGGAAGAAATGGAGGAGGAATCATGAAGCGCATTATTCTTCCCCTTTTCTTGCTGCTTTTTCTGGTACTTGAGGGTATTTTTCCTGAATTGGTCCCCCGGAAGCTGAATGGTTCCGAAATCTATATCATTCCTTATTTTGTTATGTCGTTTCTTATTCTTATGGCCATTTTTTATGATTATGATCAAACCTATCAATCAATATATTATGCCATTGTTTTTGGATTTTTGACCGATTTGCTTTATACCGATTTAATCGGGGTGTATATGTTTACATATGGGGCTGTGGCTTATTTCGTTCACAAATTTAAAAGAGTTTTGCATGCGAACTTTTTTGTCACCTTTATTTTAACTCTTTTTGGGGTGTCGTTAAGCGATACGCTGATTTACATGATGTATGCTGTCATCCAGATTACTAGTATGGCTCCTGTGGAATACGGCATGACCCGGCTTCTTCCCACCGTTCTGGCAAATATGATTACGATGGCTGTTTTGTATCCCTTGTTTTACAGAAGAATGTGGAAATGGTCAGAGGAACTTATGTCGCATCGCAAAACCGTTTAAAGGATTTTTGTATGCTGTATCGAATTTGTACTATTGAGGTGAACCTTTGTGAATAAAAACAAACATGCCGTAACCATCAAAGGAACAAAAGATGGCTTGACATTTTTTATAGATGACTCATGTTCTTTTGACCAGGTCATTAAAGACTTGAATCACAAACTTTCATCCTCTCTCATGGAAAAAGACCAGCAGCTGATCCGGGTAAATGTACAGGCCGGAAATCGGTATTTAACAAGAGAGCAGGAAAATCAGATTCGGGAAATGATTCGGGGCAAGAAAAACTTTGTTGTCCATGACATTGTCTCAAATGTCATTACAAAGCAGGAAGCAATGGAGTGGAAGAAAGACTCCGAAATAACTCCTGTTTCAAAAATTGTTCGCTCCGGTCAGGTTGTTGATGTCAGAGGGGACCTTCTGTTGATCGGTGATGTGAACCCCGGCGGAAAAATTTCGGCTACCGGAAACATTTATGTGATGGGACAATTAAAAGGGATAGCTCATGCAGGTGCGAACGGGGATCGGGAAGCTATTATTGCAGCTTCTTATATGAAACCAAGTCAGCTGAGAATTGCGGATCTAATCAGCCGTTCACCGGATTATGAAACAGAGGGCGTTCACATGGAATGCGCTTACATAGATCAGGATCAGGAGCAAATTGTCATTGACCGCTTACAGGTATTGGCAAAGATTCGCTCATATTTATCGATTGCGGAAAGGAGAATGGCGAATGGGTGAGGCAATTGTAATTACTTCAGGTAAAGGCGGGGTAGGAAAAACGACGACAACCGCTAATATAGGAACAGCTCTTGCTTTAATGGGAAAAAAAGTATGTCTCGTCGATACCGACATCGGACTCAGGAATCTTGATGTGGTTATGGGGCTGGAAAACCGTATTATTTATGATCTTGTGGATGTGATAAAAGGTCGCTGTATACTCAACCAGGCACTGATCCGGGATAAACGGTTTGATTGCCTTCATTTTCTTCCGGCAGCCCAGACTAGTGACAAAACCGAAGTAACGCCTGAAGGAATGAAAACCATCATTAAGGAACTAAAACCCGATTATGACTTCATACTCATCGATTCACCGGCAGGGATCGAACTGGGCTATCAAAATGCGGTTGCTGGTGCAGATCGGGCAATTGTTGTGACTACTCCCGAAAAATCGAGTGTAAGGGATGCAGATCGGATCATCGGTTTACTCGAAAAAGAGGATTTAAGTCATCCTCCCGTCTTGATTATCAACCGAATCCGAAATCATATGATGAAAACAGGAGATATGCTGGATGTCGATGATATTGTCACGACTCTCTCCATTGATCTCCTTGGAATTATAGCCGATGACGAAGAGGTGATTAAAGCCTCTCACCATGGAGAGCCTGTTGCATTTCAGCCTGATACAAAAGCGTCCATTTCCTACCGTAATATCGCACGGAGAATTCTGGGGGAACAGGTGCCATTAATGGCGCTGGAGGAGAACAAAGGTGTATTTGCAAAGGTGAAAAAGTTTTTTGGAATCAGCAGCAAATGATGACTGCTTGTTTGATTGAACTGTCAGTTGCAGGACAGTTCTTTTTTTTGCAGAAATACTTGTGACTCCTCTGTTTTTCCTGGCTGTCATATTTGATCATCCCATCGAATAGACTTGTACAAATGATGTGCAGGGGGATGAGAAAATTGAAGAACAGAGATATCCAGCAGATCAGGAAAAACATTGCTCTACGAAAAAAAGCCAAAAAGAATAAAAATGTTTCAGACCCTCCATCCGCAAACTCAACCTACTCCCTAAATGAAGAAGAGAAACACGGCTTTTATCCCTTTGTAAGTGATCAATCATCTTCGAATTCCCATAATGTGTGGATGATGTCGATATTATTTAAGACGCTTCTGGCTGCCATTTTGTTTTTTTCTGTTGCCATTATTTTTCAGGTTGAATCTGAACGACTGGATCAACCCAAACAATATTTAAAGACGGCATTAACCCGAGAATTCCCGTTTGCAACCGTGCAAACCTGGTATCGGGATCACTTTGGTGCTCCTTTTTCTATGGTGAATAAAAAAAACAGTGATGAAAATGGATCTGATGATGAAAATAGTCTTCCAGTTCATGGTATGATTTCTGAATCCTTTTCTAATAGCGGCGAAGGCCTGACGATCACATCGGAAGAGGAGGCAAGTGTGACAGCAATGAACGAGGGAACGGTGATTTTTGCCGGTAAGAAAAAAGACCTGGGAAATACCGTGATTATTCAACATACGGATGGGACAAATACCATTTATGGAAATTTGGATCATATCGATGTTTACTTATATGAGTTTATAGACAAACAGGAATCGATTGGCACCATTTCTCCAGGTGAAGGAAAGGAAGCTTCTTTGTTTTTTGCTATTCAAAAAGGGGACGAGTATATCAATCCAGTAAAGGTGATGAAAGTTGATGAAGGTTCGTGATCTGCCTGATCGATTTCATATCCATCCGTTGTTGTGGGCTATGCTGTTGATCGGTTATTTAACCGGTTCCTTTGCTGAACTGCTCATCATCCTGACCATTGTGTTGATCCATGAATTCGGCCATCTGACCATGGCCTTTTTTTTTCGGTGGCGGATAAAAAAAGTCATGCTCTGGCCCTTTGGCGGTGTGATGGAAACAGATGAGTACTATACTAGACCCAGTCTTGAAGAATATTTAGTCCTTCTGATGGGGCCTGTTCAGCATCTATGGGTGTATCTGGCCATCCATTTGCTAAGTATCTGGAACGTGCTGCCTGGCCATATCCTGGAATATGCATTTATGTATAATACATATTTGCTCTTGTTTAATTTACTGCCTGTCTGGCCTCTTGATGGGGGAAAACTGCTGTTTCTGTTTGTCTCAACCTACGTCCCATTTAAAAAAGCTTATGATCACGTAATGATTTTTTCATTCTGGATGGTTATTGGCCTGGTCCTTGTGACGGTTATATATCATTGGTCCACGCTCCACACCATCCTTTTAGCCTGTTTTCTTCTTTATGAAATTCGTCTAGAATGGAAAAGAAAACATTTTGTATATTTAAGACATTTATTGGCAAGATTGCAAAACAATAACCTGTTCAAGCAACAGAAATCACTCGTTGTTTCTCCTTATACAACCGTTTCAGAAGCAGCAAAGGGTTTTTATAAAGGACGTTACCATACCATCCATATCCCGGTGGACGTAGAGCGGAAATCCTTTGTTGCTCTTGAAGAAACGGATTGTCTGCATGCTATATTTACTGACCAGAAACCATTTTTGCGATTGGAACAGCTTGCCAAAAAGATCTGAAAATCGAATTGGAGCGATCGTGATGAAAACGGCGTATATCCAGACCCTTACTTCTGAGAAAGCAGCTTTGCTATATGACGAAAATCAGCTGGAATATATAACTGTGGAGCGGCCCCAGCAAAATAATCTTGTAGGGAATATTTACCTTGCGAGGGTTCGAAACATGGACAAATCCCTTCAGGCTGCCTTTGTTGATTATGGAGAAAAAAAGCATGGTTTTCTTCCAAATCAAGAAATTCCCGGGAAAAGGGGACGTATCGAACAAAAGGTCCATGAGGGTCAAACTTTGTGGGTACAGGTTGTGAAGGAGCCCTATGAAGAAAAGGGAGCTCGGTTAACCGCCAATGTCACCCTCCCCGGAAGGCGAATCATCTATATGCCCTATGGGGGGTATGTCGGGGTATCGAAAAAAATTTCTGATCGGGATCAATCCCATTTGCGAAAAACCGTAAAGAGCTGGTGTGAAGATGGGGAAGGAGCGATTGTACGCACTTCGGCCCGCTCAGCTTCAAATGATGAACTAAAACAAGAATTTCTCCACCTGAAACTTATGTGGAAAGCGATTGAGAAGAAACGGACATCCACAAAAGTCCCTTCCTGTGTGTTTGAAAACTGGGAGATTCCCGATCGGTTTCTCCGAAAAATGGGCGAAGCAGCCGATAAAATCATTGTCGATGATATTAACACAGCCCAATATATCAAGAAAAACTTCCCTGATTTGAACGCGCGGGTGAAGTGGGAAGATCGCTTTGAACAACTCCTGCCCCATTCGATAAGTCAGATTATTGCACAGATGACAAGAAAAAACATACGACTGTCCTCTGGAGCAGAGATCATTTTTGAAAAAACACGTGCCTTTACGATCATCGATGTGAACACAGCCTCTTTTGCGGGTAACATGAACAGGGATGAAACCATCTTGTCCGTAAACCTTGAAGCTGCAGAGGAGATCATGAAACAGCTTCGTCTCCGCAACATCTCAGGCATTATTTTGATAGATTTTATCGATATGGAGAAAGAAGGACACAGAAATCATCTGCTGAAACAGATGAAACAGTTGTGCCAGCAGGATATCGTATTTGCGGAGGTTCATGGCTTTACCAGACTGGGTATACTGGAAATGTCCCGCAAAAGGGAAGGACTGGATGCATACTCCCTTTTTCTCAGTAATCAGGATGAACCGCTGACATGGTCATTCGAAACTTATGCTTATCAGCTTGAAAGGGAGTTGATCCAGTACAGACATAACGATCAGGATGCCGTCATGATCGAAATTCATCCAGATTGCTATGAGGTATTTTTAAATTTGATCGATATGAACAGATTGACCGGGCTATTGAATTTCCATGTATATGTGCAAAAAAATGATTTGCTTGAAAAGCCTTATGCGTTAAAATATACAGGTGATGAATTGTGGCTAAAAAAGCATTATTCAAATGTTGACAAACTTTGATAGCCTGTGATACCATTTGAATGTTATATCGTAGCACCATGTGCTACAACCGCTCAGAACAGGTTTAAAATCTCATGTTTGAATGAGTACCTGTATGGCGAGTCTGAGTACAAGAGGAGGTGCAGAAAATGTACGCAATTATTGAAACTGGCGGAAAACAAGTGAAGGTTGAAGAAGGTCAGGAAATCTACATTGAAAAGCTGGATGCTGAGGCTGGTGAAACCGTAACCTTTGATAAGGTTCTGGCTGTAGGCGGAGATCAATTTAAAGTTGGTTCCCCATATGTGGAAGGAGCATCTGTTTCTGCGAAAGTAGAGAAACAGGGGCGCCAGAAAAAAATTACGGTTTTCAAATACAAGCCTAAGAAAAACTATAAGCGTAAGCAGGGCCATCGTCAACCTTACACAAAAGTTGTCATTGAAAAAATTCATGCATAAGGAATTATGCACATGATACATGTTCATATTGAACGAAATCACCAGAACGATATTACGGCTTTCGAACTCAAAGGCCATGCAGATAGTGGACCAAAAGGATATGATTTAGTCTGTGCTGCTGTATCGGCTATATCCTTTGGAGCAATCAATGCAGTGATGAAACTGTGTGAAATCGAACCCCGGGTGGATCAGGGGAAAAATGGCGGATATTTGAGAATGGAACTTCCGCTGAACCTGGATCAGGAAGTATTTCAAATCGCTCAAATTTTGCTAAAGGGAATGCTTGTTTCTTTGCAAACCATTGAATCGGATTACGGTGAGCATATAGCTATACATGACAAATAAGGAGGTGCCCGAATATGCTACGTCTGGATTTGCAGTTTTTTGCACAGAAAAAGGGAGTAGGTAGTACCAAAAACGGACGTGACTCTGAGGCTAAACGTCTTGGAGCCAAGCGAGCTGATGGTCAGTTCGTAACCGGCGGATCCATTCTTTACCGTCAGCGTGGTACGAAGATTTATCCAGGGGTAAACGTTGGACGTGGAGGAGACGATACCCTTTATGCCAAAATTGATGGCGTCGTAAAGTTTGAACGTTACGGACGCAACCGAAAAAAAGTGAGTGTTTATCCCGTCCAAAAAGAAGCATAAATGCATTCGAAATAACGTTCATGAGGAACTCTGATCCCAAAGGGTCAGAGTTCTTTTTGTACATATTGTATGCAGGAAAGGTGTATGTTCCTTTTGAGTTATACATACAGAAAACAGGTTGCGGTCACATTTTTGAAAATCCACATTATTTGCTATAATTTTCTTACTATGTGTATAAAGGGAGCGGTTCTGGAATGAAGGCAGATGATGTTCTCGAGATCATACGTCACTACCGTCATGATTTGCTTAATGAGCTGCAGCTGGTTCATGGGTATCTTTCCATGGGAAAGACGGAAAAAACGGGTAAAAAGGTACAAAATATGATTGAGAGGTATCATGAAGAGCGGAAGTTATTTGACCTCCATTGCCCGTATTTTACCCTGTGGCTGATGAGCGTGGACAGAAACTATCCCCAGTTTCGCATCCGTTACGAAACAGCTGATATCGGGGAAATCAGCAATATGGACCTAACCCTGTTTTCTTCCTGCCGGGAAATTTTTTCGCTTATTGGGGATTATATTTTCAAGAACCATATGTATCATGGAAAATTACAGATTGAACAGGAGGATGAAATGATCAGACTTTCATTTGCTTTTCATGGTTCCATTCAACATCCAGATCAATTAAAAAAGGAATTATCGGCCAGACCTTATATACAACAGGCTGAAATAGACGAAGAAAACTTTGGGTTCATCCTTGAATATCAATTGAGGTGATAGCAAATGTTCGTGGATCAGGTACAGGTATATGTTAAAGCAGGAGACGGAGGAAATGGCATGGTGGCCTTCCGCAGGGAAAAATATGTTCCTAAAGGAGGACCGGCCGGCGGAGACGGTGGAAATGGCGGAGATGTCGTATTTGAGGTTGATGAAGGTTTAAATACGTTAATGGACTTCAGATACCAGAAACATTTTAAAGCTTCCAGGGGTGAAAACGGCATGAGCAAAGGGCAGCATGGCAAAAACGCCGATCCTCTTATTGTCAAAGTGCCGCCGGGTACGACGGTAAAGGATGCGGATACTGGAGAAGTGATTGCCGATTTAATTGAGCATAGGCAACAGGCTGTTATAGCTAAAGGCGGAAGAGGCGGCCGGGGGAATATCCGGTTTGCTACTTCGCGAAACCGTGCGCCGGAGATCGCAGAAAACGGTGAACCAGGTCAGGAACGGTATATTCAGCTGGAGCTTAAGCTTCTTGCCGATGTTGGCCTTGTGGGCTTTCCAAGTGTTGGAAAATCAACCCTGTTATCGGTTGTAACAGCCGCGAAACCTAAAATCGCAGACTACCACTTTACCACTCTTGTCCCTAATCTTGGTGTGGTAGAAACAGAGGATCATCGGAGCTTTGTCATGGCTGATCTTCCCGGGTTAATTGAGGGGGCTCACGAAGGGGTAGGCCTTGGACATCAATTTTTGCGCCACGTGGAACGAACGAGGGTCATTGTCCATGTCATCGATATGTCCGGCATGGAAGGCCGTGACCCATTTGAAGATTATCTCACGATTAACAAAGAGCTAAAAGAATATGATGAACGCCTTTCGGAACGCCCGCAAATGGTCGTCGCAAACAAAATGGATATGCCTGAAGCTGAAGAACATTTAAACGTATTTCGGAAGAAGTTAAGTGACGATATTCAAGTTTTCCCGATATCCGCCATTACAAGACAGGGCCTTAAAGAGTGGCTTTTTGCGCTAGCTGATCTGCTGGAGCGGATTCCAAAGGAAAACCTGTATGAGCCAGAAAACGAAGACCGGGTAGTATATAAATTTGAAAAGGAAGAAGAACCGTTTCAAATCTCCCGGGACCCCGATGGCGCCTTTGTGCTTTCTGGAGATAGAATCGAGAAACTGTTTAAAATGACTGATTTTTCCCGTGATGAATCGATTCAGCGTTTTTCCAGGAAGCTCAGAAAAATGGGGGTAGACGATGCTTTGAGAAAAAAAGGCGCGAAGGATGGAGACACTGTCCGTCTTCTAGAATATGAATTTGAATTTGTTGAATAATTGGAGGAAGGAATGGGGGCTTGAGATGGCTAAAGAAGCAGAAACATTTTATTTAGTGAGAAGTGATGTGCTTCCTGAGTCGATGAAAAAAACCCTTGAAGCGAAAGAACTGCTGGAAAGGGGAAAAGTCTCTACCGTGTTTGAAGCTGTTCAGCGTGTCGATTTAAGCCGCAGTGCGTTTTACAAGTATAAAGATACGGTTTTTCCTTTTCAGGCTATTGTAAAAGAAAAGATTATTACATTGTTTTTCCACCTGGAAGATCGTACAGGAACGTTATCCAGGCTGCTGTCGACGGTAGCCGAAGCAGGATGTAATGTACTGACCATCCACCAGACCATTCCCCTACAGGGTAAAGCGAACGTCACATTGTCATTAAATACGGCAAAGATGACTAAAAATATTGAGGAGCTCATACAGGAGTTCAAACGGCTGGATTTTGTGGATCATGTAGATATATTAAGCTCAGGTGCTTAAAAGGCAGGAGGATTTCAAAGGATGTCATATCAAGTAGGCTATCTAGGACCAAAAGGAACATTTACCAAAATGGCAGTGGACGGATTTTTTAAAGACTATGAATCCAGAAGTTATGAAACCATACCGGAATGCATGGATGCCGTTGAAAACGGAGAAGTGGATGCGGGAGTTGTGCCGTTAGAGAATGCAATTGAAGGGACCGTGCACTTAACGATCGATTACTTAATTCATCAGGTCAGTCTGCCCATTATAGGGGAAATTATCGTTCCCATAAAGCAGCATTTGCTTGTTCATCCCGACTTTGATGGTGATTTAGGCGACATTGACATCATCTATTCACACAGCCATGCGATCGCACAGTGTCATCAATTTATCCATAAAAATATGAAGGATTCAAGGATATCCTACACCTCATCTACGGGGCAGGCCGCACAATTGATCAGTGAAAAAGGCGGAAACATAGCCGCTATTGGTAATGAACTGGCCGCAGGGGAGTATGGCCTTAAGATTTTTAAGCAAGAAATCCATGATTATCCGAATAACCATACCCGTTTTGCGGTGATTCAAAAGGAAAAAAAGCGATTGCCCATGCAAGACTTCCAGCCGCAAAATTATAAAACAACCATTATGGTAACCCTCCCGAGGGATTATGCTGGAGCTCTCCACCAGGTGTTATCCGCTTTTTCCTGGAGAAAGATGAACCTGTCAAAAATCGAATCTAGACCTATGAAAACCGGTCTTGGGAATTATTTTTTTATCATTGATGTGGACCAGACGTATGATCAGGTGCTGTTTCCAGGAGTTCAGGCCGAACTTGAGGCTCTTGGATGCAGTATGAAAGTGCTTGGTACGTATCCATCATTTTTGCTGAGTGAGGAGATCATAAAAAACATTTGCGATCATAAATCTTAAACCAGCTTACCCCTTCCAGTTTTTGATACTGGGAGGGGGGTTTTTTTGATTGGCAAATGGGTATTTCCTTATCTGAAAAAGAAAGTGAAGTCTTTTGCATTGCCTGGATGAAGGACATATTGTGCAAGTTTTTCTCTTCTATCCTCCTTTCACATCAATTAAATTGGACACTTTATCTGATAATCTGATACCATGTTTTGTGTCCTAGAATGCCTTTATATGTCTGGGAAGGATTTTCTTCTCTATAACAGATCAATCTTCATTCAAGAAGGAATTTAGGCCTGTTTGACTCGTTTCTTCATGATGCCTTATAAAGCAGTGCACATGGACTTTTGTTGCGTCCAGACAGGTTGGCCCCTCATCTTTCTACTGAATTTGTTTGAAAAAATATAGACGAATGCCTCAACATTTAAAATTCTTTGCATATCTTGTTATTGATATGAATTGTAATACTTTGAAATAGAAAGGAGTATTTTTGGTGAAAATTCATATTGTACAAAAGGGCGACACCCTCTGGAAAATTGCAAAAAAGTACAATGTAGAATATGATGCACTGAAAAAGTTAAACACTCATTTATCCGATCCGGAAAAAATTGTTCAGGGCATGAAAATAAAAATTCCTTCTGAATCAAAACCGGTTAAAAAAGCAAAGCAAGAGGTGAGAACGGAAAAGACAAAATATCCCGCTGAACATCCCTATAAAGATGTTTCACCAAAACCAATTCCTGTTATGAAAGAAGATGACGGCAAAGAAGAACCTTTGAAAGAAAAGACGATGAAACCATTCGAAAAAAAACCGGAAATGCCAGCTGAACATGAACTACCCCAAATGCCACCATTTCCTATGCCTGATATGGAAGAATCAGTGGAATCCCATGAAGAATCAAAGGAAAAGCCAATGATGCCTCCGCCTCAGTTTCAGATTCCAATGCCATCTTATTCGTGGCATCAGCCGTGTATGTCTTACCAGCAACCGCAATTGGGATATTATCCTCATATGCACCATAGCTTTCATCACGCTTATCAGCCAGCAGCCTATCCCCAGATGACATCATACCACCAGGCACCGATGTCTCCATACATGTATGATTATGAACAGGGATCCATGCATGGAAACAGCCAGTATGAATCGCCTTTCGATGAATCGTCAGATTTTGATGTACCGGGACCATATCCAGGAGGACAGGAGTGGACTCCCTATTCTAAACCTGCACCCATGGGCATGCAGTCCTATGGATCATTTCCTGATGCTGGCAGCCAGGGATATGGACCGGGAGGGCAGCCAGTAGGCTATACTTATCCTCAATCATCTCCTCCCGTTTACTATGGCGGTACGTATGGAACACCGGGAGCATATAGTCCGACTGCCCCTTATGGAATACCAGGACATACAGGCACAACTGGCTGGCAGGGTATCCCCTATATGCCGGGCGCATATGGAAGTGATGGAGGGGGCATGCCAAGGAGGTATGATGGCCTTAATAAAAAAACGCACCAGGGTTATTCTGAAAGCGATCAGTGGAATGCGCCTTGGAATAAGGGCCGGGATAAAGAGTGAACAGGAGAAGGAGTATAAGGGACGATTCATCACTGGATCGTCTCTATTATTTTTTGGTAAGAAAGGGCCGATTATCTGTTCAGGATCTGGAGAGAATAAAACCAAATGTGTATAACATATCAACACCGTCCAAAAAATGGATTGTCAAATCCTATGGTAACAAGAAAAAAGTTCGGTTTCTCTGGGAAATAACCAGTGTCCTGAATGCTCAGAAAGGTTTTTTGACAGCCCCTTTTGTCCCATTCCCCTCCGGAGACAAAGTTCTTGAGAACGAAGGGAAATGGTGGTGTTTAATGCCTTTTATAGAAGGAGAATCACTTACATTTTCTTCCTCCCGGGACAGGCTTGCTGCTGTTTCTGCTCTTCATCAATTGCATGATGTGACAGAAGGGATGAAGGTATCACAGCAAGTCAATCGGCCATCTTACTTAACCAGAATGGAAAAGAGACTGGCAAAGTTTCTGAAAACAAGAGAAATTTTTTTCCAATACGGCCATTATCCGCTGTACAGCAGGATAAAGCAGTTATGTGTTCATGCTTTTCGGCAGATGGAACAAGTAAACTGGGATGTAATTGAAGATCGGTCAAAAAACAATGGACATTGGATTCATGGGGATTGCGCATCTCACAATTTTATCCGTCAGGGAGATGACATTTATGTCATTGATCTTGACCTCATGCATCAGGCACCCTATGTTCTGGAGTGGCTGCAGCTGGCCCAGCGATTTCTATATGCCAGCCAGTGGAGCTTCCATAGCCTGAATGAATCATTCACCATGCGTCAATATATGAAATCACCCTATTTTCAGCGGGGACTGCTCTTCCCCGGGGATTTACTGAGGGAATGGATTTTTTTCTTGAATCGGAAGCCGGCTTCCCGGCGGGTCGAACACATGCTAAACCAAATGCAAACAGACTGGGCAAAGCGGGAAAGGTTTGTGAAAGAACTTATGACTGTGATATGATAATATATTATGTATAAAAGGGGAATACGAGTGATGAACGAACACGTGGAGAAACTGACAGAGTGGTTAAAACAGCAGGTTCAGCAATCAGGGACAAATGGGTTATTGGTAGGTATCAGTGGAGGAATAGACTCAGCTGTAGTTGCCCATCTGATTAAAAGGGCCATGCCGGAACGTTCACTGGGCGTCATTATGCCCTGCAAAAGTCATCCAAAAGATGAAGAACATGCCCGGTTAGTTGTGGAGCATTCAGGAATAGACAGTATCAAAGTGGATTTGACGGAAGCCCATCAGGTGTTGTTTGAGACAATCAAGAAAAAGTTGAAGCAAAAAGGTGAATGGAACGGGGAACAGGAACGTCTGGGTGATGCGAATTTGCGGGCAAGGCTCAGGATGAGCACGCTTTACACCGTTGCTGCAAATTACAAATATTTAGTAGTCGGCACAGATAATGCGGCAGAATGGTACACCGGTTACTTTACGAAGTACGGTGATGGTGGAGTGGATTTAGTGCCTCTGGTGCACTACACAAAAGGAGAGGTTCGTAAACTGGCAAAAGAACTCGGCGTTCCAGATGTCATTATTGAAAAAGCACCAAGTGCTGGTCTCTGGGAGGGTCAGACCGATGAAAATGAAATGGGTACGACCTATGATATGATTGATCGTTACTTGAGGGGTGAATCCATACCGGACCGGGACCGAGCGATCATCGAACAAATGCATAAGCGTACAGAACATAAACGGCAGCTGGCTATTGCCCCTCCTGATTTTCATCAATGATAAAAAGTACCGAATGAAAAACACCTCCTTTTTTCAAACTAAGTAAAAAGGAGGTGTTTTTCCTTGAAAAAATCCTTTATGCTATGGACAGGTGTGATGGGGATATTATTATCAGGATGCCTGGATACTTCCCTGGATCAGCAAAAAGAGCCTGATATCACCCAGCCGTTAGAATATCAGAAAGAACAGCCAGAGAATACTACCGGGGAAGATACGCCGGATCTTGAAGACTTAAATGATCGCTTATTTGATGGAAACAACCTGAATGCAACATCTTACGGTGATAAAGATTTAGCTGCACTTGCTGAAATTATCCGGAGCAGAGTTGAAACCGTCCCCGGGGTAAACGGTGCACAGACTGTCGTAACAGAGGATAAAATAATGGTTGCACTGGACATACAAAATTATGAAACAGATACGGATACGGCTTCCATTGTACGGCAGGTAGTGGAAGATATGACAGAACGGGATGATATCAAGCAAAAAGAGGTCGTGGTTTATACGGATCAAATCTATTTTAATCGTTTAAAAAGCTTAAACGCCAGACAGGGTGCACGGTAAATGTTTTGAGATTAAAAAGGGATCAGGCGCTCTCTTTGAACGTCGCAGAATCAATCTTTTGTTATCGGGGAAAGGATGTGTAGAAATCTAACTCCTCTTATCTCCAAAGGCAGGTTTTCCTTTTCGCAGCCCTGCTATTGGTCACAGACATAATGCCAGTTATGCTCTCGGTACTTTTTTGTCCCCGGGGATTGTGATATATTGAAAAAGGAGTTTTTTCTTATTTCAGATGGGTGAAAGAGAGGAGAATCCTTATGGCTGGTCATTCAAAGTGGCATAACATCAAAAGAAGAAAAAATGCACAGGATGCCAAACGGGGAAAAATTTTCATGAAGCTGGCAAAGGAAATTTATGTTGCTGCCAAACAGGGCGGCGGGGATCCGGATACGAACCCGACACTCCGATTAGCCATTGACAAAGCAAAATCCAACAATATGCCAAATGATAATATAGAACGTGCAATTAAGAAAGCTACCGGAAATCTGGAACAAATTGACTATCATGAAATCACCTACGAAGGATATGGACCTGGCGGCGTTGCCGTAATGGTGAAAGCTCTTACGGATAACAAAAACCGGACAGCTTCGGAGGTTCGCCATGCTTTTTCAAAAAATGGCGGAAACCTTGGAGAAGGCGGTTGTGTATCATATATGTTTGACCGCAAAGGATATCTAGTCATCGACCGCAATGAACATGACGTGGATGAGGATGAACTGATGCTGGAAGTGATTGAAGCAGGAGCAGAAGAAATGGAGACCGAAGATGACAGCTACGAGATATTTACCGAGCCGGAAGTTTTTGAGCAGGTAAAGAATGCACTGGAGAAGAGCGGCTATACCTTCCAGACTGCTGAGATTACCATGATCCCACAGACATATTCACAGATTTCAGAAGAAGATGTCCAAAAAATGATGAAACTGATTGACATGCTGGAAGACAATGATGACGTTCAGGATATCTATCACAACATGGAAGCCGATGAAGAAGTCATGAGCAATCTATAAAAATGGATAAAACCTTCTATTTCCGGGAAAACTGGAAATAGAGGGTTTTCATTTTAATGGACATCATATAGAGAAGTCTTTATAGTTGGTCAAGAATACGAATGAATGATCAGGAGGAAATCATGACAAATGGAAGGTGATCACATATGAAAAATCGGTCTTCCATGTTTCTTATAGCCTTGATTACCATGGCCTCACTTACAGGATTCAACGTATTTGCAGAAAACCAGGAACATGATAGCAGTGATAAAAAGCCATGGGAGCGGGAACCTGTAACAGTTGAAGTGGTGCTGAAGAAAAAATATATAGATGGGTTTGAAGAGCAGAAAATTAAACAGGAAACCATCTGGTCTATGAGGGATTTCTGGTCTATGTATGATGACTGGAAGGTGATCGATCAATCTGAGGAACGAATGGTGTTATTGAAAAACATGGATGAACTTTCTCCGATTGTGAGAGAGTATGGATATTTTGGTCTGGATGAAGATAATATATTGACAATTTTTAAAGGAAAACCGGAGAAAGAGGAAGCCATTCAGTCTTTTTTTCAGGTTGATGTAGGCAAATTGGAAAGTTTTCACTATAAACAGCTCCGTGAAGGTATAAAAGTCAGATCTAAGGGAGAATTTAAAAAGGTAATCCAGACCTATAAAGAATTTGCTCCATCAAAAGAGGTTCACAGACAATAAAAATGTCAAAGCTTGAGCATAACTGAAAAGGTCATGAAATGAGGCTGGGACAAAACCACTAAAGGTTATGAAATATCCGAACGATATTCAATCACCACATGAATGAGTGCCCCGGCCTCTTACCCCGATGGTTTGATGATGCAAAAAGAAAAAGATGGCAGCTTCTTATTGATATAGCTGCTCATATTCCTTTCTCAAGATCCCCATGATTATTTCGTCAAAATATCGTCCGTTAAGGAAAAGAGATTCTCTAATAACACCTTCCTGTTTAAATCCGGCTTTTTCATACGCCCGAATTCCACGTGGATTATGGGAATATACTTCCAATTGCAGCCGGTTAAGAGACAGATCCTCAAAAGAATATTTCAAGGCCAGACGAACCGCTTCCGTCCCGTAACCTTTATTAAAGTAATCCGGGTGATGGATGGCTATTCGGAATCCCCCTTTACGGTTTATGTTATCAATATCAAGAATAGTTAAGTCTCCAATTATGGTATGTTGATCTTTCAAACAAATAGCAAAATCATGTCTGGTTTCATCACTGGTGATTCGTTCATAATATTCATAGGCCTGTTCCAGAGTAATGGTGTTCCTGGTGCCTGTCAAAAATCGAATATCCTCATTATGTATGGCCTGATGATAGCTTTTCATATCTTCCTTCTCGATAGGTCTTAAATAGACAGACTTCCCTAAAATCATCATTTCTCCTCCCATCCAATACTTACTAATGGTTTACGAGTCCCATCGGAAAATGTTTCATGACAAAATCATCTAAAGAATCAATCCATCTGTCAGCAACACCGATTTGTCTTTTCCCGCACCAGCAAAGGATTGGCCAGAAGTATGCGAAAAAAGGAGGGATAGGGCGTGATATAATTGAAAATGATGATGGAGAATATGTTAAAATGATAAAGGATGACATATAGTTACTCATTCAGGAAGGAAGCCGGAAATGATTGCATTTATTGAGGGGAAAATTGTAAGAATAGAAGATGAAAGCGTGCTCGTATCGGTACAGGGAGTTGGCTATGAAATTGTTTGTGCCAATCCTTATCAGTTTCAACAACAAATGAACCAGCATGTGCGAATATATACATATCACTATGTCCGGGAGGATGCTCAGGTTCTGTATGGCTTCAAAAGCCGCGAAGAAAAAGAACTGTTTGCGAAACTCCTGAATGTATCTGGAATTGGCCCAAAGGGAGCACTAAATATTCTTTCTGCATCCGGGGTACAGGAAATTGCCGCGGCCATTGAACGTGAAGATGAAAAATACTTGACCCGTTTTCCGGGTGTCGGCAAAAAAACCGCAAGACAAATGATATTAGATTTAAAAGGGAAGGTTTCGAACTGGCTGGATGAAGGCACCCAGGTAACAGGCAAAGGCCATGCCGCACAATATGAACAAAAGGAACAGATGATGGATCAAGCACTCGAAGCTCTGATGGCTCTCGGCTATACACAGCGCGAAGTTCAGAAGATCATGCCAGAACTGCGGAAACTGGAGGCTCAGTCAGTAGATGACTATGTCCGAAAAGGGTTGTCTTTTATGATGAATTCTAAATAGAAAAGAGGGGAAGAAATGATGGAAGAACGCATGGTTTCTGGAGAAATGCAGGAAGAGGATATTACAATTGAAACAGGTTTGCGCCCCTCATCACTGAATGAATATATTGGTCAGAATAAAGCCAAAGAAAATTTAGCTATCTTTATTGAAGCAGCCAGAATGCGCGAAGAGCCTTTAGACCATGTATTATTATATGGGCCGCCGGGTCTCGGCAAAACGACTCTTGCCGCTATAATTGCCAACGAAATGGGCGTACAGTTCCGGGCGACATCCGGTCCAGCAATTGAGCGGGCTGGAGATCTTGCAGCGATTTTATCTTCACTGGAACCAGGGGATGTTCTGTTTATCGATGAAATTCACCGCCTTCCCCGTTCAGTTGAGGAGGTTCTTTATCCAGCGATGGAAGATTTTTTCCTGGACATCGTCATTGGATCAGGCTCCAGTGCCCGTTCGGTAAGGCTTGACCTTCCCCCGTTTACCCTGGTAGGTGCAACGACCAGAGCCGGTCTTCTGTCGGCTCCCCTGAGGGATCGTTTTGGGGTGTTAAGCAGGCTTGATTTTTACGATTCAGATGCCCTGTGCTCCATAGTCAAGCGTACAGCAGCCATTTTTGAGGTGGATATTTCTGAGGATGCTGCCATGGAAATTGCCCGGAGGTCCAGAGGAACTCCAAGAATAGCCAACCGTCTGTTTAAACGGGTAAGAGATATTGCTCAGGTGCATGGGGAAAGGGTGATCTCCCTGAAAACGACACGTAAGGCATTAGAGATGCTACAGGTTGATCAGCAGGGACTGGATCATGTTGATCATAAATATATCCTTGGTATTATCGATAAGTTCAATGGGGGGCCGGTTGGGCTGGATACGATTGCCGCTACCATCGGGGAAGAGCCGCAGACCATTGAGGATGTTTACGAGCCTTTTTTGTTGCAAATCGGTTATATTCAGCGGACCCCCAGGGGACGCGTGGTGACCCCTCCGGCCTATCAGCATTTTAATCGGGAGGTTCCGGAATCTTGATGGAGTTCGGCAAGCTGTTTATCCTTTTAGGGATTGTTTTTATCGTAATTGGACTAGTCTGGAGTTTGATCGGCAAACTCCCGGGTGACTTTGTATTTAAAAAAGGAAATGTTACGTTTTATTTTCCCATTATGACGTCGATCGTTATCAGCATTGTGCTTTCCCTGATTTTTTATTTCATCAGCCGATTTAGATAAAGAAAAGGAGCAGAAATGTAGGATGAATATAGCAGATTTTGATTTTGAACTGCCGGAACAGCTGATCGCACAGCAACCGTTAAAAGATCGGAGTTCATCAAGACTTATGGTCTTGACAAGGGATAATCATGAGATCCGGCATACATCCTTTACACAGATTAAGCATTACCTGAGACCAGGAGATTGCCTCGTATTAAATGATACAAAGGTTTTGCCAGCAAGGCTATTCGGTATAAAAAAAGATACAGGTGCAAAAATAGAAGTACTTCTCCTTCATCAACGGGAAAAAGATCATTGGGAGGTTCTTGTAAAGCCGGCTAAGCGGGTGAAAAAAGGGACGATCATCGAATTTGGCGAGGGCCTGCTTACAGCAGAGTGCGTCAGAGAGTTAGAGCATGGCGGGAGAGTATTATCGTTTCACTACAAAGGTATATTTCTTGAAATTTTAAATGAACTGGGGGAAATGCCCCTGCCGCCGTATATTAAAACACAGCTGGATGATCAGGATCGGTACCAGACGGTTTATGCCAGGGAGGAAGGTTCTGCGGCTGCACCTACTGCCGGTCTTCACTTCACGGCCGAATTATTAAAAGAAATCCAGCAGATGGGTGTTCATCTTGCATACATTACCCTCCACGTTGGACTCGGAACCTTCCGGCCGGTAAATGTGGAAAATATTGAAGAACATGATATGCATGCGGAATTTTATCGGATGAATCAGGAAACCGCCAGTTTAATAAATCGCGTGCGAACGAACGGTGGGCGTATTATTGCTGTTGGAACGACCTCGACCCGAACCCTGGAAACCATTGTTCAAAAACATGGACATTTCCAGGAAGACAGCGGCTGGACGGATATTTTTATTTATCCTCCTTATGAATTTCAAGGAATCGACGGTTTACTTACAAACTTCCATCTTCCGAAGTCTACATTGATCATGCTGGTCAGTGCACTGGCAGGAAGAGATTTTATTTTAAAGGCTTATAGAGAAGCCGTAAAACAAGAGTATCGTTTTTTTAGTTTTGGAGATGCAATGCTGATTTTATAAACGTTGGAGAAGACATAGAAAGGGTCAGAAACATGGCAATTATATTTGAACTATTGAAAGAAGACAGTCAAACAGGTGCCCGTTTGGGACGCCTGCATACTCCTCACGGTTCTATTGATACACCGGTATTTATGCCGGTAGGTACCCTTGCGACGGTTAAGACGATGAGTCCTGAGGAACTGAATGAAATCGGAGCCCGAATCCTATTGTCCAACACGTATCATCTCTGGCTTCGTCCCGGAGAAGATATTGTGGAGGAAGCGGGCGGTCTTCATTCTTTTATGAACTGGAATGGAGCTATATTAACAGATTCAGGAGGATTTCAAGTTTTCAGTTTAAGTGATATGAGGGAGATTCAGGAGGAAGGTGTGCATTTCCGCAATCATTTAAGCGGGGAAAAATTATTTTTATCACCAGAAAAGTCCATACAGATTCAAAACTCCCTCGGAGCAGATATAATCATGGCCTTTGATGAGTGTCCGCCGTATCCGGCTGAATATGATTACATGAAACAGTCGGTTGAACGGACAAGCCGCTGGGCTGAGCGATGTTTAAAAGCCCATAGAAGACCTGAGGATCAGGGTCTTTTTGGAATCATACAGGGTGGAGAATATGAGGATTTAAGACAGCAGAGTGCCAGGGATTTAGTATCCCTTGATTTCCCGGGATATGCTGTTGGTGGACTATCGGTCGGTGAGCCGAAAGATGTGATGAATAAAGTGCTGGAATTCACCACTCCATTATTGCCGAAAAATAAGCCCCGCTATTTAATGGGCGTAGGTTCCCCGGACTCCTTAATTGACGGAGCCATTCGAGGAATCGATATGTTTGACTGTGTGCTTCCGACCAGAATTGCCCGCAACGGAACGTGCATGACATCAACCGGACGCCTCGTCGTCCGTAATGCGAAATATGCCCGGGATTTCAGGCCACTTGATGAACATTGTGACTGCTACGTGTGCAGAAATTACTCAAGGGCTTACATCCGCCACCTCATCAAAGCCAATGAAATTTTCGGAATGCGACTTACAACTTATCATAATCTTTATTTTCTGGTAAAATTAATGGAGCAAGTTCGGGAGGCGATTCGGGAAAACCGTCTGCTGGACTTTCGCGAACAATTTTTTGAACAATATGGTTTTAATAAGCCAGATGCTAAGAACTTTTAGAGAAAGGGGGTTCATCGAATGGATTTGCTGATACAATTATCACCGATTATTTTGTTTTTTGTGATTTTTTACTTTATTCTGATTCGCCCTCAGCAAAAAAGGCAAAAACAGGTTCAGGAGATGCAAAACAATTTGCAGAAGGGTGATAAAATCATCACCATTGGAGGTCTTCACGCTGAAGTCCATGCTCTGGATGAAAATAAAGTCGTTCTTCGTGTTGAGGATGGTACCAAACTTACATACGACCGTTCTGCGGTGCGTGAAGTTGTAAGTGATTCATAATCTAGATCATGCATACATCCCCCCTCGCTCTTAACAGTAGCCAGGGGGTTTAGTCTTTATGCCTGTTGTTTTCCGAACAGGTTAACACCTAAAATGCCTCCTATTATGGCTGAAAGAAGAAACAGTCCATGATACATCCACTGGTTTGTAGTAAATAATTGATCAAAAGCCAGGAACTGATAGAGAAAGACAAATAAGCTGTATCCGATTCCTGTTAAAGCCCCGAGCATCCATCCTTTTTCTTTTCCTTTTGCCCCTGAAAAAAATCCTCCGAAAAATAGATACAGAATGGCCAGTCCGCCGGTCAGCCAGTTCAGCGTGCTCTCGTCCATTGTGGTAAATCTCATCAGAAGTGCCATAATCAGGCTTGTGGCAATCATTAGTACAAAAATCGTTACCCATCCATACAGAAGAGCTGTCACTTTATTACCCACCACTTATTTCTCCTCCTTGTTTGTCCAATTTTTACCTCATTATATTCAGGAAAAATAAAAATAGAATCAAAATATTTTGGGGCTGTTCCTGAATATAGTGGGTAGTAATAAGTGGACAAAAGGAGAAGAAATGATGGAGGCGCTACTATCCATTTTCATATTTTTGATCAGCTACCTGTTCATTATGCTGGAAAAAGTCAATCGTGCGCTGGTTGCCCTGACAGGTGGTGTGCTGATGCTCATCACGGGAATTTACGACTGGAATGATGCTTTTTATTCGTTTATTGACTGGCATACCATCACATTATTGTTTTCCATGATGCTGCTTGTTTCCATTACACAGCGGACAGGCTTTTTTGAGTATATAGCCTTCAAGATGGCGGAAAATGTAAGGGGCGAACCTGTCCGCCTGTTCATTACGATTTCCTGCTTGACTGCTGTCAGTTCTGCCCTGTTAGATAATGTCACATCTGTACTGCTGTTTGTTCCTGTTCTCCTGAATATAACCAGAATGCTCTCTCTTCCGGCTTTTCCATATTTACTCGGTGTTATATTTAGTTGCAATATTGGAGGGACAGCTACGCTAATTGGCGACCCTCCAAATATTATGATTGGCCAGGCCGTTGAACATTTTACATTTCTATCGTTTATCATCCATTTAGGACCCGTTGTCATCTTAATATTTGCAGTGAATCTTGCTCTGATGCTGTTCCTGTTCCGGTCCAGGTTTCAGTCAGCAAACCGCATGGATATCAACTGGGAAAACTTAAGCGAAGGGTATAACTTAAAAAAAACCCCGCTCTTATATAAGTCCATGACGATTTTGTGTCTGACCATCACTGGATTTCTGCTTCATCCGGTTCTGCATGTGGATTTGACCACCATTGCTGTCTCCGGGGCACTTCTTTTGCTTCTCCTTTCAGATAAGGATCTGGATACGGAAGAAATTTTTCGAGAAGTGGAATGGCTGACATTATTCTTCTTTATGGGGCTATTTATTCTTGTCGGAGGGCTGGAAACAACGGGAGTCATTGATGAGATTGCAAAGGGAATCATATGGCTGACAGAAGGAGACTTGCCGAAAACAGCTATCATGATTTTATGGGTTTCAGGAATTGCTTCCGGGCTTGTGGACAACATTCCCTTTGTAGCAGCCATGATACCTGTTATCCGAGAATTTCAAGATTTTGGGATGCTAAATTTAGATCCCCTCTGGTGGTCTCTGGCCCTCGGAGCATGCCTCGGGGGAAACGGGACACTCCTCGGTGCTTCCGCCAATGTAGTTGTGGCTGGAATTGCCGCAAGTAAAGGAGAGGGGATTTCATTCATGAAATTTTTAAAATATGGTTTTTCAGTCGTCATTTTATCCCTTTTTATTTCAACGATCTACATTATTTTTAGGTATTTGATCCCATTTTCCGGCTCCCTTACCAGAGCATATTTTTAAGAAAAGATGTACAAACTACATCATTGATATGATGTCCTTAGAGGAGATGTAAAACAATCATGGATGCGATTGTGATTTGGGGGCTGATTTACCGAACCGTTTTAGCGTATATCATTCTATTACTCATTTTTCGGCTTATGGGGAAGAGAGAAGTCGGTGAACTGGGTATATTTGATCTCGTCATCTTTATTATGCTTGCTGAAATGGCTGTTTTTTCGATTGAAAAGCCAGAAAAACATTTTCTGTATGCCATTGTACCGATGATTGTACTGTTGATGATTCAGCGTTTTACTGCATTTATATCCCTGAAAAATTTAAAGATCAGAAGGTGGATTGATGGCAAACCTTCCATTATCATTCATGATGGAAAAATCGATGAAAAAGAAATGAAAAGTCAGCGATACAACATTGATGATCTCTTGATGCAGCTGAGGGATAAAGGGGTTCAAAAAATTCAGGACGTTGACCTTGCGGTGCTCGAAGCCAATGGAAAGTTATCTGTTTTTGAAAAAAAGTCAAAACCAATTATTCCAATCGATCCGCTGATAGAAGATGGTAAGATTATTGACGACGCCCTTCATGAACTGGGAAAGGATAAGCAATGGCTAAAAGAGAAACTGAAACAGTCCGGGTATGTGAACATGGATCAAATATCCTACTGTACAGTAAATGATGACGGATCCCTTTATGTGGATTTAAAAGAAACGGAAGAGAAAAGCTGATCCATAAATCGTTCTGATACCTGTTATGTGGATCAGCTTTTTGCGTGCTTCAGATTATCTGTTGATAAATGGAAGCTGGGCCAATTCATCTCTTGTGACAAATTTTAATGCCATTAAAAGAATCACATAGACAGCTCCAAGAAGCAGCATGACCAGGCCTAAGACAATCAAACTGTCTGAAGCTTGAGGCAGCAACTTATACAGGTACTTTCCACAGGTTAATATTAGAATCGATAATGCTATCATTCTTCCTGCGTCCCTCCAGGGGATTCTGAGAGAAATTTCTTTCCATAAAACCGCGAAGTGAAGGACGGTCACCAATACGACACCAGTAACGATGGAAATCGCTACTCCGGCTATTCCGAACTGGGGTTGTGAAGCCAGAACGATTAACACGATAAATTTGACAATGGAACCGATAATGCTGTTATACATCGCCTGTCTGGCAAGGTCCAGCGATTGCAGTGCTGCCTGAAGCGGAGCCTGAAAATATAACATTAAGAAAAAGGGGGCCATAAATGTGACAAAATAGGCTGCGTCTGTATCGTTGTACATAAATTTTAAAATCGGTTCTGCAAACAAATAGAAGATTACGGTAGCAAGTGCACCGGAGGCAAATGAAAAGCGTATAGCCTGATGAATCCGGAAATGGATCAGTTTATGTTGTTTTTTCGCTTCTGCTTCACTGATGGACGGGATTAAAGCCGTTGAAAGGGAGTGGGTGATAAACGTCGGCAAAAGAAGTAACGGCATGACAAATCCCGTTAACTCACCATATAACTTCGTGCTTGCTGCCACGGAAAATCCTGCAATCGCGAGACTCTGGGACACAAGGATCGGCTCAAGGAAAAAAGTGACCGAGCCAACGAGTCTGCTGCCGGTTGTGGGCACGGCAATGGATAACAGTTCCTGAAGCGTTTGTTTTCCTTTTTTTATTGATCGGGATATGTTTTTAAGCAGTTTAAATGACTTTTTGATTTTAAAATGATGCACGATATAAATCAGGGCACAACATTCGCCGATGACAACGGAAATCATCGCACCACTGGCAGCAAATTCAACTCCATAGGGCAGCAGGGCCTTAGTTAGAACAGCGACCAGCGTGATACGGACTAATTGTTCAATGATCTGTGAAACGGCCTGTGGTTTCATGTTTTGCAATCCCTGAAAATAGCCGCGGATAACAGCTGAGACGGCAACGATTGGAACGATGGGACTGATGGCCAGGATCGGATACAAAGCTCGTTCATCGGTAAGCAAATAAGTGGCAATGATGGGAGACAGAATGATGAATCCGGCCGTAAAAATAATGCTGAGTGTGAGCGTAATCGTGAAAGAAACGATCAAAATGTTTTTGATTTTTTTTCGGTCTCCTTTTGCATCAGCCTCAGCCACCCGCTTGGATATGGCAACTGGAAGTCCAAACTGGGTCAGGGTAATCATTAAAAACAGGGTGGGAAGGGCCATCATGTAAAGGCCGACCCCTTCTTCGCCCATAATTCTGGCAACCACGATCCGGTTAATAAAACCTAAAAACCGTGTGATCATTCCTGCCGCTACTAAAATGAGGGTTCCCTGGATAAAAGTTTGTCTGGACATCGTTTTACCTGCCTTCTCAAAAGTGTGAAAATCATATACAATAAATGTATATGCACGAAGGTGAGGCAAGCATGACAAGCACTGGTTATTTCCTATAGAAGCTGTTTCAGAAAGTTTCAGACCGTATACTAACACTTCTATTGAGTCAGTGGTTTAAACGATTGGAGTTTCCGGGAGGTAAGGGGATGGAAGTATACAGGAAAGTTTCAGGTTGGAAACCGTATTTGACTCCTGCTGTAAAAAGCAAAGTTGATGAATTACATATGCTCGGATATGAAAAGGCAACCGAAGAAGAGGTGTGGGACTGTTTGATGAAAAAGGTCTGGAAAAAAGACTGTGAAAAGCGGCTTTATGAAGTCGTTCAGGACATCTTGCATCTCAATCCGGGAACGTATATGAACTATATGACTGCTCAGGTCTATCAGGAACAGGACTTACTTGCACAAATCAACGCCCTGAAAGAAATGGAAAATGATCAGACATGACAGGGTTTATGACACTCTTAAGAACAGATCGGGAAACGGTATTCAGCTGATGGATGGTCCTCATGTCCGAGCGAATCACCAGGCTAGAGTGCAGGTCGACCCAAACTGATCATCGGCATGAAAGACCGGGACGATTTTTCGGAAGGATTAATTTCGGGAGTCAACTTGAACGGCTGAGGCTGACTCCCCTTTTTCTTAATGAGTCAGATTAAAGGAGGAACTACTCATCATGGTAAAGAGAGGGAGAATGATTGCTTTTTTCTTGCTTGTACTTTTATTTGCAGGAATCATCGGCACAACAACTGAATCAGTGACTAAAGGAATCCCGCTGGGACTGGATTTGCAGGGGGGCTTTGAGATCCTCTATGAAGTGGAGCCCCTGGATGATGATCAGGAAATCAATGATGAAGCGATGGACGCTACCGTTCAAAGTTTAAGGGAACGGGTAGATATTCTGGGAATCAATGAAACAAATATTCAGATCGAAGGGGATAACCGGATCCGTGTTCAGCTTGCAGGCATTCAGGATCAGAAAGAAGCGAGGGACTTACTCTCCACAACCGCCACCCTTTCTTTTCGGGATGTCAACGACAAGCTTTATCTGGATGGTTCGGACATTGTTGAAGGAAGCGCAAAACAGGATTTTCATCCCCGGACAGGAGAACCGGTTGTGACCCTCAGGCTAAAAGATCCGGATAAATTTGCAGAAGTAACCAGCACGATTAAAAACTTTCCCGAGCCGGAAAATGTTCTTGTCATCTGGCTTGATTATGAAGAGGGAGATTCCTATAAAGAAGAAAGGCTAAAAGAAAATCCGAAGTATATTTCCGCACCGGCTGTCAATGAAACGATTCGTTCCAATGTGATGATCACCGGCCCTCCGTTTACCGTTGATTCCGCCAAACGTCTGGCTGATATATTAAATGCAGGTTCCTTGCCTGTCAAACTGACAGAGATTTACTCCATATCTGTAGGTGCGCAGTTTGGTGAGAAAGCCCTTGATCAGACTGTTTTTGCGGGAATCATTGGGATTGCGCTGATTTTCATTTATATGATCATCTATTACCGCTTGCCGGGGCTCATCGCCTCCATAACGTTAAGTGTATATGTATATGTCATTTTACTTGTATTTAACTTGATGAATGGCGTTCTTACGTTGCCAGGAATTGCAGCACTTGTGCTCGGGGTCGGTATGGCCGTCGATGCCAATATCATCACCTATGAGCGGATAAAAGAGGAACTGAAAGCCGGAAAAACCGTACTTTCTGCCTATCGGGCAGGCAATAAACGGTCGCTGGCTACAATCCTCGATGCGAACATCACCACCATACTGGCTGCAGTTGTTCTGTTTATTTTTGGCACGAGCTCGGTAAAAGGTTTTGCAACGATGTTAATTGTCAGTATCCTGGTCAGCTTTATTACTGCAGTCTATGGAACAAGGCTGCTTATGGGACTGTGGGTGAAAAGTGGTTTGTTAAATCACAAACCAGGATATTTCGGCGTGAAAAAAGAAGCGATAAAAGATATTACAAAGGGTGAAGAAGTCGAGGCGACTTTTTTTGGCAAAACCTTTAATTTCGTCAAACACAGCAAAAAATTTTTTGCGATCTCCGCTGTTTTGATTGCAGCAGGAATAGTTTCGTTATTTACGCTCCAGCTTAATCTAGGAATCGATTTTACGAGCGGATCAAGGGTACAGGTTATGGCGGACAATACCCTTGATATCGAAGAAGTGCGGGATGGCTATGAATCTCTCGGACTGAACCCGGTTGAAATTGTTTCAGCCGGTGATCAGGGGGAACTCGCTATCGCTCGGTTTGACCGGGTTTTGAACCAGGAGGAAATTGCAGAGATTGGTGAACATTTTTCGGCTCAATATGGCAATGAGCCGAGTGTGAGTACGGTGACCCCGAAGGTTGGACGGGAGCTTGCGTTCAATGCGGTTCAGGCTGTGCTCTATGCATCGATTGGGATTATTATTTACGTTGCATTCCGTTTTGAAATCTTCTTTGCTGTTACAGCGATTCTTGCCCTTTTACATGATGCATTCTTTATTCTTGCCCTGTTTAGTTTGACCCAGCTAGAGTTTGACATTACCATCATAGCTGCCATTTTAACCATTGTCGGTTATTCGGTGAATGATACAATTGTTACCTTTGACCGAATCAGGGAAAACTTGAGGTTCAAGAAAAGGGTTAAAAGCTATAAAGAACTGGCGGCTGTCGTCAACAAAAGTTTAATGGAAACACTGGCCCGAAGCATAAACACGGTATTGACCGTGATTTTTGCTGCTTTCATGCTCTTTATGTTTGGAGCAGAGGCTATTACAAACTTCTCGTTTGCACTGATTGTAGGATTGCTGGCAGGTACTTATTCCTCCCTGTTTATTGCTGCACAGCTGTGGCTGGTCTGGAGAGGAAGAATGCTTGATAAAAAGCCAATTGTTTTCGAACGAAAGAAACCAAAAGGCGGGCCACAGGTTTAATCTTGAGAAGGATGAAAAGAAGGTTGCTTCTTTTCATCCTTTTTTTTCATAGTCCAATCAATATCCAATTTTCCATGACATCCATCACCTGTGAAAGGATAAAACAAGGCTGTCAATCACATTGAATGTTCCCAGGAGGTGCCCGGCGAACTGGAAAACCACCTTCACCCGATGAAAAATCTAAATCACCTGATTCATTTGCCACCCCAATCAAGCTCTAGTATAATGAGTGCGTCAGGGGTGAAGCTATGTTAAAGAGTAAATCGAAATGGATTTTAAAAGATCACAATCCTATTCATCAAATAGATTTTGATTTGTCTGTATCCGATATTACAAAAAAACTTTTAGTCCAGAGAGGAATTAAGGATCCGGAATCGGCTAGAAAGTTTCTGTCTCCTTCCCTTGAAGATCTACACGATCCTTTTGAATTTGAGGATATGAATCAGGCGGTGAACCGGATACATCAGGCCATCAGGCAGGAAGAGAACATATTAATCTTTGGCGATTATGATGCTGATGGGGTGACGGCTACGTCCATTCTGATGGAAACCTTAACGGATCTGGGAGCCCATGCAGATTTTTACATACCGAATCGCTTTACAGAGGGTTATGGCCCAAATCAAGAGGCGTTTTATCATGCGAAAAAACAGGGTTTTTCATTAATTATTACTGTCGATACAGGGATTGCTGCTGTTACAGAGGCTAAACTTGCAAAGCAGTTAGGCATGGATCTGATCATTACCGATCACCATGAAGCCCAGGAAACGATTCCTGACGCCTTTGCCATTATTCATCCAAAACGGTCAGCCCGTTATCCCTTCCCGGAACTCTCTGGGGCAGGGGTGGCCTTCAAACTTGCTCATGCCTTATACGGGGAGCTTCCTGCCCATCTTCTGGAATATGTAGCCATCGGAACAGTAGCGGATCTAGTTCCTCTCCAGGATGAAAACCGAATTCTTGTTTATCACGGTTTAAAATCGTTAACCTATTCTAAAAAACCTGGTATTCAGGCATTGAAGCAGGTCTGCGGGATAAAAGAGAACATCAATGAAGTTCATATTGGTTTTGCTTTAGGGCCAAGGATTAACGCAGTCGGACGTCTGCAGGATGCTTCCCTGGCCGTTGAGCTGTTGCTGGAAGAAGACCCGTCTCTAGCTCTGGAAATGGCTGAAAAGGTTCAGGAATTAAACCAAAAACGGCAGCAAATGGTTACACAAATGACTCATGAAGCAAAACAAATGATTACAGACGAAAATTTTGAGGATGACTACGTACTTGTGCTTGCAAAAGAAGGGTGGAATACAGGCGTTTTAGGAATCGTGGCATCCAGACTGACCCAGGAGTATAATCGACCGACCGTTCTACTCGGCATTGATCCGGAAGCCAGGGAGGCCAAAGGTTCGGCACGAAGCATTGATGCCTTTGATTTATTTGAAAACTGCATGGAAATTAAGGATGTCTTTATTAATTTTGGAGGTCATGCCCAGGCTGCAGGGATGACTGTTGCAGTTGAAAAAATCGAATCTTTGCGGTCTTCCTTAAACCGCCTGGCAAAACAAAAACTGACAGAAGATGATTTTAAGCCTGTTTTATACCCGGAATTTATCATTGACATAGAGGATTTGAACTTTGAAGCCATTGAAGAAATCAACCGTCTTGCTCCATTTGGAGTAGGAAATCCCAGGCCGGTCTTTCAAATGAATGATATGATGCCGGGGGAAATCCGCCAGATCGGGTCCAATTCCAGTCACCTGAAAATTCATTTTCAAAAAGGAGATAAACAGCTGGATGCCGTCGGATTTGGCATGGGTGACCTATTTCCCCACCTGTCTTCCCGGGCACCGATCTCCGTTGTGGGAGAACTGGATATTAATGAATGGAACGGCCATAAAAAAATGCAGGTGGTTCTAAAAGATTTGAAAGTCGATCAGTGGCAGCTTTTCGACTATCGGGGAGTCAAGCATCTTTCCAGAATGCTTGATGGTCTTGAAAATGAAGATATTTATGCGCTTATCTTTGAATCGGTCCCCCCCGGTTTGGACTGGGTAGAGGAATGTTTTCCGGTTAAAGATGCCAGTGAGTTCATTGCTATGTCAGGTCATGTCTATGATTGGCCCGACGGGTTATTATTACTCGATCTGCCTTCCAGTCTGAACGAACTGTCACAGGTTTTCCGGCATGTGAAACCCAAAAAGATTTTTGCCTGCTTCCAGTCAACAGGTCAACATTTCTTTTCCCGTCTTCCTGACCGTAACGACTTTAAATGGCTGTATGCTTTTCTGTTAAAAAAGAAGCGTGTGCCGATTCCAGAGGGACTTCAACAAATCAGACGGATAAAAGGGTGGACAACGGACTGGATTGAATTTATGATAAAGGTGTTTTTGGAGCTTGAATTTGTTACAATGGACGATGGAGTTTTATCCATCCTTCCATCACCTGCTAAAAAGGATTTAAATGAGGCGGAGGTTTACAGGGAAAAATTAAGGCAAATTGAAGTTGAAAAAACATTATTTTATTCATCTTATAAAGATTTAAGAGAATGGTTTGACCAACAAATGAATGATGTGCGGAATGCTAAGGAGGAAATCGTTTATGGATTATAAAAAATATATTACCGTTGTACCCGATTGGCCTGAAAAAGGAATTCGTTTTAAGGATATTACCACTTTAATGGACAAAGGCGATGTGTTTAAATCCGCTATTGATGAAATTGTGGAATATGCAAAAGAAAAGGAAATTGATATTGTAGTTGGCCCTGAGGCCCGGGGATTTATTGTCGGATGCCCGGTCGCCTATGCTCTTGAGGTAGGCTTTGCTCCGGTACGAAAAGATGGAAAGCTACCCAGAGAAGTGATCAAGGTGGATTATGGGCTGGAGTATGGCAAAGATATTTTAACCATGCATAAGGATGCCATTAAGCCCGGGCAGCGGGTTTTAATTACTGACGACCTTTTAGCAACAGGAGGAACGATCGAAGCAACCATCCAACTCGTTGAGGAACTGGGTGGAGTTGTGGCTGGCTGCGCATTTTTAATCGAATTATCCTATTTAAATGGAAGAGAAAAATTAAAAGGCTATGATGTGCTGACACTAATGCAATATGATTAATGAGCAAATGGAGTACTCTTGCCTGAAAAAGAGTGCTCTTTGTTTATACTCAAACCACATTGTCCCGATTGATAATGGATAAAAAACACGTGCTATCTGGTGAAAATGATTTGTTTCATTAAAAATCGGTCTATTTCCCTTTACATTTTGGCTTATTTTGTGAATAATGAAAAAATAATAGCGAAAATAACAGAATGTCTGATATGATAAGGTGATTCCATGGCTAAAGAAAAAGTGTTGACAGCGGAAGAAGTGATAAACAAAGCAAGCCGCTATCTTTCCGGGAAAGATACGGCTTTTATTCGTAAAGCCTATGAATATGCGAAAGAGGCACATAAAAACCAGTTTCGAAAATCGGGAGAACCATATATTCATCACCCGGTTCAAGTTGCCGGCATTCTTGTTGATCTTGAAATGGATCCAGCAACAGTTGCCGGTGGCTTTCTTCATGATGTGGTTGAGGATACGGATGTAACCCTTGAGGACTTAAAAGAAACGTTTAACGTTGAAGTAGCCATGCTGGTAGATGGAGTCACAAAACTGGGGAAAATCAAATATAAATCCCGGGAAGCGCAGCAGGCTGAAAACCATCGTAAAATGTTTGTGGCAATGGCCAGGGATATTCGTGTCATTTTGATCAAACTCGCTGACCGTCTCCACAATATGCGGACCCTTAAACATTTACCGCCTGAAAAACAGCGGCGAATTGCGAATGAAACCCTGGAAATTTTTGCTCCCCTTGCCCATCGTCTGGGAATTTCAACAATTAAATGGGAACTGGAAGATACTGCTCTGCGCTTTTTAAACCCACAGCAATATTACCGGATTGTCAATCTCATGAAGCAAAAGCGGGCAGAACGAGAGTATTACATTGATGAGGTGATTCAAGAAATCGATGAGCGTCTAAAGGAAGTCAAGATTGATGCAGAGATTTCCGGTCGTCCCAAACATCTGTACAGCATATACCGAAAAATGGTCATGCAAAATAAACAATTTAATGAAATTTACGATTTACTTGCAGTTCGTGTTATTGTCAACAGCATTAAGGACTGCTATGCTGTCCTGGGAATTATTCATACATGCTGGAAACCGATGCCCGGACGGTTCAAGGACTATATCGCGATGCCGAAGCCGAACCTTTATCAGTCCCTCCATACAACGGTTATCGGACCAAAGGGCGATCCGCTGGAAGTACAGATCAGAACCCATGAGATGCATGAAATCGCTGAATACGGAATTGCGGCTCACTGGGCTTATAAAGAGGGCAAACAATTAAATAAGCACAAGCAGACTTTTGAAGATAAACTTACATGGTTCAGGGAAATCCTTGAATGGCAGAATGAAGCCCATGATGCAGAAGAGTTCATGGAATCCTTAAAAATGGATTTGTTTTCAGACATGGTTTATGTCTTTACCCCTAAAGGGGATGTCATTGAACTTCCTGCCGGTTCCGTGCCGATTGATTTTGCCTACCGGATTCACACCGAGGTGGGTAATCAGACGATTGGTGCTAAAATTAACGGCAAAATGGAACCACTAGATTACCAGCTTAAAACCGGGGATATCGTGGAAATTATGACTTCTAAGCATTCTTACGGGCCATCTAAGGACTGGCTCAAAATCACAAAGACATCCCAGGCTAAAAATAAAATTAAACAATTTTTTAAGAAACAAAGAAGGGAAGAGAATATTTCTAAGGGAAGGGAACTGGTAGAAAAAGAAATCCGCAACCTTGACCTGGAGCCCAAAGAGGTGATGACACAGGAAAATCTCAATAAAGTGGCGGAAAAGTTCCGATTTACTGGCGATGAGGATATGTATGCGGCGGTAGGCTATCAGGGAATTACCGCTCAGCAGGTTGCCAATCGTCTGGCTGAACTCGTACGTCCGAAAGGCAAAACCCAGGATTTTGAAGATGTTCTGGAAGAAGTCAAACAGGAAGTGGGGACTCGGAAAACCAAACGGACAGAGTCCGGGGTGAAAGTAAAAGGGGTGGACAATTTACTTGTACGTCTGTCCCGGTGTTGTAACCCGGTTCCGGGTGATGAAATTGTTGGATATATCACGAAAGGAAGGGGCGTTTCCGTTCACCGCAAGGATTGCCCGAATGTGGCGCGAAACGAGGTGCAGGGACGTCTGATTCCGGTTGAATGGGAAAATACAGGGAATCAGGATAAACAATATAACGTGGACATTGAAATTTCTGGTTATGACCGGCACGGACTATTAAATGAAGTCCTTCAAGCCATTAATGAAACCAAAACACATATAACAGCAGTGACAGGAAAAGCCAATCAAAATCATATGGCAACCATTCATATTACGATTTTAATTCACAATCTACATCATCTCAGAAAAATTGTGGACCGAATTAAACAAATACCCGATGTCTATACGGTACGGAGAATGATTCAATAAGGGAGCGGTTCTTCTATGAAAGTGGTTGTACAGCGTTCCAGACAGGCGAAGGTTACCGTCAATGGAGAAATAAAAGGAAAAATTGAACACGGACTCGTCGTACTGGTAGGTGTTACCCATGACGATACGGAGAAAGATGCGGCGTTTCTGGCGGAAAAAGTAGCCAACTTACGGATTTTTGAAGATGAAGCAGAGAGAATGAATCTTTCTGTTAAAGATGTGGGCGGTTCGGTATTATCTGTATCCCAGTTTACCCTTTACGGAGACTGCCGTAAGGGAAGGCGGCCTAATTTCATGGATGCAGCAAAACCAGAACCCGCTGAAAAATTGTATAAAGCCTTTAATCAATTTGTTAAAGATCAGGGTGTGCCGGTACAGACAGGGGAATTCGGAGCGATGATGGACGTATCCCTGGTCAATGATGGGCCAGTTACACTTATCATTGACAGCGATGAACAAAAGAAAAGGTAATCGTTTGTTTCCAGAAAAGAGTCCCTAAAAAGGGGCCTTTTTCTGTATTATACCGGAGAAAAAGCAAACACACATCGGGCAAGATCTAGAGAATAGGAAGAACAGAAACCTATGAAGATCAGTAGCACAGACCTGGCCCAGGTCTGTGCTACTATTTTTTATCGTAGAAGAGGAGAAAAGGTCATGACAGCATCGGCAATGTCATAACAGAAAAAATCGCACCTCATTTTCAATGGTCCAATCAATTTGAATGCATACGGACCACCTTTCCCGGTAAAAAATCGTAATAGTCTATTCATTTGCAAAATAATCATTTAATCCCCTTACGATGGCTCGGGTTACTATTTCTTGATATCTCCGGGTTTTAATCAGCTGTTCTTCTTTGGGATTGGAAACAAACCCCAGTTCAAGTAGAACGGAAGGTCGTCTGTTTTCTCTGATGACATGATAATTGCCGAATTTAACATTCCGGTCATTTAATTGAGTAGCATTCATCATTTCCCTGTGAAGAATGGTTGCCAGTTCACGATCTCTCGGATGATAGTAAAACGTACTGATTCCATTCGCCTCAGGATAGTCTGGTGCGTTATTATAGTGAATACTGAGGAATGCATCTGCTTGCTGAGTATAAGCAATGGCTACCCGGGAGCCGAGAGATAGATACGTATCACTGGTCCGGGTCAGTATCGGAACAGCACCGAGCAGTTCTAACTTTCTGGCCAGGTCCAGTGAGGTTTTGATTGTGATATTCTTTTCATAATCACCGGCTGCCGAAACCGCACCTGTGTCACGACCGCCATGACCGGCGTCGATGATGATGATTTTATTTTTTAGATGGTTATTTGTTACACCCAATGAATCAACTGGATGTTTCTCCAGAGAGACAGCCCATTCAGGTACAAATGCAGGGCCGCTGTCCGTCCTGATTTCGTACCAGTTTTCATGTTTGTTGACCATTTCAAAAGTATTCCCTTTCTGTCCCGTTCCCGTAATAGGATAGTCTGTTGATGGCCCGTTCCGAAAGTGTGTATCGTTATATAGCAAGGTAACGGTATCAGATCCCCCATTGTAGGATTCAGTAAAAGCGACAAGCCATTTGGCAACCCAGCCCAGCTCCCCTGAAGGCAATTGAATTTGATACCATGACTTTTCTTCCTTGTAAACAGGATATTGCTCATTTTCATAAATTTCCCCGATAATGTTCCCGTTAAAAGAATGCTGGTCTCTGACGCTGATCACTTCCGTATTCGCCGTAATCTGTCCAATATGCTGGTTTTCAGTGGCCCCTTCTTGACTCCTTCTGTCCTTTATTACAATATAATCTGAATGAACCCACCCTGTTCGGTCCTCGTTCAGCTGTATTTGAACCCAGTCTGTATTCGTTGACAAATACGGATATATTTCTCCTTGATCGGCATGTTCAATTACATCAAAATCGGTTCCTGGTCCTGATCGGATCCGCAGGGTTTCTCCCGTGACTTCTACTGTCTTTAGACTTTCCATTTTTGTCCGGGACTCAGGTTCAAATTCAGTTCTGGTTACCATCCATTCTGCCACCCACCCTTCAGCATCATCAGACTTGATTTTTAACCAGTTCTCCTTTTCTTCCATAATCGTCAGTCTTTCCTGATGATGAACCTGACCGGTTATTTCATAATTAAGCCCGGGCCCACTTCGGACATTCAACGTTTCCACACTGACAATCGCCCGATCGGCAAAACTGCGGGGAATATATAAAGCCAGAAAGGACAAAATGATTGATGTGATCACGATCGTATTTTTGCATTTTTTCGTCAAAGCAATTCCCCCATTTTTCAAGTCTAAAAATTTACTTCGACTTCAACTTTAAGAATCCTTTTTTAAATGAAAGATCTTAATCACAGGGCTAACCCTAAAATAACAGGAGGCATCATCATGAAGATCAGTGACCGCAGGCATTTACAATCAATAGCATTCCATGATATTTTTAATATGGATTTCCATCAATTTATGGTTTTAGAACAGGAACGTACACCAATGGAACTGGCACAGGAATTTGGCATTTCCTTAAAGGATGTAAAAAAATTAAAAGAACAGTTAAAACGTTCTTGACATTTTTCTCATTCAACATTATGATTATAACCAACTTTATTGAAATAAAGCCTTAAACAAAAGTAGAAATTGTATATCGAGCAAAACCTGTGACGGAAAAAGTAGTTAGGCCCCACACAGACAGAGAAGAAATGCCAGCGGCTGAGAGCATTTCTCTGTGATGACTTAACGAAAGACATTCCTGAGGTTCCCTATCGAAAGGCCCGGCCCGGTAGATAGTGGACGCAATCAGTGCGTTATATGGAAGAGAGGAAGCTTTAAGAGGCTTCAATTAGGGTGGCAACGCGGGAATTATCCCGTCCCTTCGATTTTTGAAGGGACGGGTTTTTTTATACTCTAAGAATAAAAGAAGAGAGCGAAGAGCATGCTGTTAGTCCGGCTTTTTTGCTGACGAGTCGTAAGAAATCGCAAGGAGGAATATAAGCATGATTAAAGTACCCAGGGGAACAGAAGATGTATTACCGGAGAAGGTAGAGCTGTGGCATCATATTGAAAACAAATTGCATGAAATCGCAAAAACCTATAATTATAAAGAAATCCGTACGCCTATCTTTGAACGCACAGAACTGTTTCAGCGGGGAGTTGGGGATACAACCGATATTGTTCAGAAAGAAATGTATACTTTTGAGGACAGAGGGGGCAGAAGCTTAACCTTAAGGCCAGAAGGCACTGCATCTGTTGTCCGGTCATATGTGGAACATAAAATGCACGGCTTTCCGAATCAGCCCGTAAAACTGTACTATATGGGTCCGTATTTCCGTTATGAACGTCCGCAGAAAGGAAGAATGCGGCAATTTACCCAGTTCGGCATCGAAGCTCTTGGAAGTGCCGATCCCGCCATTGATGCAGAAGTAATTGCTTTTGCCATGGACTGCTACAGGTCACTTGGACTACAGTCCCTACGTCTAGTGATCAATAGTCTCGGGGATCTGGAAAGCCGCAAAAATCACCGACAGGCGCTAATGGATCATTTTACACCCTATAAGGACGAACTATGCGGGGATTGCCAGCTGAGGCTGGAACAAAATCCGCTTCGGATTCTGGATTGTAAAAGAGACCGGGAGCACCCGTCCATGAAAGCTGCCCCGTCTATTCTCGACTATTTAAATGAGGAGTCTCAGCTATATTTTGAAGAACTACGTTCGTATCTCGAAAAAATGGACATTGCGTATGACATTGACCCGACGATGGTGAGAGGATTGGATTACTATCATCATACCGTGTTTGAAATTATGAGTGATGCAGAAGGTTTTGGAGCCATTACGACACTGTCCGGAGGCGGCCGTTACAACGGTCTGGTTCAGGAACTTGGTGGACCGGAAACCCCAGGGATTGGTTTTGCCTTTAGTATTGAACGACTAATTATGGCCCTTAAAGCCGAAGGAATTGATCTCCCCCTTGAGGATGAGCTGGATTGCTATGTCGTATCCATGGGGGATGAAGCAAAAAAAGAAGCCGCCAGGGTGGTATATGACTTAAGGAGAGCCGGCATTAGAGCAGATAAGGATTATATGGACAAAAAAATGAAAGGTCAGTTTAAAGCAGCAGACCGTTACAAAGCCAAATTTGTACTTGTATTAGGGGAAGATGAATTAAACGAAGGCAAGATCACCGTAAAAAATATGCAAACCGGAGAACAGAAGATGCATTCACTGGAGAAAGTAGTATTTTATTTAAAAGAAATAATGCAGGGAGGAAGACAGCATGGGTAAACGGTTCCATTGCGGAACACTTGGCAAAGAGCATATAGGACAGGAAGTGGTACTGAAAGGATGGGTACACAAACGGCGTGACTTAGGGGGATTAATTTTTATTGATCTCAGAGACCGTTCTGGGATTGTTCAGGTTGTGTTTAACCCGTCCGTCAGCAAAGAGTCCCTTGAGATTGCCGATAAGGCAAGAAGTGAATATGTCCTTGAAATTAAAGGCGAAGTGGTTGCCAGGGATGCAAATACGGTCAATGAGAGGATGGAAACGGGTTCCATAGAAGTCCTTGCCCGTGAAATCAAAATTTTAAATAAAGCCAAAAATCCTCCGTTCCTCATTCAGGATGAAACGGATACTACGGAGGAAATCCGTTTAAAATATCGTTATTTGGATTTAAGAAGAAAATCGATGCAGGAAACCTTTAAACTGCGCCATCAAACCACCCAAGTGATTCGAAGTTTTTTGAACGATGAAGGGTTCCTGGAGATGGAAACGCCGATGCTGACAAAAAGCACCCCGGAAGGAGCAAGGGACTATCTGGTGCCAAGCCGGGTGCATCCAGGGGATTTTTATGCACTGCCTCAATCGCCACAACTATTTAAACAGCTGTTAATGATCTCAGGTTTTGAAAAATATTATCAGATTGCTCGCTGTTTCCGGGATGAAGACCTTCGGGCCGACCGTCAGCCAGAATTTACTCAGATTGATATTGAAACTTCTTTCATGTCAAGAGAAGAAATTATGGAATTGACGGAACGGATGATGAAACAAGTGATGAAAGAAATCAAGGGAATAGACATTGAAACTCCGTTCCCCCGGATCAAATATGACGACGCAATGGCACGCTATGGAACAGATAAGCCAGATACCCGATTTGGCATGGAACTTGTTGATGTTTCAAGTGTTGTAAGGGAATCCGGGTTTAACGTTTTCAGTGGGGCCGTTCAGTCCGGCGGAACGGTGTCTGCCATTAATGTAAAAGGCGGGGCAATGGAATTTTCCCGTAAAGATCTTGATCAATTAACAGAATTCGTAAAAATATACGGAGCAAAGGGGCTGGCCTGGCTGAAGGTAGAGGACGGAGAAATAAAGGGACCTATTCAGAAATTCCTTTCTGATGAGGAAATCTCTGGCCTAAAGGAAAAACTTCATACAGAAGATCGAGATTTACTCTTATTTGTAGCTGATCAAACAAAAATAGTTCAGGAAAGCCTTGGTGCCCTTCGGCTGAAACTAGGAAAAGAATTAAATCTGATCGATTCGTCTAAATTTAATTTTCTGTGGGTAACAGACTGGCCACTTCTCGAATATGATGAAGAGCTGAACCGGTATGTGGCGGCTCATCATCCATTTACGATGCCCGTTGAAGAAGATCTTCATAAGCTGGCTGACCATCCTGAAGATGTCCGGGCAGAAGCCTATGACCTTGTCTTAAATGGCTATGAATTAGGTGGTGGAAGTCTGCGTATTCACAAAAAAGATATTCAGGATCAAATGTTTAAAACTCTGGGCTTTTCGCAGGAAGAGGCCATGAACCAGTTTGGCTTTTTAATGGAGGCTCTGGAGTACGGTGCTCCACCCCATGGAGGAATTGCCCTCGGATTTGACCGTTTTGTCATGTTGCTGGCAGGCCGCTCCAACTTAAGAGATACGATTCTCTTCCCAAAAACAGCTTCTGCTTCCTGTTTGTTAACGGAGGCTCCTTCCAGGGTAAGTGAAAATCAACTCAAAGAGCTGAAACTGAAACTGGTAGAACAGCTGATAAATGAAGAGAAAGCAGAGGTTTAAAAAAAGAATAAAGTTACATTTCTTCAAGGGATACCCGGTTGAAAGCTTTACGGAAATATACTATAATTTAGATACAGCAAAGGATCACATCAATCCTGATGTGTACGTCATTGCCACAAAGTTTTGACCGAACACTTATACTTACGGGAGCCTGAGTTTCTGTGTGGAATGCATGCCTCCTTTCCATAGTGAGAGGAAGCATAAAGCATGGGACAGGGCACCCACCTGCCAGGAGCGGGTTCAAAACGACAGGGATGACGGCACAATTGGGATTATTATGAATAGTGACTGTTCAAAAACCTTAAGGTTGCTTTACACCTTAAGGTTTTTTCATGTAATGTAAAGAAAACGAATAGAAAACAACCCTTTGTCACTTTAGAAAAGGAGCGAAACATATGCTGCATCAATTTTCCAGAAATGAACTTGCCATCGGGGAAGATGGCATAAATTTACTGAAAGAGTCAACGGTAGCCATACTTGGGATTGGGGGAGTCGGTTCTTTTAGCGCGGAAGCCCTGGCCCGTTCCGGAGTGGGACGCTTGATCTTGATTGATAAAGATGTAGTGGATATCACAAATGTAAACCGTCAGATTCATGCCCTGTTATCAACGGTAGGAAAGTCAAAGGTTCAATTAATGAAAGAGAGGATTAAAGATATTCATCCTGACTGTGAAGTGATTCCACTGGAAATGTTTTATACTGAGGAAACCTATGAACAATTGTTTCAATATGATCTTGACTATGTCATCGACGCAAGTGATACCATTACCTATAAGGTTCATATTATTAAACAGTGCATCGACCGGGACATACCTATTATATCCAGCATGGGCGCAGCGAATAAAATGGATCCGACAAAATTTGAAGTTGCTGATATTTTTGAGACAAGCTATGATCCAATTGCCCGAGTCATTCGCTCAAAATTGAGAAAGGACGGATATACAAAAGGCATCCCGGTTGTTTATTCAAAAGAGCGGCCCGTGAAAATTAAGGAAGAAGTGAGGGCTAAAATCGCACCTGATGATGCGGACATTCGCAAGGTAAAAATGCCTCCTTCATCCAATGCATATGTCCCATCCGTTTCGGGGCTGATTATGGCCGCATATGTAGTAAACAATATATTAAAACCAATATCAATTGAGAGAGTATAAATGGACAACGAGGATGGAAAAAACGGGTAAAATCATAAAATATCCGAACAAACTCAAATTGTTACATGAATTTGTTCGGATATTTTTTACGTTTTTCGTCACCGCAATTTTCACGGAACACCTTAAGGTTTCCTTAGGCAGCTCAGTGTTTAGGGGTGGCGGCTCGTGCTTTTCCCACAGGAGTTTTCACCATTTGCCGTCGTTAATCTTAGACCATGTTTTTTGTTTCACTTGTTCAAGTCTTGATGTCCCATCCACGTTTTCCAGGAGACTGCGTTAGACTTCCATAAGCTTTTAAATATGGATCTGATGCCTATCTCTATAAGCTGCTTCGGTCTTCAGAGCAGCGGGTAGCATCCTCGCATCTCCTCAGGGTAGCTTTGTGCTAGGCGGGTCCTCCTTTGCGTTTCTTGTTATCGTGCGACTTTTTCCAGGTTTCCGTTTTTATCCATTCGGAAAGATTTTACAGAAGCCTGTTCCTGATCATCGAGAACAACCATTTTGCGTGCCCGGTCCATAATCTCCATGAATACTTGATAATCTTCCTGTAAGGTTTCATATTCTTTTTCAAGTCTGGAAAGTTTTTTCTCGAGCATCTCCTTTTCTTCTTTCAGCTTATGGTTTTCCTGCTCAAGCTCTTCCATCTCCATTTTCGAATGATAGGAAGACTCATAATCCTTTTTAATTGAAGTTAGAAATTCAATAACCTGGTCAAGTGAACTGATAGAATCTGATGAAGTTTCATCTGTTGGAACCCTCTTAGATGAAACGGAATGCTGAAACTGAGTTTGAGCATCTTTTTTGACCTTTTGTTTTTGAGCCATTTCCCGTTTTTTCTCTTTCCGCTGTCTTTTAGCAAGGTCAATGGCTTTTTCATAGCGTTTCCGTACTTCAGCATTCCATCTGAAACCGCAGGCAGCAGCTGTTCGATTCAGTTTATCGCCCACTTCTTCAAAAGCCTTAAGTTGTGTGCTGCCCTCCCGTATATGTCTTAGTACGGTTTCTGCCAGTAGCAGGTCATCTTCATGAGACCATGCATCCTGTCTTACTTTTGGCATATTCTTCACTCCTCTTTCCTTATTTTCTTGATTTGTTTTTTAATCTGCCACCATACACTGAAAGACTTTGACAAATTTTAATAGTTTTTTTGTTAACATAATCCCATAAATCGTCTTAAGTTCTTTATTTGGGACCATTTATGGAATGTATGAATCGGAACTTTGCTCGTTTATTTTTTATTTTGTTCAAGAAAAGAGGAGTTTATACTTTATTTCTTTTTGTTTCTCATAATTTTTTCATAAACTCGTTTTAATGCTGATTCAAATTTTCCGGTATCTTTAGGTTCATAGTAGATCCTGTCTTTAATAGAATCAGGCAAATATTGCTGATCAACCCAGCCCTGTTCAAAGTTATGGGGATACTGGTAGCCGGTCCCCCTGCCTAAGTTTTTAGCGCCTTTATAATGGGCATCTTTGAGGTGGGGGGGAACTTCTCCGCTTTTGCCATTTCGGATGTCTTCAAGCGCTTTGTCCAATGCCTGATAAGCAGAATTTGACTTCGGAGAGAGACAGAGCTCAACAACCGCCACAGCCAGAGGAATTCTTGCTTCAGGAAACCCGACCCGTTCAGCAGCCTCAACAGCTGCCAGCGCACGAGGCCCTGCCTGGGGATTGGCCAGCCCAATATCTTCGTAGGCACACACGATCAAACGTCTGGCAATGCTTTCCAAATCTCCCGCTTCGATCAGTCTCCCCAAATAATGTAATGCGGCGTTCACATCACTTCCCCGTATCGATTTTTGAAAAGCGGATAGAACATCATAATGGGCGTCTCCATCCTTATCATGGGAAAAACTTTTTTTCTGCATACATTCTTCGGCAATAGACAGATCGATGAAAATAATTCCATCTGAGTCTGGTTTTGAGGAATAAACAGCAAGTTCAAGTCCGTTTAAGGCCGCCCGCAGATCGCCGCCGCTAGAGAAGGCAAAATGATCTAAAGCTTCTTCTGTGATTTGAACCTGTTTCATTCCAAGGCCCTGTTTTTCATCTTCCAGTGCCCGTTTTAAAGCGGTTTTGATGTCCTGTTGGGTCAGTTTATGCAATTCAAACAAATGGCATCGGCTTCGAATCGCCGGATTGATGGAATGATAGGGATTACTTGTCGTACATCCAATTAAAGTAATCAAATTGCTTTCTAAATGGGGGAGCAAGAAATCCTGTTTTCCTTTGTCAAGCCGGTGAACCTCGTCAAGAATAAGCACGAGATGTCCGGAAATTTTTGCTTCTTCGATTGCGATTTCCATATCCTTTTTTTTATTGACCACTGCATTCAACATTTTAAAGGGAATGTGAAGGGTTTTCGCCAGAGCCATAGCCAGGGAGGTTTTTCCGGTGCCGGGCGGTCCAAATAGGATCATAGAAGATAGCCGGCTGGCCTCCACCATTCTCCTCAACATTTTTCCCGGGCCGACTAAATGTTCTTGACCAATGATGTCATCCATATTTTCAGGGCGCATTCTGTAGGCAAGGGGTCTGTATTCCATCGTGGACTCTCTCCTTTTTATTGCTAGTTCCATTTCGCTGTAGCGCACTACACGATTCAGTAAAGACTGTGATGGTGCATAGATTTTGCTATTTTTCCAGGTTCCAGTAGTTTTCTATAATGGTAAGTTTCTTTTTTTGAAAATGCAAGATCGTTTACATTCATGCTATAATAGCTAATGTTTATAATAAAGGGTATTTCTTCGATATGTAAATCCATCATATAGCAGGAATCTGTATATTTTCGTGTATCTGCTGCACAATCGGATAAACGAAAGGAAATGGCATACATGAATGAAGCAAAGTCACTTCCCCATTCGTACACATATGACAGAAAGCATCCTGTGAGAGAGCAATTGATCCGCTGGAGCTTTTTTATTGGCGGTCTCATTATTTTAGCCCTTGGAATAGCCCTGACGATTAAAGGAAAAGTTCTTGGAATTGGGCCATGGGATGTTTTTCATTACGGGTTGTATTTGCAGTTTGGACTCACAATAGGGTCCTGGAGTATCATAGCCGGACTGGCTATTGTCCTCTTCACTTCTTTGGCTACAAAATCATGGCCAAAAATCGGAACAGTCTTAAACATGTTGCTTGTCGGCATGTTTATTGATATTTTTTTGTATATCCTTCCAGATCCGGAATCATTATGGCTGAAAATGGTCGTCTTTATCCTTGGTATTATGGTGCTTGGATATGGCATCGGGATATACGTAGCTCCTGATTTAGGTGCAGGACCCAGGGACGGACTGATGCTATATATTACGGATAAAACGGGATGGAAAGTTCAATGGGTGAGAATAGGCATAGAAATCACCGTTTTGCTGTTAGGGTGGCTGTTAGGTGGTCCTGTTGGCATTGGAACCATAATCATTGCTTTTTTCTTAGGGACGATTGTCGGTTATTCACTGCCGCAATCGAAAAGGTGGATGAATAGCTTGATGAAAAGGGGGATAAATGATGAAAATCTCAACTAAAGGACGTTATGGGTTAACGATTATGATTTCCCTTGCCAGAAAACATAATCATGTGCCCGTTTCTTTAAAAACTATTGCCAATGAGAATGATTTATCGGAAAACTATCTGGAGCAGCTGATTGCTCCGCTTCGCAATGCCGGTCTTGTCAGAAGTGTCCGTGGGGCACACGGGGGCTACTTGCTGGCAAAAGAACCCCACGAAATATCAGCAGGTGATGTGATTCGGGTTCTGGAGGGTCCTATTCGTCCTGTTGAGGCCCTTGAAGATGAGGATCCGGCCAAAAAAGAGCTCTGGATACGAATCGGGCAAGCGATTAAGGAAGTGCTCGATACAACAACTCTCGAAGATCTTGCGAAATATGACCAAAACACACAGGATGGATTTATGTTTTATATTTAATGGAGAAGGTGATTGCCATGAAACCGATTTATTTTGACCATGCAGCGACAACACCGGTACACCCCGAAGTCGTTCAAGCCATGCTCCCTGTACTGGAAAATGTCTTCGGGAATCCCTCAAGTGTCCATCATTTCGGTAGACAGGCACGAAAAGTGATCGATGAAGCCCGGGAAACGCTGGCCAGCAGCATCGGTGCGAACGAAAAAGAAATTGTACTGACAGGAGGCGGCACAGAATCCAATAACCTGGCCATTATTGGCACTGCACTAAAGCATCAGTCCCGCGGTAAACATATCATCACGACTGCGATTGAACATCATGCTTCTCTTCACGCCGCCGAATTTCTGGAAAAGCAGGGGTTTGATGTGACCTACTTACCTGTTGATGAATCAGGTAGGGTTTCTTCCGAAGAGATCAGGCGAAACCTCAGAGAGGATACGATTCTTGTTTCAGTCATGTTCGTGAATAATGAAACCGGAATTCTTCAGCCTATAAGAGAAATCGGGGAAATCCTGAGGGATCATCAGGCATATTTCTTTACAGATGCGGTTCAGGCTTACGGGGCGGTCCCCATTGATGTCGAGGAACTCGGTGTAGATTTATTGTCGGTGTCTGCCCACAAAATATACGGGCCAAAAGGTATCGGTTTTCTTTATGTCCGTGAAGGTACCCTTATCCAGCCGCTGCAACAGGGAGGCGAGCAGGAGAGAAAACGCCGTGCAGGAACAGAGAACACGGCTGCTGCACGGGGATTTCAAAAAGCTGTTGAACTTCTAATGATAGAACGGAAAGAGCGAAATGAAACATACCGTTCTTATAAACGATTGTTTTTGCAGATATTAAAGGATGAAGGAATTTCTTACTCTTTGAACGGGGATCAACAATATGCTGTTCCAGGGATTGTAAATATCAGTTTTCCGGGAATTCATGTGGAGGCATTTTTGACCAATCTGGATTTATCCAACGTTGCAGCATCAAGCGGTTCAGCATGTACTGCCGGATCAGTCGATCCGTCCCATGTGCTGGCAGCGATGTTTGATTCAGATGATCTCCGGACGAGAAACTCTGTCCGGTTTAGTTTCGGATTGGACAATCAGGAGGAGGACATACGGGAAGGAGCAACAAGAGTAGCCCAGATTGTACGGCGATTAACTTCATAACAAGGTGGTGACCATCATGAAAGATCCGAAAGATACCCGGGTTGTGGTCGGAATGTCCGGGGGTGTGGACTCGTCCGTAACCGCCCTGCTTTTAAAGGAACAGGGCTATGATGTGGTAGGCATTTTTATGAAAAACTGGGATGATACGGATGAACATGGCGTCTGCACAGCTACTGAAGATTTTGAAGATGTGGTCCGGGTGGCGAATCAGCTGGATATCCCCTATTACTCGGTAAATTTTGAAAAGGAATACTGGGACAAAGTGTTTACGTATTTTCTCGATGAGTATAAAGCCGGGCGAACGCCTAACCCGGATGTGATGTGCAATAAAGAAATTAAGTTCAAGGCGTTTTTGGATCACGCCCTGGCACTTGGAGCCGACTATGTAGCCACCGGGCATTATGCGAGAATTCGAAAAAATGGTGACCGGTATGAAATGCTCAGAGGGAAGGACAGCAATAAAGATCAGACATATTTTTTAAATCAGCTTCCCCAGTCCGTTCTGGGGAAAATCATGTTCCCGCTCGGGGAATATACGAAGGAAGAAGTCAGAGATATAGCAAAAAAGCATAATCTGGCAACAGCAACGAAAAAAGACAGTACTGGAATCTGTTTTATCGGCGAACGAAATTTTAAAGACTTTTTAAGCGAGTACTTGCCGGCTCAGCCCGGTAAAATGATGACCATGGATGGAGAGGTAAAAGGACAGCATGACGGGCTGATGTACTACACTATTGGACAGCGCCAGGGCCTTGGAATTGGAGGTCCCGGCGGCCCGTGGTTTGTGGTCGGGAAAAACCTCGAAAAAAATGTACTGTATGTTGCCCAGGGATATCACAACGATTATTTATATTCCGATGCACTGGAAGCACTTCAAGTCAACTGGATCAGTGGTCAGGACATAACCGAACCGTTTACATGTACGGCAAAATTCCGCTACAGGCAAAAAGACAGTGAAGTAACGGTCTATCCGCTGGATAAAAATCAGGTCCGTGTTGTGTTTAGAGAGCCCCAGCGTGCCATTACACCGGGACAGGCCGTTGTATTTTATGATGGTGAAGTATGCCTTGGAGGCGGAACCATTGATAAAGTGATCAAAAATGATCAGTATGTGGACTATTTAGCTTAGAAAAAGGGGAGACAAAGAATATCAGGCGCCCGATGCCCATTTGAGCATTGCAGATTGATTTCGGTTGAAATGGGCGCCTGTAGTCCTAACTGGACCTGAGTGGAAACAGGGAGGTCACCACATGAATTTACTCCAAAAAGGAATTCAGGCAATGAAGGAACAAAAATTGGATGAGGCAGCTAAATATTTAACCGAAGCGATTGACAAACATCCAGAAGAGCCTTTAGCTTATATTAACTTTGGGAATCTATTGCTTAAAATGAACGAATTTGATCGTGCAGAGCGATTTTTTGAGAAAGCAGTAAAACTCGATGAAACTGCAGCAACCGCTTATTATGGGCTTGGAAGTGTTTTTTATGAAAAGGGAATGTTTTCAAAGGCGCAGGGATTCTTTGAAACGGCGCATCAAAAGGGTCTCCAGTCGGGAGATGTATTTTTTATGATTGGTATGTGCCTGTATCGTCAGGAACAGCCGAAATTAGCCCTGCCTTACCTCCAGCGGGCAGCTGAGCTTGAACCGGAAGATGTAGATGCTCGTTTTCAGTACGGTCTTGCACTGGCACAGATTGGTCAGGTGGATCTGGCTCACGATGTTTTTAAGAAGGTACTGGAATTGAAAGAGGATCATAGTGATGCCCATTATAACCTCGGTGTTGTCTGTCTTTACCATGATGATCCCCAAAAAGCCCTTGCTCATTTTGAACGGGCGCTAGAAATTCAGCCTGATCATATTTTAGCTGGCCACGGGAAGGGAAAAGTTGAGGAAATGTTGAAAGAAGAGGATAAGAAAGATAACAGATGATAAAGGGGCAGCTCAGATGGCAATGGAACATGCGGGTATTCAGGAACAAAATAGAAATTATATTTTGGGTGAATGTATTCGGATGATCTACCACAATCCGTCCGAGAGTTTTTCCATTGCCTTAATTCGGGTCATTGAGACGACGGAAAAGCTGGAGGAAAAGGAAATCGTGGTTAAAGGCTATTTTCGTCCGTTAGAACCGGGGGATCGATTTACTTTCTTTGGGCAACTGCGTATCCATCCAAGGTTCGGCATACAATACGACGTATTTACATATAAAAAGGAGCTGCCGAAGACAAAGGACAGCCTCATTCGTTTTTTATCCAGCGATCTTTTTCAGGGGATCGGAAAAAGGACGGCGGAAAAAATCGTCAACCACCTGGGGGAAAACGCCATTGAACGGATTTTGTCGGATCCGTCTGTGCTCGATCAAATTCCGGGATTTCCAGATAAAAAAATTCAGTCCTTTGTTCAGGCTTTGCGAGAAAATCAAGGATTTGAACAGACTGTCGTCAACCTTTCAAAATATGGAATCGGCCTAAAGCTGGCTCAGAAGATGTATCGTTTATACCATGAAGAAACCGTACAAAAGCTGGAAGAAGACCCTTATCAGTTTGTGTTTGATATTGAAGGGTTTGGCTTCAGGCGGGCTGATGAAATCGGAAGCATGCTGAACCTTCCACGGAATCATCCGATGCGGATCCGGGCCGGCTGTCTATATGTGTTACATAAATGGGCCCAGGACGGACATGTTTATGCGCCCCTGGAACAACTCAGACAGGAGTTGCAGCTGCTCTTAAATGAGCGGGAGGAATCCATTCGTTTTGATGAAATCAGTCAGATTATTACAGAACTTTCCGAAGAAAATTTCCTGGTGATTGAAGAAAGCCGGGTTTACATGCCTTCTCTTTATTTTGCAGAGGAGGGGGTTGCGTCACAGATCAAACGGATTTCCGGGAACAGTCCGGAAACAACTTTCCAGGAAGCAGAAATACTAAAAGTGATTGGGCAAATCGAAGAACAAGAAGGGTTAAGTTATGGAGAAGAACAATATGAAGCCATAAAAGAAGCTCTTCATGCAAAGGTAATGATCCTGACCGGTGGACCTGGGACAGGAAAAACAACGGTCATTAAAGGAATCATTGATGCCTATTGTCTCCTAAACAACATCGACCAGGAAGCACGGAAAAAAGAGTTTTTGCTGGCGGCGCCTACGGGAAGGGCAGCCAAACGAATGGCCGAAGCAACCGGACTAAAGGCACAGACCATCCATCGGTTGCTGGGGTGGTCGGGAGAAGATGAATTTGAGTTCGGTCCATATCAAAAACTTTCTGGCAAAATGATTATTATTGATGAATTTTCCATGGTGGATATCTGGCTTGCCAATCAACTGTTAAAGGCAATCCCTGACCAAATGCAAGTGATTATTGTGGGGGATGAAGATCAGTTGCCTTCAGTCGGGCCGGGACAGGTGTTGACTGATCTTTTAGAGTCCGGAATGATAAAGATCTCCCGCCTGAAAGAGGTTTACCGGCAAAAAGAAGGATCACGGATTATCCAGCTCGCGCATGATATTAAAAATGACTCTTGTACACCAAGATCGTTAGAGCAGGGGGATGATTTTGTTTTTATCCCATGCCGGGATGACCAGATGGGTTCACTTATTGAGGAGCTAGTTCAGCGCGCGATAGATCGGGGCTATCACCCGAAAGACATTCAAGTTCTGGCTCCCATGTACAAAACGAATACCGGTATTGATCAATTAAATCAAACCCTGCAGGCGATGCTTAACCCAAAAAGTGCTCAAAAGCGGGAAATCTTTTTGGATGATAAAGTATATAGAACAGGAGATAAAGTCATTCAGCTCGTCAATCAGCCTGAAAAAGGGGTTTTCAACGGGGACATAGGAGAAATCACGGCTATTTTAAAACAAAATGAAACGGAAGAAAAAACGGAACAGATTGTGGTGCTGTATGACGGGCGTGAAGTGGTGTATACAAGGCAGGAATTGATCCAGCTTAAACATGCTTATTGTATATCCATTCACAAATCCCAGGGCAGCGAGTTTCCTATTGTGATCATGCCGGTATTAAAGGAATATCGGAAAATGTTAAGGAAAAATCTGTTGTACACGGCCGTGACGAGATGCCAGCAATCACTGATCATTTGTGGGGACAGGGAGGAATTTTTGTCAGGGGTTATGAGAGAAAATGACAGACAGAGAAATACAACATTACAAACACGAATGAAAGAAATGTTTGATAAGAATGAGGAAGATCAGGAAGAACTTTCACCTTATGATTTTATGTAGATGAGACAGACTAAGAATGTTCAGGAGCTCTTGAACAGAACATTGGGCGGATGCAGTATAAGCGGGCAACTCTCTGGAAATACTAGCTTTAGAATTTTTCAGAAGGAGTTGCCCGTTATGCATTGTCCAAACTGTCATGGAACCAATCTCGGCAAAATCGGTCATCAACAATATTATTGCTGGAATTGCTTCATCGAACTGACCATTCAGAACGGAACCATTCACGTTCATGAAGTAGAGGAAGATGGCACCCTATCCTCACTGGATGACCTGTTCAGCGAGGATGAACGGACCGCCCAATGAATTCTTAAAGAATCGGGTGGTGATACGTTGATCGAATCAGTTCCAGCCATTGATTCTAACCCCCGCCATTTTACACAGGCAAAGGGCTCCGTGAGATCACGGAAAAACTTAAAAAAATTAAGAAACCTGCTGAGAAAAAATTACCGGAGACCCTGGACGGGCGTGGGTTATACTTTTGACCGCCACTTTTAGACTTGAAAGCTTCCGAAAAACCCTTGCCGATCAAAGCAAGGGTTTTTCCGACATAATGGCGGATGTGGAGGCATGGATTTTCGTCATAAACTTTTTGAAATCCGGTACCATTTTTCCTGTGACTGATGAAACTTTCGGTTCCTCCCTGCATAAAGGCTCGGGCAAATCACTTGCGGTTTGGAGACAACTATGATGAAGCCTATGTTTTTCTTACTAGGAGGACAAATATGGATCGCCGCGAAAAATCCCTTTTATACTGGCTTGCAGTAGCCCTGCTCGTTTCCCTCTTATTATTTTTGCTGGAAAAAACGTTCCCGCTGATTTCAACAGTTGCCCGGTTTATGTTTAAAATTCTAATTCCTTTTATGATTGCTGCACTATTCGCCTATTTGCTGCATCCTATTGTGGAATGGCTTTCAAAATACATACCAGGATGGCTATCAATTTTAAGTATTTTTTTCCTCATTTTTGCAGGGGCTGGCTATGGGATATATCAAGCCTACCCGCTATTTGTACAACAGCTAAGGGAATTGACAAAAAACTTACCTGAATTAATGGACACCTATCAGAAGTGGATTTTTCAGCTTTATATCAATACTTCGAATTTGCCGGAGGAAGTTCATGATCAAATGGATGAAGCTTTCCAGGAACTTGAAACGATGAGCATTGATGCTTTAACACAACTGGCTTATTCCCTCACAGGAATCACAGATGTACTGATTATCGCTGCTGTCATTCCTATTTTAGTTTTTTATATGCTGAAGGATTTTGCTCGGTTAAAGCAGGCTGTTTTAAATGCCCTGCCGGAGGAAAAAAGAAAAAGCTTTAATCAACATATCAAAAAAATCGATAAAAATTTAGGAGGATATTTGCGGGGGCAACTGCTCGTCTGTTTATTTGTTGCCCTGTTATCCATCTTGCTTCTGTGGCTGATTCAGATGAAATACCCGCTGCTTCTTGGGCTGTTCATGGGCTTAACCAACATCATTCCTTATTTTGGCCCGATTCTCGGTGCCATTCCGGCTGTTATTGTTGCTGTAACCATTTCGGTAAAAAAAGCATTGATGGTCATCGGGGTTGTGTTTGTGGTGCAAATCATTGAGGGAAATTTACTGTCCCCATACATTGTGGGGAGATCATTGCATATCCATCCCGTCATTATTATTATCGCCCTCCTGATAGGTGGAGAATGGTTTGGGATTGTTGGCCTCATCTTTGCTGTTCCAGTTCTTACTGTTCTGAAAGTGTTTGCAGAACAAACTCCGGTGATGAAAAGACTGAAAGCGGGATGGAAAAAAACATAAATCTTTGCAGTTTTGATTGACAAGGGAATGGATGTTTTCTATAATAACCGCATAAAAAGATGTTTCGCACGATTGATCAGGTTGAACACGCTGAAGGACCCGAGTACATGGCAGTCCATCTATAAGAGAGGAATTTCCACAGGCTGAGAGAAATTCCAGATGAAGGGCCATGGAACGCTAGTCTGGAGTGCGGTTAATCCCCGCCGGTTAAGCGCCGTTACAGCTTTTAGAGGTGATGGATGGTTCGTATCCATAATCAGGGTGGTACCGCGGAATTCTCCCGTCCCTGCCATGTGCAGGACGGGGGTTTTTTATTTTCCAGGCACTGGAAATGTTAAGGCGATGTTGATCAGTATGTTCACGGAAAATCAAAGAGGAGGATGATTTCATGAAACATTTAACCTCACAACAGGTACGTCAGATGTTTCTCGATTTCTTCAAAGAAAAGGGACACAGTGTGGAACCAAGTGCATCATTAGTTCCAAAGGATGATCCGAGCCTGTTATGGATTAACAGCGGGGTTGCAACCCTGAAAAAATATTTTGATGGACGTGTGGTGCCGGAAAACCCGAGAATCTGTAATGCTCAGAAATCCATCCGCACCAATGATATTGAAAATGTAGGGAAAACAGCCCGCCACCATACGTTTTTTGAGATGCTGGGCAACTTTTCCATTGGGGACTATTTTAAAGAAGAAGCCATTGAGTGGGCATGGGAATTTTTAACCAGCCCTGAGTGGATCGGTTTTGACCCCGATCGGTTATCCGTTACCGTTCATCCCGAGGATCATGAAGCATATAACATCTGGAAGGATAAAATCGGGCTTCCGGAAGAAAGGATCATTCGCCTGGAAGAGAATTTCTGGGATATCGGCGAAGGACCGAGTGGACCGAATACGGAAATTTTCTATGATCGTGGAGAAAAATACGGCAATGACCCGAATGATCCGGAACTATATCCGGGCGGTGAAAACGAACGGTATCTGGAGATCTGGAATCTGGTGTTTTCCCAGTTCAACCATAACCCGGATGACACCTATACTCCGCTTCCGAAAAAGAATATTGATACAGGGATGGGTTTAGAGCGGATGGTATCCGTCATTCAGGACGTACCGACCAACTTTGAAACTGACTTATTTATGCCAATCATTCGCCATACGGAAAAAATTTCAGGTCAGGAATACGGAAAGGTTTCAGAAAAGGATGTGGCCTTCAAAGTCATTGCCGACCATATCCGGACCGTTGCCTTTGCCATTGGTGATGGAGCGCTTCCTTCGAATGAAGGAAGAGGCTATGTGTTAAGACGCCTGTTAAGGAGGGCGGTCCGCTATGCCAAGAAGATCGGCATTGATCAACCTTTCATGTATAAGCTTGTGGAAGATGTCGGCGAAATCATGAAAGGGTTCTATCCGGAAGTAAAGGATAAACAGGAGTTTATTTCCTCAGTTATTCAGACTGAAGAAGAACGCTTCCACGAAACCTTAAATGAAGGACTGACGATTTTAAAAGACGTGCTTGATCGGGAAAAAAAGAAGGGAAGCAATGTGTTTCCGGGAGATGAAGTCTTCCGCCTGTATGATACCTATGGTTTTCCAAAGGAACTGACAGAAGAATACGTGGAAGAAGCCGGCTTTACCCTTGATGAAGAAGGCTTTGAAAAGGAGATGGCCAACCAGAGGGAACGTGCCCGCAAGGCAAGACAAAAGGTCGACTCCATGCAGGTACAGGAAGGAGTACTTCGTGACATCACCGTAAAAAGTGAGTTTGTGGGATATGATCAATTAGAAGCGGAAGCAGCTATCGTGGAAATGGTAAAAGACAAAGATTTTGCCAGTGAAGCTTCTGAAGGTGAAGAGGTTTATGTTTTCCTCGACAGAACACCATTCTATGCCGAAAGCGGAGGACAAATTGCGGATAAGGGAGAGATCAAAACGGGTCAGGCCGTCCTGAAAGTGGAAGACGTACAAAAAGCACCGAACGGCCAGCATATGCACAGGGCCACTGTGGAAGCAGGTACTGTTCGAAAAGGGGACCGGGTTCAGGCAACAGTGAACCATGATTCCCGCAACCATATTGTGAAAAACCATACGGCTACCCATCTTCTTCATCGGGCATTAAAGGATGTGCTCGGTGAACATGTTAACCAGGCAGGGTCCCTTGTAGCTCCGGATCGCCTCCGGTTTGACTTTACCCACTTCGGTGCGGTAACCGATGAGGAACTTGCCAGAATTGAACAGATTGTCAATGAAAAAATCTGGGATCGGATCGATGTTCAAGTCAGGCATATGTCATTGAACGAGGCAAAGAAAAAGGGTGCCATGGCCCTGTTTGATGAAAAATATGGCGATCAAGTCCGGGTCGTTTTTGTGGATGATTACAGCATCGAATTATGCGGCGGATGTCACGTTCAAAACACTTCAGAAATCGGTATATTTAAAATCGTATCCGAATCGGGCATAGGCGCCGGTACCCGGAGAATTGAGGCTATTACCGGAAAAGCTGTCTACCAGTGGATATTCGAACGCGAATCCATTCTTGATCGGGCAGCCGAAAAATTAAAAACAAGAAAGCAACATATTCCGGAGAGGATTGATTCCGTTTTTGATGATATGAAACAGTTGGAGCGGGAAAATGAATCGTTGCGCTCTAAAATTTCCAGTCTAGAGGCCGGAAATATTGTTGAAGAGGCAGAAGAAATCGCAGGAGTCAAAGTCCTTTCCACAAGAGTCGATGTTTCTGATATGAACGCTTTGAGGAATATGGTGGACGATTTAAAACAGAAGCTGGGTTCAGGAATTATCCTTCTTGGAGCTGTGAACAACGGAAAAGTACAACTGGCCGCAGGAATCTCAAAAGATTTAATTGAGCGGGGATTCCACGCAGGAAAGTTAATTCAAGAAGCTGCCAGCCGATGCGGCGGTGGCGGAGGAGGCCGTCCGGACATGGCTCAGGCCGGAGGGAAAAATCCAGATCAGCTGCCAGAGGCATTAAAATTTGTTAAAGAATATGTTCAAACCGTTTCCACTTGATGCAAGAAAAGGTTATAATAACAATAAAGCAAAAGGCCTCAGAGGATATGAATCCCTGGAAGGCCTGTATAACGGGACTGTCCTTTTAGAAAGGGTGTTTCAATGAGCGCTAATGATCGAACAATGAAGTTTAATTTTTCTGAGGAACCTTACAAACATAACGTAAAAGAAATATTATTGACAGTACATCAGGCGCTTCAGGACAAAGGGTATAACCCGATTAATCAAATAGTTGGATATCTGCTCTCCGGAGACCCGGCTTACATTCCTCGTCACAACGGTGCACGCAACTTAATTCGCAAATTGGAGAGGGACGAGCTGATCGAGGAACTTGTAAAATTTTATTTAACGGAGAATAAAGAGGCAAGAGAATGAAAATATTAGGACTAGATGTCGGGGAAAAAACCATAGGTGTAGCTGTAAGCGATGCATTCGGCTGGACTGCCCAGGGTATTAAAACCATTAAATGGGATGGAATGTTTAAAACTGTGGAGGATGAGCTAAAAAACCTCATCCATGAGTATCAGATCGAAAAAATTGTGGTCGGTCTTCCGAAAAATATGAATGGAACCATTGGGGAGCGAGGGACAGCCTGCCAGCAGTTTGCCGCAAAGCTCCAGGACACATTTAATATCAAAGTTGAATTGTGGGATGAGCGGCTGACCACGATGGCAGCTGAACGGGTGTTGCTTTCCGCGGATATGAGCCGGGCCAAGAGAAAAAAAGTTATCGATAAAATGGCAGCCGTCATCATTTTGCAAAGCTATTTAGATGCCAAAAGCTAAGGAGGATGTGGAATGTCTTTAGAAGAAAAAGAGCGTATTATTATACCCGACGAAAGTGGCGAGGAACATCTGTTTGAAGTTTTGTTTACTTTTGATGTGGATGAAACCGGGAACTCATATATGGTGGTGGTTCCCGCTGAACAGGCTGAGGCAGATGAAGTGGAAGTATTTGCCTTCCGGTATGAAGAGGATGATGATAATCAGGATGATCTCGCTCTCTACCAGTTAGAAACAGACGAAGAATGGGATATGGTCGAAGAGATGCTAAACACATTTACAGCTGAAGAAGATCAATAACGGCGAACAAAGGGTGCTTCCGTAAGTCCGGAGCACCCTTTGTTTGTCGTTTTCCCCTGATAAACCGCAATGCTGACAATCCTATTTTTGTTCAGGCATAGAAAAAATATTGTATTTTATTGTATAATAAAGCGGATGAAAGGGGGAAAGATTATGTCTCCGTCAGATAAAGACGTTGATTATACAGAAAAGGACTTGGAGCGGTATCAGGAGGCCAGGATGGTCAGGCGAATTGTTGTAGCCGTAATATCGGTATTAATCATTTTAATGATAGCGGGTGGAACGACAGGCTATCTATATGTGAAATCAGCCCTTGAACCAAAAGATTCCGATAGTGAGGCTCAAAAGGAGATTGAAATTCCATTAGGTTCATCGGTTTCCACGATCGGGGAAATTCTTGAGGAAAACGGAATTATTAAAAACGGTACGATATTCAAGTATTATGTGAAATTTAAAAACGAATCCGGGTTTCAGGCCGGAAATTATACATTTTCACCGTCCATGACCCTTGATGAGATCGTATCATCATTAAAAACGGGTAAAGTGATGAAAGAAGCGGTTTTAACGGTAACGATCCCTGAGGGGAAAACAATTGAAGAGATCGCCAATATTTATGCCAATCATACGAGTTTTACAAAAGAAGAATTCCTGGACAAGGTAAATGATCCAGACTATATTGGACAGTTAATCGACCGATACCCGACCATTTTAAGCGATGTTGTGCTGGATCCACAAATTCGCACACCACTTGAAGGCTATTTATTTGCTGCAACCTATGATTTTTATGAGGAAAACCCGTCGGTTGAAGAAGTTGTTGAAAGGATGCTTTCCAAAACCGAAGAGGTCGTCATCCCTTATCTCGATGAAATCGACCAGCTTGGACTAACCGTTCACGAGGCGGTTACAATGGCTTCCCTTGTCGAAAATGAAGCCCGTAATTTTGAGGATCGTCAAATCATAGCAGGTGTCTTTTATAATCGTCTGGACCAGAATATGCCTCTGCAGACCGACCCGACTGTCCTGTATGCCCTTGGCGAACATAAGGATCGGGTATTGTATGAAGATCTTGAGGTAGACTCTCCATATAATACTTATAAATATGCAGGGATTCCGATCGGTCCGATTTCAAACTTTGCCGAAAATTCCCTGCAGGCGATAGCCCAACCTGAGGAAACCGATTATCTATATTTTGTGGCCTCCTATGAAGGTGACATTTACTATGCGGAAACCTATGAGGAACATTTGCGCTTAAAGGAAAAATATCGGAATTAAATTTCAGGGAATGCGGTTTGTCAATCGCATTCCTTGCTTTTTTTATGTTAAAATAAAAAGGTTGCAAGGGTACAATGAATGTATGGGAGTGATGAATATGAATGAATCATTAACCCGTTATTTATTAAGCACCATCCAGCCGAAGGACCCATTCATTCAAAAGCTGGAAAGATATGCAAACGAAAATTTTGTACCCATCATGGATCCGATCGGAATTGAACTCCTCTTGCAGATCATCCGGATCCAAAAGCCTGACCGTATTCTGGAAATTGGGACAGCGATCGGCTATTCGGCCATTCGAATGGCCCGGAGTTATGACAACGCCCATGTGGTAACCATTGAACGGGACGAGAACAGAGCTCAAGAAGCCATAGAAAACATAAAACTGGCCCAACTTGCCGATCGAATCGATCTGATCGTTGGCGATGCTGTGGAGGTTGAAGGGACGGTGGCAAAGTTTGCTCCCTTTGATTTAATTTTTATAGATGCCGCAAAGGGTCAATATCAGCAGTTTTTTGACATGTATTCGAACTATCTTTCCTCCTCTGGAACCATTGTCTCTGACAATGTATTATTTAAGGGATATGTGTCAGGGGAGGCGGAAGGAAATAAACGCCTTGAGAAAATCGGGGAAAAGATTCGCCACTACAATGAGTGGCTTGTAAGTCTTCCTGAATTTTTTACAACCATTGTGCCGGTTGGGGATGGAGTTGCAATATCCGTAAAGAGGTGATTGAGATGAAGAAACCTGAACTGTTAGTGACACCTTCCAGTGTTGATGACATAGAGCGCCTGTCAGAGGCCGGGGCTGATGCCTTTTTAGTTGGGGAAGAACATTTTGGCTTAAGGCTGGCAGGAGAATTTAAACGGGAAGATGTAAAAGAGTCGATCAAAATTGCTCATGCCAAAAATAAAAAGGTGTATGTCGCGATGAATGCCCTTTATCATAATGACCGGGTCGAGGATCTGGCTGATTATATTGCATTTTTACAGCTAGTAGAAGCGGATGCCATTGTATTTGGAGATCCTGCTGTGCTAATGACGGTAAAGGAAGTGGCTCCGAATATGAAGCTTCACTGGAACACAGAAACAACAGCAACGAACTGGTATACGTGCAATTACTGGGGACGAAAAGGTGCAAAGCGGGCTGTTCTGGCAAGGGAAATCAACTTAGACGCTGTACTGGAAACAAAGGAACATGCAGAAGTGGAAATCGAGGTTCAAATCCATGGCATGACCAGTATGTTCCAGTCCAAAAGGATGCTCATCGGAAACTATTATCGATATCAGGGGAAAAATTTGAAAATAGAACGACATGGCAAAGAAGAAGCCCTGTACTTATATGATCCGGAGAGGGACAACCGATATCCGATTTTTGAAGATGTAAATGGAACCCATATTATGAGTCCGAATGACATTTGTATGATTGATGAACTGGATGAACTGCTCGATGCCGAAATCGATTCCGTTAAAATCGAGGGGATTTTAAAATCCCCCGATTATAATGAGAAGGTGGTTTCACTGTATCGCAAGGCGATTGATGTATACACAGAAAACCCTGATGAATATTTTAACATCAAAGATAATTTATATGCGGAAATCGAAGCGATTCAGCCCAAAAACCGAAAGCTGGACACCGGGTTTTTCTTTAAAGAAACGGTCTACTAAAGGAGGGATTCCGTATGGCTATTGAAAATATCTCAACGGTCAAAGACGGAAAAAGAGTCATCGTTAAAAAACCTGAACTGTTAGCTCCGGCCGGTAATTTAGAAAAATTGAAGATTGCGGTACGTTATGGTGCGGATGCTGTATATATTGGAGGCCAGGAATTTGGGCTCCGGTCCAATGCAGATAATTTCTCCATCGAAGAGATGAGAGAAGGAGTGGAGTTTGCCCGTCAGTACGGGGCAAAGATTTATGTCACCACCAACATTTATGCCCATAATGAAAACATGGATGGACTAGAAGAATATCTGCAGGCCATTGAAGATGCTGGAGTTACCGGTATTATTGTGGCTGATCCTCTGATTATTGAGACATGCAAGCGGGTTGCCCCCAGACTGGAAGTTCACCTGAGTACCCAGCAGTCGGTCACCAACTGGAAAGCGGTCCAGTTCTGGAAAGAAGAGGGACTTGATCGTGTCGTACTGGCACGGGAGACGAGCCATGAAGAAATCAAGCAGATAAAAGAACATGTTGATGTGGAAATTGAATCTTTTATTCATGGTGCCATGTGTATTTCCTACTCCGGCCGCTGTGTGCTCAGCAATCACATGACTGCCCGTGATTCCAACAGGGGTGGCTGCTGCCAGTCTTGCCGCTGGGATTATGATTTGATGAAACAGACTGATGATGCAAATTATCCTGACATCCCGATGTTTTCGGAACAGGATGCGCCATTTGCCATGAGTCCGAAAGATTTAAACCTGATTTTATCCATCCCGAAAATGATTGACATCGGCATTGATTGTCTAAAAATTGAAGGACGGATGAAGTCCATTCACTATGTGGCGACGGTGGTCAGTGTTTATCGTAAAGTCATTGATGCTTATTGCGAAGATCCGGATCACTTTGAAGTGAAAAAAGAATGGATTGATGAACTTGACAAATGCGCAAACCGTGATACCGCCCCTGCCTTCTATGAAGGGACTCCAGGCTATCAGGAACAAATGTATGGCAATCACAGCAAAAAAACCAATTATGTCTTTGCAGGGCTTGTTCTGGATTATGACACACAAACCGGGATCGCAACCATACAGCAGCGGAATCATTTTAAGCCGGGTGACAAAATCGAATTTTTCGGTCCCGATATTCAAGGATTTTCCCAGACAGCAGGAACGATCTGGGATGATAGCGGCAATGAAATAGATGCTGCCCGGCATCCCCTTCAGATTGTCAAAATGAAAGTGGACCAGCAAGTCTTTCCTTACAACATGATGCGAAAGGAGCTCAAGTGGCAATGAAAGACAGGCCAGTTGTCATTGGGGTAGCAGGAGGTACGGGTTCAGGGAAAACTTCTGTAACCCGTTCGATCTGTAAAAATTTCGGGGATCAGTCGATATTAATGATAGAGCAGGATTTTTATTACAAAGATCAAAGTCATTTGCCCTTTGAGGAACGTCTAACAACTAATTACGACCACCCCCTTGCTTTTGACAATGATTTGCTGATTGAACACTTGAAGAAACTGTTAAACCGGGAACCGGTTGAAAAACCGGTATATGATTATCAGCTCCATACCCGTTCAGATGAAGTGATCTATGTGGAACCGAAAGATGTCATTATTCTTGAGGGAATTCTTGTATTAGAAGATGAGCGATTGCGCAACTTAATGGATATTAAAGTGTTTGTGGATACAGATGCGGATATTCGAATTACCCGGAGAATCATGAGGGACATCAAAGAAAGGGGACGGAGTCTGGAGTCGGTTATTCAGCAATACATTCATGTAGTCAGACCGATGCATCTTCAGTTTGTAGAACCGACGAAACGGTATGCTGACATCATTATTCCTGAGGGCGGAGAAAATCACGTCGCTATTGACCTGATGACAACAAAAATCAAAAGTATTCTGGCTGAACGGTCGACTGCCATGAGCTAAAAAGGGTATTGAAATCATTGAAAAAATCTGCCATAGTAATGGATAGTAGTTATAGAATCATGATCTGATCATTATATATCCATATACGGTCATGCTCAGAAACGCGGACAATTGGTTGTGAAGGAGAGTGTTGCCATAATGGCTCAGGAAAAAGAATATTTTATGACCCAGGAAGGGAAAGAAAAATTAGAAAAAGAACTGCATTATTTAAAAACAGAAAAACGTCCGGAAGTGGTGGAACGCATAAAGATTGCAAGAGGCTTTGGAGATCTCTCCGAAAACTCCGAATACGATGCAGCAAAGGACGAACAGGCTTTTGTTGAATCACGAATTGCTCAAATTGAAAAAATGATTCGTAATGCAGTAATCATTGAAAATGATTCGGAAAATCAGGGTGTGGTACAGCTTGGAAAATCCGTTACCTTCCAGGAGCTGCCGGATGGAGAAGAAGAAACGTATACGATCGTCGGAAGCGCTGAAGCTGATCCGTTTGAAGGGAAAATATCCAATGATTCACCGATGGCCAAAAGCCTTCTTGGACGATCAGTGGGTGAAGAAGTCACAGTGGATACCCCTGGTGGAGAAATGAATGTAAAAATCCTAAAAGTGGAATAAGAAGTTATGCTCGTATGGCATTCCGGAATGTCATACGAGTTTTTTGTTTAGGGATGAGGACCACTTGTATTGACCCAGCTTCAGCGTTCTTCCTATTGAGCCGCTTCGGCCACCCGGTGACACGGACAGCTTCTGTATAGTCTTCGGCGGCTCGAGGCTAAGGGGGCGGGGGCGCTTTTTTTTTCTTGTTTAAATCATGCCGGTTCAGATTCAAACATGCTCTTGCTGCATGAAAGGCTTCTCACCCGTTCAGGGGTAAAAGCATACGAATTGCTCATTTCCCTGTTGGATTGTTTAAAAAACATGAGAACGGCGAAAATGGATAATGGGTGAGAAGATCATGAAAGTAAGACGTGTTTATATATTAACAATTGCACTAACGTTACTTTTTGGGGTTCTTTTGTACCGTTTAGGGGATATCCAGTTGTTTTCGGTGACTTCATTTGGACCGAACCGGGTGAATTTGCTCGAAGAGAGTGTAAAACAGCGGGCATATGAACTTCAGCTTTTTTCGGGGAGGGGTACGATTCTAGACCGTCATGGGGAGCCAATTACAAATCGCAAAACATACGACGTCATTGTATTTCCTTTTTCAGATAGCTATACGTGGTCTGTAGAAAAGATTGCCCGGATCATCAATATTTCTCCGGAAAAGTTAGCGTTTCTATCTGAATCGACTAAAAAACCATATTTTTTATCAGAAAAAATTCAGGTGGATATGGATAAAGAACAGTTTCAGGCTCTCCGTCAGGTAAATATCCCCTTTTTCGTCCCTGTTGAAATCAAAAATTCCAGAGACCCGCTGGTTGGAAAACATTTTGTCGGTCTTGTCCGGGAAAATCCGGACCTTTATCAGAAACGTTATGGAAGTAACCGTTCAGAAAGCGAAGAGAAAAAAGTAGGCATTTCAGGGCTTCAGCGTGCTTTTGACTCCTTTTTGCTTTCAAAGGGCGATGAAAAAGTTTTGTTTCATGTCGATGCCAGAGGGACTCCTTTGTTCGGCTACAATTATCGATACGCCCGACAATCAGATTCTTTTTTTCCGGTCAATGTGCAATCCACTCTGGATTTAACCCTACAAAAAAAAGCTGAACAGTTAATGGATGATTATTCGATTGGAAATGGGGCACTCGTTTTACTGGATGTAAAATCAAGAGAAGTACTTGTGATGGTCAGCCGCCCTCAGATCAACGAACATCATCCTTATCAGGATGGGAGTATCAAAAATCAGGCTCTTATAGCCCACTTTCCTGGCTCCGTTTTTAAAACAGTCGTAGCTGCAGCGGCAATCGAGAATATGGATGATGTATTTGAACGGACATTCAATTGCGACCAAAATGTTTACGGCGATGGGGATTCAGAACGCAAGCTGGGGAAATTGAACTTTGAAGAGAGCTTCACCTTTAGCTGTAACCGCACATTTGCGGAATTAGCAGAGGAACTGATGAAGGAAGATGAGAAAATCCTTGATCAATACGCGGAAAGACTTGGCATACTTGGACCTGCAGGCTGGACAGGGGATCTGTTCAGGATTAAACATTTTCAACATTTCCCGGCAGAACAAACGGGAAACATATGGGGAGATCCATATGACCGGCTGGCGGAAAAGGCAATCCATCAAACGGCTATTGGGCAAAAGGAAGTCCGGGCAACTCCTCTGGCGGTAGCGAATATGATGGCCACCATTGCCGATCACGGAATCCAGAAGGAGGTACTTGCAGCCAGAAAAATAGTATATAAAAATGGAACCACGATGCACTCCTTTGAGGAACAGATTAAAGATAGAGGCTTAAAAAGGGAAACTGTGAAGAAAATGACCTCTCTGCTTCGATCGGTTGTCGAAAAAGGCACCGCCAGATCCCTGAACAGTCTCCCGGTGGCAGGAAAAACAGGAACAGCTGAAACAGGGAAGGAGGATCTTACCCACCACTGGATGGCCGGTTTTTTTCCCTATGAAGAGCCCAAATATGCCCTCGTTGTAGTCGGGCTAAATCAGAAAAAACAGCCGCAGGTGCTCCGGATCTATGAAGAAATGGTAAAGTTTCTTCAGGCAAGGGATGATCGCGGATGATGGATGAAGTCATACGTTGATTTCATTTCCTGGATATATCTTTCTTTTTCCGTACTGATTACAAGCTGGAACACATCTTTTTCGTTTACATTTATGAACTCAAGGATATTCCCCGTATAAAAATAAATATATAAATTCTTTTTTTCCCGGTCATAGCCGATCTTTTTAAAGGTGGTGAGATTCCATTTCTGCGCGTCAAATGTCGTATACTTCATTGGATCACCTCATTTTCTTTTTTTCTGGGATACTTTATTAGATATCTATGGCTGTAGTCCTTCAACTATGTCAAAACAAGAAAAGTTTAGACAAAAGAAATATGGAATCGACAGATGCATGCCGGATTCACGGGGAGAAAAAGCTATGGTTAGACATTGGTTCCTGTCCTGTCCCATAGTATAATAAAAAGAAAAAAGGGAGGAGTTCCATGTCACCGGATGATTTTTTCCATGATGAAGAATCCAGAATCGAACGCTATGAAAAGCGAAGGAAACAGACGAAAAATATAAACCGGCTATTGTGGGTCAGTGGGATTCTCGCAGTTTTACTCATTTCTTTCTTTATCTTTAATGAGGATGAGGACACGGAAACTGCCAGCAAGTCAGATGACCCTGTTGTAGAAGAGGAAAGTCAGTCTGGTGAAAGCCAGAGCGATCAAGGAGAAAACGAAGAACAAAATGATTCACTTCCAGACTCCTCTGAAGACGAAACGGATAATCAGTTAACAGAAAATGATGATGAGATGGATCTGGACAGGCCTGATTCGTCCGATGAGGATCAATCCGGTGAAGAGATGACGAGGGATGAACATCCGGATGATAATGTACAGGAAGTCATCGTTAAAGACTGGGAACCTGTTGGCACAGAACAGGAAGAGCCCCATGTTACGACTTATGATAAAAATTCCCTGGACTGGCAGGAAATGCTTAAGGCGATTCGTTATGCCACCGGTTTACAGGAAGGGGACATGATTCCTGGTGGGTTGAAAATGGAGGGGGTCCACAAAAAGTCAAAGCAACGGTAACCAATAACGCCCAGAATCAAATTTATAGGGTTTATGTGGAATGGGTGACGGAAGAAGGTTGGATGCCGGTTAAAGTAGAAGTGCTCAAGGAAAATGATCAAAAATATCGGTTTGAATCAAATGGTGAAAGCGAGGAAGAATGATGACAATTGGAATTATTGGAGCAATGGACGAAGAAGTGGAACTGCTTAAACAATCAATGGATATTCAGCGTGAGATAACCAAAGGAGGATGTCAATTTTTTGAAGGGACCCTGAAAGGAAAGGCAGTAATCCTGTTAAAGTCAGGGATTGGCAAAGTCAATGCTGCCATGTCTACAACGATATTGCATGAGAGGTATCATCCCGATTATGTCATTAATACTGGGTCGGCCGGGGGTTTTTCAGCGGAACTGGAAGTGGGTGATCTCATTATTTCTGACAGGGTCCTGCACCATGATGTCGATGTCACGGTATTCAACTATGCGTATGGACAGGTCCCCGGGATGCCGCCTCATTATGAAGCTGATGAAAGACTTATTTCCCTGGCAATATCAGCGGCAGGAAGTATAAAAGGTATTCAAGCTGTAAAAGGTTTAATCGCCACCGGGGATTCGTTTATGAATGAGGAAGGAAGGATTGAGTTCATTCGAAAACAATTTCCAGACATGCAGGCTGCGGAAATGGAAGCGGCAGCTATTGCCCAGGTTTGCTATCAATATGGGACGCCGTTTGTGATTGTCCGTTCTCTGTCGGATATTGCAGGAAAAGAATCGCACATTTCCTTTGAAAAATATTTAAGTCAGGCTGCACAACATTCCGCTCAGTTAATTATGGAAATGTTGAAGGATATTTAAGTGAAAGCTCCATCACATCAAACCATATTTCCCGCCTCTTGACGGGGCGGGAAATGTCAGATCCATTTTGAAAGTGTCAGGTGAAATAATAAAAACCACCAAGAACGAGTAAAAGGACAAGTAAGACAATCAGTAACCCGAACCCAAATCCTCCATATCCATATGCCGGGAAATAGTATGGATAACCTACAAAGGACAAGGTCATTCACCTCACTTTTTGCACTTTGTATTAAGATATGCATCTATAGGTGAGGTGTACAGGATAAGTACCTATTTTTCTTTTTCCCGCTTATAAAATGCATGAAGAATTTTCATCAATGCCCGCTTTTCAATTCGGGAAACATAACTTCTCGATATCCCCAGCTGTTTCGCAATCTCTCTCTGCGTGCATTCCCGATCGGACTGTAGGCCATATCGTTTAATAATCACCTCTTTTTCCCGCTCATCCAGGACGTTTAAGTATTGATGAATCTTTTCAATTTCCATGCTGGTCTGAATACGTTCTACAATGTCCGGATGATCTGCTTTAAGGATATCCATTAAACAAATTTCATTTCCCTCTTTATCCTGACCGATCGGGTCCTGAAGGGAAACATCTTTTTTCGATTTTTTCTGGGAACGGAGAAACATTAAAATTTCGTTTTCAATACACCTGGCTGCATAAGTAGCCAGTTTTGTTCCCCGGTCGGGAGAATAGCTTTCAATTCCCTTAATCAATCCAATTGTCCCAATCGATATTAAATCTTCCTGGTCTTCATTTGTGTTTTCATATTTTTTTACAATATGGGCTACCAGCCTTAAGTTGTGCTCGATTAGCTTGTTTCTTGCTGCCTCATCACCTTCCTGCATTTTTTTTAGGTACTTTGCCTCTTCCTCAGGCGGCAAAGGTTGCGGAAAGGCATTGTTCTTGACATAGGAGACGAAAAAAAAGGCTTCCTTAATAAAATAGGCAATCGATTGGAGTACACTAAACAACACATACACCTCCGCCCTGACATTAGGTGAAAGCCTATATGTGTACCTTATGTGCGAAGGTGTCAAACTGTGCCTGTCTTGAATAGGTTTCTCCAAAATTACAGAAACGGTTTTAATGCTTTACTGGCTATTTTAAGGAGATTGACTTTCCGTCTGGTCAGCATGGTCTCCAAGATTTTCGTATGGATGCTTTTCATCACCAGATCTAATTTGGAATTGTCCAGCTTTTCGATCCCCCTTCGCAAAGCCAGTGAATCGTAGAAGTTTTGATACAGCGGTTTTGTCAGCTCATCATAATTTCCTTTGCCCATAATGTCCATGGCACTGTATATACCGGTTAAAATGGAGGTAAATTGTCCGAACCCTAAAAAGGGTGTAATAGCGCCAAAACAGTTTCCAGCAAAATAGGTGTTGCCAATACGAGGGTAAGAGGAAATGCCTATCCTATAATCGTTAATGGAAAAATGGCTTACTAGATTCAGCGTCTGGTTTAATTTTCTCTGGGCTTCCTCATGAAATTTTTGAAACAACGCTTCTTTGTCTACATGCTGGTTTTCTTTATACTGCGGGTATACGAGAACGAGGCTCGCTTCTGAATGGGAATGGGGAATGAGATAGCACATCCCTTTAGGAGCAAGTTCGTTATTGAACCAGGCATGAACTTCATTTGGAGTAAATTCACCGGTAACAATGCCTCCCTTAAAAGAAGCTCTGAATGCCTCTTCAAACATTTGAATTTGCTGTGTATCCAGAGGATCACCTGTCGCCAGAACAATATGAGAGTATTCTTTTGCGATTTCCTGATAGTCGACCTTGTTCTCAAAATAAATATTTCCTTCATATTGGCTTTGCAGCTGTTTCTCAAGGGCCTCATCATGTTTGCCCCGCAAATTCGAATACCCCAGATGTCCTTCTAAACAGGATGATACATTCGGGCCATGAATAAACATTTTTTTAATATTTGATGTCGGTTTAATCAAAAGATCATGTTCTTCGGATAAATATCTGATCGAATCATAAAATGGGTAGTCTAACAGGTTTAAAAAGACTTCAGCTGTAACAAACCGGTCTCCCGCGATGGCTCTTTTTTCAAATACATCGGCCTGAATTCCATGCTGCTTTAGCTTAATGGCGCAGCTAAGGCCTGAAACCCCTGCACCTATAATCGCTATTTCCATGGTTGTTTCACCTCCGTAAGTCTTTACAGATTAGTTTGTCCAGTAATGCGAAATAAATAAGACTTTCAAAAAGGAAAACAGCCGCATGATGAGGCGGCTGTTTTACTCAGGTCTTCTTTTTTATGGACTCCAGCTTTGTTTCATAGTCATCTTTGATGCTTTTTTCCCATAGCTTGACTCCGCTGTGGTGGGCTGCTCTGGAGATCATATGGCCGGACACCGGAGAAGTTAACAGAACAAATAGGATTCCAAGAATTAATTTACCGCTCACAATATTGGCATCAAACAGCATAAACAAAAACGCAGCAATCATGATACTGGCTACACCTAAAGTAGCTGATTTTGTAGCAGCATGTAAGCGGGTGTAGACATCTGGAAACCGCAAAACGCCAATTGAGCTGGAAAGGATAAAAAAAGTTCCAATAATCAACAGAAGACTAATGATGATCTCGATCAATGATAACACCCTTTTCTAAAAATTTTGCGAGTGCAATCGTACCAATAAAAAGCAGGATGCCAATTAACAGAATAATGTCATTTAATTTCGTTGTAACCAGATGGATGGCGAGAACACCTGCTAATGCCATTAAGTTGACACCTATAGTATCAAGGGCAACAGCCCGGTCGGGGTTTGTCGGACCTTTTACCACACGGTATAAAAGCATTAGGATGGATATAGAAATAGCGATCAGGCTGATCAGCGTGACAATATCTAAAAGGTTTACCCCAAAGTCTTTCATCAACGTGTCACCTCCATAATGGCTTTTTCAAACGTTTCTTTAATCGACTGAATTTCTTTTTCCACATCCGGGATATCCAGTGCATGAATGTAAATGGTTGATTGATCATCCGAAACGGCAATGGACAGCGTGCCGGGTGTCAGTGAAATGAGATTGGCAAGCAGCGTCACTTCCCAATTTTTGGTCAAATCTGTAGGCAATGCAAAGATGCCCGGCTGAATATCCAGATTCGGCTTATAGACAAGTTTAACGATGCTGATATTAGATAAAATCAATTCCTTTATAAATAGTAAAATCAGCCGAACAAAACGCCATATTCTTCGCATGTAAAAGGTATCGGGAATAAAACGCTGCAGCATGAAAAGCAAAAAAATCCCAATGAGGTACCCGGCAAAGAAAGAAGAAAAAGTATAGGATTCCTGCAAAAACATCCACATAAATGCAATAATGAGATTTAAAAGAATTTGTAAAGCCATGATCGTTTACTCCTTTAATACAGAGTTAATATACATGTCACGATCCGCGAGCATGTTCGAAACATCTTCAACAAAGGGATAAAACCACTCGGCTCCAGCCCCCAGAATAACCGATATCAATACAAGAATGACAGACGGAGCAAGGGAAGGAGCTGGTTTATTCGAAACAGCAGCGACTTCCTGTTCTTCCCCCCAGAAGGCATGAATGAAAATACGGATCATGGACAGGAGGATCAGCAGACTGGATCCAAGTCCAATGAGGACGAGCATGATTTGATCCTTTTCAAAACCTGCCTGCAGGAGGAGAAGTTTTCCGATAAACCCGCTAAATGGCGGAATTCCTGCGAGTACAAGCGAAGATATAAAAAAGGTCCAGCCCAGCAGGGGGTATCGATGAAGCAGCCCGCCCATTTTTCTTAAATCAGATGTTCCCGCCCGATATACAATCAGGCCAATGAGCATAAACAGGGCAGCTTTAATAATCATGTCGTGAACGAGATAATAGACAGCACCCGCATATCCCGTTTCGGACAAAAGTCCGATGCCCATAAGCATGAAGCCCACGGCAGGGATGATGTTATATACAATGATCAGTTTCACATTATAAGTGGATAAAGCTCCGATCACACCGAAGATCATAGAGAGCCCTGCGAGCCATAAAAACAGCTGCTGAACCATCGGTTCGTGGACAAAGATCAGAGAAAAGACTCTCAGGATGGAATAAATTCCGACCTTTGTCAACAGGGCACCAAACAGTGCTGAAACAACCGGGTTCGGAACGATATAGGATTTGGGCATCCAGTAGTACAAAGGGAAAATAGCAGCCTTTGATGCAAAGACAAAGAATAGTAATATGCCAATCGTAGTCAAAATTCCCTTTTGCTCCACATCCTGTACCCGTTCAGCTATTTGTGCCAGATTGACCGTGCCCACGACCGAATAGAGGAAGGCAACCGTGGTGACAAACAGCATCGATGAAAATAAGTTTAAAATGACATATTTAAAGGATTCCCTGAGCTGAATTTTTTCCCCTCCCAGGACGATTAGTGCATAGGAAGCCATTAAGAATACCTCATAAAAGACAAACAGGTTGAACAAGTCTCCGGTTAAAAAGGCTCCCGATACACCGGAAATCAATAGGAAAAAAAACGTATAAAAGTAGTAATGTTCCTTTCGTTCGCTTAATACGGATCTGGCGTAAAAAACAGCTAAAGAAGCAATCACGTTTGTTGTGATAACCAGAATGATAGATAGCTGATCCGCCACCAGGATAATTCCGTAAGGTGCTTTCCAGTCTCCCGTTTCCAGAATTACCGATCCGTTTTCCATAATGTAAAACCCGATCCAGACGGACGCGAGTAAATTAAATATAATCATAAATTTTGAGAAAAACCTGACGAGTATGATTTTTTTGTGAAAAAATGCAGCAATAATTCCCGACAGAAGCGGTATGACAATCGGAAGTACAGCCAGATTACTGATCATTTTCATTACCCCTCAACATTTCCATATTATCTGTTTTGTTTAATACATACGTGCGATAGGACAGTGCGAGTAAAAAGCTGGTCACTCCGAAACTGATAACGATGGATGTTAAAATCAGCGCCTGGGGCAGAGGATCCACATAGTTTCCTACTCCCTCATCCAGAATCGGAGGCGCACCTCTTTTTAGCTTGCCCATGGTCAAAATAAACAGATGGGCTCCATGGGATATCAGGCCGGTTCCGATGACGATACGAAGAATTTGTTTTTGCATAAGGTTATACAGACCTGTAGCGAACAAGATACCGGCCAGTATGGACATTAAGATTTCCACGGATTCATCACTCCCTGGTACGTCGGATTTTTATTAGGCCATATATAGCTAGGGCGGCGATCCCAAGTACAGTGATTTCGAATAACGTATCCAATCCCCGCATGTCTACTAAAATGACATTGACAACATTTTTTCCTCCTCCAAGTGTTTTAGAGGTTTCAAGAAAATAATCGGAGATCGGTTCAAACCATTTACTGCTGTGAGCACTGATACCAACAGCAGCCATTAGTAGACCGAAAAGGCCGGCCACAATGACATTTATGCCCCGCTCTTTTTTATCATCATCGATTTTTCTGAGTTCCGGCAGATGGTAAAAGGCCAGAAGGAAAAGGGCTACTGTTACCGTTTCAACGATTAATTGGGTGAGAGCCAGGTCGGGTGCCCGATAGATGACAAACAAAAGAGACAGGCCATATCCAACCACGCCGAGTATTAAAATTGCAGCGATACGGTTAGAAGTATAGATCGTTGCAAAAGCAGCCACAGCCATGGTGACCGCAATTAATACTTCCGTGAGTGAGATCGGAGCAACATCCGCATTGCTGAACATAAATCCATCGGTTGTCATCATAAATCCAAACCCGGCAATCAGCATAGCCAGCAAAATGAGACGGATATATCTTCTTAACGAACCGTTCATATAACTTTCAGTCACCGTTTCAGAGACACGGTAAATGCCGGATACGATTAAATCATATAGTACATTGAAGCTCCATTTTCCCGGAATCACTTGATATACCCGGGCCCACCTTTTCTGGGTAAAGGCCAGCAGTGTTCCGAGGCCCACGACAGCCATACTCATGTAAAATGGTGTTTCAAAACCATGCCAGAAGTATATTTCTTTCTGAACAGCTTCTCCATAAACGGCTTCTGCTGTCTTCGCAAGCAATGGTTCATTGACCATATTTGGAAACAGGCCGATCAGAATGACCCCGGATACGAGCACAATCGGAGAAATCAGCATGCCCCAGGGAGCTTCATGGGGTTTTTTCGGAAGAACATCCGCCTGTAAGTTTCCACGAAATGTTCCAGAGAAGAAATACATGGAATATACGAAAGTAAATATACTGCCCAAAACAGCCAGATATGGCATCACCAAAGCGAGTGTATTCATCAATGCGGCTCCTGATGTGCTCAGTTCCAGACTGGAGCTGAAAAATAGCTCTTTGCTGTAAAATCCATTTAATAATGGCAATGGCACACCCGCCATGGAAAAGGTTGCAAACAGAGCAAGGGTTGCGGAAACGGGCATGAGTGTCATCAGTCCGCCTAGTTTACGGATGTCCCTTGTCCCGGTTTCATGATCAACAATACCCGCTACCATAAATAGACTTCCTTTAAAAGTGGCATGGTTCAGGATATGAAAAACGGCAGCAAACACTGCTGCTTTCGTACCAAATCCGAGCATGGTCATAATCATACCAAGCTGGCTGATCGTGGAAAAAGCAAGAATTCCTTTTAAATCTGTCTGGCGGACAGCCATAAAGGAACCCCAGCATAACGTAACCATTCCAATCCCGCTTACCGCTATGAAAAACCACGGTTCACCTGCAAGAATTGGGGAAAGGCGGGCGATTAAATATAAACCGGCTTTGACCATGGTTGCCGAGTGCAGATACGCACTTACAGGTGTTGGTGCTTCCATTGCATCGGGCAGCCAGATGTGAAAAGGAAATTGGGCCGATTTGGTAAAAGCACCGAGAAAAATAAAGACTAAAATGAGCGGAAAGTAGGAACTGTTGATAATCACATCTTTTTGATCAATCATTTCCTGTATGCTGGCTGTCCCGGCTGTGGTAGTAAGCAGGATGACGCCACCAAGTAAGCTAAGGCCACCAAAAACCGTTATAAGCATCGATTTTAGTGCGCCATAGCGTGAGCGCTCCCGGTGATGCCAGTAACCGATTAACAGGAAAGAAGAAAGAGATGTGAATTCCCAGAAAGTATAAAGTACGAATACGTTATCCGACAGGACGACACCGAGCATGGCGGACATAAAAATCATCAAGTAGATGTAAAAATGGGCCAGCTTCTCAGATTGATCCAGATAATAAATGGAATACAAAAGAACCAGTGTCCCTATTCCGCTTATGAGAAGGCTAAATAATAAACTCAATCCATCCAGATGCAAATCAAAAACGATATTTAGCGAAGGAATCCAGGGGTAGGATTGTCGTATGGGGCTAAATTCTGAGCCTACAAACTGCAAAAAATACAAAAATATGACAAAAGGAACCGGAAGGAGTATCCAGCCAGTATGTATTTTATGTTTCCATTTATAAAAAAAGGGAATCAGGAATGAGATGATAAGTGGTCCCAGAATGGCATAGATCATTGTCTAATATCCTCCCTGTGTATTAATATTTTGAATTGCGTCCACTTCATTGTAATAAAAAGTAGAACCTTCCTTCAACTTAAAATAACCAGAAAAATAAAAAAACCTTATCACACCTGTGATAAGGATGTAAAATCCGCTAAATTGATTATGAAGATTGCTTAATTTTATGGGTTAATTGTCTGCGGTGTATTTCATCCTCAATGAGTTGAATGAATTCTTCACTCAAATTTAATTCATTGGCTTTGTAATAGGACTCAATTAACAACTCGTCCGACAAATGTTCCATAGTGACCGCCCAAAAAGCAGGCTGCTCACCTCCTGTATCAAACTCTACTCATACCAGAAAACGTGAGCGCGTGGATGAGATAATGTGCAAAAGTTATTTTAAATGTACCATGAATAGGAGGAAGAGACAATATGCTCGCTATCCACACAGGGGTGTGAATAACATGTGAGTTAGTTGCCGATTTATACAAAAATGATTGATATATAGCTGTTGATACTGTTAATAAAGTTATCCACAAGTAAGATATTGAAACAAATTGTCGAAAATTTTTCAGCATACCTTCTGAATGGTTTGGCATAGATTTAAAAATTATGCCTGATTGAGGTAAACTTTTCTTTGAAAGGCATGGATAAATTTTATATGATGTTAGAGTGAATGTATTATTCGTTTACACTGAGGTGAATTGTTTTGCTGCATAAATTTTTGCCCGACGAACAGGTGGACTCAATTTTTGAGATTTCCCCTGAACAGTTAAAACAACAGGGAATACGGGGGATTATTACAGACCTGGATAATACCCTTGTAGCGTGGAATGAGAAGGCCCCCAGCAAGGTTGTCTTCAACTGGTTTCAGTTAATGAAGGAACATGGGATGAAAGTGACAATCCTTTCAAATAATGATAAAAAGAGAGTAACAAGTTTTTCTGAACCTCTCCATATCCCATTCATTTATAGAGCCAGAAAACCATTGTCCAGGGCCTTTCATCAGGCACAAAAACAAATGGGTTTAAACAGGAAAGAAATTGCTGTTGTTGGTGATCAATTGTTAACGGATATACTTGGAGGAAACCTGGCCGGATACCATACCATTCTCGTTATACCAATTGCTAAATCAGATGGTTTCTTGACGAGAATCAACAGACAAATTGAACGGAGAATTATGAGACTGATGAAAAAAAGAGGAATGATTTCCTGGGAGGAATGAGTCATGACCGGATTAATTTGCCAGGGATGCGGCGCAACTATTCAGACAACAGCACCCGATCAGCCAGGGTATGCACCTGAGTCAAGCCTGAAGCGGGAAGATATGGTTTGTCAGCGCTGTTTTCGCCTGAAACATTATAATGAAGTACAGGATGTCTCCATTCATGATGATGAATTTTTAAACATGCTTCATGAAATTGGCCGGAAAAAGGCTCTTATTGTCAAAATTGTGGATATCTTTGATTTCAATGGAAGCTTTATACCCGGATTACCGCGTTTTACAGGGAAAAATCCCATTGTCCTCGTCGGGAATAAAGTGGACTTGCTTCCCAAATCAACAAATTATAATAAAGTAAAACAGTGGCTGAGGAAATCAGCAAAAGATCTCGGACTGAAAGTAGAAGATATTTATCTTGTCTCCGCCAAAAAAGGAATTGGCATGAAACAGGCGGCTGTAAAAATAAATGAATTGAGAAACGGACAGGATGTGTACGTCGTAGGGTGTACAAATGTAGGAAAATCAACCTTTATGAATTATTTAATTGAGCAGACCACGGGAGAGAAAGAAGCCATTACCACATCCTATTTTCCCGGAACAACCCTCGGTTTTATCGATATTCCGCTAGATGATGGAAAATCGATGTACGACACACCGGGAATTATTCATCATCATCAAATGGCTCATTACATTTCAAAAAGCGATTTAAAAGTCATTACACCGAAAAAAGAAATCAAACCCAGGGTTTATCAGCTTTTTGAGGAACAAACCCTGTATTTTGGCGGACTGGCCCGACTGGATTATGAAAAAGGAGGTAAACATTCATTTGTGTGCTATTTTTCAAATGAACTGATGATCCATCGAACAAAATTAGAAAATGCTGACCGTCTTTATGCTGAACATCTTGGGGATTTACTGACTCCCCCCGGCGAAGCAACCATGGAACAGCTCCCGCCTTTAAAACCACATACGTTTCAAATCAAAGACAATAAGACGGATATTGTGTTTTCAGGACTAGGATGGGTAACTGTAACTGAAGGAAACGCCACCGTGACCGCCTATCTTCCTGAGGGTGTCAGGGTAGGTTTAAGACCTTCCTTAATATAGAGGAGGAAGTCAATATGGGCCTGTTTTTTTGCGTAATCGGACATCCGATCGAACATTCCCTTTCCCCATGGATACATGGTCAATTTTTGAACATGAGCGGAAAACAGGGAATTTATCGGACGCTTGATGTGCCTGAAAAGGAACTTGGGCAAACGCTCCAGTTCTTAAAAAAGTTAGAAATTGACGGTTTTAATATAACCGTTCCCCATAAGGAAAGGATCATCAAGTATCTCGATGAACTCGATCCATTAGCTGAACAGATGGGAGCAGTCAATACGGTTGTCCATAAAGAGGGGAAATGGTTCGGTTACAATACCGACGGCAAAGGCTACATTCGCTCCCTGCAATCAGAATACCCTGATCTGTTTGTGGATCAGACCGACAAAAAGGCGCTAATCATCGGGGCGGGAGGGGCAGCCAGAGGGATTTATTTCGCTCTTATGGATTCAGGATTTAAACAGATCGATCTAGCTAACCGTACCGTTGAAAGAGCCCATCAAATAAAATCAAGTAATATTTCAACTGATGTATTCTCTCTTCAAGAAGCTGAAGAACAACTGGGGATATATGACTTAGTTATACAGACCACAAAAGCAGGGATGTATCCGAATGTTCATGAACATCCCCTGTCCCCGATGAATGTAAAACACCGGGCGGTTGTCAGTGATATTGTCTATCGGCCGATTGAAACTACATTTCTAGCAGCTGCCAGAGCCAGTGGGGCAAGAATCCATTTTGGGCATGGAATGCTGCTGTATCAGGCTGCCTTTTCCTTTGAATTGTGGACGGGTATCCCGATAGATCCTGCACCATTACTGACGCCACTGGAACAAAAATTGAAAGGTGAATGATCATGTTAACTGGAAAACAAAAACGGTTTCTACGCTCAAAGGCCCACCATCTGACACCCATTTTTCAGGTGGGAAAATCCGGGGTGAATGAAAATATGATTCAGCAAATCGATGATGCGCTGGAAAAACGGGAACTGATCAAAGTCAGCATATTACAAAATTGTTTTGAAGATAAGGACGAAATCGCCCATCAACTTACAGACGGCACAGGAGCAGAACTTGTTCAGCTGATCGGTCATACGATCGTCCTCTATAAAGAGTCAAAAGAGCATAAAACGATTGAATTGCCTTAAGGGATGGTTCATGATGAAGAAAATTGGCCTGTTTGGAGGAACTTTTGACCCTCCTCATATTGGACATTTAATTGTTGCGGAGGAGGTTCGTGAAGCCCTTGATTTAACGGAAATATGGTTCATTCCCTCTCATATTCCGCCGCATAAAGATGGGGCAAAAACGTCTTCAGGACATCGATTAAACATGATAAAGGAAGCGATCAAAAATAATCCCCGTTTCAAAGTAGATCCCATTGAACTGAACAGGGGAGGGATCTCTTATACAATCGATACAGTAACTGAATTAAAAAAAAGAGATCCCGATGCAGAATTTTACTTTATCATCGGTGCGGATATGGTAGAATTTTTGCCGAACTGGCACAAGGTTGATCTTTTAAAGCAGCTCGTCCAGTTCGTTGGAGTCAAACGGTACGGCTATGATCTGAAAAGACAAATGTCTGTTTCCATTGTTGAAATACCGGGCATTGATATTTCATCTTCTGTGATCAGACAACGAATTCAGGAGGGAAAAGGAGTTCGTTACTGGTTGCCGGACCGTGTGGAATGGTATATAAGGGAGCATGGTTTATATGGATGTAAATAAGGCTTTTGAAATCGTTCAGCCATTTTTGAAACCGGAAAGATTTGAACATACAAAACGAGTTGTTGAAACAGCCGTTAAACTATCACAGAAGTATGGGGGAGACCAGAACAAAGTTGAACTTGCCGCAGCTTTTCATGATATTGCCAAAAATCGACCAGCGGATTTGTTAAAACGGTGGATTTTAAGAGAACCATTATTGCCTAGAGATTTACTGGAGTTTCATCATGAATTATGGCACGGACCGGTAGGAGCGCTGATGGTCAGACAAGATTATGGTATAGAGGATCCGGATATTCTCAATGCGATCCGATACCATACCACAGGAAGACCAGCGATGACAAAGCTGGAAAAGATCGTGTTCATTGCCGATTACATTGAACCGGGAAGAAAATTTCCCGGGATTGAAGAAGCAAGGGAGATCACTGAGAAAGACCTTGATCTGGGCTGTCATGTTGCCCTGAAAAATACGATTCAATTTTTAATGAAACAGCGGCAACCGATATATCCGGCAACATTTTATGCATATAATGATTTAACTCAAAAACTTAAACGGTAATGGGGGATTGTAGATGAATAGCAAGGAGTTAGTTCTTCTAGCTGCCAATGCCTGTGATGACAAAAAGGCAGAAAACATTGTCGTTTTGGATATGCAACAGGTTTCGCTCATAGCGGATTATTTTTTAATCTGTCACGGGAATAGTGAGCGTCAGGTTCAGTCTATTTCCCGTGAAATAAAGAATCAGGCTGAGGAAAAGGGAATTGAAGTCAAACGGATGGAGGGCTTCGATCAAGGACGCTGGGTGCTTGTGGATCTTGATGATATCGTGTGCCACGTTTTCCATCGGGAAGAACGGGAATACTATAATCTTGAACGTCTCTGGGGAGATGCTCCGGAAGTGCCCGTTCAGAACGAATGGATGGCGGGGATGAAGGAGCAACAATGACATACGAATCGTTTGCCCTTGTTTATGATGATCTGATGCAGCATGTACCCTATGACAGCTGGATTCGTTTTATAGAAACGATTTTTGAAAAGCATCAGATCAAACCCAGGACCATCCTCGATCTGGGGTGCGGAACAGGAGAAATGACCCTTCGCCTTTCGGAAAATGGGTATTTGCTCACAGGAGTGGATCAATCAAGTGATATGCTTGCAATAGCCGCGCAAAAGTCACTGGAGAGAAAATTGCCTGTTACATGGGTTGAGCAGGATATAACTGTGCTTAAAACTCAACAAGCCTACGATGTCGTGGTCAGTTTCTGTGATGTCTTCAATTATTTGACGGAAGAAAATGACGTGAGAAAAGCTTTTCAACATGTCCATTCCAGCCTGAAAGAGGGAGGATTTTTTATATTTGATGTCCATTCCCAGAAATACGTGAATGATGTTTTAATCGGGAAGTCGTTTTCTGATGCAGATGAACAGATTTCTTTTATATGGGTTTGCCATTCAGGGAACCAGCCAGATGAGGTGGAACACGAATTAACGTTTTTTGTACATGACCAGAAAACGAGCCTGTATCGCCGCTTTGATGAAGTTCACATACAACGTACATTCCCGATGGAAACCTACAAGAAATGGCTCGATGCAGCCGGCTTTGAGGTTGCAGGCATTTATGGGGATTATTCCTTAAACAGGCCAGATGAGAAAAGCGATCGGCTTTTTTTCGTAAGCAAGAAAAAATAGGACAACATCGCCTCCTGTACCGGCGAGTACGGGGATATTTGAACCTGAATGATCCTGAATTCGAAATGGTGTGAGGGCCGGTTTCTAAAAACCTGGCGAACCCGGCTTGAATTGTAACCGTATCATTTCTTGACGCCCTCCCCATATGAGAGGATGGGGGTTATGCCCCCCTCCAGATCCTTTTATGAAAAATCATTTGTTATGCAGGAAAAAAGGAAACGACAGCGAATTACTTCAGGTAGATAATTGTTCCATAATTTTTTTCTGATCATCGTAATATTTGTTATGCGTAGCCCGAAACAGTTTATGAAACATATCCCCTACCTCTCTTTCAAGAACCTCGATTCCAGCTCCGGTTACACCGCCTTTCACCGTCACTTTCTTTTCCAGATTTTCAAATGAATAATACCCCTTTTCAATCAGTTTGCCAAAACCAACAATCATTTTTTCGGCAAGCTCCACGGCGTTATCATACTCAATATCGGTCTCCTCACATGCTGCCTGAATCATACGCTGAATCAAGTAACTAAAGAAAGCTGGTCCACAGGATATAATATCTGAAGAAACCCTCGTGATTTCATCATCAATAATGATGGGGCTTGAAAACAGTTTGCAGCTCTGAATTAAATATTCCTTCAGGTTCGAATCTATTTGTTCTCCAAAACTCAGAAGTGTAACTCCGAATAAGCCTCTGTTTGTAATACTTGGAATGATTCTGGCTGTTTGACAGGGCAGGTATTCTTCCAGCTGCTGGACAGAAATGGGACTTGTAATGGATATGACACAATGTTCTTGATTTAGTTCTGGCTGAATTCGTTTAATCAACGGAAACACGTCGAGGGGTTTGACACAAATAAAGATAATATCACTGAATTTCACCGTTTTTTCAGGGGTAGGACAAACGTTTATATCCGGATAATCCTGCTTCACATCGAAGGCTTTTGACAGGGTGCGATTATGAATAAATAATTGGCGGGGTTCTGTAACGCCACCCTCAATCAATGCATGGATTAACACTTTTCCCATATTTCCGGTACCAATAATCCCCCAGTTCATGAGACAGTTCCCTCCTTTTCCCCATGATGGTCTCCTACATATGTATGTGGGTAAACTACCATTTATGAAAAGAAAGGTGATGTGAATTGAGACAAACGAAAGACCGTTTGTTCGTTCTCGGCATTATTCTTCTGGTGGTCATTTTTGCCGGGGTCATGTTCTGGCCGCGCTCCGAAAAGGAACATGCTGTGTTTCCGACAATGGATATTGAGGCGAAAGGGACAGAAACATCCGGGGACAATGACGTTGAAAAGAAACCATCGATGGTGATGGTAGATATCAAAGGAGAAGTCAGAAAACCAGGAGTTTATCAAATCGATGAAGATTCCCGGGTGAAAGATGCAGTAGAGCTCGCCGGGGGATTGACAAACGAAGCTGATGAACTTTCTGTTAATCTAGCTCAAAAAATATACGATGAAATGGTGATTATTGTGGCAAAAAAAGGAGAGGCAGATCATGGCTCATCAACGAGTGGTATGGGTCAGGGGCAGGTAAGAATCAATTCGGCCGGGAAGGAAGAAATTGAAACACTTCCCGGGATTGGACCATCAAAAGCAGAAGCGATCATTCAATACCGGGAAGACAACGGCCCCTTTAAAAAGTTAGAAGACTTGTTGAATGTATCCGGAATTGGCCCCAAAACCCTGGAGAATATAAAGGAATTTATCATCGTACCTTGAATATTGACGAATCGTGACAGAGTTGGTTAAACTTGATGTCAAACTGGTTATAGTCTTTATAAACCGAAAGAAAAGGTGGTTGTTGGAATTGGAGCGTATATCATGGGATCAATATTTTATGGCTCAGAGTCATTTGCTGGCACTTCGCAGCACTTGTAACCGGCTGGAAGTTGGAGCAACGATTGTCAGGGATAAACGAATTATTGCGGGCGGATACAACGGAAGTGTGTCTGGAAGTGTTCACTGTGTAGACGAAGGCTGTTATGTAATTGATGGCCATTGTGTCAGGACTATACATGCAGAAATGAATGCGCTGCTTCAATGTGCAAAATTTGGTGTGCCGACAGAGGGTGCAGAGATCTATGTCACCCATTTTCCGTGCCTTCACTGCAGCAAGTCAATTATTCAAAGCGGCATTAAGGCCGTTTATTATGCAGAAGATTATAATAATCATCCCTATGCTATTGAACTGTTTGAAGAAGCCGGTGTTCATGTCGAAAAAGTAGAACTGGATGATTTGCAGGTGGACACAAATCCAAAAGAAAAGGTTTTATTTATCGCCAGGCTGCTGAAACAATTGGAGAAATCGGGTGTCAATGACGATGTATTACATAAGCTTCGGAAAGAGGCTGATCAGCTGTTTGCAACTCTTGAGTGATGGGGTTGAAATATGAAAGGTAAATGGCATTTTATTGCAGGGATTGGATTCATCCTTTCTTTCTTTTCTACAAGGGGATCAACCTGGCCGGGAATGATGATTGTCCTGGGAATGCTCCTGATCATGTGGCGCTCGGCCAGGACTCTCCGTTTATTTCTGCTGATCTGTTTTGGAGCAGTGATAGTATTTACTGGGCTGGCAAAATTTCACTCCCAGCCAGTTCCACCGGATGGTTTCGGGAAACCTCAGGCAGCTTCTGTTACTGGGAAAATCGTATCAGCTCCCTCCATTTCTCCGGATCAAATATCTTTTGTTTTCAGGCATGCTTCTTCACATGTTCAGTCCATGGTTTTTATGACATCTGATGGGACTTCCGCCAAAATGATTCGAAGGGGGGCGATGTGTCAGATCAAAGGAAGTCTTGAAATTCCTGAAACAGCGAGAAATCCTGGAAACTTTGATTACCGAAATTATTTGTACCATAAGGGAATCCACTACGTCATGTTTGCAGAAGTGCAGAATGCGGAATGTTCTGGACAATCTGTTCTTGCCTACATGGATCAGCTTCGTCTTTCCTTCCTTCGTTATCTAAAACAGAAATACCCCGACGATACATTGAACTGGATAAGAGCCCTCATTTTTGGCAGTGATGATGATCTTTCTGCTGATACCATTCATACGTTTCGCGAATGGAACCTTTCTCATTTACTGGCCATTTCTGGACTTCATACTGGACTTGTCATGATGTTTGTTTATGCGGCCGGAAGATATCTGTTTCGGTTAACTGAACAGCAGTTGAAGATTGTATTGATGATTGCACTGTTAGTGTTTTTAGGTTTATCCGGCGGAAAACCTTCGGTACTTCGGGCAGTTATCATGGCGGAATCAGCACTCCTGCTATCGATCTTGAAAAAAACGTATCCTGTTACAGACATCATCAGTATGACAGCCATTACCTTAATGTTTCTGAATCCGTTTATCGTCAATGACATCGGCTTTCAGTTTTCTTTTATCGTAACCTATGCTCTCGTATTTTCAAAAAAACTGCTAATCAAGCATTCATCCTTCCTCTGGCCTTCCATTCAAATCAGCTTCATTAGCCAGATCGTTCTGATCCCCCTTCAGCTCTATTATTTTTTCTATATTCATCCACTGTCTTTTTTTCTAAATATCCTGATCGTCCCTTATTTTACCTTTTTTGTGATCCCGGCATCCCTGTTCCTGGTCATTTTCGCCTGGCTTCCGGTAAAAATGACGAATGCCATAGCCGGGATGTTTGAGGGAATCCATAACGGTGTCATCCAATTCATACATCTCGTGGATTCCTGGCATGATGGGGTATGGGTCATCGGCCAAATCAGTGAATATACTTTCATTTGTTATCTTGTGCTGTTTTTCTCCTTTATGCATCTATGGGAACAGGAGAGACTAAGAGAAGCATTTTTCTGCGGCTGTTTATTAGTATGCCTGCTCGTTCTGGAAAGTATGAAACCATATTTTACAGCTGCAGGTTCCATAACCATGCTGGATGTCGGTCAGGGTGATACCATTGTTATTGAATTGCCTAAACGGGAAGGTGTCATCATGATTGATGCTGCTGGAACAGACACTGAAGGGGAAAATGATACGTTCACTTACAGGATCAAACCTTTTTTATGGTCCAAAGGGATTAGCCAGATTGATCATTTCATCATCACTCATACGGACCAGGATCATGCCGGGAGTGCTGATGAAATCCTGGATAACTTTGATGTAAAGCATGTCTACTCCCATCCGTTTTTAAACAGCAACAACGTTCAAGAAAGTTTGTCATCCAATCATACGTATCATCCCCTTTCACAGGGGATGAAGCTTCAGCTGGGCACCCATGAACTATACGTGCTTCATCCGGAACAAAATGTCCGTTACGATTCCGAAAACAACCGTTCCCTTGTTTTATACGGTCAATTTGGTGGTCTTTCCTTTTTGTTTACCGGGGATATCGATGCTCAGGTCGAAGAGGAGATCATTCAACGTTTTCCGTCGCTGCAAGCTGATGTGTTAAAAATTTCCCACCACGGGAGCAAATATTCCACATCAGAACGTTTTCTTGAGAAAATGGTCCCAGATATTGCCTGGATTTCTGCTGGAATTCATAACAGGTATGGTCATCCAGCACCTGAAGTCCTCGATCGTTTATCTAAACAGGGCACCCATATTTTCCGGACGGATCGGGACGGTGCAGTGATTTTCTGTTTTACTGAACAGAATGGAACATTTTCTAAAATGATTCCATAAGATACGAATGAAGAAGAAAAAAGAGAGACTGCTCTATACAGTCTCTCTTTCTGTCCATAACCGATCAGGAACCGATTGCTTCAAAAATGGTTCCAATAAAGAAAATCAAAAGGAAGAAAATGAATGAAAGTGTAAAACCTTTAATGGAGTCCACTACATCATTGTTTTTGGATTGTACATCTTTTTCAAATTCATTCACGGTTACCCCTCCTATACCATTTCCTAGTATAAGCGATTCTGCATAAAAAATCTATATGTTAATAAAAAATTCAAAAAACCTTACCAGATCCTGCTTTGTAAAGAGTTAACACATATATTTTTAGCGAGATATCACATGCTAAGAACAGCTAGCGAACATCGCCTGAAATTCAGCTTCCCGGGACTGTTTTTCAGGCGTTCATATAGATTTTGGGGGAAGTGGTTTTTGCCATTTCCCTCTTTAACGATTGCTCTTGCTCTTTGGAAAAAGAAACTTTACCATGGAAGTATCCTAACTGATGGAGTGAACAGGATGTCTTACATACAAACCATTAAAGACCTGGAAAACCATAAAATATTTCCCGTTTATTTATTATACGGAAATGAACCGTTTTTATTACAAAACGCACAACAAAAAATTGTGAACGCTGTTCTAGAAAAACCCGAACATGATTTAAATTATTCTGTTGTGGACCTGGAAAATATCCCTGTACAGAATGCCGTTCACGATGCTGAAACCTTTCCTTTTTTCGGAGAGAAAAAAGTATTAGTTTTAAAAAATGCCTCGTTTTTTAAGGCAGTACCAGATAAATCCACTGTAGATCATGATTTGGGCATTCTTGCTGAATATTTAAAAAATCCCGTTGACTATACTGTGCTCATCATGGTTTGTCCAAATGAAAAAATTGATGCAAGAAAGAAAATTGTCAAACTTATTCAAGAGCATGGTCAGGTCGTTGAATGTCAGAAACCGAAGGAAAAAGAATTATATCAATGGATTCAGGTGATGTCAGGAGAGCTGAACCTGAAGCTGGACCGAAATGTGGTCGCCCTGCTAGCGGAAGAAGTCGGAACAGATTTAATGGCTTTACAAAAAGAAATGGAAAAACTTTCGCTCTTTTCCGGTGGGGATGGTCTTATAACAATGGAAGATGCTGAACCGTTGATTTCCCATCATGCCCGGGCCACCGGCTTTAAAATGCTGGATGCGATTATGAATCATGAGCTGAAGGAAGCGATTAGGATATTTAAGGATTTGCGAAAGCAAAACGAAGAACCGATTGCATTACTTGCTCTTCTGGCTTCACAGGTCCGACTCATTTTGCAGTGTAAACTGATGAAAAACAAAGGATATACACAAAACCAGATGGCAAAACAACTACAGGTACACCCCTTTAGGGTAAAAATGGCGTTAGACAGAGAAACATATTTCTCTCTGGATGAACTTTATCATATGATTGATCGATTAACGGGAACAGATGACCGGATCAAAAGGGGCGAGATGGACAAGGATCTTGCCATCGAGCTGCTCCTATATGAATTTGCCAAAACGAGAACATCATAAAAATGGATCAGACCCCTGCGAGAATGCCCTGCAGGAGTCTGATCCACAATTCCTGATGAAAAAAACGATCCTGTATGGATCGTTTTTCAGCCGATTAAGCACCAATGTTTGCTACTTTTTTCATTAAGCGGGACTTTTTGCGGTCACCGTTGTTTTTATGGATAATTCCTTTTTGTACGCATTTGTCTATTTTGCTGACGGCCTCTTTAAGAACATCCTGTGCCTGTTCTGCATTTTTCTCCTCGATCAGCTTTTCTACTTTTTTAATATACGTACGCATTTCAGTTTTCATGGAAAGATTGCGCATACGGCGTTCTTCATTGGTTTTTGCACGCTTAATTGCAGATTTGATGTTAGCCATATTTTCACCTCCCGAATACGATTGAAGTGGTCATTCATTGCGTTTATTTGAACATGAGACATTTTACCAGAGTGACCTGCAGTTTTCAATAGAACTTCCCCATAAATTTTTCTGCCAGTATAAAGAATCCATTGGCCGGGAATCCTTTAAGTAAAAAATGGGAGGACGTTTCAGATGGCAGAGAATAAAACTGAAAATCAGTTTCAAGTCCGTACAGATCTTGCATTAGAAGCCAGAGAAATGGTACAGGAGCAGGAAGGGGAGGATACCGGTGATATAGAAGGGGTTCAAATTCAAGAACGGAAAGAAGAAGACATTAAGATTACATATGTAGATATTTCTGAAACGGGTGCAGAAAAAATCGGGAAAAAAGCCGGCAGTTATTTAACAATCGAAACCCAGAGCATCCGTACAGGAGATTCCGATAAGCAGAATCAAACCGCCAGAATTTTATCAGAAGAACTTAAAAACTACTTAGCTTCTCTAAATATTAAACAAAATGCTTCCTGTTTAATTGTTGGACTTGGGAACTGGCAGGTTACGCCTGACGCTTTAGGACCGATGTCCACGGAAAGGGTGCTGGTAACCAGTCATCTTTTTCATCTCCGTCCAGAGGAGGTTTCGGAAGGATACCGGCCAGTTTCGGCAGTTGCACCGGGCGTCATGGGGCTTACTGGTATCGAAACGAGTGATATTATATTTGGCATTGTGCAGAAAGTGAAACCGGATTTTATTATCGCCATTGATGCACTGGCTTCCAGATCTATTGAGCGAGTCAATGCTACGATTCAAATATCTGATACGGGCATCCATCCCGGTTCAGGAATCGGCAATAAACGAAAAGAATTAAGCAAGGAAACTCTGGGTATTCCGGTAATTGCCATCGGTGTTCCCACAGTGGTAGATGCTGTCACCATAACCAGTGATACCATCGACTATTTATTAAAGCATTTCGGCCGGGAACTGAAAGATCAGGATAAACCATCGAGGGCACTGGCACCTGCAGGCATGATTTTTGGTGAAAAAAGACAGCTGACGGATGAAGACTTGCCAGGGGAAGAACACCGGAAGACTTTTCTAGGGATCGTCGGTCAGCTTCCTGAAGAAGAAAAACGGAAATTAATTCAGGAAGTGCTGACGCCCCTCGGGCATAATTTAATGGTTACACCGAAGGAAGTGGACGGGTTTATGGAAGATATGGCCCATTTGCTGGCAACTGGCATAAATGGTGCCTTACATGATGCCATCCAGCAAGATACCGCTTCAAATTATACAAAATAAACGCTTATATCGGTTCTATTTCCTGAATCGTTTCCATATAGATTTAGTAGAGTTGCTAGAATGATTCAGGAAGGATGGAACCATGAAGCTAAAACTGTTTAGTCAATACAGAAAGTGGACGAAAAAGCTCTATCAGAGAAGTTCTCTAGTAATGATCGGTACGATACTGATTTTTTTAATCGTAGGAATGCTGACAACCATTCACCCGGCTTACCGAATCTCCTCATCAGTGATTCATCAATGGACAAAGGAGATTGACAGTTCCGCCTTTCTATATTTATTTGCAATGGAAAATCGTGTATTTAAAGAGGCCTACCCAGAAGAATCTCAGCCAGTTGAAATGATCCCTTTATTGTTTCAGATGGCAACGAAAATTAAGCCTGATGATCCAAGGAGCTTGTTAGGAAGAGAACTACCCGGTTTTCCAATATACAACAGTCAGATTATTGTGGCCGGAGAAGGCACAGACTATACGACCCTGCCGATCGAATCTTCACCACCCATGGACGTGCTTGAAAAGGAGCATCAAGCCAAGGTAGATGAAGAGGAACCGGAACTTCCCGAACCGAAAGAGGAAGAGGACAGGCTGACAACGGAAGGACGAGATGTCGTTTTTATTTATTCTACCCACAATCGGGAATCTTTTTTGCCCCATCTTCCTGAAGCAAAGAGTCCGGATGAAGCTTTCCATCCAGAAGTCAATATTACACTGGTTAATCAGCGTCTTGCCAAAAGCCTGGAAAGTTACGGAATTGGCGCAATTGCAGACAAGACAGATATTTACAAAAAACTGTTAAAGAATGGATGGAATTATTCTCAGTCTTATCAAGCATCAAGAACAGTGGTTTCATCAGTTATTGAAAACAACAGCGATTTACAGTTTGTTTTTGATCTTCATCGTGATGCTCAACCCCGTGACATTACGACCAGATCGATTAATGGAAAAGATTATGCCCGACTGATGTTTATTATTGGAAGAGAGAATCCGAACTATGAAGAAAACCTTGAGCTGGCAACTACACTTAATGAAAGGTTAAATGAAAAATTTCCTGGAATCAGCCGGGGGGTAGAAGCGAAAGGTGGTCCGGGGAACAACGGGGTTTATAATCAAGATTTATCCAGCAATGCGATTTTGATTGAGTTTGGTGGTGTGGAAAATCGTTTAAATGAACTTTACCGTACCGCAGATGCATTAGCGGAAGTGTTCAGTGAATACTACTGGCAGGCTCAAAAAGTAAATGCCACAGAGGGGGATGAGTAAAATGGTTCGTTTTACCCTGTTGTTTTTCCTGATGATCATATTGTTTTTAAGTGGTGTTATTGTAGGTTTTGATCAGGCGGGGGAAGGCATTCAGACGATCAGGGGAAATCCCTTTGAAAACTTTGATGCTCTGAATATCCAGCAGAGCGATGGGGAGTCTGCTGAAGTTCAGGTGATGGGGGAAACCTTCGAGGAAATGCAGTTGAAATACAGGGATACAGAAAGCGAGCATATCACGGAAAAGATGGCTACCTTGATAGAAAAAGGGGTAAAATGGTTATATAATCAGGTCATACAGGTGATTTATAAAATGACAGAGATGATATACCAGATCTAAACCAGTAAAGTTGTGACAAGTATGCAAACGACAAAGAAATATCCGAACGATATTCATGAGTCACATGAATGAGTTCGGATATTTTTTATTCGATCAGCCCCTTGAGCAGCATCAACCTTTTGTTTCTCAGGCAGTCTCTTCTAAATTCCTCCGGAAGTCTGCGCGTTTTTTACTTCACACTCCCATTTCCCGGGACAAGTTCCGCTGCATTTCATCGCGCTCATACGCAGACGAAGTCATATTTTTTGCCAACACGTTTGTCGTTTCACCGTTCATTTTTCATGTTCCAGTTTCTTTACGTGTCAAACATCGTGGGGCGTCCCAACAGACAGAGGAACGTACCGGGGAAACACAGTCAGCCTATGACTAGTCTGCCGACACCTGATCGATTTTGGGCCGGGGACAGGATTTCTTTTACATGTGCTTTTGTCTTGAGCAAACGGACCAGTCGCCTTTTTGATAAATAAGATTGAATAATGATTTTCCTGCTGATATAATCAAAGCTAGTTATCGCTGGCGATTATAGTAGGAGTGATGAACTTGTCTGAACGAAAGCAAAAAAACATTCGCAATTTCTCCATTATCGCCCATATCGATCATGGAAAATCAACCCTTGCTGACCGGATCCTCGAGAAAACAAAAGCACTTTCCCAGCGGGAAATGAAAGAACAGTTTCTTGATGCGATGGACCTTGAACGGGAGCGGGGCATAACGATTAAATTGAATGCAGTACAGTTAAAATATACCGCCAAAAATGGAGAAGATTATATTTTTCATTTAATTGACACGCCGGGACACGTGGATTTTACTTATGAAGTTTCCCGTAGCCTCGCAGCCTGCGAGGGAGCCATTCTTGTGGTGGATGCAGCTCAGGGCATTGAAGCCCAGACACTGGCCAATGTCTATCTCGCTCTTGACAATGACCTTGAAATTATCCCGGTAATCAACAAAATTGACCTTCCAAGTGCAGATCCGGAACGGGTTAAGAAAGAGATTGAAGATGTGATCGGAATCGAGGGAGAAGAAGCGATTCTTGCTTCTGCTAAAGACGGAATTGGTATTGATGACATTCTCGAACGGGTCGTGGAACGGATTCCTGCTCCGGATGGGGATCCTGAGGCCCCCTTAAAAGCGCTTATTTTTGATTCATTATACGACCCTTACAGAGGAGTGGTCACCTATATCCGTGTGAAAGAAGGCACAGTGAAAGTCGGAGACCGTATTAAAATGATGGCCACCGGGAAGGAATTTGAAGTCAATGAAGTAGGTGTATTTAACCCGAAACCTGTACCGTTGGATTCGTTATCCGTCGGAGATGTAGGGTATTTGACGGCATCCATTAAAAATGTCGGGGATACGAGAGTAGGGGATACCATCACACTGGCTGACCATCCTGCCGATGAACCCCTGCCTGGATATCGCCGTTTGAATCCTATGGTTTACTGCGGATTATATCCGGTTGATTCCAGCAAATATAACGATTTGCGCGAAGCACTTGAGCGCCTGGAATTAAATGATTCCGCCCTCCAATATGAAGCTGAAACATCTCAGGCACTTGGATTCGGATTCCGTTGCGGATTTTTGGGGCTGCTTCATATGGAAATCGTGCAGGAACGGATTGAACGGGAATTTAAAATTGACTTAATTACGACAGCTCCGAGCGTAATCTATAACGTTCATATGAATGATGGCAGTGAAATTCAGGTGGAAAACCCATCTCTTATGCCTGAACCTCAGAAAATTGCCGAGATTCAGGAACCCTTTGTCAGAGCTACCGTGATGGTACCCAATGATTTTGTTGGAGCCGTTATGGAAATATGCCAGAAAAAACGAGGACAATATGTGGAGATGGAATATCTGGATGAAAATCGGGTAAACATTATCTATAACATTCCCCTTGCCGAAATCGTCTATGATTTCTTTGACCAGCTGAAATCATCCACAAAAGGTTATGCGTCCTTTGACTATGAATTGGTTGGCTACCAGCCCTCCAGACTCGTAAAAATGGACATTTTATTAAACGGAGAAAAAATTGATGCCCTTTCTTTTATTGTTCATAAAGACTTTGCATATGAACGGGGCAGACAAATCGTGGAAAAACTAAAGGATCTGATTCCTCGTCAGCAGTTTGAAGTTCCAGTACAGGCGGCAATCGGTCAAAAAATCGTTGCCCGTTCTACCATCAAGGCGATGCGCAAAAACGTGCTGGCCAAATGTTACGGAGGAGACGTTTCCCGAAAACGTAAACTTCTCGAGAAGCAAAAAGAGGGAAAAAAACGGATGAAAATGGTTGGAAAAGTAGAAGTACCGCAGGAAGCTTTTATGGCGGTTCTGCAAATGGATGATCAAAACAAATAAACGAACAGCAACATGTAACGGATCATTATAAGTTGAACATTGACCATAACCGCAAATCGAAAAACCGCAGGATGCTGGATCTTGCGGTTTTCCCTGTTTTGAAAGCGAGTGATGCTATTGAAATCGGTATATCTTCACATTCCTTTTTGCCATGAGATCTGTCATTATTGTGACTTTACAAAAATTTATTATCAGGAATCCCTTGCAGACTCCTATATCGAAGCTCTCGAAAAGGAAATTTCCATGTATGTAGACAGTAGAAAAAAAGTCCGTACGATCTATATTGGCGGAGGAACGCCTACCAGCCTTTCTGACAGACAATTTGAAGCTATGCTGAAGGCTGTGGCCCGGCATTTTGACATCAGGGACGATGTTGAGTTTACCATCGAAGCTAACCCGGGCGATTTTTCGAAGGAAAAAATGAACATGCTGCGACTGTATGGTGTTAACCGTATTTCCCTGGGGGTGCAGGTACTCGATGATCAATTTTTAAAAGCATTGAACCGCAGCCATCAGGTGAAAGATGTCTATGAAACAGTTGACCTGCTTCACCAGAACGGGATGGAGAATTTGAGCATGGACTTTATTTATGCACTGCCAGGCCAGACATTTTCTCTTTTTAAAGAAACCTTAAAAGAAGCGATCTCATTCGGTCTTCCCCATTATTCGTCCTATTCTCTGCAAATCGAACCACAGACTGTGTTTTACATTCGATATCGCCAGGGAAAATTAACCAAACCAGATGAGGGTATAGAGGCAAATATGTATTTGCACCTCATTGAAGAGATGAACAGACATGGAATCCTCCAGTATGAAATCAGCAATTTTGCCAGGCCAGGATTTGAAAGCAGGCATAACTTAACGTACTGGAACAATGATTATTATTATGGCTTTGGTGCAGGCGCACATAGCTATTTTCCAGGAAGGAGAGTCGTGAATATTCGCCCGGTCAATCATTATATAAAATCGATAGAAACAGGAAGAAAACCAGTCTTACATGAAGAAAAAATCACGCTGAAAGAACGGATCGAAGAAGAAATGTTTTTGGGGTTAAGAAAGACAGAAGGTGTGTCCAGAAAGAAATTTTTTAAACAATATCATCAAACTATAGATGAACTCTATGGAGAAAGGCTGAATGACCTGAAAGAAAAAAACTGGTTAATGGATGATGGCGATGTCATCCGGCTGACAACCCGGGGGATGCTGTTTGGAAATGACGTATTTCAAGCTTTTTTGCTTGATGGGGATCCATTCGGCGAATAAACCGATCCATTGACAATTACGGGGCCATTTGATAATTTATTAGTAGATTTAGCACTCGTTATACATGAGTGCTAACAGGGGTGATCAAACATGCTTACAGAGCGCCAGCTACTCATCTTGCAGGTTATCATTGATGATTTTATCCAATCAGCCCAGCCGGTGGGTTCAAGGGCCATATCCAAAAAGGATGAGGTCACATATAGTTCTGCAACGATTCGCAATGAAATGGCCGATCTTGAAGAAATGGGATTTTTACAAAAGACCCATTCATCTTCTGGACGGATACCGTCAGAAAAAGGTTATCGTTTTTACGTGGATCATTTGATGGCCCCGTTCCGTTTGTCTGACCGTGACCTGGAAACCATTCAAGATACATTTAATGATCATCTGATGGAATACGAAAAGGTTGTACAGAAATCAGCAGAAGTTCTTTCTGAATTAACGAACTACACATCGATCATATTAGGACCTGAAGTATATGAAACAAGGTTGAAGCAATTGCAGATCATACCACTGAGTTCCCATTCCGCAGTTGCTATTCTCGTAACCAACACAGGTCATGTCCAGCATCGGTCGTTTTCCATTCCGGTAGACATTGACCCTGCGGATTTGGAAACAACCGTAAACCTTTTGAATGAACGATTACATGGTGTATCTCTTTTAGAATTAAACGAAAAAATGCAGACCGAAGTCCTTGATTTACTCAAAAAACATACGAGAAATTACAAAAATGCTTACGAATATATCAAGGCTGCACTTTTGGATGACCAGCATGCCCAGCTGTATGTGAGCGGGAAAACCAATATAATGTCCCAGCCTGAATTTAAAGACATTGATAAAATTCGGTCTTTGTTATCTGTGATAGAACAGGAACACCAGATTGCACCGATTCTCAGAAAAAATGCTGATGGAATTCAAGTTTCCATTGGAAGGGAAAACGAACTGGAAGCAATGCGTGACTGCAGTCTGATCACAGCAACCTATTCGGTCGGGAATGAGCAGATGGGCACCATCGCTCTGCTGGGGCCCACAAGAATGGAGTATTCCAAAGTCATATCCCTTTTAAATGTGCTTTCCGGACACATGAATAAAACCTTCCGAACCTGGTATGAAATCGATGAATACCGGAAATAGCTGAACTAGATGGGGTGTTTTGCCCCCATCCCTTCTTTTTTGTTTTTTTAGTTTTGTTTTCCATTATTTCATGTTATATTCATTAACGGTGTGTATTCGCACGTGTCATTTTGAGGAGGTGACAGAAGTGGAAAAAAAACAGCAGGAGAACGAAGAACGAGTTGATACAAAAGAGAAAAAAGCAGAAGAACAAACAACAGAGAATGAGATGAATGATCAGAAGACTATGGAAGAACAAAAAACACAGAATCAAGACACCGATGGTCACGAACAAGCAGAAGAGCAATTGCCTGAGGAGATGAAGCAGCTTAAAGATGAGCTGGATCAGGTGAAACAAGAAAAGGAAGAGCTGTATGAGCGATTGTTAAGACTGCAGGCGGATTATGAAAACTACCGCCGCCGGACAAAAAAAGAGCGTGAAAATGATTTGAAATATAAAGCACAGGATTTAATCACCGAGCTTTTGCCTGTATTAGATAATTTTGAACGAGCGCTTCAAGTGGAAGTGAATGATGATCAGGCAAAAAGCTTTGTAGATGGGATTAAAATGGTTCACAGACAGTTCAAAGATGCTCTGACAAAACAGGGGCTGGAAGAAATACAAACGGTTGGTGAGCAGTTTGACCCCCATCTGCATCAGGCTGTGATGCAGGTACAGGATGATGAAAAGGAGTCCAATGAAGTCGTAGAAGAATTGCAAAAGGGATATAAGCTTAAAGATCGCATCATACGACCAGCAATGGTCAAGGTGAATCAATAAGGCTTACATAAAAACATGTAAAAGGGAGGAACGATCATCATGGGTAAGATTATTGGTATTGACCTTGGTACAACGAACTCATGTGTCGCAGTGATGGAGGGCGGTGAGCCTAAAGTCATCCAGAATCCTGAAGGCAACCGCACAACTCCTTCAGCTGTTGCCTTTAAAGATGGTGAACGTCAGGTAGGCGAGGTGGCCAAACGTCAGGCTATTACGAACCCGAATACGATTCTGTCTATTAAAAGGCACATGGGTACAGATTATAAAGTGGAAGTGGATGGAAAGAAATACACTCCTCAGGAAATCTCTGCGATTATCCTGCAGCATTTAAAATCATATGCCGAAGACTATCTCGGTGAAAAAGTAGAAAAAGCGGTCATTACGGTTCCGGCATATTTTAACGATGCTGAGCGGCAGGCGACAAAAGATGCCGGAAAAATTGCAGGACTGGAAGTTGCGCGTATTATTAACGAGCCGACTGCAGCCGCACTGGCTTACGGTATTGATAAAGATGAAGATCAGACAGTGCTTGTCTATGACCTCGGCGGAGGAACATTTGACGTATCGATTCTGGATATCGGCGACGGCACATTCGAAGTCGTATCCACTGCCGGTGACAATCGCCTTGGTGGTGATGATTTCGACCAGGTCATCATCGATTACTTAGTTTCTGAATTTAAAAAGGAACATGGGATTGACCTTTCTAAGGACAAAATGGCTCTTCAGCGTTTGAAAGATGCGGCTGAAAAAGCGAAAAAAGATCTGTCTGGTGTAACCCAGACCCAGATTTCACTGCCGTTTATCACAGCAGGGGAATCCGGGCCACTTCATCTGGAAATGAACTTGACGAGAGCGAAATTTGAAGAGCTTTCTGAACACCTTGTGGAGCGTACAATGGGTCCTGTTCGTCAGGCTCTTAAGGATGCTGACATGACTGCGAACGATATTGATAAAGTGATTCTTGTAGGTGGTTCAACCCGTATTCCGGCTGTTCAAAAAGCGATTGAAAAAGAAGTCGGTAAACAGCCTTCCAAAGGGGTAAACCCTGATGAAGTCGTTGCCCTTGGTGCCGCTATACAGGGTGGAGTACTTCAGGGGGATGTCAAAGATGTAGTTCTTCTTGATGTAACCCCGCTGTCTCTCGGAATTGAAACAGCCGGCGGCGTATTCACTAAATTAATTGAACGGAACACAACCATTCCAACCAGCCATTCACAAATTTTCTCAACAGCTGCCGATAACCAGACTGCTGTTGACATCCATGTTCTGCAGGGTGAACGGGAAATGGCCCAGTACAACAAAACCCTTGGCCGTTTCCAGCTGACGGATATACCGCCTGCACCGCGGGGAGTCCCGCAAATCGAAGTAACCTTTGATATTGATGCTAACGGAATTGTGAACGTAAGTGCGAAAGACCTGGGAACCAATAAAGAGCAGTCCATTACCATTAAATCTTCTTCTGGATTATCCGAAGAAGAAATTGAACGAATGGTAAAAGAAGCAGAAGAAAATGCAGAACAGGATAAAAAACGGAGAGAAGAAGCAGAACTCCGAAACGAAGCGGATCAATTGATCTATACAACTGAAAAAACCATTAAAGACCTCGGCGATAAAGTTTCTGAGGAAGAAAAGAAAAAAGCGGAAGATGCGAAAGAAGAGCTGAAAAAGGCCCTCGAGAACGATGACATCGAAGAAATTAAGAAGAAAAAAGAAGCCCTTCAGGAACATGTGCAAAACCTGTCCGTCAAATTATACGAACAGGCTCAGCAGCAGGCTCAAAATCAACAGCAGGAGCAGGAACAGCAGGGCGGACAGAAAGATGACAATGTAGTCGATGCTGAATATGAAGAGGTAAAGGATGAAGAGAACAAATAATAGGGCGTAAATTGAAAGCAAAAAGTCAAAGTCAGGAATTTCTTGGCTTTGACTTTTTTACCGTATAGGATAACTGCACCTCTGTCCCTAAAAGAATGGCGGGCTGGAATGGCTGCGGTTATCCGTTGCACAGTTTTATTCAAGAATGTTATGATAAATTTCATGCAAGAAGTATCGGGAGCGTGATGGGGTAGTGAGTAAACGGGATTATTATGAAGTGCTAGGCGTATCAAAGGATGCCACAAAAGAAGAGATCAAAAAAGCATATCGAAAACTTGCCCGAAAATACCATCCGGATGTCAGCAAGGAACCGGATGCAGCCGAAAAGTTTAAAGAAGTAAAAGAAGCGTATGAAGTGCTCAGCAATGAACAGAAGCGGGCCCAGTATGATCAGTTTGGTCATGCCGGGATGAATGGCGGAGCTGGATTCCAGGGCGGTGGAGGCTTCAGCGCGGATGACTTTGGTGGATTTGGTGATATATTCGATATGTTTTTTGGCGGCGGGGGACGTCGGGATCCAAATGCTCCTAGACAGGGCGCGGATCTAAAATACTCCATGGAAATTGATTTTGAAGAAGCCGTATTCGGAAAGGAAACGGATATACAGATCCCGAAAGAGGAGACCTGCAGTACCTGTCACGGAACAGGAGCGAAACCTGGAACCCGTCCGGAAACCTGCTCCCACTGTAATGGAACCGGGCAATTAAATATGGAACAATCAACACCCTTTGGCCGTATCGTTAACAAACGGGTCTGTCACTACTGTAATGGAACCGGCAAGATTGTGAAGGATAAATGTACGACATGTGGAGGCAGTGGACGGGTAAAAAGCCGCAAAAAAATCCATATCAAAATCCCCGCAGGCATTGATGACGGCCAACAGATCCGGGTATCCGGCCAGGGGGAACCGGGTGTTAACGGTGGCCCAGCAGGAGACCTGTATGTGGTTGTGCGGGTAAGACCCGATGAATTTTTCGAACGGGATGGCGATGATATTTATTGCGATGTTCCATTAACCTTTGCCCAGGCTGCCCTGGGAGACGAAATCGAGGTCCCGACTGTTCACGGAAAAGTGAAGTTAAAAATTCCTGCAGGCACCCAGAGCGGAACCTTTTTCCGTTTAAGAGGCAAAGGAGTTCCGAATGTTCATGGCCGTGGAACAGGTGATCAACATGTCCGGATCAGGGTGGTGACGCCGACGAATTTATCCGAACGCCAGAGAGAATTGCTCAGAGAATTTAATGAATTAAGCGGCAATGATGCAACTCAGGAGCAGCAGGATAATCTCTTTCAGAAAATGAAGCGTGCCTTTAAGGGGAATGCCAAAAATTAAATAAAGTGAGTTGATTGTCTTGAAGTGGACCGAAATTTGTATCCATACCACAAATGAGGCCATAGAGCCGATCTCAAATATTTTGCATGAAGCCGGCGCCAGTGGGGTTGTCATTGAAGATTCCGAGGATCTTGTCAGACAGCATGATTCATTGTATGGAGAAGTGTACGACTTGAACCCCGATGATTATCCCGAAGAAGGGGTTTACATTAAAGCCTATCTTCCAATGAGTAGCTTTCTCGGGGAAACGGTTGAAGAAATCAAGCAGGCGATTAATAACCTTATGCTCTATGATATAGATCTGGGAAAAAACAAAATTACTATGAGTGAAGTCAATGAACAGGATTGGGCGACAGCCTGGAAAAAATATTATAAACCCGTGAAAATATCTGAAAAAATCACCATTATCCCTACCTGGGAAGACTATGAACCTGTGAACAGCGATGAACTTATTATTGAGCTGGACCCGGGAATGGCTTTCGGCACCGGAACACATCCAACGACGGTATTAAGCCTTCAAGCCCTGGAACAATATGTGAAGAAGGGACATACAGTCATTGATGTAGGTTCTGGCTCGGGGGTGCTAAGCGTTGCATCGATCTTACTCGGAGCAGAGAACGTGTATGCCTTTGATATTGCTGATGTGGCAGTAAAAAGCACTACGATCAATGCCAAGCTCAATCAGGTTGAAGACAAAATCCATGTAAAGCAGAACAACCTTCTCGATGGTGTGGATACAGAAGCTGACGTTGTCGTATCCAATATTTTAGCTGAAATCATCGTTCGTTTTACCGATGAAGCTTTTGGGTGTCTTAAGCCCGGTGGTTTCTTTATTGCATCAGGAGTTATTCAGGGGAAAAAACAGGAAGTAAAAGAGAAAATGATTCAATCCGGTTTTGATATACTGGAGACCAATCAGATGGAAGACTGGATTTCAATTGTGGCGAAAAAACCAGCGGAATCAAGGTCTTAGTCAGAAAGCAGGTGCAAGTTATGCAGCGCTATTTTGTCCCGGCTTCAAACTGGATGAAAGATGGCAGACAGGTTATGATAACAGGAGATGATGCCCGTCATATCGTAAAGGTGATGCGAATGAATACCGGAGATGAAGTGATCTGCTGTGACGGGACTGGATCATCTGCCCTGTGCCGAATTGAAGAAATCTCCAGTAAACAAGTTCTTTGTCATATAGTAAAATGGATTCATGAAGAAAAAGAACTCCCCGTAAAAGTGACCATTGTCCAGGGGTTGCCCAAAGGGGATAAATTAGATCTTGTCGTCCAAAAGGGTACGGAACTTGGAGCCCATTGCTTTATGTTTTTCCCGTCTGAACGGTCTGTCGTCAAATGGGATCAGAATAAAATGAACAAAAAAATCAGCAGGCTCAATCGAATTGCAAAGGAAGCCAGTGAACAGTCCCATCGGACGTATATACCGGATGTACATTATCTGCCTGATCTTCAGCAAGTTTTTCATAAGGCCGATGACTTTGCCCATAAAATCGCAGCCAGTGAGCTGGAAACAGGGAAAGATGATCACAATCCCCTAAAAAATATATTGGACCCCGTTCAAGAAGGAGAACATGTGCTTCTGATGGTTGGTCCTGAGGGTGGTTTTTCAGAGGGAGAGCTTCGTGCCATGGATGAACAGGGGTTTTCATTTGCCCGTTTTGGTCCAAGGATCCTGCGTACTGAAACGGCACCTCTGTATTTTCTGGCAGCTATGTCCTACCATTTTGAAGAATTGAGGTGAAAACCATGACAACGGTTGCTTTTCACACACTGGGCTGTAAAGTCAATCATTATGAAACAGAGGCTATCTGGCAATTTTTTAAAGAAAATGGCTATGAACGGGTGGATTTTGATCACCATGCCGATGTGTATGTGATCAATACCTGTACAGTAACCAATACCGGAGACAAAAAGAGCCGGCAGGTCATTCGCCGTGCTGTCCGGAAAAATCCGGAAGCTGTCGTATGTGTAACCGGGTGTTATGCCCAGACCTCACCGGATGAGATTCTGGAAATCCCGGGTGTAGATGTGATAGTGGGGACCCAGGACCGCAAACGGATGCTTGAGTATATCGAAGAACATAAGAAAACCCGTCAGCCCGTCAATGGTGTGAAGAATATTATGAAAACACGGGTCTTTGAAGAAATGGATGTTCCGACATTTACGGACCGTACCCGTGCGTCTTTGAAAATTCAGGAAGGATGCAATAACTTCTGTACGTTCTGCATTATTCCATGGGCAAGGGGGCTCCTTCGCTCCAGAGATCCAGAAGCTGTTATTGAACAGGCCCAGAAGCTGGTGGATGCCGGATACAAAGAGATTGTCCTCACCGGTATTCATACAGCCGGATATGGTGAAGATATGAAAGACTATAACTTTGCCATGCTCCTGCAGGATCTGGATGAAAAGGTGGAAGGTTTGAAGCGGATTCGCATTTCTTCCATTGAGGCTTCTCAGGTAACGGATGAAGTGATTGATATCCTGGATCGTTCTGAAAAAATCGTCCGTCATTTGCACATCCCGCTGCAGTCCGGCTCGGATTCGGTGTTAAAACGGATGCGCCGAAAATATACAACAGAATTTTACAAAGACCGGATTGAAAAAATTCGGGAAGCACTTCCCGGTCTTGCCATTACATCCGATGTCATCGTCGGATTCCCTGGAGAAACAGAAGAAGAATTTCAGGAAACCTTTGATTTTATTAAGGAAATCGGCTTTTCTGAACTTCATGTCTTCCCGTATTCCAAACGGACCGGAACTCCAGCTGCCCGGATGAAAGACCAGATTGACGATGAAGTGAAAAATGAGCGGGTCCATAAACTGATTGAACTTTCCAATCAGCTGGCAAAAGAATATGCCTCCCGGTATGAAGGAGAAGTGCTGGAAGTCATTCCGGAAGAGCCTTATAAAGAGGAGCCGGACAGCGGCCTTTATGTAGGCTATACCGACAATTATCTGAAAGTGAAATTTCCGGCGAATGAAGACATGGCTGGTAAAATCGTCCGGGTTAAAATTACCAAAGCAGGCTATCCGTATAACGAAGGGCAGTTTGTGCGGGTTATGGATGACGTACCGGCTGATAAACAGATAGAGCTCTCTTCTTAATGGATAAACTGTCTTGAAGCATAAGCTTTAGGACAGTTTTTTTGTGTCATTGTATAATAACATCTTTAACGCTCTATTCGAGATGGGTTCGTACAAAAAGAATAGCATTTTTTTATGTGGGGTGGTATGATGAAAGAGGTACGGACAACGATCGGGAAAGGAAGATGTTAAATGACACACTCTATAGCAAGCATGATTGATCATACACAGCTGAAACCAGAAACAACGGCTGACAAAATACAGCAGATTTGTGAGGAAGCAAAAGAGTTTGGATTTGCTTCCGTCTGTGTCAATCCCCACTGGGTATCATACTGTTTTGACCGGCTGAAAGAGACACCGGTAAAAATATGTACAGTCATCGGCTTTCCCCTGGGTGCTACAACAAAGGAAGTCAAGGCCTTTGAAACAAAGCAGGCGATAGAAAATGGGGCAGAAGAAGTAGATATGGTAATCAACATTGGAGCTTTGAAAAACGGTGAAGATGATGTGGTGCAGGATGACATCAGGGCGGTAGTGGAGGCGGCCAGAGGAAAAGCCATTGTCAAAGTCATTATTGAAACCGCTCTTTTAACGGATGAGGAAAAAGTCAAAGCATGTGAACTATCGAAAGCTGCCGGAGCAGATTTTGTAAAAACCTCAACCGGATTTGCCGGCGGGGGTGCAACTGTTGAGGATGTTCGCTTAATGAGGGAAACGGTAGGCGAAGAAATGGGAGTGAAAGCATCAGGTGGAATCCGTGACCGAAAGACAGCCGAAGCGATGATCGAAGCCGGAGCAAACCGCATTGGTGCAAGCTCCGGTGTACAGATTGTAAAAGGAGAAATAGGGGAAAATACTTATTAAAGGACACAAAGCTTGACGATATAGCGCCCGGTACAGAATCCGGGCGTTTGATGTAGTTTATGACGGGTGTGACGAATATACATTTTAAAAATCCCTTTTATCCACGGTTTCCAGAAATTCCAAAGAGAAAGGCAGGGGTAATGATGAATCAACGGTTAAATGAAACAACTAAAAAGCGCTACAACCGAATTTCTTCAGTTTTTCGTATGAACCATTATGAGGATCGGTTGTAAGGCGACTGGTATTAGATCCGAATATATAGGCAATGTTGTTATGTACATGTGTCTTTAAAAAGCAGGTGATCCATTCATCGGATATAGACTTTTATATCAAATAAGCAAAAGGAATGAGCCTTCACATTCTCCGGGATGATGACCAGTTCATGATAACCGGCAAAAAGAAAAGCTGCCAGAAAAACCGTTGTAAAAGGATACATGTGTTTTTGTTTGAAGTTAGAGATAACATAAAAATAGAGAACCAAAAACAAACATACATACCATAAAAATATTGTTTTAATGAGGGTGTCTGAGTCATGATATGGTACCATGTCTCCAATCATAGCCCCCATCATTCCCCCCATCATTCCCCCCATCATTCCAGAGAGAATTCCATGAATGACAGACAAAAAACCAAACGAAATTCCGCCCAACAATCCTGCCACGGTTCCAACGATGATTCCTGAAACCGTTGACAGCAAAAGTTTGCCCTTGAGGAATACTCCCAAAAATGTTCCGAACATTAGACCAATCAGCATTCCCGCAGCCATGGAACATACCATTCCAGCCATTTCATGTAAATGTTTACGAAATCGCGTGACTAACAGAATAAATCCTGCACCTAGGAGAAGGGATAAGTAAATCGTAAGACAAAATCCAATTGTCATTTCCTAAAGCTCCTTCACCATTGACTTCATGTTATGTATATGTGTTGTCCAAAACCATCATTCATGAAATGTTTTACCATAAGAAAGGTTTTGTAGCTGAATTCTTTGGGAATATAGGAAAAAAAAGGAGGAATGTATATTCTTTTATGGAGGATGGCCATTTTTAAAAGGATCGGCAGAAGAATTCAGCCGGAAAAACCCGGGCATGATGACGTTAATTGCCCTGGCCATTGTTGTTGCTTATGTTTACAGTACTCTGTCCACATTTATTTTAGAAGGGAACAATTTTTTCTGGGAGCTGGCTACTCTGATTGATATCATGCTTCTGGGTCACTGGATTGAAATGAAGTCGATTATGGGAGCATCGAATGCACTCGAGAAGCTCGTCCAAATGATGCCATCAGAGGCCCATTTAGTGCAAAAAAATGGAGAAGTAATCGATGTTCCAGTTACAGATCTGAAAAAAGGGGATTCTGTTCTGGTCAAACCAGGGGAAAAAATACCTGTTGACGGTATGATTTTAAAAGGCCAATCGTCTGTTAATGAATCCATGCTGACCGGGGAATCTGTACCGGTTGAGAAGCAAATGGAGGATTCTGTTATCGGAGGTTCCATTAATGGGGAAGGATCACTGACCATACAGGTAGAAAAGACTGGAGAAGACAGTTATCTTTCCCAGGTAGTCACAATGGTAAAAGAGGCACAGGAATCCAAATCCCGGACACAGGATCTGTCCAACCGAGCTGCCAGATGGCTGTTTTATGTGGCACTGTCCGCTGGAATAGTTACACTGGGAATCTGGCTCATACTGGGTTATGATTTTTCCTATGCGTTAGAGCGGATGGTTACCGTAATGGTCATAGCTTGCCCACATGCATTAGGCCTCGCTGCTCCACTTGTTGTGGCCAGGTCAACAGCGATAGCAGCAAATAGAGGCCTTCTCATTCGTGATCGGGCCAGTTTTGAAAATGCAAGAAACCTGAAATTAGTGGTATATGACAAAACAGGTACTTTAACCGAAGGAAGGTTTGGGATAACTGAAATCATTACAGAAAATGGCTTTGAGGAAAATGAAGTCCTGATGTATGCCTCATCCTTAGAATCACTATCTGAACATCCCATTGCGCAGGGGATTGTTGACGAAGCGAACAATCGGAATATCACTTATTATGATCCGCAAGAATTTGAATCCATCACAGGAAAAGGGCTTGAAGGAATGGTGAGAGGAAAACGTGTAAGAGTGGTTAGCCCCGGATTTATGAAAGAAAACGGCATCACGTTTCATGAGGAAATGTATCAAACGTTATCCAGGCAGGGGAAAACAGTGGTGTTTGTTCTTATAGATAACCAGCTTGCAGCTATGATTGCCCTTGCGGATCAGATTCGTGAAACCGCAAAACGTGCCATTTCCCGCCTGAAAGAGATGGGGATAGAATCCATGATGCTTACAGGCGACAACAGACAAGTGGCCCACTGGGTTGCGGAACAGCTTCAAATGAATCAGGTCATTGCAGAAGTTCTCCCCCATGAAAAAGCGGATGTGATTAAAAAAACCAAAACAGAACATCGACAAATCGCCATGACGGGTGATGGTGTAAATGATGCACCGGCACTGGCCAATGCAGATTTAGGAATTGCCATCGGAGCTGGAACCGATGTGGCAATGGAGACGGCAGATGTGGTGCTGGTGAGAAACAATCCAGAAGATGTCGTATCGATTATTGATCTGTTAAGAAAGACTTACCGGAAGATGGTTCAGAACTTGTAGTGGGCAGCCGGATATAACATCATTGCTATTCCCCTGGCGGCAGGCATTTTGTTTCCGGCTGGTCTGGTTCTCAGCCCTGCAGTAGGTGCGGTCCTCATGTCACTCAGTACCGTTATTGTTGCCATCAATGCACAGTTGCTGAAAGAATAGAAGGAAAATCCCGTGTGAATGCAAGTCGCTGCTGTATTTACCCGGGAATTTTGCATTTATGCTATTCTACAGGCTAATATAATATGATTGATTGGCTGATGAGCCACTCATCCACCTTTTTGTCGTAAGCAATCGTTACATTATCAAATGTATTCATTTCTCTGTACGGTTCCGGACAGGATACATCCATATTATGAACCGGGCAAAAGGTTGTACAAAAGGAAGAAATAAAAAGCTAATGGCTCCGTTAAAAAGGACAGCGGCATGGGCCAGTTGTCTTCCTGGTATCTCCGACAGGTGCATGACAAACTCTGAAAATGTAGAAATAAATGGGATAAAACAGATAACCCCTGTAATATTTACCCATACATGGGCAAGGGCCGCGCGCTTTCCCTCAATTCCCCCACGAATGGAGGCTAAGAGAGCTGTAACACATGTTCCGATATTCGCTCCCAAAAGCATGATAATCGCTGTACTTAATGGGAGAATACCTTCATTCATAAAACTCATTAAAATGCCGGTAAAGGCGCTGGAAGATTGAATCACAGCCGTGATTAATGTTCCAAATAGGATGCTGAATAGGGACGAATCCCTGATGTTATCGATATAGTGCTGAAAAGCCGGTGTTTCCTGAATAGGCTGAGCCAGATTCTCGAACCCAAATAAAGCTGTAAAAATCGTTCCCAGTCCGAATAATATACAGCCTGCAGCAAAAAACTTTTGTTTATGGGCAAACAAGAGAACTGTACCAGTCATTAATAACAGCCACATCAGCCAGACATTTGAGAGTGACAGAAGCTCTCCTGTGACCGTTGTGCCAAGGTTGGCGCCCAGGATAATCCCAATGGAACTGGAGAAGGATAAGATCCCTGCTCCTGTTAATGTAACAGTTAGTACCATGGTTGTGGAACTGCTCTGGAGAATGCCAGTTGCCAGCACACCAATGACGAAACCTTTCATAGGGCTGGATGTATACTTCTTCAGCAAGGTTTTCATTCGATTGTAGGAAAGCTGCTGAACACCAATTTTTAATATGGTTAAGCCGAACAGAAACAGGGTAAGAAAAGTAATAAAGGCAGAAAAGAGATTGTCCATTCGTTTTTCACCTCATTACATTCTATGGAACCACTGGACAATCATGAAAAAATTTCTTTTTTTCATGATTGATTTCATGGAATCAGGTGTTGAAAATAGGTCCTGTATAGTTGACCATGTAACATTGTTTTAATATAATATACAAAGGTTTGTATCTTTTTTTGGGATGCAGGTCAAATTGATTATGTGTTGTGTGCACTTGGAGGGAGGGAAAATAGCATGTCAAATACAACTCGCGTACGAAAAAACGAATCTCTTGAAGATGCTCTTCGTCGCTTTAGACGTGCAGTTTCTAAAAATGGCACACTTTCTGAGTACCGCAAACGTGAATATTATGAAAAGCCAAGCGTGCGCAGAAAGAAAAAATCAGAAGCTGCTAGGAAGCGTAAAAGATAAGAAGAGGGTGTATAGACGATATGGCTTTACTGGAACGTCTTAATCAGGATATGAAACAGGCTTTGAAAAATAAAGAAAAAGAGCGATTAGGCGTTATTCGCATGGTTAAGGCATCACTTCAGAACGAAGCAATCAAGCTCGGAAAGGATCAGCTTTCTGAAGACGAAGAATTGACAGTCTTATCACGCGAGTTAAAGCAAAGAAAAGAATCCCTCCAGGAATTTAAACGTGCAGGCCGCGATGATCTTGTTGACAACGTGCAGGCCGAAATAAATGTTTTAGAGACATATATGCCGGAGCAGTTATCTGATGAAGAGCTGGAATCCATTGTGCTTGAAACCATCGAGGAAACCGGGGCTCAATCCAAACAGGAGATGGGCAAGGTGATGGGTGCCATTATGCCAAAAGTAAAAGGAAAAGCAGATGGCTCAAAAGTTAACCAGATGGTTTTAAAGCATTTATCGTAGTGGAAAACCCTTGTTATGATGAGCATAGCAAGGGTTTTGTCATTAGCCGGATAATGATCAATTCGATCCTGTTCATAAAGTTATCAAGGGTTGTGCTTCCAGTTTCATCACCCGGTCCCCCGGGCTCAACCGGGGCTCAGCTGCCCTTCTTTGAACAACAATGTTAACATAATCCCACTTCTGAATTGCCCGCTTTCACCGATGCTCCCAGTTTTCAGAGGTTTGGAATATGTTTCACGTCCTTCTTTAGGAAAAATTCCTGAAACTATAGTATTCTTTCAGCCGTATACACATAATACAACAGAAGGGAGGTACCAGATTGAAAAAGGTTGTGCTTAAACAGCTCATCGTTCTACTAGGCATGATTCTATTTATATCCCCTTATATCCCAGATCATGTCTATGCTGAAGGAGCAGGACAGCAGGTGTACATCATTCCTATTGAAGAAACCGTAGAAAAAGGGATGGATGCATTTCTTCACCGTGCAGTTGAAGAAGCACTGGAAAGTGGCGCAGATTACATAATTTTTGAACTGGATACACCTGGCGGAATAGTAGATGCAGCACTGGATATTGGCGAATTACTTCGTTCCATCGAAATACCGAATGCCGTTTACATTGTCAATAAGGCTCTTTCAGCCGGTGCATATATTTCGTTAAATGCAGATGAAATTTATATGAAACCGGGAACATCCATTGGTGCAGCCGGTGTAATCACAGGAGAAGGTAATGCTGCTGATAAGAAAACTCAGTCTGCCTGGATTTCCAATATGACGGCCGCTGCCGTTGAAAATGGACGTGATCCAGTTTATGCACAGGCCATGGCTGATGAATCGATAGATCTGCCGGAGTATCGTGCTCCTGAAGGTGAATTTCTGACCCTTTATGCGGATGAGGCACTGGAGGTCGGCTATGCTGAAGGAATTGCCGAAGACCGTACAGAACTCCTGCACATGTTAGGACTGGAAGCTGCAAAAGTGGAAACGATACAGCCTACATTTGCTGAACAGCTTGCAAGATTTATAACTGATCCAGTAGTAGTTCCTATCCTCCTTTCCATCGCCAGTCTGGGGCTTGTTCTGGAATTGTACACCCCTGGTTTTGGCATACCTGGAATCATGGGGCTTTTATCGTTACTCCTCTTCTTTTACGGGCATTTGATTGCCGGATTGGCCGGATATGAATCCATCATTTTAATTATTTTAGGTTTAATCTTGGTCGTCCTGGAATTTTTTGTTCCCGGCGGCATCATGGGTATCATTGGTGCTATCCTGATTGTCATCTCCCTTCTTCTTTCCGGGGCGGATATCGGATATATGGCCTTCAGCATTGGAATTGCCTTTCTGGTATCGGTTGTGGCCTCTGTTTTATTATTTAAGACAATAGGACTTGAAAAAGGTCTTTTTCGGCATATTATTTTAAAAGACCGAACAACGACCGAAAAAGGATATGTATCCAATGCTAATCGGTTAGATCTGATCGGAAGAACCGGGGAATCCCTTACGCCGCTCAGGCCTTCAGGAACCGCAGTTTTCGATGATGAGCGGCTGGATGTGGTGTCGGAGGGGAGCTTTATCCCGGCAAATCAGCCGGTCAAAATAATCAGTGTTGAAGGATCTCGAATTGTTGTTCGAGAAATTAAATAAAACGAAAATAACAGGAGGTAGAAAAAATGGAACTTGTTGAATTGCTCCCAATACTGATAATTGGAATCATTATTATTGCCGTAGCTGTATTATTTACCTTTATTCCGGTCATGCTCTGGATCAGCGCACTCGCAGCCGGAGTGAAAATCAGCATCTTTACACTCATTGGTATGCGCCTGAGAAGGGTTGTACCAAAAATGGTCATTAACCCGTTAATCAAGGCACATAAAGCGGGTGTAGATGTGAATACGAATCAACTTGAAAGCCACTATCTTGCTGGGGGAAATGTCGATCGGGTTGTCAATGCCCTGATTGCAGCAGAGCGGGCAAATATCGAATTAAGTTTTGAGCGCTGTGCTGCGATTGACCTTGCCGGCCGGGATGTCCTTGAAGCTGTTCAAATGAGTGTGAATCCAAAAGTGATTGAAACCCCGTTTATTGCCGGTGTGGCCATGGATGGAATTGAAGTGAAAGCGAAAGCTCGTATCACAGTACGGGCCAATATCGACCGTCTTGTCGGAGGTGCGGGTGAAGACACCGTCATTGCCCGTGTTGGTGAAGGAATTGTATCTACAATCGGTAGTTCCGATGATCACAAAAAAGTTCTTGAAAATCCTGATTTAATTTCGAAAAATGTCCTGTCCAAAGGTCTGGATGCTGGAACGGCATTTGAAATCCTGTCCATCGATATTGCCGATATTGACATCGGCAAAAACATCGGTGCGATTCTGCAGACTGATCAGGCTGAAGCAGATAAAAATATCGCACAGGCCAAAGCAGAAGAACGACGCGCCATGGCGGTTGCCCAGGAACAGGAGATGCGTGCGAAAGTACAGGAAATGCAGGCTAAGGTGGTTGAAGCTGAATCTCAAGTGCCCCTTGCTATGGCCGAAGCTCTTAAAAAAGGAAATATTGGTGTGATGGACTATATGAATTACAGAAATATTATGGCGGATACGGACATGCGGGACATGATCAGCAAAATCAGCGAATTTGAAAATGAAGATAAAAACGATGACAGATAAAGCCCCTTGTAAGGAGGCGATCGGATGGAAGCGATTTTTATATTTATTGCCATCATTTGGATGGTATTAAATTTTTTCTCTAATGCTTATGGTGAAAATCAGCGCGATAAACAGCCCAAAAAAAATGTAAAACCGGTGCGGCACCAGCAGGAAACCCGAAACCCGAATCCGGAACCTGAAAGGAAGTTAGAACCTGAGGAGGCTTTTTTTAAACATCCTGAACCAGAGGATGAACCGGAAGAGAGCCGTTTTCAAGAAAAGCTGGAGCAGCTTGAACGGGATAAACAGGTGTATGATGCCCTCCCTGATTATCCATTGGTAGCCAGGTCTGTTCGTCCAGGAAAAATGGATTCCAGGGTTTCAATGCAAAAGCAGATGACCAGAAAAAGAATTGTTGAAAGCATCATTATGAGTGAAGTGCTTGGGCCTCCCCGGGCCCGTCAGCCGCTGAACAGCCAGCTGCGAAAAAAATAATGCACAGGTTCAAATTCTTTAGGAAGCGTGGAATGTTGTGATACATTCCGCGCTTTTTTCATACATATATATTCGAGAAGGGGGCCTTAGGATATGGCAAAGTGGCAGAGAAGAATGAAGCAGTGGCTCATCAATCAATTTGACATGCCAGAAGATGTGATGCATGAATTTCCGCGAATTACCACGATTGGACAAATTCATGCCTATATTGAAAATCACAGGGGCCTCGTAACTTTTTCTGATCATGAAATATTACTCAAAATGACAGGGGGATACGTGAAAGTAACCGGGGAGAAGTTTGTGCTAAAAATGATGCTTCCGGAAGAAATTTTGGTGGAAGGTCATATACACTCTGTTCAGTTCATTGAAAAGTAGGATTATGTTCAGGGAGGGAAGCCAGTGAGGATAAAACAGGGGTTGTTTTTTCAAGGATCCATCACCATTTTGATCAAAGGAAAAAAACCGGAACGTTTTTTAAATGAGTTAATGAGAGAGAATATACCGATATGGGACATCAAAAGACATGGAGAAAATGTCCTGGAAGCCACGATCTATTTTAAGCATCTTTCCGCTTTGAGAAAACTGCGGAGACAACATCGCTTTACCATATTATTTAAACATCATTACGGACTCCCTTTTCTGCTTGGTGCACTTCGGTTAAACAAGCCTGTTATCACCGGGCTCTTGATTGGCCTGATCGTCATTTTTCTTGTTTCAAATATGGTGTGGCAGGTCAAAATAATAGGGGTTACCCCGGAAATGGAATACAAAATCAAAAATCAGCTTGAAGAATATGGTTTGCAAGAAGGTGTCCTAAAATTTTCACTGGGTTCCCTGGAATATATGGAACGAAGTATTCTGAAAGATGTGGACGGTTTGTTATGGGTTGGGATTCAGGAAAAAGGTACCACATATATCGTTCAGGGAGTTGAACAGAAGGATGCGGAACCAAAGGAGCCCGAAGGTCCACAGCATTTAATAGCGGCGAAAAAGGGGACAATCCTTCAGCTGCTTGTTGAATCCGGACAACCGGTTGCAGAAGTTCATCAATATGTGGAAAAAGGCGATCTGCTTGTCTCAGGTCTTATCGGTGAAGATGAAGAGTCCAAGAAAATGGTCCAGGCAAAAGGGAAAGTCTTTGCCGAAACATGGTATCAAAGTCATATTGAAGTTCCATTAAGGGCAGAATATTTCACATTAACCGGAAATCAGGATCAAAAGTTTGGCCTTGAAGTTGGACAGGTGTCTTTTCCGATATGGGGTTTTTTTACCGACGATCAGGGAGATTCATTTAAGCAGGTCGAAAGAAAACCGGTTTACTTTCTGAAATGGAAGCTACCGCTAACCTTCGTTCAGACCACTTATTTTGAAAGAGATCATGTGATTCAAAACCGTACAGAAGAAGAAGCTGTTGAAACCGGAATCAATCAGGCACGTAAACAATTATTGAGACAGCTTGGCCATGACTCAGAAATTTTAGAGGAAAAAATTTTGCGAAAGACCCGTGAGAATGGTAAAGTAAAATTAATCTTATTTTTTAAAGTGAAAGAAAATATTGCAAAACCTCAACCAATAAATCAAGGAGAATAAAGTATGCAAGAACAACTCCAGAAGATCGATATCCAGCTGGATGACTCTTCCGAAGCTCTCGCGTTATTTGGACCAGAAGACCGACACCTGAAGCAAATTGAAGAATATTTACCGGTTCATATTGTCTCAAGGGGAGAGGATGTCCATGTTTCCGGCAGGGATTTTGACATTCAAACCGTGGAGAACGTTCTGTTTGCCCTGCTAAAACTCATCCGCAAAGGACTGACCATTACAGAACGTGACGTGATTTATGCTGTAAAACTGGCACAGTCCGGACAAATTGATCAGCTGGGTACCCTTTTTGAAGACAAAATTACGAAAAATGCCAGAGGTAAAGCCATTCGGGTGAAAACGCTCGGACAAAAAGCGTATGTAACCGCCATTAAAACCCATGATCTTGTATTTGGCATTGGTCCGGCGGGTACGGGTAAGACTTATTTAGCTGTGGTGATGGCCGTTCAAGCACTGCGGAATGGTGCCGCAAAACGGATCATTCTGACACGCCCTGCCGTAGAAGCCGGGGAAAGTCTGGGGTTTTTGCCTGGAGACTTAAAAGAGAAAGTGGATCCGTATCTACGCCCGTTATACGATGCTTTACATGATATTATGGGGGTTGAACATACGTTGCGGTTAATCGAAAGAGGCACCATCGAAATCGCTCCCCTTGCCTATATGCGAGGAAGGACACTTGATGATGCATTTGTCATTTTAGATGAAGCGCAGAACACAACATCTGAACAGATGAAAATGTTTTTAACCCGTCTTGGTTTCGGTTCTAAAATGGTGATCACCGGGGATATTACCCAGATCGATTTGCCGAAAGGACAGACATCGGGTTTAACCATCGCAGAGAAACGGTTGAATAATGTAAAAGGAATTTCCTTTTGTTATTTGTCCCAGACAGATGTCGTACGCCATCCGCTTGTCCAAAAAATTATTGATGCATATGAAGAGTAGACGGTAAGACCCCCACAGCAGGGTCTTATTTCTATATAGGACTGGCTTTCCTGAAACGGAGGGAAAGAAATGGATAAAAACAGGCTAACGATTTTCGGGAAAATATGGAGTGGAAAAAATGGATTCATCTGGGCGATTCTGTCTGTTCTGATCATTGGAGTATTTTTCTATCTGGTGGCATTTTCGAATGTGTTTCCAGAAACGTACGACCTGGAAAAGTATACGAGGGCCAATGAAACGATTCGTTCACCTATAACCATTGAAGACAAAGAGGCTACAGAAGAGCGAATTCGGAATGCAGTTCAGTCAGTGGAGGAACAGTATACCATTTCGGATGAAATCACAACGGAACGCCTGAATTATGTTCATGAAATTTTCGACGCCGCAATGAAGGTTCAGGAAAGGGATAAAGACCCGGAGGAGGATCCTGAGTCCCTTTTGTCAGATGAAGAAAAATTTGATCAGTATTTAAAAGTATTGTCTGCCGAAATTACGCAGCATGTTTCCCTGGAAAGTCTAAAGACGATTTTTTATACAGAACAGGAACAAAAAAATACAGTTAAAACCTTTCTTGTTTCATCCATTGAAAAAACGATGGAACAGGGGGTTCGCAGTGAAAATCTTAGAACAAAAGAGAATGAGTTTAAAATCAATGTTCAGTATGAAAATTTTCCGTCAGCTCTTCAGCAGGCGGTGATGGAGATCGGAGTTTTTGCCATTTCGGAGAATGCTTTTTTTGATCCGGAAAAAACCCAGGAATTAAGGGCCGAGGCAGCCAATAAAGTTGAACCGGTTATGATTCATGCAGGTGAAATGATTGTCAGGAAGGGAGAGTTTATTACAAATGAAATTTTTGACCAGCTGGCTCTCGTAGGGGTACTAAATCAGGAAAACAATATTCTGCCCTATTTGGGCCTGGCCTTTATGACCTTGATTTTAATGCTAGTGTTATTTGCAGAGTGGAACAGACAAAAACGTTGGGATAAAAATACAGTGATCATCGTGCTGTTGATTAGCCTGGGGATGATTTCGATTTTAAAAATATTCAGTCATTTTGATTCCCAGGACCGCTCCCTCTTTTATGCCGTCCCAATCGCTTCGGGAGCCATGTTGATGAAATACCTCGTAAATGGGCGGTTTGCACTCGTTCTTTCAGGAATGTTAGCTATCATGGGAGCGATTTTATTTAACTATCAGCTGGCAGGGTATATGAATGTTCAGGCAGGTATTTATTTTTTGATGTCCCAGTGGACCAGTATTTATTTGTTCAGGCAGATCACTGATAAAATAAAGATGCTGAAAGCGGGTCTTGGTATATTCATTGTAAATTTACTGGTCATGTATTCATTTATCTTTTTATCCATGGATTCCTTTATGTTGATGGAAATCATCACCATGACCATTTATGGGTTTGCATCCGCATTTCTATCGACCGTCCTTACTCTCGGAATTATTCCTTTTTTTGAGGGGAGTCTTGGAATTTTATCTGAAGGCCGGTTATGGTCTCTATCCAACCCGAACCACCCTCTGCTGAGAAAAATCCTGACAGAGGCTCCGGGCACCTATCACCACAGTGTCATGGTTGCCAATTTAAGCGAAGCAGCTTGTGAGGCTGTCGGTGCAAATGGATTACTTGCCAGAGTAGCATCGTATTATCATGATGTTGGAAAAACAAAAAGCCCGCAGTATTTTATAGAAAATCAAATGGGACAAAAAAACCCCCATGATTATTTAACACCAGAGGAAAGTGCAGAAATCATCATCCGTCATCCCTATGACGGAGTTAAGATGCTGAAAAGACACAAGCTGCCACAGGAAATCATCGACATTGCTGAACAGCATCATGGAACCACGTTGCTGAAATATTTTTATTACAAGGCGAAAGATCAAGATGACAGTGTCAAAGAAGAGGATTTCCGATATCCCGGTCCAAAACCCAAGACCAGAGAAGCGGCCATTGTCAGTTTATGTGATTCAGTGGAAGCAGCTGTACGGTCTATGAAAAAGCCGACCATGGAAAAAATTGAAGATGTCGTGCAAACCATTATCTTTGACCGTCTAAAAGATGGACAATTAGACGAATGCCCGCTCACATTCAAGGATTTAACGAAAATTAAAAAAGCGGTATGTGAAATCCTGCAAGGAACATTTCATTCTAGAATTGAATACCCTAAACCTGAGGGCAGGCAGGTTGTAAAGGAGGCCAAATGATGATTATTGATTTTCATGACGAAACCAATACAGTAACCGAAGACTACATTGACTTAATTGACCGATTAATCCGATTTGCTGCAAAAGAAGAAGGAGTTCCGGTGGAAGCCGAAATCTCTATCACGTTTGTTGATAATCGGGAAATTCAGGTCATCAATCGAAATTACAGACAAAAGGATCAGCCGACAGATGTCATCTCATTTGCCATGCAGGAACAGGGAGAAGGAGAAGTTGCAATCATTGGCGATGAAATCCCCCTATTACTAGGTGACATCGTCATTTCCATAGATAAGGCAAAGGAACAGGCTGAGGATTATGGACATAGCCTGGAACGGGAACTTGGCTTCCTGGCTGTCCATGGCTTTTTGCATTTATTAGGTTATGATCATCAGACACAAGAACAGGAACAAAAGATGTTCCAGAGACAAGAGGAAATCTTAAATGAGTTTGGACTCAAAAGATCCTAAAAAGAGGGGAATCGGATTTTCCTTTGCCTTAAAGGGGATTTTGGATGTCTTCCGGTCGGAGATGAATTTTAAAATCCACGTCATCAGTGCCGTTCTGGTCATTTTTATTGGTCTTATTACTCATTTGTCTGAGGTGGAATGGTTATTTATTCTGCTTGCCATTGCTATGGTATTCCTTGCAGAGATTCTCAATACAGCCATTGAACAGCTTGTGAATTATTTGTTTACTGATTACCACCCGGTCGCCGGAAAAGTAAAAGACATGGCAGCAGGTGCGGTATTCATTGCAAGCCTGTTTGCTCTGGCGGTTGGTCTGATCATATTTATTCCAAAAATCGTTTCGGTAATCGTTGGCCACTGATCAGCCAGGATGGTCATGATTCAGGATCATTCACTGAATCCGATTTTTGGTCGACAGCATGCAATAAGGGAATGTTTTGTAGTAAAATAGTTAAAAAAATGGCGTACAAAAATGATGTGGAGGAAGAGAAATGATTCAGCCAGATTTTCGCTCGGGTTTTATTGCCATTATCGGAAGGCCGAATGTTGGAAAATCTACATTTATGAACCAAGTCATTGGACAAAAGGTTGCGATTATGAGTGATAAACCCCAGACTACTCGGAATAAAATTCAGGGTGTATTAACAAAAGAAAAAGCCCAGTATGTGTTTATTGACACACCCGGAATTCATAAGCCGAAGCATAAACTGGGTGACTTTATGGTAAAGTCAGCTGAAAACACATTGAACGAAGTCGATCTAGTATTATTTATGGTGGATGCCGACCAAGGATACGGAGCTGGAGATCAATATATTATGGATCGTTTAAAATCAGTCAGCCAGCCTGTGTTTCTGGTTATCAATAAAATTGATCAGGTTCACCCTGACGACCTGTTAACCGTGATCGATCAGTATCGCACCAAAATGAATTTTTCTGAAATCATTCCCATTTCAGCAAAGGAAGGGCATAACATCGAACGGCTGCTGGAGGTGATGGCTGACTATTTGCCGGAGGGACCAAAATATTACCCTGACGATCAGGTAACCGATCATCCTGAGCGCTTTATCATGGGAGAGATGATTCGTGAAAAAGTATTGCATTTAACCCGGGAGGAAGTTCCACACTCGATTGCTGTTGTCATAGATTCGGTTCAGAAAAGGGAGGATCAGGACATTGTTGATGTCCAGGCTACCATCATTACCGAACGCCCGTCCCAAAAAGGGATCATCATCGGAAAACAGGGAAAGATGCTTAAAGAAATTGGGAAAAGGGCCCGTGAAGATATGGAAGCGCTTTTAGGGTCGAAAATATACCTTGAATTATGGGTAAAAGTGCAGAAAGACTGGAGAAATCGCCTGACTCAGCTGAGAGAATACGGGTACAGGGAAGGTGAGTATTAAACTATATACATGGAAAATATTTTTACTCATGAAGCGTTTGTCCCTGTTAAACATAAAAGTAAAAGCAGTTGTTTTTTCAAAGTGTATTTGAAAAAACAGAAAGGTGGGGTTCCAGTGATTGATCTTTCCTGGAAAGTTTTCAGTAAAACAGGTAATATTGAAACGTATTTGCTGATGAAAGAACTGGAGATGACTTATGAACAAACAATGAACAACCAGCCTCGCGATCAGGATCAAGTGGAGGATGGATTTAAACATATAAAGTAGGGTGAACAGGGTGTTTGAGAAATTAAATGGAATTGTCTTGAAGACAAGGGATTATGGAGAAACACATAAAATTATCACACTGTTTACAAAAGAAAGGGGAAAAATTGGCGCAATTGCAAGAGGTGCCAAAAAACCCCGAAGCAGAATGGCTGCTGTTACGCAGCCCTTTGTTTACGGTACTTATCTTGTTCAGGTCAGCAAAAATTTAGGGAATCTTCAGCAGGGAGAGATCATTGATTCTTTCCGGTATATCAGAGAAGATATTGTAAAAACGGCATATGCAGCTTACCTTTCTGAATTAACCGACCGGTTGTTAGAATCCCACAGCCCTGATGTTATGTTATGGGAGCAGCTTTTACATACGCTTGAAAGAATGTCAGATGAACCGGATGTCCTAACCATGATGTATGAATTAAAGGTGTTTGAAAGGGGAGGTTTTGCTCCTGAACTCAGTCGCTGTGTTTCATGTGGGAGCTCCCGTGGAATCCAGTCTTTTTCTGTAATCGAAGGTGGCTTTTTGTGTTCAAAATGTAACTTTCACGACCCAGATGCGATTGATCTGGACCAAAAATTAATTCAAATATTGCGTTACCTGAGATATCTAAATGTAGAACGGGTTGGCCAGATTTCCATAAAACCCGAAAACAGAAAAATGCTGCGCCGGATACTGGATGACTACTACGACCGCTATGGGGGATATCATTTGAAATCCAGAAGGTTCATCCAGCAGTTAGACAGGTTCGAATGGTAATGTATTTGTTAGGGATGTCCCGATTCAAGAAGGACATCCCTATTACTTTGTGGAAAAAATAAAATAGTATATAATAATTAATATTGGTATGACATATTGGTGATAGGGTGGTGAAACGATGGAATTAACTTCCCGCCAGGAACAGATCCTAGAGATCGTAAAAGAAAATGAACCGATTACAGGCGAAAGCATTGCAGAAAAATTAAATTTAACCCGGGCAACGTTAAGGCCTGATCTTGCGATTTTAACAATGGCAGGATTTTTGGATGCAAGGCCCAGAGTCGGCTATTTTTATACAGGACGTTCTGGATCAGAATTGTTTTCCCAAAAACTGAAGCAAATTAAAGTTAAGGATTACCAGTCCATTCCCGTTGTTGTGGATGAAAATGTCTCTGTTTATGATGCGATTTGCACCATGTTTTTAGAGGATGTAGGTACCCTGTTTGTTGTAAACGGGAAATCCGATCTGGCAGGGGTTTTGTCGAGAAAAGATTTGCTCCGGGCCAGTTTAGGCAAACAAGACCTGAATGAAGTACCTGTTCATATCATTATGACGAGAATGCCTAACATTACGATGTGCGAGAAAGATGATTTGCTGATTGAAGCAGCACAGAAATTGATTGAAAAACAAATTGACGCACTTCCTGTTGTGAAAAAAAGCGAGGAAGGTTACGAGGTCATCGGACGAATCACAAAAACAAATATGACGAGAGTGCTGGTGGAACTTGCAAGAGATGAGAGATGAGCAAATTTAAGGTGAAATGAAGGAGGAATGGGGAAGATGAAACCGATTGTTTATGTTGTTTCAGACTCAGTGGGTGAAACAGCTGAACTGGTGATGAAAGCTTCCTTGAGTCAATTCGATGATGGGAATTTTGAAATCAGAAGGATTCCTTATGTGGATGATCAAGGAACGATTCAAGAAGCCGTTCAGCTCGCTAAGGATAACAATGCCATTATCGGATTTACCCTGGTTAAGCCAGAACTTAGAAAATACATGAAAGAAGAAAGTCAAAAAAATTCGGTAAAGTCCATTGATATTATGGGGCCTATGCTTGAGGCAATGGAAGAACACTTTCAAAAACCTCCTCGATTGGAGCCGGGGTTAGTTCACAAACTAGATGAAGATTATTTTAAACGGGTGGAAGCAGTAGAATTTGCAGTGAAATATGATGACGGAAGAGATCCTCGGGGAATTATGCGTGCGGACATCATCTTAATCGGGGTATCACGGACGTCAAAAACCCCCCTTTCCCAGTATCTCGCTCATAAACGGCTAAAAGTTGCCAATGTTCCCATTGTTCCAGAAGTGGAGCCGCCAGAGGAACTGTTTGAAATTAACCCTGACAAGTGTATCGGGCTCCGAATTAATCCTGACAAATTAAATCATATACGGAAAGAGCGCTTAAAAGCACTTGGACTGGATGCAGAAGCGAATTATGCCAATATTAACCGGATTAAACAGGAGCTGGAGTTCTTCGACAGGGTGGCTGAGAAAATCGGCTGTAAAGTGATCGATGTGTCCAATAAAGCTGTAGAAGAGACAGCGAATGTGATTTTGAAATATATTCAGAAAAAACACAGGTAAAAACCTGTGTTTTTTCTGAAAAACATTAGATTTTTTAACTAAACTGTATTATAATTAATTTTTGTGAAAAAAAGTTTCTACGTTTAGTTTTATTTGGTAGAGAACAAAATAATAATATGATTTAAAACATATGAATCACTAAAGAAAGGAAGGATTCGCTCCAGTCTTGTAGAAGTAATGGATTATGACAAACATTTTTGTGGATGCAGATCAATGTCCCGTAAAAAAAGAAATATGCATGTTTACCCAAAAATATTCTTTCACACCTTTTTTTGTTACAACCTATCAGAACAATCCAGCTCACGTTGAATGCGGAAAATGGTGTCTGGTAGATCAGGGGATAGAGTCAGTGGATTATTTTATTTTAAATCAAGTTAAGCCTGGTGATTTAGTTGTCACCGATGACCTTTCCCTGGCAACCCTTCTGACCATTCGACGAGTGCAAGTCTTAACGTCAAGAGGTAGACTGATTTCAGAGAAGGATGCCGAGCACATTTTGCTTCGAAAACATTTAAGGATGAAAAATCAAAGGAAAAATGTGCGTGTTAAAGGCCCATCACCCTTCACAGGCAGAGACAGGGAAATTTTTTGTTCAGTTTTTGAAAAAATCTTGTCGACAAATGAAGGGTTTTTCTCAAGTTTCTAGAATAACTTTAAAACATGGTGATTGCATATGCCTGACCAATCAAGAGAACAATTTATTGAAGAAATCCGGGCCGCCAATGACATTGTTGACGTTGTAGGTGAATATGTACAACTAAAAAAGCAGGGACGAAATTATTTTGGACTGTGCCCGTTTCATAGCGAAAACACACCATCCTTTTCTGTATCACCTGAAAAACAAATTTTTCATTGTTTCGGCTGTGGGAAAGGCGGCAATGTGGTTACATTCGTCATGGAAATGGAAGGCATTTCATTCCGGGAAGCTATTTCCCTGCTGGCTGAAAAATCAGGGAGATCTCTGCCCGATTCCTTTCGGACAGAAAAACCATCACCGGCCAGCCAGGAAGCCCAAAACATCCTGGAAGCTCATCAGTGGCTAACTAAATTATACCATCATCTGTTAAAACATACAAAAGAAGGCAGGGAAGCGCTCCAATACCTGGAGCAGCGGGGGTTGTCAGAGGAAACCATTGATGCATTCCAGATCGGCTATGCTCCCGATGCTAAACATTTTGTGGTTTCCTTCTTAGAAAAGAAAGGATTCCATCCTCAAACGATGGTTAAAGCAGGATTATTGTCAGTGACTGACGAAAATAAGTATATCGACCGATTTCGGGGACGGGTAATTTTCCCTATCCGGAATCATCAGGGAAAAACAGTGGCTTTCAGTGCTCGAACATTATCAGATCAGAAACCAAAATATATCAATAGCCCCGAAACCGAAATTTTTCATAAAGGCAGGATGTTATTTAATTTTGATTTAGCAAGGCCACACATTCGCAAAATGTCTGAAGCTGTACTGGTTGAAGGTGCTTTTGATGCAATCGCATCTTATCAGGCGGGTGTTCAGAACGTCATTGCAACTCTGGGAACGGCCTTAACCGACTTTCAGGCATCCCTTCTGAGGAGATATGTGGATACCGTCATCATCTGTTATGACGCCGACTCAGCCGGACTGGAAGCAACGATAAAGGCGGCTTCCCTTTTAAAGAAAGTCGGTTGTTATGTAAAAATCGCCCGGATGGAGCAGGGGATGGATCCCGATGACTATATTCAGACCTATGGAAGCGAAAGTTTCCAAAAGCATGTCATTCAGGGCAATATAACCTACATGTCTTTTTACTTAAAATACTTGCGAAAGCAATTTAATCTTCAAACAGAGGCCGATCGAATAAGATATATTGAAAAAGCACTGGATCAGATTTCAACTGTCGATAAGCCTGTTGAAAGGGAACATTATGTAAAGGACCTCGCTGACGAGTTTGAACTGTCCAGAGAAACCTTACATCAGGAAATTCGCTACAGAAGAAGGAAGATGGGGAAATATAAGGATAAACAGCAGGCAGAAAGACATAATAAGAGTAATCCAATGACAAAACCGTCTGAAAAATTACTTCCTGCTTTTCATAATGCGGAGCGTTATTTGCTTGCATACATGCTGAAAGACCCAGAAATTGCTGATTTTGTTCAGGAGAAACTGGGTGGGGCATTTTTAATAAATGAACACCAGGTAATGGTTACCTATTTATATGCGTTCTATGAAGAGGATCATCGGGCTGATATTAGCCGGTTTATGGAGTATCTACCTGATGAACAGTTAAGAAACTTAACAGCCCAGATCGCTTTGTTACCTGTTTCTGATGTAACATCAAACCGGGAAATTGAAGATTATGTGAATGTCATTAAGAAAGAGAAGCACCGGAGAGAGCTTCATCAGTTAGAGATGGAGTTAAAAGAAGCAGAACGTCAGAATAATCCGGTAAAAGCAGCACAAATTGCAATGGAAGTTCTTGAGTTAAAGAAACAGTGGAAGCAAGAAAAGAACAAATAAGGTTTTTGTATCTGGAAGGAGGGGTACCCATGGCAGATAAGCCATCTCGTTCTCAAGATAAAGACGAAGAATTGACACTGGATCAGGCCAAGGAACAGCTTGTAGAACTCGGGAAGAAGCGTGGCATACTCGCTTATGAGGAAGTAGCTGACAGACTATCTCATTTTGAATTGGACTCTGACCAGATGGATGAATTTTATGAATATCTAGGAGATCAGGGCATTGAAGTTATCGGTGACAATGATGAAGATCCAAACATGCAACAAATTTCCAAGGAAGAAGAATTTGATCTCAATGATTTAAGTGTACCTCCAGGAGTGAAGATTAATGATCCCGTTCGGATGTATTTAAAAGAAATCGGCAGAGTTGATCTGTTATCTGCTGAAGAAGAGATTGAACTGGCCAAACGAATCGAACAGGGGGATGAAGAGGCTAAAAAACGTCTGGCTGAAGCCAATCTTCGTCTTGTTGTCAGTATAGCTAAACGATATGTCGGCAGAGGTATGCTGTTTTTGGACCTTATTCAGGAAGGAAATATGGGCTTAATTAAAGCCGTGGAAAAGTTTGATTATCGAAAAGGTTATAAATTCAGTACTTACGCCACTTGGTGGATTAGACAGGCTATTACCCGAGCGATTGCGGATCAGGCCCGTACGATTCGCATTCCAGTTCACATGGTTGAAACCATCAATAAATTGATTCGGGTACAGCGGCAATTGCTGCAGGATCTGGGACGTGAGCCAACACCGGAAGAAATCGCAGAAGAAATGGATTTGACCCCTGACAAAGTGAGGGAAATCCTAAAAATTGCCCAGGAACCGGTTTCACTGGAAACTCCAATTGGAGAAGAAGACGATTCTCACCTCGGCGATTTTATCGAAGATCAGGATGCTACATCGCCATCAGACCATGCTGCATATGAATTGTTGAAAGAACAGCTGGAAGATGTACTTGACACCCTGACAGACCGGGAAGAAAATGTCCTGCGTCTTCGTTTTGGTCTGGATGACGGACGCACCCGCACACTTGAGGAAGTCGGCAAAGTATTTGGCGTCACGAGAGAGCGCATCCGTCAAATTGAAGCGAAAGCTCTAAGAAAGCTTAGACATCCAAGCCGCAGTAAACGGCTGAAAGATTTTCTAGAATAAAATCCATTCATTACAGTCGTTGCCTCCGGCAACGACTGTACATTTTTGCACCTGCCGTTGAAATTAAAGGAGATTCATGCACGTTCCCTTAAAAGGGGTGATCCGCTTGTCAAGAGAAAGGAAGAAAATGATCGTAAATGAAATACTTTACTGGAAAGAAAGCCGACTTCTTCCAAGAGAGTACTGTGATTTTTTAATTGCACTGTATACAGAAGGGGATGGCATCCAGCCGAAACAGCAGTTATGGAAAAAAAGCGCTTTCTTTCTTGATATTATGCTGATTTTGCTGATGCTCCCTCTTTCATTTCTTGTCATTTATTTTACTCAATTCAGTCCGGTAATGCAAACTTTCATAATATTCTTATTTTTGCTGTTTTTATCTGTTCATATCGCCGTGTTTCGCAAAAATAATTCCATCTATTTTCACCTGGCTCTGATCATATTTCTCCTTGTTTTTTTCATACTTTCGGTGCATCTGGTGAACCTAATGACAGAAACGAATAGATTTATTCAGGGTGTTGTATTGCTGAATGTTCTGGCGTGGGTCGTACTGGGGTATTCTAAAAAGTATCATTACTTAACCGCGTCAGGAATCATTGGAGTTCTTCTGCTGGTAATCTTTTTGGTTTTATAAAGTTTTCATATTTTTGCCCTTTTCTCAGAAGCTCTTTTCAAGTAAAATAATTATAGTTTGTCATGATGATACCTGATACTTGAAACAACAGTTGATTACATAAGGAGGAAAGAGGAACCATGAAAAAGAATCCAATCGTACCATATGCGGTTATCGCCGTTTTAGGTATTCTGGCAATGGTCATTTTATCAGGTGTTGGATTAAATCAGATGGATGAAGTTCAAGACCAGGATGACAATCAGGAAGAGCAAGGCCAGGGGAATGGAGAAGGTGCAGCGGACGTAACGAACCCTGAGGAAATATTTTCCCAGATGTGTGCATCCTGCCATGGTGCTGATCTGTCAGGGGGTGCTGCCGGTCCGGCATTAACCGGGGTAGCAGACAGGCTGTCCTTAGAAGAAATTGAAGACGTGATTAATAATGGCCGTCCTGGTACAGCTATGCCAGGAGGACTCGTCAGTCCAGAACAGGCTGAAGTATTAGCAGAATGGTTATCAGAACAATAAGAACAGATTAAACGATAAAATTTTGAGCCCTTGCTATTGATTTTTAGCAAGGGTTCCTTGTTATTTCAACTACTGGTCAGGGAGATGAAAACGTTGGATCAGTTGAATCTTTCACAGCGGCTGAAGCAAATGGCCGATTCTATTCCTGAAGGGTCACGATTTGCGGATATCGGCACGGATCATGCGTATTTGCCCTGTTATGTCTGCCTGAAAGATCCTAAGGCAACTGCAATAGCGGGCGAATTGAACGATGGCCCTTACGCGGCTGCCCTACAGCAGGTAAAAGATTTAAACCTGACAGACCGTATTGATGTCCGCCAGGGAGATGGTCTTTCCATCCTTTCTCCCGGAGAAGCCGATACCGTCGTCATCGCTGGAATGGGCGGGAAGCTTATTACCAGCATTCTTGATCAAGGCCAAAAGCAATTGACTGAAACAAAACATTTAATTCTGCAGCCAAACCTGGATGCATCCGTGATCAGGGAGTGGCTGATCCATCATCAATATTCTTTAAAAGATGAGATGATTATCAATGAGGATGGATATTTTTATGAAATTCTAGCTGCTGAAAAAAATGATCGGATAACACCAGACAGTCTGACAGACCGTGAGCTGTACTTTGGGCCGATTTTGCTCAAGAAAAAGGGAGAAGTTTTCAGAGCCAAATGGAGATCCATTCTACACAAAAAATTAGCTATTTTGGAGCAAATGGAACAGGCAGCGCAGCCTGATTACGAAAAAATCAGCACCTTTCGTACACAAGCAGAATGGATAAAGGAGGTATTAAACCATGAATAAGCCGGCCACAGGCCAGGACGTTATTCGTCTTTTTGAGTCATGGGTTCCGAAGCACCTTGCTATGGAAGGGGATAAAATCGGTTTACATGTGGGGACACTGAATAAGCCTGTACATAAGGTTATGATTACCCTTGATGTGCTCGAAAACGTTGTAGATGAAGCAATTGAAAAAGAAATCGATTTAATTATCGCCCATCACCCGCTGATTTTTAAACCACTAAAGAAAATTACACCAGACGATGAAAAGGGCAGAATTGTTGAGAAGCTGATCAAACATAATATTACAGTCTATGCTGCCCATACCAATCTGGATATTGCAGAAGGCGGCGTCAATGATCTTCTGATGGACCAGCTAGGTATTGAAGATCGGGAAGTTTTAATTGAAATGGGTTCGGAAGAGCTGGTAAAGGTAGTGGTATTTGTTCCTGAAACCCATCAGGAAGAAGTAAGGGAAGCTCTGGGCAATGCCGGAGCAGGTCATATTGGCCATTACAGTCATTGTACCTTTCAAACAGAGGGACAGGGCACCTTTAAGCCCCTCGAAGGAACAAACCCGTTTATCGGTAAGCAGGGAGAACTTGAAAAAGTTGATGAAGTAAGAATGGAAACCATTGTTCCGGTAAGTATTTTGTCCAGAGTGTTAAAAGCTATGGAGGAATCCCACCCTTATGAAGAAGTGGCCTATGATCTTTACCCTTTAAAAAATGAAGGAAAAACCTATGGATTAGGAAGGATTGGCCGTTTGGAACAGCCGATATCCCTTAAGGAGTTTGCCGAACATGCTAAACAAGCGTTTAAGGTTTCGGGCTTAAGGGTTACAGGGGATTTAACCAGGCAGGTTCAAACTATTGGAGTAATCGGCGGAGACGGAAATAAATTTATTTCTCAGGCCCGTAGAAAGGGAGTAGACGTTCTCATTACTGGAGATCTCTATTATCATACAGCACACGATGCTCTGGGGATGGGACTCAGTGTCATTGACCCGGGACATCATATTGAAAAAGTGATGAAAAATGGAGTGCAAACCTACCTTTCCCGGCAGTTGTCAAAGAATGGGTATGACACGGAAGTGATGGTATCAGAAATAAATACAGATCCGTTTCAGTTTCTGTAGAGGATGGATGAATCCATGCTGGATAACCTAAAGCAGCATGGATTTTTTTATGGAACACGAATTTTACATGTTGACCAAATTGGTCAACAGGATTATAATTGACTAAACTGGTCAATGAAAATAACATCCCTAAAATGGAGGAAAGAAAAACATTGAATGATAAATTTTTCAGTCTTGAAAAAGAAAAAAAGGACAAAATCATCAACGCTGCATTGAGGGAATTTGGCATGAAAGGCTTTCACAGGGCTTCTACAAATGAAATCGTCAAGGAAGCAGAGATTTCCAAGGGCCTTCTTTTTCATTATTTTAAAAACAAAAAAACCTTATATATTTTCTTGTTTGATTATGCGGTAGAAATGATCTCCGAAAAGGTTTTTGGAGATGAACGAAACCTGGAAGAGGATATTTTTCAGCGTTTTTTGCAAATTACGATTGAAAAACTGAACCTATTTAAACAGCATCCAGATCTTTTCGATTTTTTGATGAAAGCGATGGAGGATGAGGCTATTCAGGATGAGCTCAAGAACAGAGAAATAATTGAACAGGCTTATCAAAAAGTTTTTTCCGGAATTGATTTCACCAGGTTTAAAGAAGGACTGAATATCGAAAAGGCCTTGAAAGTCATTTATTGGACATTTCAGGGGTTTGGGGAAGAGGAACAGGAAAGGCTGAAACGTGAAGGAATCAGGAATTATGATATTGATCAGGTAACACTGAAAATGAAGGAGTATATTCAGTTTCTGCGTCAGCTTTTTTACAAATGAATCATTTCCTAAAAAATATCAAAAACGTATTGGAGGGAACAGGATGAATGTGATTGAAATCAATGGGTTAACTAAATTTTACGGGAAAGCAAGGGGAATAGAGGATGTCACGTTTTCTGTCAAAGAGGGAGAAATTTTTGGCTTTATTGGACCGAACGGTGCAGGAAAATCCACTACGATTCGAACGTTGCTGTCATTAATCTATCCAACTGGCGGGAGTGCAGCCATCTTTGGCAAGGATATTATAAAAGATGCCCGGGAGATTAAAAAGGATGTAGGGTATCTTCCATCAGAAGTATTCTATTATGACAATATGAAAGTGAAGGATCTTTTGAATTATTCCGCATCATTTTATAACAAAGACTGCAGCACGAGAATCAAAGAATTAGCGGACCGCCTGGATCTGGACCTAAATAAAAAAATCGATGATCTATCCTTTGGAAATAAGAAGAAGGTAGGGATAGTGCAGGGGCTCCTCCATAGTCCGAAATTAATTATTCTTGATGAACCGACAAGCGGACTGGATCCTTTAATGCAGCAGACCTTTTTCGATCTTCTAAAGGAAGAGAATGAAAAGGGTGTAACCATTTTGTTTTCGTCTCATATTCTAAGCGAGGTTCAGCGGTTATGTGATCGGGTAGCCATTATTAAAGATGGAAAAATCGTGAAAGTTGAAAAGATCAGTACACTAAGGGAAAATAATTATAAAAAATTTCATATTGAAACAAAAACACCGATTGAACAGTCTCGCTTTAACTTTGAAGGGATTAAAGATCTCGAAACAGATGGTCACTCGATTCGTTTTCTGTTCAAAGGGGATTTGAATCCAATTATGTCAAGAATCGCTGAACTGGACATTGCGAATTTGTGGATTGAAGAGCCTGATTTAGAAGAGATATTTATGCATTACTATGAAAAGGAGGAACAGGGACATGAACATGTATAGACATGAACTCAGGGATATCTTGAAACCCACCATGATCTGGACATTTTCCATTATGGCCATTACTATTTTTTTCTTTTCCATGTATCCTACCTTTTCGAAGGAAGCAGAGAGTTTAAGAAGAATGCTGGAAGGGTTTCCGCAGGCCATATTGGAGGCTCTGAATTTTGATATTAATGCCTTTACATCGATTCTCGGGTTCTATTCTTATATTTTTGTTTATATTTCCCTGGCAGGGGCAATTCAGGCCATGATTCTTGGAACAGGAATTATTTCCAGAGAAATAAGGGAAAAAACAGCTGATTTCCTGCTGACAAAACCTGTGACACGTAAGGCCATTATGACATCAAAACTCCTCGCTGCCTTAACAGCCATTATCATAACTAATATTGGATATGTATCAGCAGCTTACCTGATGGCAGCAATCGTGGAGAGTGAGGGTTTTCAACAGGGAGTATTTTTTCTGATTTCATTGTCACTGCTGTTTATTCAACTGATTTTTCTGGCTATAGGCCTGATCACGGCTGTTATGGTTTCCCGATTGAAGTCAGTGCTGCCCGTTTCCCTGGGGACAGTGTTTGGGTTTTTTGTAATCAATATGTTTGCCAAAAGCATCGGTGATGATAAAATGGGTTATTTTACTCCATTCTATTATTTCGATTCCATGTATGTATTACAGCATAAAGCCTATGATCCTGAACTCATGATGTTAACCATCATTCTTATTATCATGATGGTCACTGGGAGTTATGTCATGTATGCAAAAAAAGACATTCATACGATTTAAGGAGGGGGACAAATGAACATAATATGGCAGGAATTAAAAACCCATCGTAAGTCTTTAATGATCTGGACTATAGGAGTCCTGGTCATGGTGTTTGCCGGGATGTCTAAATATGTAGGAATGGAAGGGGCAGGACAGTCTTTGAATGAGCTGATGGAAAATATGCCTGCAGTGATGAAAGCCATCATGGGGATACAGTCGCTCGATGTTTCAACCCCCCTTGGATTTTACAGTGTTCTCTACACGTATTTAGTCATTATGCTTACGGTTCATGCCGCCATGCTTGGTGCCACCATATTGTCTAAAGAGGAACGAGATCAAACGGCTGAATTTTTATTGACGAAACCAGTTACCAGATCGTTTATTATATCCAGTAAAATGGCTGCTGCGGTCATACAGTCGACGATTCTGAACATCGTTAGCTTTACGTCATCACTGGCTGCCGTTTACTATTTTGCCGATACCGCAGATGGGTTATGGGAGATCTGGATCTTGTCCCTGGGGCTCTGGATGCTGCAGCTATTATTTTTATCCATTGGAAGCGGTATAGCAGCTATGAAAAACAATCCGAAAAAAGCTCCTGCTATATCCGCGTCGGTTTTATTAACAGCCTTCTTTATTTCCATTATGACGGATATGGCTGAGGCGCTTCAGCCGCTAAAATATATCACTCCTTTTCAATATGTGGAAGCAGATAGGGTGATCAGCGGAAACGGAATTGAAGCCATTTATGTCATATTAAGCATTGGCATTATGCTTGTGTTAACCTGGGCCACCTACCACTTTTATAAAACCAGGGATTTAAATATATAATGAATCTAGCCAAAACAGACCTGTAAATCAGGTCTGTTTTTATTTTAAACTTAATTCGAATTTTTGTTTGACACTGGAATCTGATTTGACATCTGAATCTAATTTGCTTATGATCAAATTAGATATATATCTAAATAGAGGAGTGATCGGCTTGATTCAATTAAGTCGCCTGGTTTCATTTCTTAAAGCATTAAGTGATCCAAACCGCATAAGAATGGTGGCATTGCTTAAGGATGGCCCCCTTCATGGCCAGGCTTTAGCCAGTAAGCTTCATTTAAAGCCTCCAACGGTAACACACCATGCCAAAAAATTAAAAGATGCGGGAATCATCGTGGAGCGGAGAAATAAGAATACTATTTATTTCCATTTAAATGAAAAATCATTAGCTTTGTTAGCCCATGGCATTTTGGAGCTGGGAGGTGATCAAATGTCAAATCAAATACAGGTAAAGGATGAAGAGAAACTGGCCATCATTAAAAATTTCACAACGGTCGATGGGAAGCTCAAGCAAATTCCTGCCCAGCAAAAGAAGAAAATCATTATTCTGGCTTACTACATCCGTGGTCTTGAACACGGGAAGAAGTATCAGGAGAAAGAAATAAATGAATATATTCAACAATTTCACGAAGACTTCGCTACCATTCGGAGGGAATGGGTGATGCATCACTTTATATACCGCCAGAATAATATGTATGAATTGAACCCGAAAGAAATGTGGCCCCTCGTTTTTTAACGATAACGGATATGATGAAGAGTGTATAAGAAGGTTGATAACAGGTGCCTAACCTTTTTATACCCCTTCAGATGGCCGGTATTTTTTTGCGTATCTATTTAGATATATATCTAATTTTAAATTTATGAAAATAGGTGTTTGGAAATGGTTGGCCTATTGGCAAAAGAACGAAATTATCGCTGGCTATTTTTTTCTGGACTTGTAAATGGTATTGGGGATCGGTTTAGCCAGGTAGCGGTTTTAACGATGCTTCTGGAACTAACCGGATCTGGCCTTGCTGTGGGTGGTGCTCTTTCCATAAGAATTATTCCCTACTTGCTGTTCTCATATGCCGGGGGAGCCTTATCGGATCGGATTTCCAGAAAAGCCATGTTGATCATTACAGATTTGATTCGGATCCCCCTGGCATTATCCCTTTTACTGGTTCATGGCCCGGATGACATCTGGCTGATTTATGTCGTACTGTTTTTTCTGGCGGTTGGGGAGGCCATTTATGAACCTGCCAGAAAATCGTTTATCTTTGAAATTCTTCATGATGATAACCATATAACAAAGGTAAACATTTTGGAACAAAGCCTGCTCGGATTTGTATTAGTGTTTGGTTCCATATCGGGCGGGGTGTTTTCGTACCTGATTGGAACAAAGGCGGTTTTCGCAATAAATGGTGTATCATTTTTGGCCGGCTCCCTTTTGATTGACTTTGCAATCATTTTCCTCGTGGTTCATCACAACATCAATCGGCTGTCCCAAAAGTCTCATTAAAGTAAAAAACGGCTATATGAAAAAATCAGGGCTGTCCATTAGACTAAAATAGTCTATTGGGACAGCCCAATACAATAATAGAGAAATGTTCAAAATTCCTGGGTGTTATCAGCTTTTCTTTGCTTTTACCTTTGGAAGGATTTTTTTCCGTTCCACAGCAGATACTCGTTCCCATGTGTCTGGATTTTCAGGGTCGTACTGTTCAATAAAACGAATCACTTCTTTAGTAATAGGAGTAGGAGTGGAAGCACCTGCTGTAACGGCTACTTTGTTAACCCCTTCAAGCCATTCCAGTTTAATTTCGGTCACATCCGCAATACGATAAGCTTTTGTACCGGCAATCTCTTCAGAAACCTGGGCCAGCCGGTTGGAATTGTTACTCCGGGGATCACCGACCACAAGGGTCAAATCTGCTTCTTTAGCCTGTTCAGCCACCGCTTCCTGACGAACCTGGGTAGCCATGCAAATTTCCTTGACCATTTCAGTCTGTGGATATATTTCCTTCACCTTCTGCATGACATCATAAACATCCCACTGACTCATCGTCGTTTGATTGGTGACAAGAATTTTGTCATGATTTTGATCTATTGTTAAGTTTTCAACGTCCTCTTCTGTCTGGACAAGATGAACTTGATGCGGTGCCACTCCAATAGCACCTTCTGGTTCAGGATGTCCCTTTTTGCCGATATAAATGATTTCATAACCTTCTTTTGCTTTTTCCCGGATCAAATCGTGGGTTTTGGTTACATCCGGGCACGTAGCATCCAGTACGGTCAACCCCTTATCCCGGGCGCGCTCTTTTACCTCCGGGGATACCCCGTGTGCAGTGAAGATTACCGTACCTTCATTTATGTCTTCAAGCAGTTCCAGTCTGCTTTTTCCATCCAGTGTAATAATTCCTTCATCTTTAAATGCTTCTGTAACATGACTATTATGAACGATCATACCTAAAATATAAATAGGGCGTGGCAGGTTTGGATCCTTTGCGGCATTCTTAGCTATAACCATGGCATCCACGACACCATAGCAATACCCGCGTGGTGCAATTTTAATTACTTCCATTAACAGGTCCTCCTCTAAACAAATTGCCCAGTGCACTTTAAATTTATGGCTTATTATATTATAAAGGGTAAAGGGATATTAGACAAAAGATTTCATAAAGTGGCGTTCTGTTCCAGACTTTACTATAATGAAAATGCACGTTGTGTAAAGGAGACATGAACTATGAGCAAAAATCGTTTTCAGTCTTATGCCCTCAAGCCAGACATATTAGACATTATTCATAAACTGAAATTCAAGGAGCCGACTCCTATTCAGCAAAGGGTCATCCCTGCTGCGCTAAGGGGGGAAAGCTTAATTGGACAATCCCATACTGGTTCTGGTAAAACCCATTCCTATTTAATTCCTATCTTTAATGATCTAGAATCATCAAAGGAAGAGATTCAGTATGTCATTACGACCCCTACAAGGGAGCTTGCTGTACAGATCTATGATGAAGTCCGCAAAATGATTCAGCTTGCCGACAAAGAGAATGAATGGCGCGCGAAGCTCGTAATAGGCGGTACGGACAAACAAAAGATAGCGGAAAAATTAAAGCGTCCGCCTCAAATGATCGTAGGTACACCAGGACGAATTCTGGATCTTGTCAAAGATGAAGCCATGGATGTATTTACAGCAAGGGCTCTGGTGATGGATGAAGCGGATCTGATGATTGATCTGGATTTAATTCAGGAAGTGGATCAGATTCTTTTGCGAATGAAACCTGACATTCAGCTGATGGTTTTTTCTGCAACCATACCAGAAAAATTAAAGCCATTTTTAAAAAAGTATATGGAAAATCCCTCCTATATTTCCATCGATGATCAAGGTCCTGCTCCGGAAAAGCTGGAACATCGGCTTATACCATTGCGTCACCGAAGGGTTTCGGATCTGATCGAGGAAATTAGCGGATTAATCAATCCCTATCTCGCTCTCATTTTTGTCAATAAAAAAGATCACGCAGATGAGCTGGCGGAACAATTAATGGAACAAGGATTGGAAACGGGGGTTATTCACGGCGGCCTGTCTCCGAGGGAACGAAAAAGAATATTAAAAGAATTGAAAAATTTAAGGTATCAGTATATTGTTGCTACGGATTTAGCGGCAAGGGGAATAGATATACCAGGCGTAAGTCATGTGATCAACGCAGAGATGCCTAAAGATCCGGAATTCTATATTCATCGCGCGGGAAGAACTGCAAGGGCCGGTCTGGAAGGGACAACGATCAGCTTTTATACCGACGAAGACATTCCAGTTATACAAAAATTAGAAAAATCAGGGATAACCTTTACGAACATAGACATAAAAGACGGGGAATGGGTGCAAGCAAAGGCATGGAACCAGCGAAATACCCGTCAAAAGAAGGAAAATGAACTGGATGAAAAGGCCTGGAATATGGTGAAAAAACCAAAAAAGGTGAAACCAGGATATAAAAAGAAAATGAAGCGTCAGGCTGAAAACATCAAAAAGAAATTAAAACACAATAAAAATCGAAGGAAAAAATAACGTTTTTCAGGAGAGGAGAATGAAGTATGCTAAAAATCGGTTCCCATGTATCCATGGGCGGAAAGAAAATGCTGCTGGGTTCCAGTGAAGAAGCGGTATCCTATGGTGCCAATACATTTATGATCTATACAGGTGCACCTCAAAATACCCGAAGAAAGCCGATTGAAGAACTCAATATCGAAGCGGGTCAGGAACATATGAAAGACCATGGTATTGAAGAAATTGTGGTTCATGCACCATATATCATCAATATTGCCAATACGAAGAAGCCCGAAACCTTTAAACTGGGCGTTAATTTTTTAAGATCTGAGGTGGAGCGTACGGATGCTCTCGGTGCAAAACAGATTGTCCTACATCCTGGCGCCCATGTCGGAGCAGGAGCAGAGGCAGGGATTAAAAAAATTATTGAAGGATTAAACGAAGTTCTGGATAAGAATCAGGATGTGCAAATCGCCCTTGAGACGATGGCCGGTAAAGGTTCTGAATGCGGAAGGACTTTTGATGAGCTGGCCAAAATTATTGATGGCGTCACCCATAATGATAAATTATCCGTATGTATGGATACGTGCCATATCCATGATGCAGGATATGATGTGGTAAATGATTTTGATGGAGTATTGAAAGAGTTTGATGAGATCATTGGATTGGATCGTCTGAAAGTACTTCATATTAACGACAGCAAAAATGAACGGGGGGCTCAAAAGGACAGACATGAAAATATTGGATTTGGGAAAATTGGATTTGAGGCTCTCAGCTATGTAGTTCATCATCCTGAATTAATGCATCTGCCAAAAATTTTAGAAACCCCCTATGTGGGTACCGACAAAAAGAACAAGAAACCCCCTTACCGGCATGAAATCCATATGTTGAGGGATCAGCAGTTTAATGAACAGATGAAGGATGACATTATGGTACAATAACTACAGGCAAAACCCGGCGACAAGACCAGTTGGACTTCAGCCGGGTTTTTCATCGTCATAAGAGGTATTCCACCCCATATTGTTTTGCAAGGGATTTAAACAGCCGATAAACTTTTTGAGCTGTTTTTTTGTCTGTTACGGAAGCAATTTTTCTAAGCATTTTTAGGCGGTCCCTTTCGTTAAAAGGATCAAGCCTGGTACTTTTTAAAAAAGAAATAATATCTTCTGCCTGTTTCTTCGTAATATGAAAATCATAAGCCTCTGCATAGTACAGAAGCTCTCGAACCGAAAGATTTTGCAATTTTTGCTGAACCATCTGTTTGATAATGCTTTTTTTCATTTTGCATCTTCCCCATTTGTTTATTTTTAGTAATATATGATCGTTGAAATGGGGGATGTGAAAAGGACCAGAATAATCAGAAAATAAAAACATGTGGTATTTCTAGTGAATATTGGTTGCATTATTTTGTTACATCCATTAACATATACCCTTGAGTCAAATGACCCATTTCAGAAAGACAAAAAATGGGATTTTTGATGGATTGAGAGGTGATGGTGAAATGGATAGGTGGAGGCCTTACATCCAGTTATTTATTGTTATATCATACATTACGGCCTGTTTTTTGCTGGTTTACCATGTCTATGCTAAAAAGACAGATGATTTAATAAAAGAAAATCAGGCATTAAAAGCAGAAAAACAGTTCATTGAATCACAATATAATTACGTAAAGTCTTTGCCCACAGACTTTAAAACTTCCGACTGGTATGAATCCTTTCCTGAAATGGAAAAAATGGCTCAGAGAATGGTTGACGAAAGCGGAGGAAAATTTAAAGAGACGTGGGCGATATACTTAATCATGGAAGCAAAGCGCTTTGACATTGATCCGTTTCTAGTATACGAACTTTTGAGGGTGGAAACGGGAGGAACATTTAATCCAGAACTCGCCGGCCCGCCGACAAAATATGGCAGGGCTTACGGACTGGGACAATTTATGAAAAATACCGCTCCGTGGGTCGCTGATATGGCAGGGCTGCCATATGAGGATGAACTGCTGTTTGATCCTTATTATTCCATGCAGCTCACATTCGTTTATCTCGATTATCTTCATCAGGAATATGGAAACTGGAATGAAGCTCTAACTGCGTATCATCGCGGAATGGGTGGACTAGAAACTTATATCCAAAAGCATGGACATGCGAAGAGCTGGTATGCTGTGACGATTCAGCGAAATGCCAGTTCACACGGATCTTATGCCTTTGCCAGATAAATACGCAAGGCTGTGATGTTTGAAGCAGGAAGTTCATTACCATACCATTGAACTTCCTGTTTTTTATTCGAAAAGAATAACATTCTAGTTGTGGAACACTTTGCATTGAGCTGGCTGCAGTGCTCCTTGAACTGGTTCGGCTTTTTTAGGGCAGCTAGAAAGGTGCTTTTGCTTGTCTTACTGGATCAGCAGTCAGCTTTTTCGATATAGAACAACAAAAATATTCCATGTAATATAAATCAAGCTCCTTCACAAACTATACATACACCTCTTCAGAAAGTGAGGGACTTTGATGACAGATTATAATCGTGACAGAGAAGAGCTGGATAACCTGGACGAAAGGAATTTAAATAACCGTATAACCGTCGGCAACCAGTATTTAGGTACGGAAGGTATTGGCGATGAATACGAGCCAGATAACAGGAAAAGAGATGAAGAATTTGCTGAGGAAGCGGCGCTTTACAACCGAGAAGTAGGCCGGGCAGAACGGGCTACTGAAGAAAAGGAAACCAATATGCGAACAGAAGAAGAGGGCGGCGCCGGTTGGGGCTGGACCGCTATTTTCTTATCCTTTTTCGCCTTTTTTATCATGCCGATTATCTTAGGGGTAGCGGGTATTCTTGTCGGTTTAACCGCGAGAAGAAGAGGTGCAGAAATGCTTGGTAATATTGCGGTTGCAGCCGGAGGGATTGCTGTCGTTCTTCGGTTATTGGATTTTATGTTTTAGCAATGTCGATTGGCAGTTCTCACATTTCGGGGATGTCTTGTCAGGCGATTTAATTGCCTGCAGACATCCCCATTGTTTGGTTAAAATAAGGTTTCTGAAGGTATTAAGGTGAAAACAGCCTCCTCATCTCTTTTTCGTTCGTCCCAGCCTGTTTCCTGTTGCTTTCATTTTATACCTCTTCTTTTTGTTTTTGAGCATATTCTTCGGCTAGTTTATCCACTTCTTTTTTCAATTCTTCCACCATGGTCTCTTCTGGAACTTTTCGAATGATTTCACCATGACGGAACAATAACCCTTCTCCACGTGCACCGGCAATGCCAATATCTGCCTCCCTTGCTTCACCGGGACCGTTCACGGCACAGCCGAGAACGGCTACTTTAATAGGGGCTTTTATTTTGGAGATGTATTCCTCGACCTCATTGGCTATAGAAATTAAATCAATCTCGATTCGGCCGCAAGTAGGGCAGGAAATCAGAGTAGCCGCATTTGAAGCAAGGCCGAACGATTTTAACAGTTCTCGGGCTACTTTTACTTCTTCAACAGGGTCGGCACTGAGAGAAATCCGAATCGTATTTCCGATTCCTTTGCTTAAAATGGCTCCAAGCCCGGCAGCACTTTTAACCGTTCCGGCAAAAAGTGTTCCGGATTCGGTGATGCCGAGGTGAAGAGGGTAATCAAAAGCTTTTGCTGCTTTTTCATAAGCTTCAATAGCCAGACGAACATCAGAAGCTTTCAGAGATACTACAATATCATGGAAATCCAGCTCTTCTAAAATGTTGATATGGTATTGTGCGCTTTCAACCATCCCATCCGCTGTCGGGTAGCCGTACTTATTTAAAATCCGTTTTTCTAAAGAACCGGCATTAACCCCAATTCGTATGGGAATACCTTTTTCTTTTGCAGCTTTTACAACGGCTTCGACTTTTTCCCTTCTTCCGATATTTCCGGGGTTGATTCGAATCTTATCAGCCCCCCCTTCAATGGCTTTTAATGCCAGTTTGTAATCGAAATGAATATCTACAACGAGAGGGATGTTAATTCTTTTTTTAATTTCAGGTATCGCATCAGCCGCCCGTTCATCGGGACATGCTACACGTACAATTTGACAGCCAGCTTCCTCCAGGCGTTTGATCTCATTGACGGTGGCTTCTACATCATGTGTTTTGGTCGTGGTCATGGACTGAATCACAACTTCATTTTTTCCGCCAATGGTTACATCCCCTACTCGAACCTGTCTCGTATCTTTACGGTGGGTAATGGAAGACATACACAACGCTCCTTTTATTCCGTGAAACTTTATTTGCTTCCCATTACTGAGTAATAATGGGTTCTGTCATCTTAAAATGCTCCACTTTATACTATATCATTTTTTAAGGTCCAGCTCCATGGGAAAAAATAATCGTATTACTGCTCGTCATAAACGGGGAATAAATAGGTGTTACCATTTAAAATGGAATGAGGATCAATCCCCGGATTGAGCGACTGAAAATCTTCGATGACTTTTTCCATGGAATACATATTTAAATGGGGATTTAATTGTTCTAAAATGGATAAAACGGTATCACCGGACTGAACCTGATAAGGGACAGCCTGAAAAGACGCTTTGTCGCCATGATTATTTTTTTCTTTTTGATCCTCTTCAGTATTGGTTGGCGTCACATCGAACTCCAGCACACCCGTTGACCAATCGTATAGTAAACTTCTGACAAAGAGTAAAGCTAAGAAAACAACGAACACCTTTTTTAGGAAATGCAACAGGACCACCTCTCCAATGAAACGAATATCTCCTGAAAAGCGTATATGTATTAGACATTACATTCTGATGAATTGGGGTGACAGTATGTTTTTAGAGTCCATCACAGCAGCTTTTATACTTACTTTTTTGGGGATGCTGTTTTTAATAGGTGAATTACTGGTAAAAATGAGGGGACTTGCCGGCCTGCTTGGAATGGGTTTTATCGCACTTTATTTTTCTGCTCATCTTTCAAATACATCATTTTTTTTAATGATTACGCTTTTTCTTGTGGCCTTATCACTCATTGTCATTGATGGGAAGATCTTAAACGATGGAACTTTATCATTCATCGGTGTGGGACTGATGATTCTGGCCATTGGACTAAGCGCACCGAACTGGGTCAATGGCTTGTATGCAGTTACTGGTATCATTCTAGGAATGCTGTCCAGTTTCCTCTTTCTAAAAGTATTTCCAAAAAGAAAAATGTGGGATAAAGTAACACTCCTTGATCGTTTAACTTCCGAGAGCGGGTACAATTCCATGAATAAACAGTATCAAAGCCTGATCAATAAAAACGGAGTGGCTCTGACAGACCTGAGACCATCAGGTACCGTTCGGGTTGATGATCAGGATTACTCTGCCGTTGCCAACGGTAAATGGATTGAGAAAGGCAGTGAGATAACCGTCACCTATGTAGATGGTACAAAAATTGTAGTCGAAGAAGTCATCGATAATTTAACACCAAATTCATAATTTCTTTACCCTCCATACACATTGGGTTGTCATACTGAAATGGACTATATGGCGGAATGGAGGGTTTTTTATTGAAAATAAACATTGGACAAGAGAAAGATTTTCATCCATTGAGACACTTTTTTCGCTTATCTCCATTTAAGTTATGGCCTTCTTTATCCATGAAATGGAGGCTGTTATCCATCACGGTGTTCTTATTGGTCTGTGCCATTGCAGGGGTAGGAATTATTTCATATGACAAAGCGAAAGACACTCAGCTGACTTTAGTGGAAAATCGGTTGAATCGTGAAATCGGAGTGATGCAGGATCTGGCACAGAAAATGAAATTTGCCTATATTGGTGATGATCAACTGTTTCAAAAGGAGTTTTACAAAGGGATTGAGCAGCAAAAAAACGCATTGCTTCTGGATGAACTGTCTCCCAAAATCTTTATTGTTAGAGAAGACGAAGTAGAGATTTTTACAGACCATCAATTTGATTCGGTGAGTGTAGATCCGGGGTTAAAAGAAGAAATTTTAGCAGAAGAAACCAGGTCCTTTATTCATCAGTATAACGGACAGCCCTGGCTGTTTTCTTCAGGATACATTGCAGAACTTCAGGGATATTATGTTATAGCCATTCCTCAAGGGGATTACATTCAGACAGCAAGGGAATTGGCTCTCTTTTCCATCATGGTCGGGGCAACCAGCTTAATGATCATCGTTGTTAGTATATCGTTAATTGTATCAAAACTGACAAAGCCGCTGACAGATCTTCAATCCGAAATGAGAAAGGCGCGGAAAGGGAATTTTTCTGAGGTTAACCCAATCCATAGCCATATTCCGGAAATTCGTTCCCTGAACAATAGCTTTCACAATTTAATCTCTCAAATCCAGATGTTGTTTCAAAATATCGAAGGGGCCATCCGTCGATTGACCGGCACCAGCAATCAATTATCCTTCTCCTCAGAAGAACTAAATGAAAAACAGGTAAAAATGAAACAAGATTTGTTACGTGTCATGGATCATGCTGCCGAGTCAAAGGGAACCCTTAACCAGTATGGAGATATGGTGGAATCGATATCCAGGTTAATATACTTGCTGAATGATGTATTTTATGATATCAAGCAGCGTCAACTTCGAATGTATGAATCAGCGGAAAAAGGAAACCAGGAGATTGCATTGATTTTGTCTGCCCTTGAACAATTTTACGGGGGAATGGAAGAAATGGGAGAGAAGATGGGGAAGTTCATGGAACAGACATATCATATCAGTGAGTCACGAAAACTGATTCAAGATATTTCAGAGCAGACCAAACTCCTTGCTTTAAATGCTTCCATAGAAGCTGCACGTGCGGGAGAAAACGGAAAGGGATTCTCTGTAGTTGCTGAGCAAATCCGGAAACTTGCAGACAGATCCCATAAAGCGGCCGATGATATTCATAACAAATTAAATGATACGATTCAGATCGGCAATTATTTTTCTGATCAATTCGAGAAATTTTCCAGGGACTTACATAAACAGTTTAAGACCGTACACCATTCCAGGGAGATTTTTGATGAATTAAAACAATATATAAAGGATCTGAATATTTATGCTGAAAAATCCGAAAAAGAAATGAAACGGTCTGAAGCGGTTGTTCCGGAATTAAAAGAAGCTTTTCAGATTTTCAGTCAGGTAACTGAGGCTACGGCTCAATCAGTCAATCAATTGGTTGAAAGTGTCCATGAACAGAACGAAAAATTGCAGGAAACGGAAGAAATACGTATAGAGCTCACAGCTCTTGCACAATCTCTGGAATCCTTAATTTCAAAAACATATACTGGTGATCGATGATATGGGTGTAAAAACGCCCGGAGAAATCCGGGCGTTTTTACAAAGAAGGATACCATCAGTTTATAACTTGCTTTATTCATGGTCAATACCCGATACTTCCACTTCTCAAACCTCAACAGATGCCGTCAAAATTCTTTGGGGCCATGCAGGACAGAGGGAACTTTTGTTTTTAGCCATGTTATGAAACTGTTTTTGGAGAAGGTATAAATGAAATCGTCCGGTATAAAATCATCCCTCCTGCTGCCCAGAACAGAAGACCAGCGTATGGTATTGAAACGGAAAGATACTCAAGCCAGGCAATGACAATTGAAGGAATGGTTGCGGCATAGGCAGATAACGTCCAGATCTGCAGGTATTTCACGTTTTTCTTCAGTTTGTTTTTGAATATTAGTCCAATCACAGCCAGCAGAGAAATTTCAATAAATTTAAAACCAGTAACGAATAAATAGTTCATGGCAAAAAAGATAATCAGGATAAACCATTTCAACGATTGGATGGTTTGAATGGTATCGATGATTTGATCTTTTGACGCCTGATGTAGTCCTATCAAGGCATATGGAAACTCGAGTATGATTTTTTCGTTGGAAATGAAAAGGATCTCCCTTTGTGAAAACACAACTCCCTCGGAAAAATTGCTGCCTTCTTCCAGTTCCTGGTCCGTCACGATGAGCGTCTGATCGGAACTGGAATACGGTTCCTGCTGGTCTATCTTTAATACGCCACCTTCTATAAAAAAGTCAGGAGCATCAATAATTTTCTCAATATTCACTGACTGTAAGGCGCTGTTAGTCTGAATGGAACTGATGACCAGTAGAGGGAGGGTCGCAATCAGCATCATAAAGAAAACATAACCAATGGATCGCCCAATTTTTTGGTAGCGGAAAGCGGATACATTTTTAAAATGATAGAAGCTAAACAGAAACTGTTGAAATATGTTCCATTTCATACGATTCACATCCTTTGCAATGTTCCTTTTTCATCATAAAGGAAGCGTTCATGTTCCACAAGCACCATGGTCAAACAAAATGTTAAGGTATTGTAAATTTTGTCGAATCTACTTTACAAATCCTTAACAAATCATTAATAATGAGAAGGGTGTTTTAAACAGAACTTTGGATGAGGGGTTGAACAGATTGGAAATCGATGTTCAAAAGATGATTTTTGAATTTGTCGGCGGTCTCGGGATCTTTCTATTCGGTCTGAAGTACATGGGAGATGGACTTCAAAAATCTGCCGGAGATAAATTAAGGGATATTCTCGACCGTTTTACGACAAACCCTTTTATGGGCGTACTCGCAGGAATTATAGTTACCATATTGATCCAGAGCAGTTCAGGAACAACCGTTATAACAGTTGGACTGGTAAATGCCGGTTTTATGACGTTGAGACAAGCCATCGGGGTCATTATGGGAGCCAACATAGGTACCACTGTTACAGCGTTTATTATTGGTATTGACGTGGGAGAATTTGCTCTGCCGATCATCGCTCTCGGGGCATTGTTGATCTTTTTCTTTAAAAATAAGAAGGTTACTTATCTTGGACAAACCGTATTTGGTTTAGGGGCTTTATTTTACGGATTGGAATTAATGAGCAGTGGTATGAAGCCTCTGAGAAGTTTTGAAGCTTTTCATGAACTCACGGTAAGTATGAGTGAAATGCCGCTACTGGGTGTGCTGATAGGTACCGTATTTACGGTCATCGTTCAAAGCTCTTCAGCAACCATTGGCGTACTTCAGGGATTGTTTGGACAGGGAGCCATTTCCCTGGAGGCAGCTCTGCCAGTTTTATTTGGTGATAATATTGGAACGACAATCACCGCTGTTCTTGCTTCGATTGGGGCGAGCATTGCAGCAAAGCGGGCAGCCCTGACCCATGTGTTATTTAATATTATAGGAGCCACTTTATTTATTATATTGCTTAAACCATTTACCTGGGTCGTCGCTAACCTGCAGGACTATCTAAATTTAAATAATCAAATGACCATAGCCTTTGCACATGGAATTTTCAACGTAACCAATACATTGATTCAGTTTCCATTCATCTGGCTTCTGGCCGTTATTGTGACGAAACTAATTCCGGGGAAAGATACGGCCATTGAATATAAGCCAAAACATCTGGACCCGATTTTTATTGAACAGTCACCATCTCTTGCACTTGGACAGGCCAAGGAGGAATCTCTGCGCATGGGAGAACTGGCCATGCAGGGGCTGGAGGAGACAAGCCTATATTTAAATAATCATAATCAGAAACACGCAGAATTGTCATTGCAGCTGGAAGATGCGATTAATAACCTCGACCGCAAGATTACGGATTACTTAGTGCGCATTTCAAGTTCGTCACTTTCCAAAACAGAGAGTGCCCTTCATTCTTCTATCGTTGATATTGTCCGGGACATCGAACGGATCGGGGACCACTTCGAAAACATCGTGGAATTGATTGATTATAAAATTTCCAATAAAGTTGCCCTTACAGAACAGGCAATGAAAGATTTAAACGACATGTTTAATCTGACGATGATTACAGTCAAACAGGCGCTTAAAGCTTATGAAAGCATGAACCATGAAGAAGCATTAGCCGTGATCCAAAAAGAAGAACAGATTGACCAGATGGAACGCACGTATCGTAAAAAACATATTATTCGTCTGAATGAAGGAGTCTGTACCGGCCCTGCTGGCATTGTCTTTGTAGACATCATCAGTAATCTGGAACGAATCGGAGACCATGCCGTAAATATCGCGCAGGAAGTCATTGGGAAAGATACAGATCCGGACGTGCTAAATTCTTAATTGCCATTTTTTGAAGAGAAGATGTCCCCCTGTCAACCAATGGGCAGGGGGCGTTTCTGATTCTGCAAATACTTTAGAAAAAAACCTTGAATGATAGAAACAACCATGCTATATTACACATGTGCTGATTAAAAATAAAATAACAAAAAATATATTGACATACATTCATTTTCATGATATATTATTATTCGTCGTTCAAAGAAAAACAAAAAACCGCATGAGAAACATTGCTGATGAAGCAGGTGGATCGTGGGGACGGACAATAACAACACACATTATAAACAACGTTTTATTCCACCGTAGCTCAGTGGTAGAGCAATCGGCTGTTAACCGATTGGTCGCAGGTTCGAATCCTGCCGGTGGAGCCATCTATGGCGGTGTAGCTCAGCTGGCGAGAGCGTACGGTTCATACCCGTGAGGTCGGGGGTTCGAATCCCTCCACCGCCATTCCCTTTATACATATGCCCAACTTGATTTTCTAATATGGCGGCTGTGGCGAAGTGGTTAACGCACCGGATTGTGGCTCCGGCATTCGTGGGTTCGATTCCCACCAGTCGCCCCATATTTCATGGACCCTTAGCTCAGCTGGTTAGAGCTATCGGCTCATAACCGATCGGTCGCAGGTTCGAGTCCTGCAGGGTCCACCATTACACGGAGGAGTACCCAAGTCTGGCTGAAGGGAGCGGTCTTGAAAACCGCCAGGGGCTTCACGGCCCGCGGGGGTTCGAATCCCTCCTCCTCCGCCATACATATTTTGGCATGTCTCGGTAGCTAACCGTAAACATCCGTGAGGATCATCACCGTAGGTTCTGCGAGAAGCGGAATACTTCTTTGAAAAGCTTATCCGCTTTGAGCACAATCGGTAGAGCACGTCCGAGTAAGCTTCCAGGAAAAGGCATCAGCACACCACGCGAGCTGCTGCTTGATATGACTTACTGAGCGTGGGGTGAAGGACTGAAAATCGTGCGAGTTGTAATTAAATAGTTTTTTCTTTTATGGCTCGGTAGCTCAGTCGGTAGAGCACGTCCGAGTAAGCTTCCAGGAAAAGGCATCAGCACACCACGCGAGCTGCTGCTTGACATGACTTACTGAGCGTGGGGTGAAGGACTGAAAATCGTGTGAGTTGCAATTAAATAGTTTTTCTTTTATGGCTCGGTAGCTCAGTCGGTAGAGCAAAGGACTGAAAATCCTTGTGTCGGCGGTTCGATTCCGTCCCGAGCCACCATTATTGATCATCTCCTTTCCATAAACATCTGGCAAGCAAATTTTGCTTGCTTTTTTTATATATTGATGACCGCTAAAAGATCAATCGGCGAAAGGCATTCAAAGGATCCATTCCTTTCACCTCATTTCATCTGTCCACCTGGATTTCTTAAAATTAGAATTTTGATATGAACAGTACAATTTGAACGTTTGAAATTTCTAATGTGGGGGAATAAATAACATGGGGATAGTGAAAAATTGACGCAAAAGAGTTGAAACCTTTTTCATCCCCTGATACTCTTTAAATACAGGGAGTGGTTTTTCAAGGTATTTTTCCCTGTGATTACATATTTAAAAAGGAGGAGTTTAAAAATGGCATTCCAATTGCCTGATTTACCTTATGCATATGATGCGTTAGAGCCACACATTGACAAAGAAACCATGAATATCCACCATACGAAACATCACAATGGCTATGTTACAAAATTAAATGCCGCACTGGAAGGACACAGTGATCTTCAAAACAAATCCCTTGAAGATCTTTTAGGTCATTTAGATGCAGTTCCTGAAGAAATTCGTACGGCTGTTCGCAACAATGGCGGCGGTCATGCCAACCACAGTCTTTTCTGGACGATTATGTCTCCAAACGGAGGAGGCGAGCCAAAGGGCGAGCTTGCGGAAAAAATCAATGAAACTTTTGGCAGCTTTGATCAATTCAAAGAGGAATTTTCTAATGCCGCTGCTGGACGTTTCGGCTCCGGGTGGGCATGGCTTGTTGTAAATAACGGAAATCTTGAAGTAACAAGCACCCCAAATCAGGACAATCCCGTGATGGAAGGGAAAACACCAATTCTTGGCCTTGATGTGTGGGAGCATGCTTATTACCTTAAATATCAAAATAAACGCCCGGATTACATTGCAGCTTTCTGGAATGTTGTTAACTGGGATGAAGTCGAAAAACGTTACCAGGAAGCTAAATAACTCAGATGAACAGTCGGCCGTATGGCCGGCTTTTTTTTTCTCTATAATCCATATGAAGTCTTGATTCCTGAAATGATTCACCGAATAACAAACTCCTTCTTGCAAACAATAAAGGTGAAGAAAAGGGGTTTGTTAATCATGAAAAAAGGAATGCAGGCTGTATTAGGGAAAGTGGATATAAACCGTGATTTACTTCTTTTACTGGCCATTGGCGGACTCTATTCCCTCAGTATCTTTTTATCCAATACGTTTGTCAATATCTTTTTATGGAAGCAATCCGAAGATTATGCTTCCATAGCGCTATACAATTTGGCGATCTATATTATGCAGCCCCTGACCTTTCTTCTGGCAGGAAAATGGGCAAAAAAAATGGATCGTGTGATTGTCCTTCGCCTTGGGGTAACCGGTTTATCCCTTTTTTTTATGACTGTATTGCTGGTTGGGGAAGAGGCATCCAGGTTTAATATCACCCTTGGGGGAATTCTGGGAATTGGCTATGGTTTTTACTGGCTTGCTTATAATGTATTGACGTTTGAAATTACAGAGCCGGAAACCAGGGATTTTTTCAATGGTTTCTTCGGTCTTTTACAATCGTTTGGTGGAATGATTGGGCCAATCACGGCGGGGTATATTATTTCAAAAATGGAAAATTATACAGGGTATACTGTTATTTTTTCCATCTCATTAACCCTGTTTTTAATGGCAGTCGTCTGCAGTTTATTTATCCAGCGGAGGAAAGCGAAAGGAAATCTGACATTAAAACCGATCATCAGGGTGAGAAAAGAGAATACAAACTGGAATAAAGTGCTTCATGCCCATTTTTTTCAGGGGCTCAGGGAAGGCACATTTTTGTTTGTTATTGCCATCTGGGTGTTTTTAATCACCGACAGCGAGTTTGCACTGGGAACCTTTAATTTGATTTTCTCAGCATCTTCGTTTCTGTTTTACTATCTTGCTACCCGTATAATCAAACCGAACATGAGAAAAAAAGCGGTTTTTATCGGCGGTCTAATGCTGTATCTGTCCATTTATCTGATTCTGTTTTTTCGGTCTTATCCGGTATTGCTTGTCTATGCCGCTATCATCGGAATGGCCTATCCAATCATATATGTGCCCTATTTCTCCATTTCTTACGATGTGATTGGATCGTCCTGGAAGGCAAAGGATATGCGAATTGAATATATTGTTGTCAAGGAACAATATTTAAATGCAGGCCGTGTGATTTCCATTTTGCTATTTCTTACTGGAATTGCTGCCTTTGATCCCGATACGGTGATCCCATATATTCTGGCCATTGTAGGAGCAGGGCACCTAATGATTTATTTCTTTATTAAAGAGGTTCACTTAACGAGGATCCATCGTGATGAAAGTAAAGATGATCAGGCTATGGCCAAAAAGGAAATAACCGAAGAGAAAAATCGATAATTTTTAACATATGCCTGCAAAGATAATGGTGATATAATAGATAAAAGAGAAAGGAATTTATGCTTTTGGGAGGGGAGTTTCCCTTGAAAAAAAAGAAAAAGAAACCCCATTTGCCCTTACGGTTAAATATCCTATTTTTCATGATATTTCTGCTTTTTTCAGCCCTTATTTTACGGTTAGGGGTTGTTCAGATTCTTTATGGGGAGGATGCTCAGGAAGAGATAAATAAAAAAGTCAATCAGGTGACCAATCTTCCTGTACCCAGAGGGATCATATTTGACCGATTTGGCCGAGTTATTGTCGATAATGAGCCTTTATATTCTATTACTTACACTCCCCAGAAATATACAAAAGCAGAAGAACGGTTGGATCTGGCTGAAAAGCTGTCTGCTTATATCAAAATGTGTGAGACAAACGAACCTGAAAAAGACGAAGATGGTGTTGAAGTGTGCTCCGATCTTGTCAAGGAAAGGGACATGAAAGATTACTGGATACTAAAAAATAAAGAGAAGGCCTACAACCGCCTGTCTGCAGAAGAACGGGCCAGCATGGATGATAAAGAAGAGTATGCTGAAGTGCTCGACCGCATATCCGAAGAGGATCTTGCCGAGATCACCGATGAAGAATTAGAAGTTATCGCCATCAAACGTGAACTTGATCAGGCGTTTGCCCTCACCCCCCACATTGTGAAAAATAAAGGGGTAACTGAAGAGGAATATGCTACGGTTGCCGAACATTTAAATGAACTTCCCGGGATTAATGTAGCTGCGGACTGGAATCGAAAATATTTATTTGAAGATACACTCAAATATTATCTCGGTTCTGTCACATCCTCGGATGAGGGGATTTTGAAGGATAATATGGACTATTATTTGACCCATGGATACAGCCGGAATGACCGGGTAGGCAGAAGCGGACTTGAAGCCCAGTATGAAACCGTTTTGAGTGGAGAAAAAACCAGGATTCAGCATATAACAGATAAAGAAGGGAATTTAATTCAATCAGAGGTTCTTTATCCAGGTGAACAGGGAAAAAACTTAGTCCTGACAATAGATATGGAATACCAGCAGATGGTTGACGAGATTGTAAGAGAAGAGCTAAAAACGGCCATAGAAAAATTCCCTCAGCAAAACAAACATATGAATGATGCCATGGCTGTTGTGATGGATCCCAATACAGGTGAAATACTGGCCATATCCGGACAGCGTTACGTTCGCGGGGATGGTGTTGATGAGCCTTATTTTGAGGACCAGTCCTTCCGCGCTGTAAGTGATGCTCATCGGCCTGGATCTGCAGTGAAGGGTGCTACTGTTCTCGCCGGATACCAGTCCGGTGTCATCGATATAGGCACCCAGTTTTACGATCGCCCGATTAAAATCAAAGATACACCTGAAAAAAGTTCCTACAGGACTTTAGGAACAGTAAATGACTTAGATGCTTTGAGACTGTCATCTAACGTTTACATGTTTTTTATCGCACTCCGGATGGGAGGGGAGTATAACTACCAGCCTAACCATTCTGTATCTTTTAACCCGGATGCCTTTAAAGAAATGAGAAACTATTTTAAGCAGTTCGGCCTGGGGACAAACACGGGGATTGATCTTCCTTTTGAGTCAACGGGGTATAAAGGAAGTACCCTTAAAGCAGGTACATTGATGGACTTTGCCATTGGCCAGTATGATACCTTTACAACTCTTCAGCTTGCTCAATACGTATCTACTATTGCAAATGGGGGCTATCGGATCAAACCTCATCTGGCGAAAGAAATACGTCTTCCAGGTCATGAAAACGGTCTTGGGCCGGTCTATCAGTCTGTAACCCCTGAAGTATTGAACAAAATTGAAATGGATGACCGTTATCTTGAACGGGTACAGGAAGGATTCAGGCAGGTGTTCCAGGAACCGGGAGGGACTGCTTACTATGAATTTGCCGATGCTCCTTACAAACCGGCCGGAAAAACGGGAACAGCCCAGAATGAAATATATGAAGACGGAAAGCTGGTTGCCAAAACAGAAAATTTAACCCTTGTAGGCTATGCACCCTACGACAAACCAGAAGTTGCCTTTGCTGTTGTCGTTCCGAACACAGGTATTGTAAAGGGCCAGTATCAGGTAAATAAACAGATTGGCCGACGTATTCTCGATGCTTATTTTGAATTAAAAGAAAAACGGGCAAAAGAAGGGATTCAAGAAGTGATCAGACCGGTTTCAGAGGAAGATAATTCCGCTGAATCTTAGGATTCACAAACCATCTTCTTGTGGTTCCTGAGTGAGAATTCTGAAACTGGCTATTCATTCTTCCTCTTTCAGCAGAACCAAACTTTTAAAAAAAGTCACCTTGTATGGTGTTCGTCCGTAAACAACACCATACAGAGGTGATTTTTTTTGCACATTTGCACATTCTCTAAGAAAATGAATTCTCATTCTTCATATGGTTGAAGCCCCCTCCCCCTATATTAATCCTTTCCGCTACCAGCTCTTTTATTGATAGATTTACACAACCTTAACAATTCATTTATATGGAGTTAATAGAAAGGGTTTAGTATAAAAATTGTCAAACAATATAAAAGTTTAGGGGGAAAAAACATGAAGTCACTTAAGCGGTTTGCCATCCTTCTAGTTACCATGCTGCTTATCGGGTTTCTCGCAGCATGCGGACAGGGGGAAGATTCATCAGGAGACACAGAAGATCAAAACAGTCAGGAAGAAACAAATGCTGGAAATGACAGTGAAGAACATAACGAGGATACAAAAGAACTTTCTGGAACCATCAAACTGGCTGGATCATCTACCGTATTTCCAATTATGGAAGCTGTGACTTATGAATATCATCAAATTCAACCCAATGTACAAACACCTCTGGAAAGTGTCGGTTCCGGAGGCGGATTTAAAAAGTCCACTAAAGGTGAAATTGATTTCAGTAACGCTTCCCGACCAATCAAGCCTGAGGAACAGCAAATTGCTGAAGAAAACGGTATTCAGCTCGAGGAAATTGTCCTTGCTTATGATGGACTGACAGTTGCTGTAAGCTTGCAAAATGATTTTGTCGACAGTTTAACGGTGGAACAATTGCGGGATATTTTTCTAGCAGAACGGGGAAATACGAAGTGGTCTGATATTCATCCGGACTGGCCGGATGAACCGATAAAAATTTATGCGCCAGGCCATGATTCTGGAACCTTTGATTACTTTAATGAAGTGATTCTTGAAGAAAAAGAAATGCGTGAAGGAGAAGGGGTAACCCTTTCAGAAGATGACAACCTCCTCGTTCGGGGGATTCAGGATGACCCATATGCGATCGGATTTTTCGGATATGCTTACTACTATGCCAATCAAAATAAACTCAAAGCAGTAGCGATTGACGGAGGAGATGGCCCGGTTGAACCAAACAGTGACACCATCCAGGATGGAACGTATACACCTCTTTCCCGACCACTATTCACTTATGTGAATGTCCAGTCTCTTAAGGAAAAAGAACATGTACAGGACTTCCTGGAATTTCTCATGAACGGTTCAGCAGCTAAGGCAGCTGAACAGGTTGGCTATGTTCCTATTCCAGAAGAAGAATATCAAAAGCAGCTGGAAGAGCTGCAAAAATTATATCAATAGTCTTCTTGTCATAGCGACAGATTAGCCAGGAAAAGGTGAGGACAGCTTTACTGTTCTCACCTTGCCTTGCGATGAAAGGAGTTTTATAGAAATGGAATCAGCCGGTTCTTTAAAAAAGAAACCACTGGATGTTCAGGAAAAAATTCGCGAAAACAAAGAAAAACAAAAGATGTTCCGAAAGCTGGAAAAACTCGTGCCGGTCTTTTTGTTCTTAAGTGCAGCTTTTTCTGTTATGACAACGCTGGGGATTTTATTTACACTGCTGAAAGAAGCGGTTGGTTTTTTTAGTGTCGTTCCTGTCAAAGAATTTTTCTTCAATACAAGCTGGAAACCGTGGTCCGGCTCATTTGGGGTATTGCCTCTGATTACGGGAACATTGCTCATTACGTTCATCGCTATTTCAGTCGCATTGCCACTGGGGATAGCTGCAGCCATCTTTTTGAGCGAATATGCTAACAGTCGTGTGCGAAAGGTAATCAAACCAACTCTTGAAGTATTGGCTGGAATACCTACAGTCGTTTACGGCTTTTTTGCACTTACCTTTGTCACGCCAATTCTGGAAAAATTCATCCCTGAACTCCAGATTTTTAATGCATTAAGTGCCGGAATTGTTGTAGGAATTATGATTATCCCCATGGTTGCTTCTCTGTCGGAGGATGCGATGAATGCAGTCCCAAACAGTCTTCGTGAAGGAGCCCTGGCTATGGGTTCTACAAAGTTTGAAGTTGCCATGAAAGTGGTTTTGCCTGCAGCCTTTTCAGGAGTAGTAGCTTCAGTTGTACTGGCCATTTCACGTGCCATCGGGGAAACGATGATTGTGACCATCGCAGCCGGGCAATCACCAAACTTTACCTTTGACCCGACGATGTCGATCCAAACTTTAACAGCCTTTATTGTGCAGGGAACGTCAGGTGATACCACTTATGGATCGACCATCTATTACAGTGTCTATGCAGTGGGAATTACATTATTCGTATTTACTCTAGCTATGAATCTGCTTGCCCAGTACATCGCACGCCGTTTCAGGGAGGAATACTGATAATGAACGGATTTATGTCAAAAGAACAGTGGAAAAAACGTCTAAATCGACGCATTCTGGTAAACCGCATATTTTATATATTGTTTTTTGCAGCGACAACCATAGGTCTCATATTCCTGGCCATGCTTCTCTATCGGGTACTGACCCAGGGATTGGGCTGTCTAAATATGGATTTTATCAAAGGTTTCCCTGCTCCTTATCCGGATGAAGCGGGGATTTATGCTGGTATTGTCGGATCCATTTATTTAATTGCCATTGTAGCTCCGGTATCTCTCGTGCTCGGTGTATCAACAGCCATTTATCTTGAGGAATATGCCCCTAAAAATCGGATATCCCGTTTTATTCAGAGCAATATTCAGAATCTTGCAGGTGTGCCATCCATCGTGTTTGGATTGCTGGGTCTGACGTTCTTTGTTTACATGATGGGATTCGGATATTCTTTGCTGGCCGGAGGACTGACCATGAGTTTATTGGTGCTTCCCATTATTGTGGTTGCTGCTCAGGAAGCGATCCGGTCTGTACCAAATGAACTGAAAGAGGCCTCTTATGGAATGGGAGCTACCAAATGGCAAACGATTGTAAGAGTGGTGTTGCCGGCATCCGTTCCGGGAATTCTGACAGGTTCCATTCTTGCCCTGTCCCGGGCCATAGGCGAAACAGCTCCGTTGTTAATTGTAGGTGCAGCTGCTGCTATTTATACATTGCCCGACTCTGTTTTTGGCCCATATACAGCCATGCCGATTCAGATTTATAGCTGGATCAGTCGCCCGGGTGAAGAATGGCCGCTGGTTGCTGCAGCTGGCATTATTGTCCTGCTTGCCGTCCTGCTGTTGATGAATGCGGTAGCTGTAATCATACGGAATAAGTTTCAAAAACGTTATTAACCCCTGGATAGGAGGATGTTAGATGAATACTACACATGTTCTTAAAACGGAACAGGTAAAGCCTAATCCGAAAGAAGAAAAAAATGTATTTGAAATCGCTGGTTTAAACCTCTGGTATGGTAATGATCAGGCATTGTATGACATCAACATGAATATACCTGAAAATCAGATCACAGCCATTATTGGACCATCTGGGTGTGGAAAATCTACTTTTTTAAAAACGTTAAACCGTATGGTAGAAATGGTCCCAACCGTTAAAACATCCGGGACCATCAAATACAAGGGGACGAATATATTTGATCCAAAACGAAACGTCGAAGACTTACGAACCCACGTCGGAATGGTTTTTCAAAAACCCAATCCATTCCCTAAATCCATTTATGATAATATTGCTTATGGTCCCAGAATACACGGCATCAAAAAGAAAAAAGATCTAGATGAAATTGTGGAAAAAAGTTTGCGTGGAGCTGCCATATGGGATGAAGTCAAAGACCGACTCGACGAGAATGCTTACGGATTGTCCGGCGGGCAGCAACAGCGCCTTTGCATCGCTCGTTGTCTTGCCATCGAACCGGATGTCATCTTAATGGATGAACCAACATCAGCTCTGGATCCAATTTCTACGTTGAAAGTTGAAGAGCTTGTCCAGGAATTAAAGGAAAATTATAGTATTATTATCGTAACCCACAATATGCAGCAGGCAGCAAGGGTGTCGGATAAAACCGCTTTCTTTTTAAATGGAGAGCTCGTGGAATTTTCGGATACAAATACACTCTTTTCTAACCCTGAGGATCAGCGAACAGAAGATTATATTACCGGCAGATTTGGATAATTTATGAAATGGGGGATTGGGATGACCGTTCGAGAACATTTTCATCAGGATTTAGGTGAATTAAAAAAGCTGATTCACGAACTTGCGGAAGATACAAAGAGGGCGCTGTCAGATGCAATTGATGCCCTTTACAGCAGGGATGTGGACAGAGCTCAAGAAATCATTGACCACGATGTCAAGCTGGATAAAAAGGAACTGAATATCAATGAACAGGCCATCCTTTTAATAGCCAAACAGCAGCCATTTGCAAAGGATTTACGCCGCTTGATTATTGCTTTAAAAATATCATCCGATCTGGAACGGATGGCTGACTATGCCGTCAACATTGCAAAGTCCACCATCCGTCTTGGGAAAGATCATCCGCTGGAAGTTCATCCACAAATCCGAAAAATGGCGGATGTCGCACTGGATATGGTTAATCTGGCTATGAAAGCATTTGAACATGAAGATATATCACTGGCAAAAAAGCTCGCCGAAATGGATGATGAAGTGGATGATATGTATAGCAGTCTCATCCGTGAAATGCTGGAAGAGACGGCGACAAACCCGAGAATGATTCAGCACATCATGCAGATGGCATTCGGTGCCCGTTATATTGAAAGGTTTGCCGATCACATTACGAATATCGGAGAAAATGTTTTCTACCTTGTGAAAGGGGAAACGTATGATCTGAATGAATAATCTGGAAAAGGGTTGTCTTTCAGGCAACCCTTTTCCTTAAACAATGTAGAACAGCTTGAGGATGTTTTCATTCTTCTGGCTATGGCAGTATATGTCATATCTGGCTTGGAGCACCCCGGGCTCCTCATTCCAGTCTCTCGGAGTTTCTACGGTGAAGCAGGGCTTTCAGGACGTGACGGTTTATTTTGTGATCGTTTTCGCAATTTCCTCGAAAGTCATATCAGGTGTCAGGGTGTATTCGCCTACTTGAATGGAAGTACTATATCCATAGTCGATCAAATATTGGTTAAAGGCGTTTTGGTCATCTATAATTTTTCCCTTCAACAAACGTTCACTGACGTCACTGGATGTCATCCCGGGTTCAATCATCAGCAAAAAATGTTGGGGCTTTCCTGCTTCTTTGTCTGTATTTGCTTTCTGTTTCTCATCGGGGTTGGTCTTATTGAATGGTTCATATGTATCTTTGAGTTCCTGGTAATGTTCCCACTCCTCTCTAGCAAGGACATGAAACTCATGTTCGGACAACAATTCTTTCGCCTCTTCCGGAGTCATGGGGTTGTTGTTCGGTTTACCGTCTTTTTCCGTATGTTCACTGACCCAAACTGCCCCTATAGCCAGTACGGCTGTTAAAAGACCTAAAGCGTAGGATCGAATGATGATTTTCATTTGTAAAACTCCCTATGTACCCTTTATTTTTGATTTAAAATCGTGCGCACATCATGTTCAGAAAGCGATGTTTCCGCTGCAATTTCCTCAATGCTAAACCCTTTCTCATGCATGCTTTGTATCTGTTTAAATAGAGGGAATTTTTGGTCATCGTCTAGTGTTCCTTCTGAATCCCTCTGATGAACGAGATCTAAGGTGTCCGTTAAAAGTTCTTCTTCCAGTACTTTTATTTTGCTTTTAATCTGATAAGAATCCTGAAGAGTTGAAATAGACAATTGTTCAACTTGCTGCTCTAATTCTTGAAAGCGGTCGTTCATAAAAAAAGAAAGGATTAATAAAATTATTCCAACAGCCCCGAGGGTGATGAGGACATATAGCATCGTTGTAATCCTCCTATGTTTTTGATGAAAAAAATTGTCGATTCTAGTATATCGTATTTTTGGGTCAATATGGTAGTCAGAAATAAACAGCTGGAATAAAACTAAAACATTCTGGATAGATTTGAACGGTCGTCGAATATTGACCAAACAAACGTAGACAAATAATTGAAGAACAAGATCCGATGTTTGACATCTTCAATCATATTGTTAAAGGCAGGAACTTATATAAGATTCGCGTGGCTTTCATTCCAGTTCATACCATGATAAAGACATCAAAATGGAGCACTTCTCTGCAAAATGTACATGGATTGGATCATGGGGAACACGCGGCCAGCTTTTAATATCATCTACAGCAGAAGCCACCCGGCGCATCGCCAAAATATAAAATACCTTCATGCATACCCAATCTTGAATTTGAAGGAAATCTTTGATATTATAAATGAGTCCTAAAGGCTAGCGAAGAAGATAGAAAGAGAAACGGAGGTAAGATTCATGCGTGTTCAAGTGACGTTAGCGTGCACAGAATCTGGTGATCGCAACTATATTACAACCAAAAATAAACGTACCAATCCAGATCGTATGGAGCTTATGAAATATTGTCCCCGCTGCAAAAAACATACTCTGCATCGGGAAACGAAGTAACCTATTCAGTTTTGGGAGTCATATCTAACCCTTGCTGCACTGTGCAGCAAGGGTTTCGTTATATAAAGGTGTACATAGAAATAGAATCGGAAAAGGATGTGGATCAAATGAAGGATAAAAAAGCATTCCGGAAAGCCGGAAGGGAGATTCTGACCAATTTAACAGCCGTTGAACGGGAGGAAATCGTGGCACAAATACTTCATCATGTTCAACAAACGGAATGGTGGAAGAAGGCCAAAACGATCGGCATCACGATTTCCAGAGAATTTGAAATAGACACTCGACCGTTCATCAAGCAGGCATGGAAAGAAGGAAAGCAGGTGGCCATTCCAAAATGTTTTCCCGAAGATGATCATAAGATGGTGTTTTATCAATTTGATGACTACAGCATCCTGGAAACGGTATATTCGGGTTTGCTGGAACCGGATATTCTTCAGACCGAGCCTGTTTTAAAGGAAAGCATCAACCTCATGTTTGTGCCGGGTTTAATGTTTGATCGGAACGGATATCGAATCGGGTATGGCGGCGGATATTATGATCGGTATCTGGGGGATTTTTCTGGTACCACCATTTCACTCGCATATAGCGGACAGGTTGTCGATCATGTACCCCGCAATGATTATGATATTCCCGTTCAGCACCTGGTCACCGAAAAAGGAAAGCTCTTCTAAAACGGCTGCATAAATTACACAAAGGATACGCATTCTATGGCTAAAAAGGTGCGAAAAGGAGTGGAACCGATTGCGTTTGATGTTCTTTACAGCCACTATACTGACAGCTGTCAGTATTCTGTACCGAGTACGTTATCGCCTGCTGAAGTATATCATATCAGTTGGTGTCCTGAGAAAGGGTCTGGCTGTAATTCTTGCCAATATCCCTCAAATCAAGCGAGTGTATATGAACAACCTTTTTAAACGTGAAAACAGGGTGCCCGCAAATGAAAGCTGACGTAACCCCCTTGCTGTTACAGGCGGGGGGTTATTCATGGATAAACGATGCATCATGAAAATCTGCAAAACTGAAATCAGAGATAAGAAGGTGCGCTTTCCCTTCTTTTTCCCTCCTATTTTTATATGCTTCATGATAAGATGTTAGAAGGGAGGCAAAACATATGGTTATACACGAACAGTATTATTTCTGGAAACTCGCGGCTGATCTCATGATTCACCATGATTTTCATCTCATTCAGGTGGATGAAAAAAATCGAGAAATTTGGCTTGAAAAAGGATATGGGCGGAAAACGCATATCATACGCCTTTATCACCATACGTTTGATTGGGCTAACCATTTAAAGCGAGATATTGCCTTTGTGATCGAGCGAATGAAGCGAATTAAACAGATGCTTGTAGGACGGGATATTACGGTACAGAACGTATACATAGCGGCATTTCCTCCCGTGGATCACTGGGAAGATCTGAAAGGTAACATCCAGGTCAAAGATCAGAAAAACTTTCTTATTCAAACCTATTACCTGGATGGTGAAGCCAGACAGGAAGAAATGAACCGCTTGTATCAAAATCTTGGACTGGACGTTCCTGTTATCCAGGTGCCCCAGGAAGATATGGAAATCGAAAGACAGGTCCATGATCTTAAGCAGCAGATGATGTTCAAGCATGAACAATTTAAAAAAGAAACGTCATCCATATTTAACTACGGAAAGCCGAACGTCACGTACCTGCTTTTGACGGTGAATATTTTTATATTTTTTCTGCTGGAAACTTCAGGCGGGAGCACCAATACCCTGAACTTGATTAACTGGGGAGCGAAATACAATCCCTATATTTTAGAGGGAGAATGGTGGCGGATTCTGTCTTCCATGTTTTTGCATATTGGATTGTTACATATCATGATGAATATGTTCGCCCTGTATTATCTGGGAAACGCCGTTGAACGCATGTATGGAAGTGTTAAATTTTTCATGATCTATTTTCTGGCAGGGATTATTGGTGGTGTTGCCAGTTTTGCGACGAATGATTCGGTCGCGGCCGGTGCTTCCGGGGCCATATTTGGTCTGTTCGGTGCTCTGTTATTTTTTGGGTTGATGAATAAAAGGGTTTTTTTTCGCACGATGGGAAAAAACATCTTATTTATCATTGGGCTAAATATCATCCTGGGATTTTCGGTTCCCCAGATTGACAACGGGGCTCACCTGGGAGGGCTTGTAGGAGGATTTATTGCATCTGCGATGGTTCAGCTGCCAAAACAGAAAGCCCCTCTGGTTCAGGGATCATCCCTGGTCATCTACCTCGGGCTGCTGGGCCTGCTCATTTATTTCGGTTTCAGCCAGACTTTTGTCCATCATGACTCACGAATCCACTTGATGATTGCCAGTGACTATATTGAAGCTGAACAATATGATGACGCGATTCTCATCACAACTTATGCATTAAAACGGGAATCTTTTGAGAACGCGTATTTCTATTATGTTCGTTCATTGGCCTACATGAATGAAAATAAACGGAACCTTGCCATCGAGGATCTGAATGAGGCGGTGCAAATCCGTCCTTCTTTCCACGAAGCCCACTATGAACTGGCCGGATTGCATCAGAAAGAGGGCGATATCAATCTGGCCTTAAGACACGCTGAAGAAGCTGTTACTCTTGATCCCGATAATAGCATGTACCAAAAACTGAAAAATGAGCTGCTAAAACTCAGGGATTCGCTGCAATAACCGCTGTTTATTGCCCAGACCATCCTCAAACAAAACCATTAACTGTTTCCCGTCTTTATGAATCAGGATCAGGGGAACATAAGTGTCTAATGGTTTTAACAGTGACTGGTTTTCATCCCTGATTCCCGTTATGTAATTTTTGTATAGTCCTTCCCATAGCTGTCCCATAACCTGATTGGTCTGGGGCTGGGTGAGCCCTGGAAAAGGCCTGTTCTCGTATTTCCAGAGATTGGTTAAAGGGATCGGTGTATAATCCTTTAACGAAATATCATAATGTTCAATGAGCTGCTTCCAGAAATACATCAATTGCTGAGAAATGGTGTGGTCCATTGTTTGTTTCCATTCTCGATGTCTCTCGTTCTCTGGTTCTGAGAACGATTCCAGCGGGGAATGGGGCGAATCAATGACGTACATGTCTGTGTGGGAAAGATTTTGGACACTTTTGATAATATCGTCCGGATAATGAATTTCTCCGTGATGAAATGAAATCGCCTCCAGGTAACTGCTGTCCTCTTCCCGAATAACTGCTTTTTGCTGGAGAAGGCTTTCTTCTTCTTTCCACTGATTCATAATCCCTTTCAGTTTTCCATCTACAAATAATAAGGACACATCCTGCCTTAAATAGATAGGCTGGTCCACACGGGAATTCACTTTCCACAACACTTTATATGTATCTTCATCCATTTCTGTAAATAGTGATAAATGGGTCTCGGCGGTTTTAAATTGGATCTGATCATCCAGGGGAAAAAATTTGATCGTCTGTTGATCATTGTTTTTAAGAAGAGGAAGCATTGCCAGCCAAACTATGATAATAACGACCAGTAACCGTTTAAACTTAAACCTCATAACTTTCCCTCATTTCAGACGCCTGTCTTAATAAAACAGTATGAAAGTTTGTCATTTGTTATGAAATGTATGAATGAAAAAAATCCAACCACACTAATAGTAAAAGAAGATAAAAAGGTGATTTGATGAAGCCCGAACAGCCAGTGATGGAAAACTTTTCAGCAAATGTTGATTATATGAGAAAACGGTTAGGAGTAGATAAAAGTTTCGATGTGGTGCAGCTAGATCTGGAATATGCCGGCAGACAAATGGCATTGTTTTTAATTGATGGTTTTGTGAAAGACGATATTCTCCATTATTTAATGAAACTGCTGTCCAGACTGGAACCGGAAGAACTGGAACCTGATCCATTTGAGAAATTGTTTAAAACCCATCTTCCCTATATTGAAATTGATTATCTGGATGATTTAAATGAGTCCGCCGACCAGGTATTAAGTGGCCCCACTGCCCTTCTGGTTGAAGGAATAGATAAAGTCATCATGATTGATGCCCGTACATATCCGGTCAGGGGCCCACAGGAACCGGACCTTGAAAGGGTTGTACGCGGCTCAAGGGATGGGTATGTAGAAACCATCGTTTTTAATACGGCACTAACACGAAGGCGAATCCGTGACCGTTCCTTGCGTATGGAATATTTACAGGTTGGAAGGCGTTCCAAAACAGATGTCTGTATCTGTTATATAGAAGATATTGCAGATATGAAAAACGTGGAACATTTAAAACAGACCTTAAAAGCCATTGATACAGACGGACTACCTATGGGGGAAAAAACCGTAGAAGAATTTTTGGGAGGCCGGCACTGGAACCCGTATCCGGTGATCCGTTACACGGAACGCCCGGATACAGCTGCAGCCCATTTATATGAAGGGCACGTCTTAATTATGATTGATGGTTCACCAAGTGTGATGATCACCCCGGCTACGTTCTGGCATCATTTGCAGCATTCGGAGGAGTACAGGCAGAAGCCATTAATCGGTGCCTATTTAAGGTTTGTCCGGCATATTGCTGTTCTGCTTTCTTTATTCATTCTCCCGCTGTATTACCTTTTATCTGTCCATCCTTCACTCCTTTCGGAACCGATTCATTACATTGGTCCGGAAGAAGCAGGTGTGATCCCCTTGATCATTCAATTTTTAATTGCCGAAATCGGGATTGATATGCTCCGGATGGCGGCTATTCACACGCCTTCTGCCCTTGCTACAGCCCTTGGCCTTGTTGCTGCGATTTTAATTGGCCAGGTGGCTGTTGAAGTCGGACTATTTTCCAGTGAAGTGGTGCTTTATTTATCTGTGGCAGCGATCGGGACTTTTGCTACCCCGAGTTATGAATTAAGTCTGGCTAATCGGTTTATTCGAATAGTGCTTTTGCTGATATCCGCTCTTTTTGGACCAGCGGGATATGTGGCAGGAGTTACAACCTGGATATTGTATCTAGCCAATATGAAAACCTTTCATATTCCATATCTCTGGCCATTTATTCCCTTTTCTTATCGTGCGTTCAGAGATGTGCTGTGGCGTATTCCAATTCCCTTAAAAAATCGGAGACCGGAATTTTTAAATCCACAGGATCCAGACCGCTGATGTCAACGTGAACGGACGTCAGCATTTTTTTATGTTTTAAAAAGCAGGTCCCTGTATAATAAAACGTTTATGATGGGATAGACTTCCGTCATTCCCATGTTGCTTTCTATCACGTGAGTTGTGGCGGGACAGGTGCCTCGTGTATTTTTCAGATAACAGTTTTCATGTGACACACTCGCTGATATAATAGGGTAAGGTGATGGAAATGCAAAGCATTTATGACGTTCAACAATTACTAAAAACTTTTGGTTCAATCATATATGTGGGTGACAGGCTGGCGGATTTAGAACTTATGGAAGCAGAAATCAAAGAACTGTATCAGGCCCAGTGCATTTCAACACAGGATTACCAGATGGCAATCCTTTTATTGAGACAGGAAGCCGCGAAACTGCGGGATCAAATAACTGAGAAGAAGGAATGAACCTTATAATGAACAAACGCGTTTTTTTAGGTGCTGATATAGGCGGTACATTTATTAAATTAGCTATAATGGATGGACAGGGGAATATCATAAAAAAATGGAGTATTGAGACGAATACATCCGATCAGGGCCGCCACATCCCCCTGGAAATATATGAATCGTTTTCAAAACACTTAGAGATGGAAAATCTGACATTTGAACATATTTATGGTCTGGGAATAGGTGCGCCCGGTTTTGTTGATTTATCCAGCGGAATAGTGTATGAAGCCGTTAATATCGGCTGGAAAGATTTTAACTTAAAACAGGCGATGGAATCCTATATTCATCAACCTGTTTTTGTATCAAATGACGCAAATCTTGCAGCCCTTGGCGAAAACTGGAAGGGGGCTGGAAAAAACGTTGAGGATTTAATCATGGTCACCCTTGGAACCGGTGTAGGCGGAGGAGTGATTACCAGTGGCCAGGTGATCAACGGTATAAACGGAACAGGTGGAGAAATTGGCCATATTACTGTTTCTCCGCAGGATGGTCCATTATGTAATTGTGGGAGAAGAGGCTGCATAGAAACCTACGCCTCTGCAACCGGGATTGCCCGTATGGGGTACGAAGCGGTTCAAAATGGAAAGGAAACAAGCCTTAAAGAAATTATGAATCTAAATGGAAGAATTACAGCTAAAGACGTGTTTGAAGAAGCAAAGAAGGATGATCAGGTCTGCAGGAAAATTATAGAGAAAGTGACGGATCTGCTGGGACTTGTCCTGTCAAATCTGGCCATTGCTATTAATCCGAAAAAAATAGTAATTGGCGGAGGGGTTGCGAATGCCGGCGAAGAGTTGCTTTCTCCCCTGAAAAAATCATTCAGGCGTTATTGTCTTCCCCGGACTGCTGACGCCTGTACATTTCAGCTGGCAGAACTGGGAAATGATGCAGGCGTTATTGGAGGAGCATACCTGGTGAAAAAGCAGCTTTATTTATACAAGTAAATACATGATGGTATGAAAAAAGCGAAACTCCCTGCAATCCAGCAAAACATCTCTGTTGAAGCAGGGGGTTGTCCGTTTTTATGGAAAATATTATGAAAAATATGATCAGGGATATGGTGAGTTATCGTTTTTTTTGTTATATTAGTAGGGTACAATTTTTTATCCTCGTCTCATACAATGAAAAGAGAATTTGTTGAAACGAAATGAATGTTTGTACGTCTAATATTTAGGAGTGCATGGATTTATGAAAAAAAATGTTTGTTTATTAGATTTATATTTTGGATGGGGAGGCAGTATGTCATTATGAAAAATGTTATAAAATTACCAGTATTTTTGATCGCCTCTTTATTGTTTGGGCTGAAAACGTATATCGTCTATCGATTTCTGTTTGACCTAAAGCTTGAAAATACCCTTCAGGAATTTATTTTATTCCTGAATCCGTTTGCCACATCGATTCTTTTATTTTCGATTGCGGTATTAATGAAGCCGCAAAGACAAAAGAAATATATTAAAATCATGATGATTTCTGCGACCCTGCTCTTATATTTTAACCTGGTATATTACCGCAACTTTACAGACTTTATTACGTTTTCCGTATTTTTGCAGGTGAATAATGCCAGTGATCTGGGCAGTAGCATTTTAACACTTATCAAATTCTGGGATGTCTTGCTGTTTTTGGATGTATTTCTCGTATTCTATCTCCTTAAAAAGAGAGAAGATAGTATCGTATTTTACCCGCTTCGGAAAAAATTGCAGGTTGTTGGTTTCTCCCTGACCCTTCTGTTTGCGAATTTGTTTTTGGCAGAAATGGAGCGTCCGATGCTGTTCCTGAGGGGATTTGACAGGGAATATCTCGTCAAGTATGTGGGGTTATTTAATTATCATATATACGATGCATTTATGCATTCTAAAACCCGAGTCCAAAAGGTCATGGCGGATGAATCAGAATTGGTTGAGATCGAAGACTATGTACAGGATCACATTGATTATGATGAACATTCGGATTTAGAAGGAGTTGCCCGCGGGAAAAACATTATTTATATTTCTGCAGAATCGGTGCAAAGTTTCGTATTAAACCGAACCATAAATGGACAGGAAATCACTCCATTCCTGAATGATCTGATTGAAGAAAGCTATTATTTTGAGAATTTTTATCACCAGACGAATTTAGGGAAAACTTCGGATTCCGAATTTTTAATTGAAGCAGGTTTATATCCGCTGCCGAATGGTCCTGTCTTTATGACTCATCCGCATAATGAGTATCATGCAGTACCTGAAATCATTAAAGATTACGGATACTATTCTGCTGTTTTTCATGCCAATAATAAAAGCTTCTGGAATCGGGATGTGATGTACGAATCCCTTGGCTATGATCATTTCTACTCAAAACGGTATTACAATGTTCATGAAGACAATATCATTGGCTGGGGATTAAATGATAAGGTGTTTTTTGAGCAATCGATCAAATATTTGCAGTCCATTCCAGAACCTTATTATGTGAAATTTATAACATTAACCAACCACTTCCCATTTGAACTGGATGAAAAAGATGCAAACATTGATCAATATGATTCGAACTCAAATACACTAAACCATTACTTTCCGACCGTCCGTTATACGGATGAGGCAATCCAGCAGTTTTTTGAGCTGCTAAAGCAGTCTGGAATTTATGAAGATTCCATTATTATCATATATGGAGACCATTATGGAATCAGTGAATATCATAATAAAGCGATGGGGCAATTTTTAGGAAAAGAAATCACCCCATATGATAACGTTCAGTTGCAGCGGGTACCATTAATTATTCATATTCCAGGACATGAAGGGAAAAAGTTTGATAAAATTGCGGGACAGATTGACCTGAAACCAACCATGTTGCATTTATTGGGAATGGAGTATGATCAGGATATTCGTTTCGGTACCAATCTGTTCTCAGAAGACCGAAAGCCATTTGTTGCATTAAGAAACGGTGATTTTATCACAGATGAATATGTGTTTACAGAAAATATTTGTTATGACCGGCTAACCGGAGCAGAGGTTGAGATGTCGAACTGTGAACCATTTGAAGAACAGGTGTTACAGGAATTGCAACATTCAGATAATCTGATCTATGGCGATCTATTACGTTTTTACAATTTCGACGACCAGGAGAAATAAGTTTTGTCAGTTAAAGAAGCCCTTGCCGTTTTTCAGCAAGGGTTTCTTCTTTAACTCAAAATCAAATACAGAATGAGGGTCTCGGTTTCACAAAAATCAAATCATACTGGGGGCGCAGGGCATTGTCGGTACATATCCGATGATGAGATAACACATATGTTCAGGGGGAATCCGGATGAAACAGTGTTTTGTGATCAGTGTGTTTTGCTTTGTTTTTTTATCGGCATGTAGTGATCCATCGGGAATAGCGAGGCATCATGTCGGGCATGATACTGTTTTAAAAGAGAAGGGACACCCTGTGTCTGAATCTTCCCGCTTAGACATTGCCCCCATAACAGATACATTAGCGAAGAGGATTTATGGCTGGTTTAACCGTAATTGGGTATTATACGAACGTAAAATAAAAGAGAAAGTTCAGGTATTCAAATATCATATACATAGTGGGGAGAGTAAGTTATTTTTTGAAAGCAGCTATCCCATTTCTAAAATTGTGCCAAATGAAGAATATTCATATTTTGCCGTTGAATCAAAGGTGAAGGACCAGCATTCGATTGTGACCATCCTCGACGAACAGGGAAACATCCTGTTAAAAAAGCTAAAAAATGCTACACAGCTAGATTTTACATGGAGCCCTTATATCGATGACCAGTTATTAATGATTGAGTATAATCCATCCATGACTGCGGAAGTGATATTGGTGGATGTCAATGATCCCACAAAAGAGGACATACTGGATGTTCAGCCGTATATTCAATGGTTTAAGGAAAATAGCCTTGCCTACCTTGAATGGGGAAATGAGCCATCTTTTCATGCCCCTGTTTATTTGTATCTTTTGGATACAAAATTAAAGAAATCTTTGCTTACGAATATATCTGTATTTGCTTCTTCCAAAAACTATTTTATGTATATCACGGGAAACAGCAGCCAGGGAGAACAGTTGCCCTTTCATTTTTTTCACAAGGATCATCCTGATGACATGATGGAATTTCGCATAAATAAGCTTTATTCCAATTCGGAGTTCATCTGGGTTCCTCCATTTGACTGGCTGCCATCGGAAAACATGTTTATCACATTTTCTCCCAAACATAGGGGAATGGTTCATGATTATAATCAGGGATTCCACCTCGTTGCATTTGAATTGGAATCAGGAAAGCAAAAGGTTATAACAGAAATGGCACAGTCGCCGGATATAAATTGTTCCACCAATAGCAGCATGTGTCTCATCGGAAACCGTTACGAGCAACTGATCAATATCGATAATAAAAAGATGTATGATTTATTCATCAATTAAACAAAAAAGCCAGGAAAAGTCTCCTGGCTTTTTTTACGGTCTGATGATACCGTAATGACTTATAGAAATAGCTCACCATAAATCGTCGCGATGGAAAACCACCCGAAAACGAGTGCAGAGATTCCAGCGAATGCCACTGCGAAAAAGTTGCGGTTTTTTGCTTCACGGAATACAGCTAATAGGCTGAGTATAGTTACAAGAAGCATCAGAATACCCATTACCATTATGTTTACCCCCCCTGGCAATCAATCAATATGGGCAATGAATTCATGTTATATTATATGTAGAATGCTTTTATTCCTCATTCATTTTATAAAACTTTTTCTGATTTGTCGAGGCTTTTCCATAATTTTTGTTTAAAGGAGGATTTTTATGCACGTTCATCAAATCCCTGTAGGAAATTTAGGAACCAATTGTTATATTATTGAAAACGGATCAGAGGCATTAATCATTGATCCTGGAGCGCAGGAAAATGTCATCATGCATCACATTTCCGAAAAACAGCTGAAACCGCTTGCCATTTTATTGACCCATGCTCATTTTGATCATATCGGCGCACTCGAGCCCATCAGAAAAAAATATCAAATTCCCGTATATCTGCATGAAAAAGAACACGAATGGCTCACCGATCCCATGCTAAACGGCTCTCAGTTGTTCGGGATGGCGGAACCCATTCAAGGTGAAAAGGCCGATGGTCCATTAGATGAAGGGAACAAGACTTTCGGTTCTTTTACGTTTGAAGTCACCCATACACCTGGTCATTCCCCAGGAAGTATGTCCTTTATTTTTGAAAATGAAGGATTTGTGATTGCCGGGGATACCCTCTTTCAGGGAAGTATTGGCCGAACAGATTTGCCGGGGGGAGATCATGCAGGATTACTGGAAAGCATACAAAAGAAGATTTTATATCTTCCAGACGAAACGGTGGTTTATCCAGGACATGGACCAAAGACAACGGTGGGTCAGGAAAGGATGAGTAACCCGTTTTTGTAGGGGATGTTGTATGAAAAAATGAAAAATCCCCTTCGCGGGGAAACGAAGGGGATAGGGGGGATGTGCTCTGCTCTTATGTTGGTTAGGGATAAGTTACTTGCTGATACTAATATAAATCTTATTTAACACTATGTCAATAGTGAAAAACTAAAAAAAGGAGATTTTTTATGAAAAAATTTCTGGTATCCCTGATCCAGTCATCTGAACAGGGGTATATTGGATATGATCAGTTTATTCAGGAAGCGCTGTATCACCCAAAGCTTGGATACTATCATCGCAATCATGACATTTTCGGCAAAAGGGGAGATTTTTATACGTCAACCTATGTCCATCCTGTATTTAGCCGTACGATTTTGAATGTCTTCATCCAATTAGCCAGATCCGTGAAGCTGCCGATAAATGTTTGTGAATTGGGAGCGGGAGAAGGAATGTTTGCTGAACAGGTTATCAAGGAGTTAGAAATGAAAAACGCCAGCTATCAATATTTTTATATCGAAACAAGCGAGAGCCTGAAGGAGAAATTCAAACACAGACTTTCACCGGACAAAAGAAAGCATGTGCATTTTTTCTCATCATTAGATGAATGTTTATCGGTCATTGGCCCATTCAACGGATTTATTTTTTCAAATGAATTTCTTGATGCTCAACCGGTTAAGGTGATTGAAAAACGGAATGGACAAATTCAGGAAGTCGTCATTTCCATTGATAAACAGTCTGAATTGAAGGAAAGGCTGGTTGCATGTCCCGATCCTGTTTTGAAGTGGATGGATGACTACTCGGTATACTTAAAAGAGGGGCAGCGGATTGAAGTTCCGGTATACATATTTCCCATAATGAAAAAATTGCACCGGATTTTGGATAAAGGGGTTGTGCTAACCATCGATTACGGGTATACGGGTGAAGAATGGAAACATCCCGCGAGGAAAAAAGGGAGCCTCAGAGGATACGATCAACATCGGATGGTCGAAGATTTGCTGAGGAAGCCGGGTGAGGTTGATATTACTCATCATGTTCACTGGGATACCTGGATAAAAGCGGGCGAGGAGCAGGGGATGGAATTTGTCGGCTTGTTTAAACAGAATGAGTTTCTTCTTAAGGGAGGAATCTTAAATGAACTCGAGGAGGATACAAGTCCCGATTACTTTTCGGAAAAACATCGGAAGAACCGAGCGATCCGTTCATTGATTCAGGGTGAAGGATTTGCCGGGATGTTTGATGTATGTGTACAGGCAACAGGTGTAGATTCTGATCCCATCAGAGGGGTATTAACGAAAAAACCCGGATTCATGTAGTTTACATGAATGCCGGGTTTTTTCATTAATGTCCGAGCTGGGGTACAAGCAGGAATGTAGAATAATACGTAAATCCAATAAAAAAAATGGTCAGGTATGCGCCAAATATGTACATGTATAAGCGCTCTGAAAGTTTTAAATAACTTAAAGAGATAAAGAAAACGGTTTGAATTAAAAATAACATAGCAGCATTATTCATACCGCCCACATAAAACATGACGGTAAATATTCCTGTCCAAAATGCTAGTACGCGATACATGCGGTCCATTGTCTTATCCCTCCTTATCCTCGGATGACTCAAAAAATATTATAAACCAGGACATGTTGAATGTAAATGAACATTTTATTACAATGAAGCCTGATAGGTGCAAGCGTCACATCCGCTGAACATGTTTTCGCTTTCTTTTAGCTCAAAATGTTCAAATAATACGTCAAACATTCCTCTAATAAAATTCGCATGCATGTTGCAAAGGATGAGGGAATGCTCATTTGCAAGCTCTTTGAATGGGCAGTTGAAAATTTTCATGACAACACTTTTTTCTTCTTCATCATAATAAAACTCCGGATTCAAACCTAACATGACAGAAGCTTCTTTAAGCAGATTCATTTTCTGGTTCGTAGTGAGTGTCTTTTCTTCCTGTTCATCGTACAAACGCTGAATCATTTCCTGACCAAACCTTTTTCCTGTTCTGGCCAGGGCCTCATCACCAGCCGTACCTAAAGATGCCAGAGTTTCAAGAGCGATTTTCGCAAGCAACTGGTAATCCCGGAATGGGAAGTACAGTTCAATGACATGATCCGAGAGGCGATAAACCCGATAAGGCCGGCCACCTTTTCCAGTTTTTCTCGTTTGGGAAATAATCATATTGACTTCTTCCAGCTTGGACAAATGAAGACGGGCCACGTTAGGGTGTATATGAAATTCTCTGGCAATTTCCTGCACGGTAACTTCATCATGTTTTTTCATGATGTATTCATAAATGTTTAACCTTGTTTGGTCATTTAACACATTGGTTAAACGCAATGTTTGTTTCAACGTTTTCCCCCCCCAGACATTTCCTCTATAAGTCATTATAATATATTATTTACATACATGTTTAGAAAATATTAAATATTTTATGTCAGAATCAGAATAGAGGAGGGAGGTCAAAAGAGGACTGGCCGGGAGGACCCGTAACCAGTCTGCTGTAAGCTGGGCTAGCTGGATTCGAACCAGCGAATCACGGGACCAAAACCCGTTGCCTTACCGCTTGGCTATAGCCCAGTGTGTTATTTCTTATTGTGTCAAAAATTTCGCTTCATATACATCATGGGCTGCTGGAATTGTGAAGAAATAATTTTTTGCCTGGCCATTTTGGGTTTGTATGTGAATTTGAAAAGCCAATGTTTTCGTGTTTACCAGGTAATAATGGATGTCAGCCTTTCCATACAAATACTGGTACGTTAAGGTTTCGGGTTCGAAAGCAGGGTTTAAGTGGGGGAAATCGTTCCTGAAACTGGATAAGGCCAGTTCCAGCAATGTTTCCATCCTGAATTGTTCCTCCTCCACAGCTATTAATTGCTGTTGATTGTTTAAAACAGAAATGGAATAAGAAATAATGGACAGGGTGAATAGCACGAGCAAAAACATAAAAGGGAATAAGTATCCCCGTTCATTGTTTATCTGTCTGCAAAGGGACTGAAAGACACCTTTCAACCTTATCACCACTCTTTAGATCAATCGTTATCTGTAGACAGGATGGAGTTTTAACAAAATTCACCGATTGAACATCCATCATCATCACTTCATGCCCGCTGTTATTTACTTTTCTTCGGATAATATGGAAATACTGTTCGTACAAAATGGGCAGTTCAGAAAACGGATAGATCAATAATTTGCTATCATGTGCTTCAATGCGTTCAGCATGATAAAGCTCCTCCTGTAAAAAGTGGAAAAACTGAGAAGCAGCGAACGGATCTTCTCTGACCCGTTCGCTGTGTTCGGATAAATGCTTCAACAATGGTGTTACCATATAAAAGGTGCAAGAAAGCAACAACAAAGCCAAAACTCCTGATATTAGGGTAAATCCTCTTTGCTCATTCGTTTTTTGGAGCAAGCAAACACGCATCTTCTGATTCTCCTCTAACATTATTCCATCTGATACATCCATACCAGACATCATTCCGGTCTTCGATTTGGATCCATGCATGATGATGATTGATCGTCATTTCCCGCTCAACCGGTATAAATGTTTCCATTTTCAAATGCTGCATCTCACTGTAAAGAGCAGATATCATCATAAGACGAGTGTTGATGATAGTCGACTCCAGCTTGATATGATGGATTACAGGCAGAAAACATACGATCACGGTTAGAAATAAAGAAAAGGAAAATACAGCATCCAACAAAAAATAACCTTTATTCGATTTTCGTAACATAAAATCTCCCTTTTCCAAATGGAAAGATGACTTTGAAAACGTCATGTTTGACCTGTACATAAAAAGACCCTGGCGAAAGCGGAGTTCCGGTATGGTGAAAGGAGAAGGGTAGCCGAAAGGTGGTAAGGTCAATTTTGATGTTTTCGTTATAACGTCGATGGATGATGATTTCTTCACCATATCCCCCTTTGCGAATTTCATAGGAATGAGAATCAGGATCTATCATCAGTTTATAGGGGATCTGGCTTGTCGTTGAAAGTTTCTGCATGAGCAATATATCTGAAGCAAACGTTCGGAAAAACTCATCTGCTATCCATTTTTGATAGAGGCTTTGATGAAAAGGAAGGGAAAGTGTGACCACGATGGACAACAGGCTGATCACAAGCAGGGTTTCCAACATGGCAAACCCGCCTGTTCTCAGGGATGGGGATGGATTAAGGTGCCGGAACAATTTCAACACTTCCGTCTTCCTGCAGATGCAAATTTCTCCCATCCGGGCATGTCTGCTGTTTAATATATCCTTCATCGATTAAGGTTTGCAGACTGTCAGGAAGCGTGTTATGGTGAATTTTGTATGATTGCACCTGGGTTTCCACCATTTGAACAAAGGCTTCACATCCTTTTTCATCAATTTGTTTACTGCTTTTTGACATATTTGGAATCGTGATTAACAGCAAAATGGAGATCACAGCTAAAACAACCAGCATTTCGATGAGGGTAAATCCTTTTTGGGAAAGCATACCTTTTCCTCCTTTTATATGGATTGAATGAGATGAAAAAGAGGGTAAAAAATGGAAAAATAGATGGCTACAATCAGACTTCCGAAAAAAATAAAAAGGGAAGGCTGAATCAGCGAAATATATTTCATCATGCTGTTTTCCATGGTGCCCATTAATAGATGTGCATAATGATATAAGTCTTTTTCTAAATTCCCACGGTCAAGGCTGCGTTTGAAAATATATGACAGTTCCCTCTCAAACAGCTGAAAATTGACAATTTCTGCATGTATGTTCTTCCCCTCATACAGAATCTGCTGTAATTCCTCAGCGTACCTGGACAAAATCGGCATATGATTTTGCTCTTTCATGATGGAAAGGGCAGATTTGATTGTAGAACCATTCTGGAGAAGAAGGCTTAAATGAAAACTGAAGAGGTAAGTGATTTCTACTCGTTTCAATTTGTTTACAAAAGGGATTTTTGAAAAAATGAGAATTTGGTTCTCAACTGATAGTCGGTTTCTACCCCATATCCAGAAGAGAAAGAGGAGAACCATCAAGAAAAAGAGAATATATAAACATTTAATGGTCCAATCCGTAAACAAATAAATCGTTTTCATGGTTCCATCGATTTCTGTTTCCTTTAGACTGTGATAAAAATGTTGAAGGGAAGGAAGCAGATGCCTGTGAAGGAACATGATGATCAAAAATAACAGAAACATGAGCAGCAGCGGATATCGCATGACTTTTCTAAACTGGTCCTGGTAATGTTTTTTCTGTTTTAAAATGTGGCTGCACCGTTCTAACAGAAAATCAAGGTTTCCAGTTGAACGGGATAAGTATAAGAACGAAATAACCATGCTGGAAAAACCGAGGGATTTGAAAATAGCTTCAAGGGATCGCCCGTGAATCAGCTCAAAATGGATATGATGGGCTATTTGCCCATGTTTGGGATCCAGTTTCATTAATTCAAGTCCATCTACAAGAGTGTAACCTTTTTCCAGAAGTGTGCCCAATCGGCTTAAAAATACTATTTGCACGTCTAACGGAAGTTTAGATGACTTCTTGATTATATGATAGAAGGGTATTTTGGTTAATATATCCGAGGGCATAGGCTTTCCTCCTTAATTGTTGAAAAGTTGGAAAGGGAGCATGTTTGTTAAACGGAAGGTCATGTAACAGTCGTTCAAGCAAATTTCCATCCAGAATCTCCAGGATGGCGGCCCGCTGATTCATGTTTCCTGAAAGAAAAGGGGGAATAATCGGCAAAAGCTCCTGAGAGGCAATGCCAATTAAAATCTGCTTCAAATCGGTTTCGGAAATGCCCATTTCAATCAGCCGGAAAATGGTACTGCATGCATCTCTGGCATGAATAGTGGAAAAAACAAGGTGTCCTGTATAGGATGCGTGAACGGCAAATCTCGCCGTTTCCCGGTCACGTATCTCACCGACCATCAGAATGTCTGGATCGTGTCGGAGGGCGGCTTTCAAACCTGTATGATAGGTGACACCCGCTTTTTCATTGACCTGAACCTGCAGCACATCGGTTATCTGTTTTTCAACAGGATCTTCCAGAGTAATCGTTTGAAATTTTTTTTCTTTCATCAGATGCTGTATGAGGGCATACAGTGTGGTGGTTTTTCCGCAGCCGGTAGGTCCGGTCAGCAGAGCTAAACCTGCTTTCCTGTTCATCCATTTTTTGAGTTTTTGGGCCTGGTAAGGAAAAAGAAAGAGATGATCAAAATTCGGAACCATGTGTCTAGGTAAGATTCGAATGGCTAGACTTTCGGAATGCTGTGTAGGTAAGGTGGATAAACGGAGGTCATACAGATGGCTGTCTTTCTGGACGGACAGTTTTCCATCCTGGGGCTTTCTCGATTCACCTATGTCCATTCCGGACGTGAATTTTAACCGGGAAATGAGGGACTGATATTCATCCATTGAAATAGAGGTTTGAAACGTGCGGACACCATTGATACGGAAATAAATATGAACGGCGTCTTCAAAGGGGCAGAAGTGAATGTCTGAAGCAGATCGTTCAATGGCCTGATGAATCATGCGGTATGCGGAGGTTTTTATCGGTTTTTTCAAATACAACATCACTCCTTAAAATCATGGTCAAAAAAATGATTCGACCTTTATTTCAAAAATCCTTCTGAAATTTTTTAAAAAAATGGATCGGGGGGGACAAAACATGAAAGGAATAAGTTTAATCGGATTTATGGGAAGCGGAAAAACGTCTGTGGGAGAGGAGCTCGCAAATGCTCTTCAGCTTGCTTTTCTGGATACGGATCATCAAATTGAAATACAATGCGGAAAATCTATACCCGAACTTTTTTCATCAAAAGGTGAAAAGATCTTTCGAGATTACGAAACGATGGTTCTGAAACAGATGCCTACTTTTGATGTCGTGGTCTCTACTGGCGGAGGGATTGTGGAACGGAGAGAAAACCGAAAATGGCTGAAAGAACATTATCAAGTCATTTTCCTGAATACGGACCTTGAGGTGATCAGGAAGAGGCTGGCTGATGACCGGTCCAGACCGCTGTGGCAAAAAGGAAAAGACGAAGTGGAACAGCTTTTCCAGAGAAGGTTCCAGCTTTATAGGACTACCGCCCACCGAGTGATAGATACGAATAATAGAGATGTACGAATGGTTGTAGAAGAAATTTTAAGTGGGATAAACTAGCCGTTTCCGGAAAAAATAAAAGAAAAAGGAGATGAGCAAAATGTCCGGAAACGATCTTGTAAAAATGATGACACAGGAATTATTAAAATATATGCATACTCCAAAAGTAGAAAGAAAACGGAAAAAAGAGTTAAAAAAAGCGCAGAAGGAAGCAAGAGCAATCAGGTACTTCGGGCTGATCCCCTTTGCCTTGAAAATGTTTTTCGATACAAAAAAAAGACGGATGTCTGTTTATAGGGATAAGAGATGATCGGTTGTGTGCTGACTCAGGTAAAACATTCCGCCATTGACGACTTCAATCTGAATACATGGCATAAGTCTTTTTTTGAGTTGTACCAATTCTTCCTCAAACCTCGTCTCTTTTCCCTCTTTTTCTCCCTTTTCCTGGTAGACGCTGTAAAAATGATCCAATAATTGTTTTTCAGCCTGATATTCATCAAAGGCTTCTTTCGCCCATTCTGTATCTTTTTCTTTCAGGTAGGTCTCAAGGAACCGTACCATTCTTGTATATGCACTCTGAACCCGGATTAATGGTGAGATGGTATAGCAGTAATCCGCAATTGCTGTGTCCATCTGGATAGGATTGATGATTTCCATAAATGGTTTTAAAATAGCGCCATTTATAAGATGAAGTCCTATGGATAGAACTTCATCTTTTTTTTGCCTTCCTTTATAACTGATTTTGATGTTTGTAACCAGCCATGGAATTAAAGGGGTGTTCTGTCCTTTTGTGCCTGTCTGTTCGTAAACGACCGTATATTTTCCCTGACTCAGCAGGGAGTCAAATATCTGGTGCAGTCTTGGGGAACCAAAGTGAATCCATTCCCCCTCTTCCTCCTTTAATTCTGGATTGGAAATAAATGTGATGACAGCAGGTTCCCCCTGACGACCGATTTTTTTCATGTATTCCCAGTAAAAGGGGCGGTTCATGAGCAGGCGGTCCAGCTCTTCCGTTAATCGGACAGTTATTTTACCATTCTGTTCATCGATGACAGGGCACTGATTGAGATCAAAATATTTTCGTAAAAAGTGATGAATGTCATGCTGCTTCATATTCTGCCTCCTCTTGCTGGATATTCAGTAACATCGTGAAACGCTGCTGTTAAATTATCAATTTTGATTCTGGCTTCACCGGCTGATTTTGACCGGGCGAAAATCTCTTTGATTTCCTCATCGAGATTTTGGATATTTAGCCGCTCCAATATATCATCAAGTTCACCGATCACTCGCTCAAATAAATCGAGTTTTTCATAGAGCAGAGAAAGGAGCTGCTCATCAAGGGTATTTTTTAGAGCCAGATAATAGATATGGACATCTTTGGACTGTCCATACCGGTGGATTCTTCCGATTCTTTGTTCCAGGCGCATGGGGTTCCAGGGCAGATCATAATGAATCATGTTGCGGCAAAATTGAAGGTTGATCCCTTCCCCGCCTGCTTCAGTGGAAATTAGAACCTGTGCATGGTTTTGGAATAACTGCTTCATCCACTCTTTTTTGCTCCTTTTATATCCCCCTCTGTAGGGCACAGAAGAGATGCCATGCTGTTGCAAAATCCATTGTAAATAGAGCTGACTGGCCCGATATTCGGTAAAGACGATGAATTTTTCATCTGAGTTCCGGATAAGCTCGGCGACTTTTTTAGCTTTGGAGTGATGAGGAAGCCCCTCAATCTTTTCAATGATATTTTCAATACTCCCTTTGAGATGATGATCATTTTTTTGAAGTATTTTTTTTAATGATAAATAGCAAGCTTCACGGCTGGAACAAAATTCCCTTTTCAACGTCAGGGCTGTGAATGGATCGGTGTGTGATACATTTTTTTCCAGATCGAGGTACACTTCATATTCCTCGTCACTGAACTCTACCCAGATCGTTTCAATATTTCTTTTGGTCCAATTGACCCCTGTATCTTCTCTTCGGTTTCTGACCATTACGTTTTGAATGAGCTGCTGTAATTTTTCTTCCTGCTTTAGGACATTTTTCTTTCGCCCGAAATGTTCTGTGAATTCTTCATAGCTCCCCAGATATCCTGGTTTTAGTATAGTTACCAGATTAAAGATGTCGGTCAATTTGTTCTGGACAGGGGTAGCAGTGAGCAGCAGGCAATAGGTTTTTTTTAGTTTTCGAACAAACTGGTAATTTTTTGTTTTATGATTTCTCAATTTATGAGCTTCATCTATAATCACCATGTCATAATGCTGATTTAGTACGATGTCGCTGTATGGCTTTCTTTTAGCTGTATCAATGGAAGAAACAACAATATCGAATTGTTCAAAGACATATGATTTCTTTTGTGGTACAGCGGGTATATAAAACTTTTCATTTAATTCACTCACCCACTGATTTACCAGAGAGGCAGGCACTAAAATTAATACTTTTTTTGCCAGGCCACGAATCATATACTCTTTAAGAATTAAACCGGCTTCAATCGTTTTTCCTAGCCCGACCTCATCTGCGAGAATGGCACGCCCGTTCATATTTTCGACGACCTGTCTGGCACATTCCAGTTGATGAGGGAGAAACTCCATATGGGGCAAATAATCCGGTGTTACTAACCCTTTAAAGCCGGGAATAGCCAGATGTTTTGCCGTATCATAGGCCATTTTAAATAACTCATATGCACAAAATGGCCCGTTCTGGTCCAGTCGTTTCTGCAACTGTTCGGGAAACGTTCGGTCAATTTGTAACTGAATATCCATGGCCATCCTCCAATTCATTTTCTGAAAAATGATTTACACATCAATATCTGCTTATGCTATAATAATATCCGGACGTGTAAAAGCTTACATAATCTTTTTTTAGTATGAACCAAAAATTACAAATTCATAAGCGCGAATGATTGCAGGAGGAGAGTCTGCATAAAGCGGCGCCGAAGGGGCAAACATGATACTGATGTGAATCTCTCAGGCAAAAAGACTCCTGTATGACGCAACTCTGGAGAGTGTTCGATTGAACCGCCCAAGAAGCAAAGCAGTATATTACTGTTAAACTTTCTGGTATCAGGACAGAGAATTCTAGTAGAACAAAGGAATTCTCTTTTTTTATTGAGGAAAAATATGGAAAAATAGGAGGTTTCATGATGGCTGATTTAAAAAGAACCCCGCTACACCCTGTTTATGAAAAATACGGGGCGAAAACGATTGATTTCGGGGGGTGGGAGCTTCCCGTTCAGTTTTCCGGCATTAAAGAAGAACATCACGCAACCCGAACCAGAGCAGGCCTTTTTGATGTGTCACATATGGGGGAAATCCTTGTTGAGGGACCTGATAGCGAGAAATTTTTACAAAAAATGCTGACCAATGACCTTGGAAAGCTTGTGCCAAACCGTGCCCAGTATACACTGATGTGTTATGAAGACGGGGGAACGGTAGATGATTTGCTTGTTTACAAAAAAGATGACGAACGATTTTTGCTGGTCGTCAATGCCGCGAACACGGAAAAGGATTATGAGTGGCTGAACAAACATCAGCAAGGGGACGTAACGGTCACCAATATTTCGGACCGAATTGTTCAGCTGGCTCTGCAGGGCCCTAAATCTGAAGAAATTTTACAAAAATTGACCGATGAAAACTTATCCGATATTAAATTTTTCCGGTTTGCCGATGGTGTTGCGTTTCACGGCGTCAATCATCCCGGCTTAGTGTCCCGTACCGGATATACTGGCGAGGATGGCTTTGAAATTTATATACACAGGGAATCGGGGCTTGATTTATGGAACAAAATTCTTGAGGCCGGTAAGGAAGAAGGGGTTGTTCCTGTAGGATTGGGTGCAAGGGATACCCTTCGATTTGAGGCAACGTTGCCCCTTTACGGACAGGAACTGTCAAAGGACATTACTCCAATTGAAGCCGGCCTTTCATTTGCGGTGAAAACCAATAAGGAAAGCGATTTTATCGGTAAAGAAGCCTTGAAAGAGCAAAAAGAAAATGGTCCAGACCGAACATTAGTTGGAATTGAAATGATGGATAAAGGAATTCCCCGTCACGGGTATGAAGTATTGAAAGATGATCAATCGATTGGTTTTGTTACATCCGGAACCCAGTCACCAACCCTGCAAAAAAATATCGGTCTTGCTCTTGTCCAAAAAGAGTATAGTGCTGAAGGTACTGAACTAGAGGTACAGGTTCGGAAGCGCCGTTTAAAAGCTAAAGTGATCGCAACACCTTTTTATAAAAGAAAATAAAGAAGGGACTGAATCTGATGGCCAAATACCGTTATCTTCCCATGACTGAAGATGATAAACAGGCAATGTTAAAAACCATTGGAATTGATTCCACCGAAGAATTATTTGAAGATATTCCTGAAAAGGTGCGATTCAGAGGAAAATTAAACATTAAAGATGCCAAAAGCGAACCTGAGTTAAGAAAAGAACTTCAGGAAATGGCTGACAAAAACATCCACACAAAGTCACATGTCTCCTTTTTAGGAGCAGGAGTTTATGATCACTATATCCCGGCTGTGGTGGATCATGTGATTTCCAGGTCTGAATTTTATACGGCCTATACTCCTTATCAGCCGGAAATTTCTCAAGGGGAACTGCAGGCCATCTTTGAATTCCAGACGATGATCTGTGAACTGACCGGCATGGAAGTCGCGAATTCCTCCATGTATGATGGTGGAACGGCCCTTGCGGAAGCGGTTAATTTAAGCGCAGGGCAGACACGCAAAAAGAAAGTGATTGTCTCCAAAACGACTCATCCTGAATCCCTTGAAGTGATTCAAACATATGCAAAGGGTCCTGGCATTGAGATTGTGGAGATTGCCCATCAAAACGGGGTGACCGACCTCGAAGCTTTGAAAGAGGCTCTGGATGAGGATACAGCCGCCGTTGTGATTCAATATCCAAACTTCTTCGGACAAATTGAGCCGTTAAAAGAAGTGAAAAGTATCGTTTCAGACTATAAAAAGACCATGATGATCGTATCAAGCAATCCGCTGGCGCTCGGGTATTTAACGCCTCCGGGAGAATTCGGTGCCGACATCGTGGTCGGCGATACCCAGGTGTTTGGCATTCCTGCACAGTACGGCGGTCCTCACTGCGGCTATTTTGCCACCACCAAAAAATTAATGCGAAAAGTGCCTGGACGTCTGGTAGGCCAGACAACTGACGAAGAGGGCAGACGGGGATTTGTATTAACCCTGCAGGCGAGGGAACAGCATATCCGCAGGGATAAGGCAACGTCTAATATTTGTTCCAATCAGGCGTTAAATGCTCTGGCCTCTTCTGTGGCCATGACTGCATTAGGCAAAAAAGGTTTGAAAGAAATGGCTGTTATGAATATGCATAAGGCACGCTATGCGAAAGCAAAATTGGAAGAGGCAGGCTTTACCATCGCCTATAACGGGCCGTTCTTTAATGAGTTTGTCATTCAATTGAATCAGCCAGTCAAAGAGGTTAATCAAAAGCTTCTGAACAAAGGGATGATTGGCGGATATGATCTGGGAAGAGCTGACTCAAGATTAGAAAACCATATGCTGGTTGCAGTGACGGAATTAAGAACGAAGGCGGAAATTGATCAATTTGTAAAAGAATTGGGTGATATTCATGGCTAATATTCATCAAAAAGATTTCCCTGTCATTTTTGAGTTGAGCAAAGAAGGACGTACTGGATACAGTCTGCCTGAACTGGATGTGCCTGAGGCGGACCTTTCGGAAGGACTTGAGGAAAGTTATATCCGTACCAGTGAACCGGACCTTCCAGAGGTGAGTGAACTGCAAATGATGCGTCACTATACCGCTTTATCCAAACGGAATCATGGAGTGGATTCCGGATTCTATCCTCTTGGGTCCTGTACGATGAAATACAATCCAAAGATTAATGAAGATGTCGCCCGCTTTGAAGGGTTCAGCCATATCCATCCGTATCAGGATGAGGATACCGTTCAGGGTGCCCTTGAATTAATGTATGATCTCCAGACTTCACTTGCGGAAATTACTGGAATGGCCGAAGTAACGCTTCAGCCTGCAGCGGGGGCACACGGTGAATGGACCGGTTTGATGATGATCCGCGCATTCCATGAAGCGAATGGAGATACGAAACGTACGAAAGTCATTGTTCCTGACTCGGCTCACGGTACGAACCCTGCATCAGCAACTGTTGCTGGATTCGAAGCTGTAACCGTTAAATCCGATGAGCGTGGACTGGTTGATTTAGAGGATTTAAAAAAGGTCGTTGGGGAAGACACGGCTGCCTTAATGCTGACGAATCCAAATACCCTGGGATTATTTGAAGAGCATATTCTGGAAATGGCAGAAATTGTACACGAAGCCGGCGGAAAATTGTATTATGACGGTGCCAATCTGAACGCGATTTTAGGGTATGCCCGTCCAGGTGACATGGGCTTTGATGTGGTTCACCTCAATCTTCATAAGACCTTCACAGGCCCACATGGCGGAGGCGGTCCCGGTTCTGGTCCGGTTGGGGTAACAGAGGAACTGAAGCCATTTTTGCCAAAACCGATTTTGGCAAAAAAAGACGGCAAGTATTCCTTTGATCATGATCGCCCGCAATCTATCGGACGGGTAAAACCTTACTACGGAAACTTTGGCATCAATGTCCGTGCTTATACGTATATCCGTACGATGGGGCCGGATGGATTAAAACAGGTCAGTGAGTATGCGGTTCTGAATGCGAACTATATGATGAGACGACTGCAGGAAGAATATGACTTGCCTTTCAAACAGCATTGTAAACATGAATTTGTTTTATCAGGCAAAAAACAGAAAAAGCTCGGTGTCCGTACGCTGGATATCGCGAAGAGGCTGCTTGACTTCGGCTATCATCCGCCAACCATTTACTTCCCGTTAATCGTTGAGGAAGCACTGATGATTGAGCCGACCGAAACCGAAACGAAAGAAACCCTGGATGAATTCGTGGATGCCATGATTCAGATTTCACAGGAAGCTAAGGAAGATCCGGAAGTCGTTCAGGAAGCGCCCCATACGACAGTGGTGAAGAGACTGGATGAAACTATGGCGGCAAGGAAACCTGTATTGCGCTATATAAAAGAAAAAGGGTAAAAGGAAAAAGCGTGTTGACGATTGGTCAACACGCTTACTTTTTAAAAATAAGTTTATTTCGTCTTCACTTTTCCTGTCCATTTTTTAAAACCACCTTTGAGGTGATTTAACTTTTCATATCCCTTCCGATGAAGGATGGAAGCTGCTCGGCTTGATCTCGTTCCGCTCTGGCAGTACAGGTAAACGGGTTTATCTTTGCGGATTTCGGCCAGGCGGATTTTCAGTTGAGATAAAGGAATGTTACGAGCTCCCAGAATATGACCAGCTTCATACTCGTGAGGTTCCCGAACATCGATAAGCTGGGCTTTCCTATAACCCTGTTTAAACTCTTCTTCCGTCAGCGTAGTTAAATATCGCTTCTGGTAAAAGTATCTGAAAACTCCATATAATACATAAGCAGCAATCACTACTGCCACTCCGATTACAAATTCCATCTTTCTCCCCCTTCTCACAAATCGGTCCATATCTATTATATGGCTGTATGCCTGTTCTTTCAAAACTTTTTTCATAGAAAATATACGAAGAGATTGGAATCCGGTTGTTCATCCCTGACAAAACAGAATTGATCCTTATTGAAACAATAAAAAGAAATGCAGATTCGTTCACTGCTTGTTCATGCAAATGACAAAAAAGGTGATTTTTCGATAAAAATTACATATTTCCTCTGTTTTTCTGCCAATATCTTCATCATATAAAGAATTTAAAAATTGACAAAATGTCTTTGGTATGTTCCAAAACACAATATATAGTATTTTTTTATCATTATTAACACAATATATTGAAACAATGATGCTATTTATGTTACCTTAATTGTAATAGAAATACGACGCTACGATGGATCACAGCGAGAAAAGGAGTATTTCGACCAATTTTGTATAGAGGAGAGATGTTCATGCAAATCACGAGAGAGTCAGCGTCGAAGATTAACATTGAGCGATTAAACAAAGATATCGAGTTATTTCCACAGGTTCATCCGATCACCGAGGATATGCACATCGCCCACAAGGGAGTTTCAAGGCTCGTCATGCTAGATCGTTATTCATTTAAAGACACAGAAAAAATGACCCTGGCAGAAGGGGATTTTGTCGTACTAACGATTAAAGAAGATCCAAAATTCCCGGCAAGGGGACTTGGATTCATTCAGTCGATTGACTGGGAGAATAAAACGGCAACGGTTAAAGTGGAAAATGAATATCTTTCGGTACTGGATAACCCTGAGGAGGCAGAAACCGGCATCATCGTCCGGTCACTGGATGTGATAGACAAGCCGCTAGAAATTTTTTATGAACAAATAGCCATGAGAAATGCAACCGGCCTTTCAAAAGTGGAGGAAACAGAAGAAAAACAGAAAGAATGGTTTGAAAAATTTTATCAGGAACTGTCCGGTTTGCACTTTGTCCCCGCCGGCCGTGTATTGTATGGAGCGGGAGCAGAAACGGATGTCACGTATTTTAACTGCTATGTGATGCCTTTTGTGCGGGATTCCCGGGAAGGTATTTCGGAGCACCGTAAACAGGTGATGGAAATTATGAGCCGAGGGGGCGGAGTTGGTACAAACGGTTCAACCCTGCGTCCGAGAAACACGCTGGCACGTGGTGTGAATGGGAAGTCCTCCGGATCAGTCAGCTGGCTTGATGATATCGCTAAACTGACCCATCTTGTGGAACAGGGAGGATCCCGCAGGGGCGCCCAGATGATCATGCTGAATGACTGGCATCCGGATATTATTGAATTTATCATTTCCAAAATGCAAAATCCCCGTATTTTGCGCTATCTCATTGAAAATACAAATGATGAGCAAATCAAGAAATTGGCCCGGGAAAAACTGAAATTTGAGCCCCTTTCTGAAACGGAAGAAGCGATGTATCAGGGAATTGTCAATTACAAAAATATTCCTGGAAATGGCGGATTTCCGGAAAAAGTGATCAAAGAAGCAGAAGCGAAATTACGAGACGGTGGAACATACACGGTACATAATCCAGAATTTTTGACTGGTGCCAATATTTCTGTGTGTATTACGAAAGAATTTATGGAAGCTGTAGAACATGATTCAAATTACGAGTTAAGATTTCCGGATGTCGAAAATTATACTGAGAAAGAAATGCAGGCGTATAATGAAAAGTGGCATCAAGTAGGCGATGTAAGAGAATGGGAAAAAATGGGTTACGGAGTGCGTGTGTACCGAAAAATTCGTGCCCGGGAACTGTGGAATTTAATTAATATTTGTGCAACCTATTCTGCTGAACCAGGAATTTTCTTTATTGACAATGCTAATGATATGACGAATGCAACGGCTTACGGACAAAAGGTGGTAGCTACGAACCCATGTGGTGAACAACCTCTTGCACCTTTTAGTGTCTGCAATCTGGCAGCAGTAAACCTTGCCGCTATGGCCGATAAAGAAAACAAAACGGTTGATTTTGAAAAACTGAAGCGTACCGTAGAAATCGGCGTCAGAATGCAGGATAACGTCATCGATGCAACACCGTATTTCCTGGAGGAAAACCGCAGGCAGGCACTGGGCGAACGCCGGATTGGTCTTGGAGTAATGGGGCTTCATGATTTGCTCATCTACTGCGAAACCGAATATGGTTCAAAAGCAGGCATGGAATTAACGGATGAAATTTTTGAAACCATTGCGACTTCAGCTTACAGAGCTTCCATCGAACTGGCAAAAGAAAAGGGGAGCTTCCCGTTTCTTGTTGGAAATACCGAAGAAGAAACGATGGAGTTGCGCAGACGATTCATTAATACAGGCTATATGAAACGCATGCCAGAGGATATTCGTCAGGGTGTGCTGAAATACGGTATTCGCAACTCCCATCTATTAACGGTAGCACCTACCGGTTCCACCGGGACAATGGTCGGTGTGTCAACCGGACTCGAGCCTTATTTCTCCTTTACGTATTATCGAAGCGGCCGTCTCGGCAAATTTATCGAAGTGAAGGCGGATATCGTGCAGGAGTATCTGGAAAGTCATCCGGAAGCAGATTCAGACAACCTTCCATCCTGGTTTGTAACAGCAATGGATTTATCACCAGAAGCCCATGCGGATACCCAGTGTGTCATCCAGAGATGGGTGGACAGTTCCATCTCCAAGACGGTGAATGCTCCAAAGGGCTATACGGTTGATCAGGTGAAAAAAGTGTACGAGCGTCTCTACCGCGGTGGAGCAAAAGGCGGTACGGTTTACGTCGATGGAAGCCGTGACAGCCAGGTTTTAACCTTAAAAGCCGAGGAGAACAGATTTGACGATGATGACTTAGAGCATACCTATAAAAATGAAAAGCCCAAAGTCGTCTTAATGGATACGGTACATGAACTTGGCAAAACCGATGTGACCATTGGTTCGGAAGTAGGGGACACTTGTCCGGTCTGCCGAAAAGGAAAAGTAGAAGATGTGGGCGGATGTAATACCTGTACCAATTGCGGTGCACAATTAAAATGCGGATTGTAATGCAAACAGGGCGACTGATTTACCGGTCGCCCTTTCTTTATTCTTTTGAAAAGCCTAAGGCAGCCTTGCCTCAACCTGGATACTAGTGTATGATTTTTATAAGTTGTAGTAACATGTAGAATTTAGTTTGGAGGATTTCTCATGACAACACCAAGCATGGAAGACTATATCGAACAAATTTATAATCTGATCGAAGAAAAAGGATATGCACGGGTATCTGATATAGCCGAAGCCTTAAACGTACATCCTTCATCGGTAACAAAAATGGTACAAAAGCTGGACCGGGACGAATACTTAAATTATGAAAGATATCGCGGACTCGTCTTAACAGCAAAAGGGAAGAAAATCGGAAAACGGCTGGTATATCGGCATGAATTGCTGGAACAGTTTTTAGAAATCATTGGAGTCGATCAGGATAACATTTACGAGGATGTGGAAGGAATTGAGCACCACTTGAGCTGGAATGCCATTGATCGTATTGGTGATCTAGTTCAGTATTTTGAAGAAGAACCTTCCCGAATAGAAGAGCTCAGAAACGTTCAGCAGCAAAATGAAAGTGAATAAAACACCACAAACCACAATTCAGTCTGCAGAATCCCTTCCAGTCAAGATGGATTTTTTCTTTAACCAAATGAAATAAATATAGAGGCCCGGTGTCTCATGCCGGGCAATCCTTTCCAGAAGATGTCCATAAAAGGGCACCTCGTTTGCGAAAGTAAGCCGGGACCCCCTGTACATATCTCTGGTAACAGCGAAAAATCCTCTTTTCATATACCTTACCCTTAACCTGCACTACTTTTTTCCGTTCGTTATACAAGTTGTTTGCTATTTTTATCATACCTTGAAAGAAATGGTAGAAAAGACTCTTTTATCAATGTGGCAGTCGTCTTACAATGACCAAAAAGGGTCAATTGTCACCGTTTTATATCCAGACTGAAACAAGTATACATCCTATTGACCCAAATTAAGGAGGTATCCATTGAAAGTAGATGGCGTTTTTTCCGGTGGCGGCGTGAAAGCGTATGCGTTTATTGGTGCATTAGAAGTGATAGAAAAAAAGGGGATTACGTTTGAAAGGGTCGCCGGTTCCTCAGCGGGAGCATTGACGGCCTCCCTGATTGCTGCAGGATATCAATCGGATGAGTTAGAGCGGTTGTTTTTGAATATGCCTTTAGCATCCTTTTTGCAGGAATCCAGCCTTTCAAGAATGGTTCCTTTTTTTAAATGGATTTCCCTTTATTTTACCCTGGGCCTCTACAAAGGGGATAAAATGGAGGAGTGGATTTCGGAGGTTCTGGCCAGAAAAGGAGTTAGAACTTTCGAAGACTTAAAAACCGGATACTTAAAAATTGTCGTTTCCGACCTTACCCTTGGAAGAATGGTTGTCATCCCCGATGATCTGCCACGCTTTTATCAAATGGATGGAGAAAGCTTTCCGGTTGCCAGAGCCGTACGAATCAGTGCAACCATTCCATATTTTTTTAAACCCTATATTTTAAAAAGGGGATCTAAAAAAAGAAATATCCTTGTTGACGGCGGCTTGTTAAGTAATTTTCCCATCTGGCTGTTTTTGGATCAAGGAAAGAAAAAAAGACCGATTCTTGGCATGAAGTTAAGCGGTTCAGTGGAAAGAATGCCTGAAAGGAAAATTGACCACGCCATTGATATGTTTCAGGCTCTTTTTGCCACGATGAAAAATGCCCACGATGCCCGGCATCTTTCGAATACCTCAACTGATGAAGTTTTATTTATTCCGGTTGAACATGTCGATCCAACGGATTTTCACATCAATGATCAGGAGAAAAAACAGTTAATCGGAATCGGGAGACAGAGAGCGGAAAAGTTTCTAAAAAGGTGGAACTACTGAACAGCAAAAAATCGAGCGTGTTTAAAACGACGCTCGATTTTTCTTTTTGTTACGTTTGCCATCAATCACTTTTAGGTGGGGGGGATTGGACCTGTGACGATTGAACGGCCTGGACCTATGTTTGTTTTTCATCGATTTAGATTTCCTTATGTTTGATCCATATTTTTTTCTGGATTGTCTGACGGCTTTTTTATATTTCGATGATAACGGCCTGGTACGGGGTTTAATCACGAGCGCATACAGCAGGGCAAATATGACTGCTGCAACCCCGACAGCCATGATCAGATATGTCAACAGTTCAGCCGTATGAAAAATCAGCTGGTATACAAACCCAAAAAGAGCCAGACTTATGAGCAGTACGATTAGCAGGGGTAACTTTCGCAAAAACATAAGGAACCTCCTTTCGAACCCAGTTCTCCATACACCTTTTTTCTCTTGATTCCAGTCCAGATTTCATGTTGCCTCGATGACTGCTATATCATATTTATTCCCTCGCTGGTAGATTTATATTCCAGTTCGTGATCATTTTTCCGGAAACGAAACTGACAGCATGTTTGATGAGGTTTTTCTTTCATTTTACTAGAGTTTCTTACGAACGTACACAAAAATCACTGGTAGATGGATTCTTTTTTAAAATATTGGAAAGGTTAAACGAGAGGAGGTGTTTTCGTTGAGTAACAGGCAAAATCCGAAATACGAACAAAATCAAGAAGAACATCCGTTGTCAGTACTGCAAAAAGCCTTGATTACGGGTTTTGTAGGCGGAATATTCTGGGGGGGACTGGGTTCCCTTGCCTATTTTTTTAACTTCACTTCAGTCTCTCACTCCAGTTTCATATTACGATCGTTCATCATGGCACCATGGACGGAGGGTCTCCTTGGCGAACTAATCAGCCTTTTTTTACTGGGACTGATTTCCATGGGTGCATCTTATCTATATTTTATTTTATTCAGGCGGGCGAGAGGTATGTTTCCGGGAATCTTTTACGGTCTTGGGTTGTGGTTACTGGTGATGTTCTTCTTAAACCCGGTATTTACCGCCGTTCCCGCGGCAGTTGATCTGGATTCGGTTACAGTCACAACAACCGTATGTCAGTATGTCCTATATGGAGCGTTTATTGGTTATTCCATCTCTTATGAATATCATAAAGAAGATGATTCAAAAGTAGACAGTGGAAATGGACAACAAAAAGAAGAAAGAATATGATAAACTTATAACCGTATAGAAAACTGGTTAAGGGAGAGGCCTTATGAACCGTTTACTTTTGTTAAATGGTCCCAACTTAAATATGCTTGGAAAAAGGGAACCCGATGTTTATGGAAAGATTACATTAAAAGCTCTTGAGGAACAGTTGACAGCTTATGTAGAAGAAAAACAATGGAAACTGGATGTCTTTCAGTCGAATCATGAAGGGGAATTAATTGATCAAATTCATGCAAGTGAAGGAAAGTACAGGGGTATTATATTTAATCCCGGGGGTTATACCCATACAAGTGTTGCGTTGAGGGATGCCATTAGTTCCGTCAATGTACCGGTAATTGAAGTACATTTGTCCAATGTTTACAGGAGGGAATCGTTCCGGCATCAATCATTGCTGGCTCCGGTTTGCCGCGGACAAATTTCTGGTCTTGGCGCAAAGGGATATTTCCTGGCAGCCCGGGCTTTTATGGAAGAAGATGAGAGAAAGGATGACTGAAATGGGGAGACTGGAACAGTTACGCCAATTATTAAAAGAACAAAACCTGGAAGGGCTGATAATCACAAGCCCTAAAAACCGGCGGTACATGACAGGATTTACGGGAACTGCCGGCATTGTATTCGTGACCTTAGATGAGGCCATTTTTATGACCGATTTCCGCTATACTGAACAGGCGAATGAACAGGCCAGGGGGTATAAAGTAATTGAGCATAAAGGGCCAATTGAAAAGGAAGTAGCTGCACAGATCAATTCCTCTGGATTAAAGCGTGTCGGCTTTGAAAAAGAGCATATGACATTTAGTACATATGAAAAATATCAGCAGTTGCTTGAAAAAATCGATTTTGTCCCGGTTTCGGGCCTTGTGGAAAATTTGCGCTTGATTAAGACTGAAGATGAGATTAAGATAATAAAGGAAGCTTGTGAGATTGCCGATGCAGCCTTTGATCACATCCTTTCCTACATAAAACCAGGCGTTAAAGAAATCGATATTTCAAATGAACTTGAATTTTTTATGAGGAAAATGGGTGCAACATCCTCCTCGTTTGACATCATCGTGGCTTCTGGATATCGCTCTGCATTGCCCCATGGTGTTGCCTCAGAGAAAAGGATCGAGAATGGGGAACTGGTCACCCTGGATTTTGGTGCTTATTATAAAGGGTACTGCTCCGATATTACCCGGACAGTTGCTGTGGGAGAAATCAGCGGCGAATTGAAAAAAATCTATGATATTGTCCTGAAAGCCCAGCTCCGGGGAATAGGAGGTCTGAAAGCAGGCATGACTGCCAAACAGGCCGACGACTTAACCCGGGACTATATTCAGGAACAGGGCTATGGAGATTATTTTGGTCATTCAACCGGACATGGAATCGGTTTAGATGTTCACGAAGGACCGGGTTTATCCTTCCGCTCAGAACAGGTCCTTAAGCCGGGGATGGTTGTAACAGTTGAACCTGGAATTTATGTTCCGGGTGTGGGAGGCTGCCGTATTGAGGACGATACGGTCATCACGGAGAATGGAAATGAACGGCTGACTAAATCGACGAAAGAATTAATTACTTTGTAAGACTGAAGGAGGAACTGAGAATGATATCGGTTAATGATTTCCGTACAGGTTTAACCATTGAACTGGATGGGGACATCTATCAAGTTATGGAGTTTCAGCATGTAAAACCCGGGAAGGGAGCTGCTTTCGTACGCTCAAAATTGCGCAACCTCCGATCAGGTGCCATTCAGGAAAAAACATTCCGGGCAGGTGAAAAAGTAAACCGTGCTCATCTTGAGAAAAAGAATATGCAATATTTATACGCTTCTGGCGACAGTCATATTTTTATGGACAATGAAACATATGAGCAGCTTGAACTTCCAGCCCAGCAGATTGAACATGAGCTGAAGTTCTTGAAAGAAAACATGGAAGTGGGCGTACTGGTTTATCAGGGTGAAACCATTGGAGTTGAACTGCCAAACACAGTGGAACTCCAGGTGACGGAGACTGAACCGGGTATTAAAGGTGATACAGCCAGTGGAGGTTCCAAACCCGCTACGCTTGAAACTGGACTGGTTGTCCAGGTGCCTTTCTTCATTAACGAAGGAGATACACTGGTCATTAGCACCAGTGACGGCAAATATGTTTCCAGAGCTTAATTGATGATGATTTTCCAAAGAGGTGTCCCTGTCCGGGGCACTTTTTTTGAAAGATGTGGTGCCAGCGAGATTGCTTGATCTTGACCTTGTTTTTGCTCAACCATATAAAAGCCTCAGGGATCCGATTCAGCAGGAAGTAAGGAAGGCAATATAAGCGGGATGAAGCGGGAAGCGGTGGTCATTCAATCCACCGGTTTCCTCTTGTGGCATCAAGATTTAGGAGGCAGAAATTATTTTCGTTTAATGAGCAGAAATGTTTTCGTTTTGTTTTTAGGGAGTTCAGCGTTCTGGCTTTGTTCCATTTCTAACTGATCTTCCAGGAAATCGAGCCGAAGTTCCAGGTATTCCATATGATCCTCAAGCTGTTTCATGCGCGCTTCAAGAAAGTCAACATAGGCTTCGAGCTGTTCCATCCGCTTCTGGTTATCATTTTTGTTCATGAAAAAAAACCTCCATCGTTATTTATGAACGATTATACTATTCCTTGCTGAATTTTGCCAGACAAAACCTTTCGGTAGGTGCAGTTATTTGTCGAATAAGCGGATGTTCCTATGGTGTTAGAAATGAAGGACGGGGATATAGACGGGAATATACAGGAATGGATCGGATGAGAGAATGATCCTGCACAAGTTTGCAAATAGATGGTCTGCAAATGATTGGATCGTATTTCTGTACGAAAACGCTCTTTAGAAGGGGGATGGAAATGTTTTTTTGAAGAAGGTTGGATCATTCTGTGGCCGAACACTTAGTATAAATCATGATTTTTCACCCATCCTCTGGCTTTAAATGCTTCTACTATCCGTTTTAGACCGACCATATAGGCAGCCTTTCGCATATGAACCCGCTTCTGATCTCTCATCTTTAATACGTTGTAAAAACCTTCAACCATCCTTTCCTCCAGCTTCTGATTGACTTCCTCTTCCTTCCAGTAATAATTCATTTCATTTTGAACCCATTCGAAATAGGAGACGGTTACTCCTCCGGCATTACATAAAATGTCAGGAATAATAAACACACCTTTGTTTTCTAGAATACGGTTTCCTTCAGGAGTAGTTGGGCCATTTGCTGCTTCCGCCACAATCTTTACTTGCATGTGTGTTGCTGTCTCTGAAGTGATCTGGTTTTCAATTGCTGCCGGGACAAAGATGTCAACAGGAAGGCGGAATAGATCTTCATGTCGAATGGGTTCAGCTTTTCGATATTCAGCAATGCTTTTTCCTCTGCTCGTGAACTCAATAAGGTCAGGAACAGGGAGACCATCCTTTTTGTAAATGGCTCCGTTCACATCGCTGACGGCGACGACCTTTACGCCTAACTGGTGGAGAAATTTTGCTGTCATACTTCCTACATTTCCAAAACCCTGAAGAGCTGCCGAAGCACCGTTTAATTGAACCCCGACAACATTTGCAGCTTCGCGGATCGTGATCACGACTCCTCTTCCTGTAGCTTCCAGTCTTCCATGAGATCCCCCGATCACGAGAGGTTTCCCTGTGAGCATGCCGGGGATATTATATCCTCTTAATTTGTCATACTCATCGATCATCCAGCCCATGACGGTCGGGTTCGTGTTCACGTCCGGTGCCGGAATATCTTTTTGTGGTCCAATAATCGGTGTGATTTTCCGTATATACGTCCGGCTTAATTCTTCCAGTTCCCTTTCAGACAGTCTGGAAGGGTCTACCTTTACACCACCTTTTCCGCCGCCAAGGGGCAGGTCTAAAATCGCTGATTTTAAAGACATCCAGATGGAGAGGGCCTTGACTTCATCTGCATGAACTCCCGGGTGAAAGCGAATTCCTCCTTTAGTCGGGCCAAGTACATCTAAATGCTGAGAGCGAAACCCGGTAAAATTGTGGATTTCTCCGTTATCCATCCGAACAGGCAGGGAGACTTCAAGAACTCTCATCGGTTTTTTGATCATATGGTATATATTCTCGCTTAAGTTTAATTCGCTGATGGAGTCTTTTAGCAGTTCTTTCACCATTTCATACGGGTTCTTATCATGGGTTAATATGTCCGCTTCTACTTTATAGGTGGTCGGTTTCATAATTTACCTCCAGCGATAGGGTTACAGTTATAAAATGCCTTTAAAAAAACTTTTTATTCCCTTCAAGCCCCTTTCATAAAATAAAAAACCTAAACCCACAGGTTCAGGCAAATGTCTGAAAAACAGTTAGTTTCGCAGATTAAAATGGGCATTGATTTGACCTTTGAGCATTTTGCGGTGAAGATCGTTCCGGTTTTTATTTTCTTTCAGCATCTCCTGTCTGATTTCGTAAGTCTGTACACCTTCCTCCCGTTTGTTTGCAATATCATTCAAGATTTCAATATCCTGAAAGGAAAATTTTCGTGTACCGTTTTCTGTCCGTTCCGGAAAAACCAATTTTCGTTCTTCATAGTATCGGATCTGCCGGACAGATAACCCCGTTAATTCACTGACTGTACCTATTGAAATGACTTTTTTTGTTTTATAATCTTGAGTTCCCAATGGATCCCCACCGCCCTGTGAATCATTTTGTTCCTCTTTGTTATTTTTCCTGTCAAAACCCTTTATCCTCCTCTATTTATGTTAAAATACGGCTTTGCAATGGTACGAATATGTTTTGGGGGAACAGACAATGATGCCTTCATCATCTCGAGCATGGTTTCTTCCTGCCAGTAGTCGAGTTCTGGAGCTCGGGGACTGAGCAAAAATTGCGACAGGATTTCAACGGCCTTTTCAGCATCTTCACCTTTTCCGCAAATTTTCAAATCGCCCCCCGTTTTCATGTTGAGGAAAAAAGTGACCGTTCCCAGGATACTTTTGCCGTTCAGGTGCATTTTTTCGTTTGTCAGTATAATTTCACTCTTGAACTGATTAACCAGAGAGATAAACCCAAATATCTTTTTCGCCCTAAATTCCTCCGGGATACAGATGGATTTTTCAGCATACATCTTAAGTCCTCCTTCCTGAACTTTATTTTGATTTACATAAATTGTATTAAACCTTACAAATAAAATCACTAGTTTTGTAAGAAAATGTGACAAAGAAATTCGAAACCCTGGTCTGTCATGGAAGAAAGGGAAGAAAACGGTACTTTTTGTGGAGTGAACATCTGAATCACTGTATGTCAGTCGGGTTTTTATGGTAACCTATCCGTAAAAAGTATCCGTGGTTACGAATAAGATTCAAATTGTATGAATGTAAGGATGGGATATGATGAAAGATTATTTAACAAAAGATCGGTACTCTAATCATTTTAACTGGCTTGTCAAAAGTCAATCACCATATCTGCAGCAGCATCAAACCAATCCGGTAAACTGGCTTGAATGGTCAGAAGAAGCTTTTGAGAAGGCAAAACAAGAGAACAAACCTGTTTTTTTGTCCATTGGCTATTCCACCTGCCACTGGTGTCATGTCATGGCCCATGAAAGCTTTGAAGACGAACAGGTGGCCAAACTGCTCAACGAACGGTTTGTTTCCATAAAGGTTGACAGAGAAGAGCGACCGGATATTGATTCCGTCTATATGCGTGTCTGTCAGCTTTTAACGGGACAGGGGGGCTGGCCGCTGAGTGTGTTTCTCACCCCGGATCAAAAACCGTTTTATGCAGGAACTTACTTTCCGAAAACGAGCCGTCACGGGATGCCCGGATTTATGGATGTGATTACTCAGCTTTACGATAAGTATCAAAAAAATCCAGAAAAAATTGCTGATGTTTCTGATAAAATCATTGAAAATCTAAAGCCTTCGGTGCAGAGTGACCAAAAACAATCTCTGGGAACTGCCCATCTGGAAAAAGCATACAAACAGCTCAGTCGGAGTTTTGACAGCAAATACGGAGGATTTTCCGGAGCACCCAAGTTTCCAACACCTCATAACTTGATGTTCTTGATGAGGTACCATATCTGGAAACAGGGGGATGCGGATGCGTTGAAGATGGTGGAGAAAACCTTGAATGCCATGGCTGATGGCGGTATATATGACCAGATTGGTTTTGGATTTGCCCGCTATTCTACGGATAGAAAATGGCTTGTTCCCCACTTTGAAAAGATGCTTTATGATCATGCATTGCTGCTGACAGCTTATACAGAGGCCTATCAATTAACAGGAAACCGTCGATTTAAGGAAATCAGCGAACAAATGATTGAGTTTGTTAAACGGGAGATGACCTCCGAACAGGGAGGCTTTTACTCCGCTATTGATGCCGATTCTGAGGGGATCGAAGGCAAATATTACGTCTGGGATTGGGATGAAATGTTAACCACCCTTGGGCAAGAAGACGGGGAATTATATGCTGAAGCCTATGGTATAACGGCAACGGGAAACTTTGAAGGGAAAAATGTTCCAAATTTAATCGACACAGACCTGGATGCTCTGGCAGAAAAACATCATCTGACCAGACAACAGCTGCAGGAGAAGCTTGAACAAGCCAGGAAAAAGCTTTTCCAGAAAAGAAGTCAACGGATCTATCCCCATGTGGATGATAAAATATTAACTTCCTGGAATGCAATGATGATCGCAGCTCTTGCTCAGGCTGGAAGGGTTTACGGGGATATGGAGTATGTAAATATGGCCCGGACCGCAATGGAGTTTATAGAAGATAAACTGATTGAAAACGGCCGAGTAATGGTCCGTTTCCGGGATGGGGAAGTAAAGAATAAAGGATTTATCGATGACTATGCCTATTTAATGCGAGCCTATCTTGAACTTTATGAAACAACATTTAATGATGACTTTTTACAAAAAGGGAAAAAACTGGCGAAAGATATGCTCGACTGGTTCTGGGATCCCGAAAACGGAGGATTTTATTTTACTGCTCATGATGCGGAGGAACTCATTGTCAGGGATAAAGAAATCTATGATGGTGCGATCCCTTCTGGAAATAGTGTGGCAGCAGAGCAGTTGATTCGCATATCCCGGCTGACAGGAGAAGTGGAGTTTGAGGAAAAAGCTGAAAAAATGTTTCAGACGTTTAAAGACCAGGTGGAGGGTTATGAAACAGGACATACTTATTTCCTGTTAAGTGTGATGCTGCTGGAGATGCCTTCGAAAGAGATTGTGATCATCGGAGAAGCAGGAGAAGAGAACAGAGAGAAACTGCTCCGGAAACTGCAGGAAACTTTTCATCCTCAGTACGCCATTCTTGCCACGAGTAATCCTGAGAGATTGTCAAAACAGGCATCGTTTCTAAAGGGATATCAAATGAAAAACGGACAAACAACGGTCTATATTTGTGAAAACTTTTCATGCCATCAGCCGACGAATGACATAGATGAAGTTCTTGATCAACTATAAGTAGAGAAGCAGGTGAAAGGCTTCATGTATTCACCTGCTTTTTTATATTGTAAAATATCCAGCATTTTTTCGTCAAAATTCATAAATATGACATACTGTTTATCCCTTGAAACCATCATTGTGACATAATATAATAGGAATAACCCTGGTGAAAGCGTTTAATCTTAAAAAGGAGATGACAAAGTTGGGTACCATCGTCTGTCAGGACTGCCAGCGAGTCATTGAACATTTTGATACCCATAAAGTGACGGTTTTGTATGGAAAAGGATGCACCTGTCAACAGCAAAAAGAAGATAGAAAGAAATGAATATAGAAATGCGCAGATCCCCTTAGAATGCTGGTTCTGCGCATTTTTCATTCCAAATTAAATGTTAGATGTAAAATACGAATGCTTCTCTGGATGTGTATCCTATTTTTCCTGTTTCGATTCCGACCCACCAGTCCAGAGAAGCTAATTACTTGTAGGCGCGGTGTTCTTTAATGACCCGAATCGTTTTTAACGATTCATCTTCCGGACCCTGTACAGGCAGACCAGCTTTCATATTACGGTGGATATAGTCAATATTGTCCCCAGTAATAATTTCCCCGGGCATAAAAATGGGGATTCCGGGCGGATAAACCATCACGAATTCTGCGCTGATTCGTCCGCTGGATTCCACCAGCGGGACCACTTCTGTTTCAGAGTAAAAGGCATCCCTCGGCGAGAGGGCCAGCAACGGAATATCCGGCACTTGAACTTCCACATTTCCCAGGGTTTTTGCCTGATGTTTAAAGGCATCCGATAATGCTCTCAAGGCATTAATCAGCATATCGGTCTCCTGTTCTGTGTCTCCATTTGTAATGAGACACAAAATGTTGTAAAGGTCAGAAAGCTCTACTTCAATTTGATAGTTCTTTCTTAGCCATACTTCTGCATCATAACCGCTGATTCCTAGATCTTTCACAGATATGATCAGCTTGGTCGGGTCAAAATCAAAAGCGGCTTTGCTGTCAAGCATTTCTGACCCCGGACAGTAAAGATAGGGTATCTCATTTATTTTTTTTCGTGCCCAATCGGCAAGTTTCAGTGTCCGGGTAATCATTTCATGCCCATTTACAGCCAGTTGCCGTCTCGCAGCATCCAGAGATGCCAGAAGCAAATAAGAAGTGGATGTGGTGGTCAGCATGGAAAACAGTGACTGAACCCTTTCCGGCGAAATGAATCCTTCCCTGATATTCAATACCGAACTCTGGGTCAATGATCCGCCAAGTTTATGCACACTGGTGGCAGCCATATCTGCACCAGCTTGCATGGCGGATAATGGCATGCGATCGTGAAAGTGGATATGCACCCCATGGGCTTCATCAACGAGAACAGGTACATCATAGCTGTGGGCAATCCCCACAATTCTCTTTAAGTCAGCGGCAACACCGAAATAGGTTGGATTAATCACTAGAACAGCTTTCGCATCCGGATTCGCTTCCAGCGCTTTTTCGACCGCCTCTGGAGATACACCGTGGGCAATCCCCAGCACGGGGTCCAGTTCCGGATGGACAAAAACAGGAGTTGCACCTGAAAAAATAATGGCCGAAGTTACGGATTTATGGACGTTTCTGGGCACAATAATCTTGTCCCCCGGCTGACAGACAGCCATGACCATCGTCATGATAGCGCCGCTTGTTCCCTGTACCGAAAAAAGGGTATGATCCGCACCAAAGGCTTCCGCTGCCAGTTCCTGCGCCTCCTGGATGATGCCGTGGGGGTGATGCAAATCATCCAGGGGTTCGATGTTAATCAAATCGATCGCTAACGCATTATGACCGATAAATTCCCGAAATTCTGCATCCATTCCTTTTCCCTGTTTATGGCCGGGGATATGAAACTGAATCGGATATTTTTCAATATGTTTTAACAGCCCGGAAAACAGCGGTGTTTCCTGCTGGGACATGGTCATCACCTCGTTTTTGTCATCAAAACAAATGAATTATAGCAGAATCCATATCTTATGACTAGTTTTTCTCACAAAAAAACGAAAACATGATACCATGAAAAAAGAAAAGGTTAAAGGAGGGGCACACATGAGTTTTCAAACTCGAGTAACGGAACTGTTAAATATTACATATCCAATTATTCAGGGGGGGCTGGCACACCTCGCCTATGCTGAACTGGCAGCAGCCGTATCCAATGCCGGAGGGCTTGGTCAAATTACGGCGATGAGCCTGCCGGATGCCGATTCTTTAAGGAAAGAAATTGATAAGGTCCGGGAATTAACAGACCAGCCTTTTGGTGTCAACTTTGCTATTGGACAGCATGGCAGACCCTTTGAACATATGGTGGAAGTGGCCATTGAGAAAAACGTTCCGGCCATTTCCGTAACGGGAGGAAACCCGAAGCCCGTTCTCGATATGGTGAAAGATACGGAAATTAAAAAGTTAGTGCTTGTTGCTGCCAGACGCCAGGCGGAGAAAGCAGAAGAACTTGGAGCCGATGCGGTTATGGTAGTCGGACAGGAAGGGGGAGGGCATCTCGGCCGCGATGATGTGGGCACCTTTGTACTCACTCCTCAGGTTGTCGATTCGGTTTCCATCCCCGTCATTGCTTCAGGAGGAATCGGTGATGGCCGGGGGTTCATGGCCGCCTTAGCCCTTGGCGCAGAAGGAATTGAAATGGGAACCCGATTCATTGCCACAAAAGAGTGTGTCCATGCCCATGAAGTGTATAAAAAAGCTTTGCTGGAAGCTGACGAGAAGTCAACGGTCGTGATTAAACGAAGCCTTGGTGCTCCGGCAAGGGCGTTAAAAAATAGCTGGACGGAAAAAATTTTGGAGCTGGAACAGAAGGAGCCGGGCTATGAAGTGCTAAAACCGTATATTAGCGGCGAAGCGAACAAACGATATATATATGAAGGAAAAACCGACGAAGGATTCGCATGGGCCGGTCAGGTTGCCGCTCGCATCAAAGATGTTCTTTCCGTAGAAGATCTTTTTGACCAAATCATTTCTGAAGCCATGGAAATTCGCAAAAAGTGGGGCTTAAGCGGGCAATAAGGGAAGGAGAATGTACATGGAATATCATTATCCAATTGACGAAACCTGGTCCAAAAAGGAAGTCATCGATGTCATTCATTTTTTTCAAATGGTGGAAAACGCGTATGAAAAAGGTGTGAACCGGGATGATTTACTGCATTCCTATACCCGATTTAAGCAAATTGTTCCTTCCAAAAGTGAAGAGAAAAAGCTGTGCAGGGAGTTTGAAAAGGGTTCCGGCTATTCCTGTTATCACGCCGTAAAAAGAGCCCGTAGTGCTGAACGCGGGGCCAAACTAACCATGTCATAAGGTTTGTTTTGGGAAAACTTGAGGAGAGATCTCCTCAAGTTTTTATTAAAGGTAATGGAGTACAGGCACATAGGATGCTCTGAGAGGGCTGCGAAATACGAGATGATGGTGTTTGCCGGTTCTTGCTCCATAATTGGATGTATAGGAATGAGTCTTCTCCAGTGAACTGCCGAATTCTGGAGTGGTTTTCATCCTAAAAAGACATCCGGTAAATTGGAATTAAAGTTTCGAACGTGTGTTTTGCGATCTGGATAAACCTGTCACCATCCTGAAGAAGCGGATCATCCGCCTGAAAATGGCGTCCTACCAAAAATTCACCTTTTTTCACATCGCGAAAGCGTGTTAATGCTTTCTCGAGATCAACGGTATCCATCGATTCAGCATCTTTTTTTGTATGATCGAGGGAGATCACATAATTGTCGGGAATGGTCCGTTTCAATTCATCAATATGCTGCAAAAAGCGTTCACCAACATCTTGTTTACCTGGCATTTCATAAATATAAGCAAGCCAGAGAAATACATGATCGTCGAACAGTCCAATTTGAAAATGAGGATGCTTTTTATAGCCTCTTTTATCGTGGCTGAAGGCCATCCATGTATCTTTCGGAGGATTCTTTGTTCTGCGGGCGTGTTTGGCGATATGTACGTACATTTCATTTCCGGCCAGGGCCGCCATATCATCAATTAACGCATCGCCGATGGCTTTGAATTTGGGCTGAATGTGAGTCCGGATCGCGGCCATACGCTCGTCCAGTCCATCAATGAAAAAAATATCGAAATCTGTTTTTTCGAAACCTGTAAATGTCACTGTTATTCCGCTCCTTTCTTTACCAAACAGCTTTTTCAGAGTAAATTTTATCATAACCGAAGTAAAAACCCAATTTTTAACTACCACGTTTATTGGGATGAAAAAAATTCTTTTCTCTGGTAGGATACAGTAAAGGAAATTTTTTCATATGATGGAATAGTGAAAAAGAATGGAACAAAGGGGTATTAGCCATGAAAGATGAAACAAAGTATGAGCTGTTTAATCAGGCCAGGCAATGGATTCTCGAAGCTGGTGAGGAGATACGAAAAAGTCTGGATAAGCCTTATCAGGTAGATACAAAAAAGGATCGCAAAGACCTGGTCACGGATGTGGATAAACAGACCGAACAGTTTTTGACCAGGCAAATCAAATCAATTTATCCGCATCATAAAGTCATGGGAGAAGAGGGATTTGGGGATGAAGTGACCAGTCTGGACGGCGTCGTATGGATTGTTGATCCGATTGATGGTACGATGAATTTTGTGAATCAGCAAAGAAATTTTGCTATATCGGTGGGGATATATGAAAATGGAGCAGGACAAATTGGCGTTATTTATGATGTGATGGCAGATGTCCTTTATTATGGGTTAAAACATGAGGGGGCGTACAAAAATGGAGAGCGTATAAAGCGCCTGGATCATAACCGGAAACTGGAGGATGCGCTTATAGGGATGAACAGTTTCTGGTCAGTTCCCAACCGCCGCCTGGATGAAACTAAAATTCATCAGCTCATCAGAAAAGTAAGGGGGACCCGTTCTTATGGATCGGCAGCCCTTGAATTTGCCTATGTGGCAGAGGGAATCATCGATGCTTATATTACCATGCGGTTAGCACCATGGGATGTTGCAGCAGGGGTGATCATCGTCGAGGAAGCGGGAGGCGTGACAACTCAGGCCAATGGTCATCCCATTGACATGCTCCAGACAAACTCGATTATTACCTGTAATCCGTCCATTCACCGGGAGATCATCGACGGATATATTAAACTGAAACCAATCTAAATGTCAGGCCAGAAGAAGTGGCCTGACAACGGGGGATGTTAGATGTTCATTTACTGATCAATAGATTCCTGTTTTTGTTTTTTACGTTTGATCTTCAGGCCAACGGCCATAAAGAACAACCCGGCAAGGAAAAACAATATAGCAAACCAGATGCTGCCGATACCGATCGCTATGCCAACAAGGACAAAACATATGACCACTAGCAGGGCCAGCAAAAACAACTTAGTGTCAAATTGATTCATGGTCTCACCTCAAATCATTTCCTTGTTTAGTTTACATGAAACAAGCAGGAATAGACAAGCTCTAGTTTAAAACTGTACTGTGACATGCTATACTTTTAACGGATGAACACGAAATTAGCATGCATAAAACGGTACGTGTTGTAAGAGATGTATTGGACAGGAGGAGGAACATCGATGACAGAAAACGGCCAGTTCGTGGAAGTCCCTGATAATCTCTGGCCTATTGCCGACTATATTTTTAAAGGTCTGGGCGGAGAAATAGATTTATCAAACGAAACTGAGGTTTCCATGGCCATTCGCGGAGTTGTCATATTGTATTTCATTATTTTAATCCTTGCTTTTATTACTTATAAACTTGGATTTGCGCGGAAATTGCCACCACTAAAATCCCTGGTAGTTTATGTTTTTCTAGTCATAGGCTGTGTGATTTTAACGATACCTCTGGGCATGACGCTGCCGATTGCAGAAGGGTTGCTGGTGACATCCATTGTTCTTTCCATTTACCGTTTCCGTCTTTACCGGGAAAGAAAACAACGCACCGTGGAGAATGAATCATGAGGTCATTACAGGACGCTGTGTACAACTGGCTTTCGATTAAAGTTGTGGCGGATCATCGCCCAGAGGATCAGTCAGCTGTTGAAACCACTCGATTGTTTAGAGAAATATTGTCAGAAGACCATAAAGTTGAAAGTATTGACGTGCAATGTCAGGAGAACCGTTATGTTGTAACATGTGAAATATTGGATCAAAAACCGAGAACTTTTCATTTTCCCAGGGAATTGATTGAAACGATTTACCATCAGATTAAAAATGAACCCGATAAATATCCAACCTTCGCAGGAGATCAAACGGTAACAGAGGATGAATGAGCCGCGTCACTGGTGGAAAACATAAAAGAAACGAAAAAGGTGCCAGATCCTGGCACCTTTTTCGATCCTCATTATGAACATAAAGCAAGAAAAAAACTTGATGAAAACGGATTTTCATGCTATGATAAGCGATACCCGCACACCGGAAACGATAAAAGAACACAAATACCCAATAATATTATATAATAAAATAACCGGTGTGTCAAATTGAAAAAACTGCTGGGGGGATATTCGTGAGCGAAAAGCATAAGGATTGGGATCAGGAACAAAAACGGGTTCAAATGGTTATTGAAGAAATTGACCGTCAACATGTCCGGCTGGCAAAAAAGACGGGAGATTTAAAAGAAGATGTCATTCAGCTGCGCGAGGAGTTTTTTTCTGAGGAAACAAGGGTGAATGTGGAAGAACCCCATGAATTGCTCGAAACTCATTACAGCATCAAACAACAGGCAGAACTCCTGTCAGAACGGGAAAGGAGCCATCGAGAATATTCAAAACGCCTGAAAGCACTTAAAAGGCTTCGTTCTTCCCCTTATTTTGGCCGGATTGATTTTGTTGAACAAGGTAGCTCCCATGCTGAACCGATTTATATCGGTGTTGCCTCCCTGATGGATGAGAAACAGGAGGATTTTCTCGTCTACGACTGGCGGGCTCCGATCTCGAGTATGTATTATGATTACTCACCCGGTTCAGCAGAGTACGAAACGCCCGGTGAAGGAACCGTTAAGGGAGAGATGACATTAAAAAGACAATATATCATTCGCAATGGCCAATTAAAGGGAATGTTTGATACAGGGATAACCATCGGAGATCAATTGCTGCAGGCGGTATTAGGCAAACATGCCGATACCAGCATGAAAAGTATTGTAGCTACCATCCAGAAGGAGCAAAATCAAATTATTCGAAATGAATCAGCAAAATATTTATTTGTACAGGGAGTGGCTGGAAGCGGCAAAACTTCAGCAGCTCTGCAGCGGGTGGCCTATCTTCTGTATCGTTTCCGCGGGAAAATGACATCCGAAAATATCATGCTTTTTTCTCCCAATCCGCTGTTTAGCAGCTATATTGCTACTGTTCTTCCTGAGCTCGGAGAAGAGAATATGGAGCAGACGACTTTTCAGGATTATCTGGATGATCGTCTTGGAGAAAAATGGATGGTTCAGAGCCCTTTTGATCAGACGGAATATTTGTTAAATGGACCCGTAGATGAACGGTATCAAATACGGATGAGCAGCATCCGTTATAAGGCCAGCCTGCATTTCAAACAATTGCTGGATCGCTATATCAGTATCCTGAAAGAGAAAGGGATGATTTTTCGGTCATTAACTTTTCGAGGAAGGGTTATCGTTGATCGCACGGATATTAAGCATTATTTTTACTCACTTGATCACAGCATGTCGATTCCGAATCGACTGGAGCATGTTCAAACCTGGCTGTTTGGCAAACTGAAGAACTGGATGGAACAGGAAAAGAACAAAGAATGGGTAGATGAAGAAATGGAAACGATGGATAAGGAAGAACTGCTTCATCTTGACCGCAAACTGGAGAAACAGGGATGGCAAAATGATTATGATGTGCAGCGGGAAAAATATGCTGAATATATTCTAAAGCGGGCAACACGTGGAGTTAAGAAGGAGATTGAACAACTACATTTTGTCGATGTGAGGAGAATTTATGCTAGGCTGTTTACCATATCATTAACCGACCGGAAAGAAGATTATCATCTCCCGGATATATGGAAAGAAATCGGTGAGGAAACGATTAAACGACTGAAATACCGGGAGATGCCTTATGAAGATGCAACTCCATATCTCTATTTGTATGATACCATCACCGGTCGGAAGATGAATACAGCAGTTCGTCATCTGGTCATTGATGAAGCACAGGATTATTCCCCATTTCAGATGGAGTATTTTAAAGCGTTGTTTCCCCGGGCAGCCATGACGATTCTCGGTGATGTAAATCAGGCCATTCAGGCCCATTCTCTTGATGGGGATTCCCTCCTGTCCCATGACTGGTCTGAGGATTCTGGAATTGAAAAGATCACATTATCGAGAAGCTATCGTTCAACCAAACAGATCGTTGAATTTACAAGACATCTAATCCCGGAAGCCAAGAGAGAAATACAGCCATTTCATCGAGATGGAATCAAACCTACGCTTGCAAAAGTAAAACAGGGATATGCACATCGTGCAGCAGTTGTAGAACGAATGAAAAACCTGAAAAACAAAGGGTATGAAACCATCGCGGTGATTACGAAAACGAAAAAGGAAGGACAAAAAGTCCATGCCATATTAAGTGAGTATATGGATGTACAGTTTATCGATATTTCCACAAGAAAATATGAAAAAGGAATCGTGGTTGTACCAACTTATCTGGCAAAGGGAATTGAATTTGATGCTGTTATCATTTATGATTCATCCAATCGCCAATATCACCGGGAATATGAGCGCAAGTTTTTTTATACTGCCTGTACCCGTGCCATGCATGAATTGCATCTGTTTACATCTGGTCAGCCAAGCCGATTTTTGGATGATGTCCCGGAAAACAGTTATGACGTAATGGATTACCGTACCCTCACCTACAGTGATTGAACATAATCGAAACAACGGATGAGGGTTTCTTGTACATGGGCACACTGTTCAATTCAGTAAGGCGGGTTCACTGAACAGACGGACTATACAATATCAATTGCAGATCTCTTGCCAGATCGGTGACATCCCCAAAAGTTAGATTGTTTCATCTAACTTTTGGGGCTTGATCCGGTCCATTGTGTCAATCCGCTTTTTTGTTAACCGAACTGTAAAACCGATGTCAGTACATGGAGCCTGTCCGTGATCCCTACAAATGTTTATGTTTTTTTTGTTCGCGGAACAAGTAAAATCTTCCCGTTTTTTTGCGTTCGAATGTGCGCTTTTTGATTCGTTCATTGCATTGATGGCACATATAGGTCAACATTCTTCTCTTTCTCAGCTTTTTAGCGGTTAATGAATAGCTGTCGATCGTTTCGACTTTATCACATAGTACACATTTGACTCTCATGGCATTCACCTCATTTACATCCTAAGTATATCATGATTTGAATAGGGACAAAAATTGTTATGTTATTTATTTTTTTGTCAATTCATGTTTGATTTCTGATATGATAGGGTAAAGAGTTATAAAATTCAGGGATGGAGGTGAGTCCATGAAGGCAGTGTGGCTGGTTTCTGGAGCTGTAGGGGTCAGTACAGGAATGGCACTTTTTGCTCTACAAAAAATAAGGGACTATTATCGGACTTCGGGGGGAACATTTCCACATAAAGACGTTTTTCATGGAAGAACAAAAACTGAAATAATGGATCACGCAACCGCCTATTTGACTGTTGGGGAATTTGTGTCTGATGGTTCAGAAGGAAGCGTAACCTTTTTTAACCGGGTAACCAATCAAAAAGCCACCTGAAATCCTCTGTAATTAAGGAGTTTCGGTGGCCTTTTTATTTTTATTGAGTACGGTCGGTGGATTGGTCATGTTCAATTTGGTTCAAATCCTGTTCTTCGTCATCCGGAATGACCCGTTCATTCTGATCAGGTTCCTGAACATGAGGCTGTCTTGGTGGAGTTTCAGGCATATATCTGCCCACAATTCCTCCAAGCTCATCCAAAATAGCATCATCGGGATGTCCCTGACTGATTTTATAGGATAGACGGCGTATGCGTTCGACTACATCACCGTCAGCGACAACTACAGCATCGCGTCCATAAATATCCTGTTTGAGCGCTTCAGCTACAGAATATTTAATGGTACCTACCCTCGCGCGATCAAGGTCTTTATCCACATCAATGCCGACAACGGTATATGGTCCAAATACAATGGCTGTAGCATCATTTACATTTGGCACTCTAACCGCAAGTTCAGCCAGATATTGTGCCTGTTCCGTATTCGATAGGGAACGGTTATGATTGTCTTCGGAATCCCGGACATGGATCCATTGATTTTGATCGTGATTGAAGTTTTCGGTTTCATGATTGCACGCTGCCAGCAATAAGATCAACGGTCCAATAAAAAACAGCCATTTCTGCATGTTGAGATCACTCCTTATTCATGCATATTTTGTCACAATCGTCTAACTTTATGAATGCCTACATATATTAAAAACAGGAAGCCATGCCAATCATTGCAGAGTTTTAGAATATATAGGAGGCGGCTTGATTGAGAAAAGTTTATGTTTTGGATACCAATGTTTTGCTACAAGATCCCCAGGCCATTTTTTCTTTTGACGAACACGAGGTCGTTATTCCTTCGGTAGTGCTTGAAGAAGTGGATTCCAAAAAGCGTAACATGGATGAAATCGGGCATAATGCCAGGGAAACTTCCCGCATCATTGATCGAATCCGAAATAAAGGCAAGTTTTATGAAGGCGTTCCTCTTCCCAACGGGGGAAAAGTACGAATAGAATTAAACCACCGTTCTTTCTCAAAAATGGAAGATATATTTCCTGAAAGAACCAATGATAACCGCATTCTAGCTGTCGCTTTAAACCTTCACCATGAAGAGCAAAAAAAGGCCAATCCAAAAGATGTGACACTCGTTTCCAAAGATATTTTAATGCGGGTAAAGGCAGATGCCCTGGGCCTGAAAGCGGAAGATTTTTTAAATGAACGGGCTGTTAAGGAAGACTCCATATATGATGGATTCCAGGAAATGTATATACAGAAGGAAGATTTTGATACTTTCTTTCATACGGGTGAATTGAAACTTGAGGGAAAAATACAGGAAATGTTTTATCCCAATGAGTTTGTTCTGATGAAAAATCGTGACCATCCTTCCCAATCTGCAATCGGCATTGTCCAGCCAGAACAACATAAAATTGAACAGTGTAAATTTCAGAATGAATATGCATGGGGAATTAAGCCGAGAAACGCCCAGCAGGTAATGGCGTTTGAATTATTATTCAGGCAAGATATTCCCCTTGTGACGATGATCGGTAAAGCGGGAACCGGGAAAACACTGCTCTCCCTGGCAGCGGGGCTGATGCAGGTGGAAGATCTTGGACTTTACAAAAAAATGCTGGTTGCCCGACCTATAGTCCCAATGGGGAATGATATCGGCTATTTGCCCGGTGAAAAAGAGGAAAAGTTAAAACCGTGGATGCAGCCGATATACGATAACCTGGAGTTTTTGTTTGATGTGAAAAAAACCGAGGAATTGGACCGGATTTTATCTGGCATCGGCTCCATTCAGGTTGAGGCATTGACTTACATCAGGGGGCGAAGTATTCCTGAACAATTGATCCTGATTGATGAGGCCCAAAATTTAACAAAGCATGAAGTGAAAACGATTTTAACCCGAATTGGTGAGGGCAGTAAGGTGATTTTACTTGGAGATCCTTATCAGATTGACCATCCTTATCTGGATGAATATAATAATGGTCTTGTGCACGTGGTGGAAAAATTTAAACATCATCCCTTAAGCGGGCATGTGAAAATGTTAAAGGGGGAACGTTCCTCACTCGCGCAGCTGGCAGCGGACATATTGTAAATCAGGGAAAAAATTACTGAACTGGCTACTCTTGCAGGGGGGCAGGAGCTGGAAAAAACTTCGGCAGGGGTGACATACTGACTGATACGGCATAAAAAAGCATGGGAAGCGGGCTTCCCATGCTTTTTCTCATGTCACAATGATTTGTTTTACTCCTTTGATCGGTGTATCTTTATTGGAACCATCGCCAAAATAAAAGTATACAGGTCCATCTTCCTTAATGGGTTTTCCGTTTCGAGCAAAAAGGAAATACCCTTCTGTCAATTGATTTACCGATATTTCATGCTCACCGGAGGATGTACTTAAAATAACTGTTTCGGCACCATCCTGAATTTCGGCATTCTCGATAAAAGGTTTGATAGGCATCACATATGTACCTTTTAAAATTTCATTGCGTTCAAATTTTGAAATGCTCTTATTGATTGGAGGATTGATTTTTTGCTGATAGACTTCCCGGCTCCATCTTTGTTGTAATCGGTTTGCTTCCTCTTCACCATTTGGATTGTCATTTGAAAGGGGATGGCCAAAAGCCTGTTCCCATTCGATTTTTCGGTCATCAAAAATCCATACACCCGGATCAAGGGTGATGTGGTAATTCACTTTTCCTGTCAGTTGAATGATCATTTTTTTCACCTCGCTACGATTTCTCTTTATTAGTATAGCGAACATTTCATTTTCATGCATAAAGGAGGTTTTCTACATGGAAGCTGTCACTAAAGAGCAATTAGACAAATGGCTGGAACATGTAAGAATCTATGCCAATAATGGGAAAGTTGCCGATTATATACCGGCCCTGGCCAGACAACAACCGGAAATCAATGCAGTAGCTGTTTATCAGATTGGAGGAGAGTGTATCAGCTCGGGCCAGATTGACTTTTTTTTCACCCTTCAGAGCGTTTCAAAGGTTCTGGCCCTGGCTGTTGCGCTGATGGAGCACGGTGAGGAAGCGGTGTTTTCAAGAGTAGGTATGGAACCTTCAAGTGATCCGTTTTATTCCATATCCAAACTAGAGATGGAGAAACCCGCCAAACCTCTGAATCCAATGATCAATGCCGGTGCTTTGGCTGTGACCAATATGATCGGGGGAAAGGATTCAGGTGAAAAAGTAAAAAAAATGATCGATTTATCCTGTAAGCTGACAGGAGAAGAAACAATTCAATATGATCAAGAGGTGGCTCGCTCCGAATTCGAATCCGCCTTTTTAAATCGGTCCCTGTGCTATTTTATGAAGCAAAACGGAATTATTACAGGAAGTGTGGAAGAGCTGCTGGATGCATATACAAAACAGTGCGCTATTTTAATGAATGTTAAGCAGCTGGCGAAAATTGGAGCGATTTTAGCCAATGATGGAAAAGATCCGCATACAAACAAAGAAATGATTCCGGCTCATTACGCCAGAATTTGCAAAACCTTTATGGTAACCTGCGGCATGTACAATGCTTCGGGATCCTTTGCCATACAGGTGGGGATTCCTGCAAAAAGCGGTGTTTCAGGAGCGATTTTGGGGGTCGTGAAAAATCAGGGAGGGGTGGCGGTGTTTGGCCCTGCTCTTGATGAGAAAGGAAACAGCGTGGTTGGGGTTAAATTGCTTGAAATCCTTTCCAGACATTTAAAGTGGTCTATTTTTTGATGGTCCTGTCCAAACATAACCTATGGGTAAAATTTCTCCCAACGGGATGTAAGCCAAATTCTGATAAAAAAGGTGGGAACTCTATCATAAATGTATCCTTGGACGACATCATCAAGGTTTCGATCAAAGTTGTATGAATATGAAAGAACACCGATAACTTCACTAACCAGCAGTATGATATATGAATGATTGGGATTGGGTTGCATTCTTGTTTATGGAATGTAACCCAATCACAGAGGACAGAAAGCGATAGCACCTATCCTGAAAAATTGTGCAATCATAGAGTACTGGGATTTGGCATGACATAAACCATAACGAGTAAAAACTTGACACAACAAACACGACACTTATCTTGCATTTTTGGGGTGGAAACGATAATATAATGAAGTAGATAGCAATTGTAAGAGGGGGAATACCTGTGTCATCTGATGTAGCGATGCAAAATCGCGAACAAGCATTAGCCCTCCTTAAGGCAGATGCAGAAAAAATATTACAGCTCATAAAGGTACAAATGGATAATCTAACAATGCCCCAATGCCCTCTTTATGAAGAGGTTTTAGATACACAAATGTTCGGTCTTTCAAGGGAGATTGATTTTGCTGTTCGCCTGAATTTAATCAGTGAAGAGTCCGGTAAAGAAATTATGGAAAATCTGGAAAGGCAGTTGAGTGCCCTTCATGAAGCCTTTCAGGCACAAAAATCTTCGAATACGTAACTCACATGACAACTGATCGTTGTTGTGTGAGCTTTTTTATAGCCGGGAACGTACATACTTTAGTGGTTTCGGGTTAAGGAAGGGATGATTTCATTTTTCGGGAATGCCGGTAACCTCCCGACGACTCCCGAGGCAACCAGCGTGGTCAATCATGCCCTTATTCTTTTTCTTCAATCAATGATTTTGTCTCCAAGCAAGCAGGATTTTGATGTTTTAACGTAGTAATCATAGAAATAAGTGAGCTCGGTCTCAATCTGAGATCCGTTCGAAGGCGAGATCAACATGAGGATGACGGTAAAATGAAAAAAGTCTTACAGCACTTTGATTTTTTATTAATATTTTCACCATTAGTATTGATAGGTTTCGGAACTGTCATGATATACAGTGCCAGCATGGTTTATGCTGTCGTTGAACTGGGAGTGGAGAGCAATTATTTCTTTGTCAAACAGCTCCAGTGGTTCGCTATTGGAAGTGTCATGTTTTTCTTCGCGGCGATTTTTCCTTATCAGAAATATCAGAAGTTTGTGAAGATTATTGTCCTTTCTATGTTGTTTTTGCTTTTTCTTGTTTTAATCATTGGGGACAGCGTAAATAACGCCCGCTCCTGGTTTGATCTGGGGTTTTTTCGTGTTCAGCCTGCAGAAATTTCCAAATTAGGCATTATTCTTTATCTTTCTTCTGTATATGCTAAGAAACAGGATTACATTAGTGATTTTTATAAAGCTGTTATCCCTCCGCTGCTAATCACAGTTTTAACACTGGGACTCATTATTATGCAGCCGGATTTAGGGACGGCGGTCAGTATTTTTTTAATTGCCTTCAGCATCATAATTAGTTCTGGTATTCGTTTGCGACATTTGATTTTTCTCGGTGCAGTCGGTGCTCTATTAATGGTTGTAGCCATTCCAAACATGATTACAGATGAACGGATTGGAAGATTTGTAGGAGCTTACGAACCGTTTTCAGATCCGGATGACGACGGCTATCAATTAATACAGTCTTATATTGCTTTTGGCACGGGGGGGTTAAGCGGCACAGGATTGGGACAATCCGTGCAAAAACTTGGCTATTTGCCTGAAGCGCACACCGACTTCATTATGGCTGTTGTCGCAGAAGAATTGGGTGTCATTGGGGTATCGGCAGTTTTAAGCTTGCTCGCTCTCATTGTACTGCGGGGGTTATATTTTGCCAGAAAATGCCGAAATCAATTTGGTAAGTTGCTGGCTATTGGCATTTCGTCCATGGTCGGAATGCAAACCTTTATCAATGTGGGGGCCATCAGCGGACTGTTGCCGATCACCGGGGTTACTCTCCCCCTTGTCAGCTATGGTGGAAGCTCCCTTTTAATTGTAATGATTTCACTGGGGATTTTAAATAATATAGCTTTTCAGATTAAAAAAGAAGAAGATCAAGGAACGAAAGAGAGGAAACCTTTACCTGAGTCCCAGTCATATTCAAAAGAGGTAGTTCATTTACAGAAAAGAGGAGGTCAATCATGGGCGAAGTAAAAAAAATCCGCAAAATCCTGGTTGCAAACAGAGGAGAAATTGCCATTCGTGTATTTCGGGCCTGTACGGAGTTGAATATTCGAACGGTTGCGATTTATTCGAAAGAAGATACAGGGTCCTATCACCGATATAAAGCGGACGAGGCTTATCTGGTTGGAGAAGACAAAAGTCCTATTGATGCTTACCTTGATATTGAAGGGATTATTGAAATTGCAAAAAGTGTTGGGGTAGATGCCATTCATCCTGGTTATGGGTTTTTATCAGAAAATATTCATTTTGCACGCCGCTGTGAAGAAGAAGGAATCATTTTTATTGGACCAACAGCAAGACATCTGGATTTGTTTGGAGATAAAGTTAAGGCAAGGCATCAGGCTATCGAAGCGGACATCCCGGTCATTCCAGGATCAGACGGTCCAGTTCACACCGTTGAGCAGGTGGAATCATTTGCTGACCAGTATGGATTTCCCATTATGATTAAGGCTGCACTCGGAGGCGGCGGCAGAGGCATGCGGATTGTCCGGAGCAAGGAGGCCCTTAAGGATGCTTTTGATCGGGCAAAATCGGAAGCCAAATCGGCTTTCGGCAGTGATGATGTGTATGTCGAAAAATTTGTAGAAAAACCAAAGCATATTGAAGTACAGATTTTAGGAGACCAGGAAGGAAATATTGTTCATTTGTACGAAAGGGATTGTTCAGTACAACGGCGTCATCAAAAAGTCGTTGAAGTAGCCCCTAGTGTTTCGCTTCCGGATGACATGAGGGAACAAATTTGTGACGCTGCAGTTAAATTGATGAAAAATGTGGATTATGTCAATGCTGGAACAGTGGAATTTTTAGTAACCGATGATGAATATTATTTTATCGAAGTAAATCCCCGGGTTCAGGTGGAACATACGATTACCGAATTGATTACGGGAATTGATATTGTTCAGTCCCAGATTATGATTGCCGAGGGACATTCGTTATTTCAAAAGCCATTAAATATCCCGCGACAGCCAGACATTCAAACAAATGGGTATGCCATTCAGTCCAGGGTTACCACAGAAGACCCATTAAACAATTTTATGCCTGATACCGGGAAAATTATGGCTTACCGCTCCGGGGGAGGTTTTGGTGTCCGCCTGGATGCCGGTAATGGGTTTCAGGGGGCTGTTATTTCCCCGTTTTATGACTCCCTTCTTGTGAAAGTGTCTACCTGGGCTTTAACTTTTGAGCAGGCAGCAAGCAAGATGGTTCGAAATTTAAGAGAATTTCGGATCCGGGGCATCAAAACCAATATTCCGTTTTTAGAGAATGTCATTCAGCATGAAAAGTTTTTATCCGGCGAATATGATACTACCTTTATTGACCAAACTCCTGAACTATTTGTATTTCCTAAACGACGGGACCGCGGAACGAAAATGCTTTCGTATATCGGAAATACGACCGTCAATGGATTTCCCGGGATTCCAAAAAAGAAAAAGCCCGTATTCAGTAAACCGCGGATGCCAGAGTTTAAAGGATCTGAGCCATATCCGGATGGGACAAGGCAGATCTTGCTGAAAAATGGCCCTGAAGGTCTGGCGAACTGGCTGAAGGAACAGGAAAAACTCCTTCTGACTGATACAACTTTCCGGGACGCTCACCAGTCATTATTAGCTACAAGAATACGAACTAAAGATCTCATACAAATTGCCGAACCTACAGCTAAACTTTTGCCCGAATTGTTTTCTGTTGAAATGTGGGGAGGAGCTACCTTTGATGTTGCTTACCGATTTTTAAAGGAAGATCCATGGCAGCGCCTGATCAGGCTCCGTGAGAAAATGCCGAACATTTTATTTCAAATGCTACTGCGGGCGAATAATGCTGTCGGTTATAAAAATTACCCGGACAATGTCATTCAGGAATTTGTCAGGCAGAGTTCAGATGCGGGCATCGATGTATTCCGGATTTTTGACAGTTTGAACTGGGTAAAGGGCATGACCCTTGCTATCGATGCCGTCCGGGAACAAAATAAGGTTGCTGAAGCTGCCATCTGTTACACAGGTGATATATTGGACCCATCCCGATCCAAATACGACCTGAATTATTATAAAAACATGGCAAAAGAACTGGAAAGGGAAGGTGCACATATTCTTGGAATCAAGGACATGGCAGGCCTGTTAAAACCCGAAGCAGCCTACCGTCTTATTTCCGAGCTGAAGGAGACCGTTGACATACCAATCCACCTTCATACCCACGATACGAGCGGAAATGGGATTTTCACATACGCGAAAGCTGCTGAAGCAGGGGTGGATGTCGTGGATGTGGCATGCGGTCCGATGGCCGGGCTGACATCACAGCCGAGTGCCAACAGCCTGTATTATGCTCTTTCCAACCATAAACGTCAGCCGAATATCGCTATTCACCACTATGAAGAATTAGCCCATTACTGGGAAGATGTCCGCAAATACTATCAGGACTTCGAAAGCGGCATTGTCGCTCCTCATACGGAAGTGTATGAACATGAAATGCCGGGTGGACAGTACAGCAATCTGCAGCAGCAGGCCAAAGCAGTTGGTCTGGAAGACCGCTGGGATGAGGTCAAGCGGATGTATCGCCGGGTGAATGACCTCTTTGGGGATATCGTGAAAGTGACCCCTTCTTCAAAAGTGGTCGGGGATATGGCACTTTATATGGTGCAAAATCATTTGACAGAAGATGATATCTATGAGCGGGGAGAATCCCTGGATTTCCCTGATTCAGTAGTAGAATTTTTCCAGGGTTATCTCGGGCAACCTTATCAAGGTTTTCCTCAGGAACTGCAGCGAATCATATTAAAGGGAAAAGAGCCCATTCATGTTCGCCCGGGTGAACTGCTCGACCACGTAGATTTTAAAGAAATGGAGAAGACCCTTTATCAAAAACTGGACAGGGAAGTAACAAGCTTTGATCTAGTCAGTTATGCTCTTTACCCTAAAGTGTATATGGACTATCACAAGTTTTATGAGCAATACGGAGACATGTCTGTGCTTGATACCCCCACGTTCTTTTATGGTATGCGCCTCGGGGAGGAGATTGAAGTTGAAATTGAACAGGGCAAAACCTTAATCGTAAAACTTGTGTCGATCAGTCAGCCCCAAAAAGATGGTACGAGGGTCATCTATTTTGAACTGAATGGACAGCCCCGGGAAGTGGTTGTCCGTGATGAAAGCATCATGAATGCTGTCAGTGAAAAGCCAAAAGCCGATAAAGGAAACGAAAAGCATATTGGAGCATCTATGCCGGGTACAGTAGTAGAGGTCATTGTCGAAAAAGGAGAAAAAGTCAATAAAGGTGACCACCTAATGGTGACCGAAGCGATGAAAATGGAGACAACGGTACAGGCGCCGTTTGAAGGCACGATTAAAGAAATTTACGTATCAAACGGTGATGCCATACAGGCCGGTGATTTACTAATCGAGTTTGATTAACGTGAGAAATCATTGAAAAGGGGAAGCTTCTGCTTTGCGCCTCCCCTTTTCATTTTTATTGAATTTTCATTATGAACGGCTCGGATGTAATCGGGAAGTTTTTTGATCGGTATGGACATCATTCTTTTCGACAGCCATTTCTTGCTCGTAGGCTACACTTCTGTTAGACAGAAGCACATAATAACTTAAAAGACCGAAGAAACAAGAAATAACCAGAGCATGAAGCAGAGCCACATTCAAGTTTAGAATGGTGAATATGATCATGGCTCCAAGGAGTACCTGTGCGATCATGAGAATAGACGCAATCAGCCAGCCAAAAAACATGATGCGTTTTTGCCGGTATTCCCTGGCGATTTGGATGAACAAATACAGAACCCAGATCAGCAAAATCCCTGCTGCCATCCTGTGGCCCACTTGAATCCATTGTTCAAGGTTGAAATCAGTCCGCAACGGCGTACTGTTATCACATAAAGGCCAGCTCTTACATACGAGACTGGCTTCAGCATGACGAACAAGTGCCCCTGTGTAAACAACTATTAATGTATAAATAAAAAGCATATAAAATTGCTTTCTCAATTTCTTATGGATGATTAGGGAGCGAGCATCAAATTTTTTGTCAATTTCAAAGATCAATAACATTAAGAGAAACACGGCTGCAAAAGATATTAAAGATATACCAAAATGCAAGGCAAGTACAAAATCTGATTGTCCCCAGACTACCGCAGCTGCTCCAATTAAGCCCTGAAATACAAGGAAGAAAATGGATAAAAAAGCTAAAAATTTCGTTTCCCGAATATGTCCATAGAACTTCCAAGCCAGGATGCTTAAAAGCAGGACCAGAATCCCGACTGAACCTGACACGACGCGGTGACTGAGTTCAATAATGGTCTCTGTTGTTATATTTGAAGGAATCAACTCCCCATTACATAAAGGCCAGCTTCTTCCGCAACCCAGACCTGATTCTGTTTTGGTTACCAGGGCCCCTCCGACTAAAACCAAAAGCATTCCCAGCGATGAGGCGACTGAAAGCCACTTAAGAAGTTTAATCATCTCTCCACCTCACAATTTCCACAAATCAGCTATGTTCATATTAATACAAATTACACGAGCAGGCAAAAGAATTCATATTAAATTTGTTACAAAAATTTGACGACAGAGGAAGAGATTTAGTCCGTTGACACGAAAAAAACCTTGCAATGTCACCTTTAGTTTGCTAGAACTAAATAGGGGGTTAAACCAATTTGCACTTTTTAATTTGTAAAGGAATGTTCAAAGATTTGTCACATTTTTCGGGTGAATATGTGATTAAATGAATATAAATCCAGTATACTATTAACATGTTTTCCACTTTTAAATAAACCATACACAGATCAGGCTTTATTCTGTGAATTCTGATAGATGTAAACCTTTTTCCATGATACAATGAAAGTGTGTTTTATCGATTTTTAGGGAAAAATAAATATGACGAATAAGATCGTAAATAGTAGCCTATAACTTTTAACGCAGATCAAGGACGGTTAATAGGAAGGACGAAGATTTATGGATAACCCAAGGACTGTTGATACGTCATCATCTCAATTTGTCGACCGAACTGCAGCCAGAGATGGTTCTTCCAGTTTATGGTCAGATTTTTTAGCTCTCATCAAAATTGGTATTATCAACTCCAATCTAATTACAACATTTGCCGGTTTCTGGCTTGCTTTATACTTTACAGATACGTCACCTTTTGATGTGTGGCATATTTTTCTTTTAACGATGCTTGGAACAGCCTTTGTCATCGCAGGAGGCTGTGTGATAAATAACTATGTAGACAGAGACATTGATCATGTGATGTCCAGAACCAAGAAACGGCCGACCGTAACAGGCACCATATCCCTTCCTGCGATTTTGTTTATGGGAATCGCTTTTACGGTTTCAGGTCTGGCACTGCTCTTTTTCACAACACCTCTTGCAGCCGCCATTGCTTTGTTCGGCTGGTTTACTTATGTGGTGTTGTATACGATGTGGTCTAAACGAAGATACACATTGAACACGATTATCGGTAGTTTTTCAGGAGCTGTTCCTCCACTAATTGGTTGGACCGCCATTGATCCAACCTGGCATCCGGTTGCCCTCGTCCTGTTCCTGATTATGTTTTTCTGGCAGCCTCCACATTTTCTTGCGCTTGCCATGATGAAGATGAAGGAATATCGGGAAGCAGGGATTCCGATGCTGCCGGTTGTATATGGTTTTCCGATTACAAAAAGGCAAATGGCTGTGTATATTGCTGTTTTATTGCCATTACCCTTTTATTTAGGTTCACTGGGAACGATTTTTTTAATCATTGCCACCTCACTAAACACAGCCTGGCTGGTACTGGCCATCGCAGGCTTCTTTGTTCAAGACAACCTGAAATGGGCGAGGTGGATGTTTGTCTTTTCACTCAACTATTTAACCATTTTGTTTTTAACCATGGTGTTCGTAACCATGCCTTCCGTTATTAATTAATCAGGGGAAGCATGGCTTATGTGTTTTTCCTGATTCTTTATAAATTTTTTCAACCATAGATTACTAAAAAGAGAAAGAGAGGTATCAATTATGAAAGGATGGATGGGACGGTTTCGCGCTCTGTTCTTATTAAGTGGATTAACCCTACTTCTTTCAGGATGCGGGAAACCCTACTTGAGTGCTTTGCAGCCAAAGGGCGAAGGTTCAGAAATGCTTTTTAATCTAATGTTATTAAGTATTGGCATTATGATTTTCGTCTTTCTGGTTGTCATCATCATTTACACTTATGTTGTGTTGAAATTCCGTCAGAAGAAAGGGCAGGAAGATTACATTCCCAAACAGACGGAAGGAAGTCACTTGCTAGAAACTGTATGGACTGTTATCCCTATCATTTTGCTATTAATTCTTGCTGTGCCTACTGTACAGTACACGTTTGCGCTATCAGACACGACACCTGATGAAGAAGTGGAAGATGATGCCCTGTGGATTGAAGTAACAGCACAGCAGTACTGGTGGCACTTTAATTACAAAGATTTAAACATTCAAACCAGTCAGGAGCTATATATTCCGACTGATCAACGGGTATATCTTGAATTAACCTCACTGGATGTGATCCATTCGTTCTGGATTCCAACGATTTCAGGAAAAATGGATACAAACCCGATTGAAAACAAAAACCAGATGTGGATTCATGCCTATGAAGAGGACGTTTACTGGGGGAAATGTGCTGAACTTTGCGGTCCTTCCCATTCATTGATGGACTTTAAAGTTGTGGCTGTAAGCCCTGGTGAATTTGAACAGTGGGTTGAAGATATGCAAAATGTAAATCCTGATGCAGAACCTGAAACAGTAGCTGCACAGGAAGGAAGAGAACTGTTCCAGGAAAATTCCTGCGCAGCATGTCATGCGGTAGGATCATCTCCTGTTGCAGTAGGTCCGAACCTGACATCATTTGGTGACCGTACAACGGTTGCGGGGGTTCTGGAATACGATAAAGAAAGCATTGTTAACTGGTTAATGGATCCTGAAAAATACAAACCAGGAAACCAGATGACTAAGAAGTATCCAGAGTTGGATGAAGAAGAGGCAGAAAAAATTGCCGATTACCTTATGTCTTTAAAGCCATCTGACATTGGTCCGGATGATGCTGAAGACGGAGATTATATAAAAGCACAAAAAGATGAAGACAATAATGATGAAAATACATCCGAAAACAATAATGAAGAAAATACAGAAGACCAACAATAAATTTAGTAATACATCGGCTTTTAGGTAAAACGTTATTACAAGGATTAAGGGAGGTTTCATAGCGTGAGTACTCATGCAGCTGAGAAGCGTAGCTTTGGTGCGGTGCTGTGGGATTATTTGACCACGGTTGACCATAAGAAAATCGCCGTCTTATATTTAATCGGCGGGGGCTTCTTCTTTGTGCTAGGCGGACTTGAAGCTATGCTGATCCGAATTCAGTTAATTAGCCCTGATAATGAGTTTATTTCTGCTCAGTTTTACAATGAAGTGATGACCATGCATGGAACAACGATGATTTTCCTTGCGGCTATGCCGTTATTATTTGCATTGATGAACGCTGTTGTTCCATTACAAATTGGTGCTCGTGACGTAGCATTCCCATTTATTAATGCTCTGGGATTCTGGTTATTTGCATTTGGTGGAATTTTATTAAACCTATCCTGGTTTTTAGGGGGAGCGCCAGATGCAGGATGGACGGCTTATGCACCTCTTTCCATTCTCTCGCCGCATCATGGGATTGACTTTTATGCAGTTGGATTGCAGATCTCCGGTTTCGGTACATTAATGGCAGGAATTAACTTCCTGGTTACCATTATTAACATGCGTGCTCCGGGGATGACATATATGCGCATGCCGTTATTTACCTGGACTACTTTTGTAGCAAGTGTCCTGATTCTTTTCGCATTCCCTCCACTGACTGTGGGACTATTTGAAATGATATTTGACCGCTTGTTCGGTGCAAATTTCTTCAAACCTGAGATGGGCGGTAACGTAATCATCTGGGAGCACTTGTTCTGGATTTTCGGTCATCCGGAAGTATACATTCTGGTATTGCCGGCATTCGGAATCTTTAGTGAGATCATACCGACATTCTCTAAAAAGCGTCTGTTCGGATATTCTTCCATGGTATTTGCAACGGTGCTCATCGCATTTTTAGGTTTCATGGTATGGGCTCACCATATGTTTACAGTTGGCCTTGGACCGATTGCTAACTCGATTTTCGCTGTTGCAACGATGGCCATTGCTGTACCAACCGGTATTAAAATTTTTAACTGGCTTTTAACCATGTGGGGCGGAAATATACGTATTACCACTCCGATGTTATACGCCCTTGGATTTATCCCGTCATTTACCGTTGGAGGTATGACAGGGGTTATGCTGGCTGCAGCTGCTGCTGATTTGCAATATCATGACAGTTATTTTGTTGTCGCACACTTTCACTACGTCATTGTTGGCGGGGTAGTGCTGGGTGTTCTTGCAGGATTAACTTACTGGTGGCCAAGAATGTTCGGCACAATGCTTGACGAAAAATTGGGCAAGTGGACATTCTGGATTTTCTTTATCGGGTTCCATCTGACCTTCTTTATTCAGCATTTCCTTGGTCTGATGGGAATGCCACGCCGTTACTGGAAATTCCTGCCTAACCAGGGGTTGGATCTGGGTAACTTAATTAGTACAATCGGTGCTGTATTGATGGCAGTAGGTGCAGTGATGTTTGTCTGGAATATTATTAAGACAACTGTTAAAGGTGAAAAAGTATCTCATGACCCATGGGATGGACGCACCCTTGAATGGGCAGTTCCTTCTCCGACACCTGAATATAACTTTAAGCAAACACCGCTTGTGCGCGGATTAGATCCACTCTGGGTCGAAAAAATGGAAGGTAACGGTAAAATGATACCTGCAGAACCGTTAGGTGATATTCATATGCCGAATTCATCATTCCTGCCATTTATGATGTCTCTTGGACTGTTTATTGCAGGAATTGGCGTGATTTATCAAGTTGATCACAAGGCCTGGTGGATTGTTGCTGCCATTGGCTTTATCATTACATTTGGAACCATGTTTTTGCGATCCATTAAAGATGATTTAGGTTACCACATTCATAAAGAAGATTTAGAAGATGAGGGGGCTGGGGTGAAATGACACACGATGAAATGTTGAGATCTGATAATTTGCCGCACGAGCCCGAGAAAGCCACCCTTGAAGGCAAGAATAAGTTTTTAGGTTTCTGGTTTTTCCTCGGCGGTGAAACCGTTCTATTTGCGAGCTTGTTCGGTACGTATCTTGCATTAAAGAACTCATTCGGATCAGAAGAAGGAGTTCCAACAACGGAGCTGTTCGGTCTCGAACTTGTGTTTATCATGACCGTTCTTCTATTAACAAGTTCGTTGACCAGTGTATATGCGATGTATCATATGAAAAATCACGATTTTAAGAAAATGCAGTTGTGGCTGGGAGTTACCGTTCTTCTAGGTGCAGCATTCCTTGGTTGTGAAATTTACGAGTTTTATCATTATGTTCACCATTATGAACATACATTTACTGCCCATGCCTTTGGATCAGCATTCTATACACTTGTAGGGTTTCATGGAGCCCACGTTGTGTTTGGCTTATCCTGGATTTTAACGTTGATGATCCGCAATGCCAGACGGGGACTTAACCTTTACAATGCCCCTAAGTTTTACGTTGCCAGCCTGTACTGGCATTTTATTGACGTAGTCTGGGTATTCATCTTTACAGTCGTTTACTTGATGGGAAAGGTGGCGTAAATGATGAGCAAAAACACCAATTCCACGCATACGGATGCATTTTATAAAGAAAAGCATAAGGAAGAAATGAAGTATCAGGTTATTACCTTTGCGATGATGATCATCTTTACGATTATTGCTTTCGGTCTTGTAGCGGGGGGATTCAGTAAATACTTCACGATTCCTGTCATCCTTGTCCTGGCAGCTGTCCAGTTTCTTTTCCAGTTATACTATTTCATGCATATGAATCAAAAAGGACATGAAATGCCGGCATTGATGATCTATTCAGGGGTATTTGCTGCGATCTTAACGATCTTAGCTTTGACGACGATTGTATGGTGGTAAATGAAAAAAACCGGGGGTTAACCCCCGGTTTTTTCAGTGCCTTTTGGTTTAAACGAAATTCTTTCTGACAATTTTATGACGATGATCAGATTTATCGTTAATGGGCTTCAAATCGGTTATAATAATTTTGATAACAAATTATAGTTGGAGTGACATCAGATGTTTTTAGGGAAGCTGGAAATCTTCGGTTTTCGGGCACTTTGGAGTCCGTATTATTTATTGTTTATTTTGGCACTGGCACTGCTCTATTATTTCGTCACAGGGCCATATCGTCATAAATTTTCAAAAGACGCACCTGCACCCGATCGGTCGCAACAGATCTTTTTTTACGCTTCTATGGTTTTACTATATGTCATCAAAGGGTCACCAGTTGATTTAATGTCCCATATCTCTTTAATGGCCCATATGGTTCAGATGGCCTTTTACTATTTAGTTTTCCCGATCTTTGTCATTCTTGGAATCCCGAAATGGATCTGGGAAAGAGTGTTCAGGGCTAAGGGGATAAATGTGTTTCTGAATATATTCACAAAGCCTCTGGTAGCCATTTTTCTGTTTAATGGGTTATTTTCCATTTATCATATTCCAGCGGTATTGGATTATTCTAAGGGCAATGAAGTCGCTCACGCAGTGATTTCAACCGTTATTCTGATAGCGGCGTTCTGTATGTGGTGGCCGCTGTTTTCACCATTGAAGGAAAGGCAGATTCAACAGTCTCTTTACAAAATCTTTTATATTTTTGCTAACGGTGTATTAATCACGCCTGCCTGTGGATTAATTATATTTGCAGATACCCCGTTATATGCCACTTATTCTGATGTCCAGGCATGGGTGGATGCATTAACTCTTTGTGTTCCTGTCGAAGTACTCCAGGGTCTATCATTAAGTGGTCCTGAGTTATTTACTGGGATAAAAATACTGTACGATCAGCAGGCCGGTGGAATTATCATGAAAATTCTGCAGGAGATCATATACGGAATTATTCTAGGCTATATTTTTTTCAACTGGTATAGAAAAGAGAACCGAACCATTGATCCAATTCCAAATCAATCTTAATATACAACTAAACAAAATAACGCATCATCCCCATCCCCTGTTACAGGCGGATAACAGGGGGATGATGTATGTGCTAAACACAAGGAAGAGGTGGGGAAATGATGCCAGTACTGCCAACGATCAGTACAAGTTTGATTGTCATCAGTGCCGTGCTTGTCGCAATTGGCTGGGTCCTAATCGCAAAAGATAACAAAAAGGCACATAAAAATGTGATGATGGCCGCGGCTGTATCAGCCCTTCTGTTTTTTATCATATACTTGTCAAGGACTCTATTTGTAGGCAATACCAGTTTTGGAGGACCGGATGATATTAAAATTTACTATACAACTTTTCTCATTTTCCATATTTTTTTGGCAACAGTCGGAGCCGTTTTTGGACTTGTAACGTTATATCTTGCATTCAAAAGAAATATTCCGAAACATCGCAAAGTCGGTCCTGTAACGAGTGTCATCTGGTTTTTTACCGCTTCAACCGGTGTAGTCGTGTACCTGCTTTTATATGTACTGTATGAAGACGGAGAAACGACCAGTTTATTTAAAGCCATCCTTGGCTTTTAGTGAGTTGAAACAGAAGGCGGGAGTCCTGTAATGCAGATTATGACGAAAAGGCTGACATTAATTCCAATATCCAAGGCGGATGCATATAATTTAATCCATCATCCGCCGGTTTTTTTTAAACGCTATCAGGCCCCGATTCATCACAGTTGGCCACATGACGGACTGAAATCGTTGCTTCCCCTGTATGCAGAAGACCTTCAGTCTGATCCGGATCGAATCGGATTTGGACCCTGGGTTATTTTTAATGAAAACCGCTGCGTCATTGGAGATATTGGCTTAAAAGGAAAGCCGGATAAGGATGGTGGGGTGGAAGTCGGATATTTTGTGAATGAAGAAAAAAGAAACAGAGGCTACGCATCTGAAGCTTTGAAGGCGATATGTGAGTGGGCATTTTCACAGAACAAGGTAAACATGATGAAAGCTGTTACTGATCAAAATAATCTACCATCCCAGAAAGTGCTTGAAAAGAACGGTTTTGAAATGGTTCAGAAAGATGATCCGTTTTACATGTATGAAAAGTATAAAGGGAACCTTTGCTAGATGTATGAAAAAGCTAACTCCAGTTTTGTCAGGGAGTTAGCTTTTTCATTGTTTAGGAATGATGAATGTTGTGCCGGTCTGGCGAAAGCTCCAGCGCCCGGGGCCAACTCAGAGTATCGAGTCTCTTCGGCAGACCCTCCAGGGTCTTTCGAGGCTAGACGGGCGCCTCGTTTTTTTGTTTATTAGACTTTGAAGTTTAGTTTGATTATGCCGGCCTCTTTGGCGGAATTGAATGCGATGACTAAAAGTGGTCCCAGGATAAATCCGAAAATACCGATTAATTTTAGACCCAGGTACATGGCAATCAGAGTGGCAAGCGGGGAAAGACCCATGTGCCGGCCCATAATTTTTGGTTCCACTGTACGTCTGATGGCCAGAAGAATAATAGCTAGTACCGCTAATTTCGTACCCGTTACAGGGTCTCCGATAACATACATATATAAAGACCAGGGCGCCAGAATCACAATGGAGCCGATAATCGGAATAAAATCAATCAACCATATGATTAAAGACATAATCACTGCCACATCGGGAGCAATAAATAACAAACCAATTAAAGAGACAGCAAAAATAATTAAACTGACTAGAAATTGAGCTTTTAAAAAGCCAAACACGACATAGGAAAGCCGGGCACTCATAAAACCGACCTTCTCGGCTGTTTCGTCGGTTAAAAAGTTATAAAATTTTTGTCGGAGGGTTGGCATTTCCAGCAAAAACAAAAACAACGCGATCAAATAGACCAGTATGCTGACAAGATAATTCGGTATTTTAGCCGCAAACCCTGCAATATTGTCAATCGTTAATTCATTCGTCACAAAAGATTTGGCTCGATTAAAACTCTCTTCAATGGTATCGTTAATCTCATCAATGAAATCCTGAGGTAAATCCCTGGTTACCGTATCAAAATTTTGCTGCCAGTTGGTGACAAAACTGCTGACATTGTTAATATATTCTGGTGTGTTTTCCGCGATTTTATTCAGCTGTGAAACGGCTTTTGTCGTCACATAAAGGCCTGAGATTGTCATCAGAATCAGGAACAATAAAAACACGATGGTAACACTTAATTTTCTGCTGAATTTAAAACGACTGCTGAACCAGCGCACCAGAGGATTTAAAAGTAATGCTGTAACGTAGGCGACAATAAATGGGACAGATACTGGAAGAATAAAATAACTAATGATGAGGATCAATAACATCATCGAAATGATTGTCCATTGCTTTTTCGAAATTTTTTTAAACAATTGCAGCAGAAACTCCTTTCACAATAACAATATACAGTCTATGAAAAATATAGCACGAACAACGTGATTTGAACAGTTAAAAAAGGAGCAATAACAGGGATTTTGTGAAAACTTCATGTTTTTCCTGAGATCCTTGCCTGTTCTGATGTTATGAGAAAACCCCTTACGAATTCGCAAGGGGTAACTTTCATCAGGTGTTAAGTAACATATAAAGAGAAGTTATTCCGTTTTCAGGCGGTCAACAGACTCTTTTACCCGGCTTAACAGCTTTTTTGCTTTATCCAGAATATTAGAAGCAAATTTTTCTTCCTCACCATACTCAACACCATGTGGGTAGTAATGTCTGCCGATCAATGGAGTAATTAGCTTAATAACCGCATCTCCACTGTCAACATCCCCTTCAGTTGCGTATCCCTGGACACGAACATATATGGTTTCGTTTTTAGCGGGTGTGTCAATTTTAAAATCATAGGTCACACGTTCATAATCCCATTGAGATGCCCGGACAAAACCATTACTTTTCATGATGTGATCTAAGGCTTTCAGTTCGACCACTGCATCTTCAAGTCCTGTTCCTTCAATTCGCATGTATTTTCACCTCACCATGTTTTCTATATGTAGTCTAAAACCATAATAGTATGAATTAAACGAAGAATCAATTCTCATTCGGGATAAATTCATCTTTTGAGTAAATTATGTAACAAAATGGACACAATAATATAAAGAATGGATTATCCATTCAAAATTTTGTTGGGAGGCCTGGATATGAAGTCTGTAAGAGAGATTATGACAAAGGATGTTGCAACTGTAAGTACAAATGACAACATTTACGAAGCGGCGAAAAAAATGCATGATCTGAACGTCGGGTTCATTCCAATCGTAGATGATGAACAACATTTGATGGGCGCTGTCACGGATCGTGACCTTGTTCTCCGTGGATATGCGAATAAAAAATCTGGTTCTGCACCTATAACGGAAGTGATGAGCGATGAACTAAACTCGGTATCTCCTGAAACATCCCTTCAGGAAGCCAGTCAGATCATGGCTGATAAGCAAATTCGCCGGCTGCCCGTTGTTGAAAACGGCAAGCTCGTAGGTATTGTTTCATTGGGAGATCTCTCACAGGATGAAGCCTCAGATCATGCAGCAGGTGTTGCACTTGGTGAAATTTCAGAGCGTAAAGGGGACAGATTGAATCAAGAGCGGCCGATGTAAGGACCGATAACAGGGTGTCCGTAGAACAGGACACTCTGTTCTTTTTATTAAAGGGGCACTCCAGTATGCGTGCATTTAATACGCTGGGGCTGAAACCTATCGATATCGTTGTTCATATTTTTCTGAATATGCTTATATAGATAGTAGTACAAGCCTTAAGAGGGAGAAGAGTGTCATGAGGAAGTGGGGAATATTTTTTTTACTGTCTTCTGTAATGCTTTCTTTCATCTGGGCGAACATGAATATCCGTTCACCTGTCAAACTCACTCAAAAAAATGCCGATCATCATCAGCATCACATAGAAGATAAACCGCTCTGGCCCCTTTATTTTATTGAGGGAAGCCTATATGAATGGATGGACCAATCGTCAAATGCCTTAATCCAGGAATTTGGACAACCTGTTTATAAAGCACCGACACCATATGGATATACATGGTGGGTGTATCCGTATGAGGATCAATATATACAATTCGGGATTGAGAATCAACAGGTCGTGACTATTTATGCTACTGGTCCAAATATCTCCATTGACCCTGTTTCAATAGGGGATCCTTATGAAAAAGTGGTGGATCGATTTCCTCTGTCCGAACAACCGGTGTATACCAGCGGAAGAAATCAATACGAATTCAAATTATCTGAAGAAGATGTGGAAACAAGACCGCTCATCCAGTTGAATGCAGGAACGTTTATGCAGCTGTATGTTGATCAGTTTACCAGCCGTATATCGTCTGTGAGACTTTTGACTGGCGATGTCCTGATTCGGCATCAATCATATGAGATGACCTATTTTGGAGAACTACCATCCATCCCGGATCTCGACGATGATGAATGGAGAACCATTGAGAAGGCCAGAGAACGACAAATATTTGATATTACCAATGTCATACGTAAAAGGCACGGTCTGCGGGAATTAGAATGGGATTCACAAGTGTCAGAGGTTGCGTATTACCATAGTATGGATATGGCAAAAAATAAATATTTTTCCCATTTTACCTTAGGTGGAGATGGTTTGAAAGAGCGTCTGGAAAAGGGGGAAATTTCCTATTTATCAGCAGGTGAAAATATTGCAGCACAATATCAGGATGCTCCGGCAGTGATGGAAGGGTGGATGAACAGTGAAGGGCACAGAAAGGCGATGTTAAATCCAGATTATACTCATTTAGGAGTAGGCGTTTATCGGGATTATTATACTCAAAACTTTTTACAAAAGCTGGTGATCCCATGAAACTGGCTACCTATGCACATCCTTTGAACCGGTGTCATATTTTAACATAGAAACGTGTGTAGGTGAGGTGAAGAAGATGACAAAGCTTCATCCCAAAGTACAGGAATTTAAACAATTTATTCAGCAACATCCGGAGCTGATCAGACATGTCCGGGAAAATAAAGAAAGTTGGCAGCCATACTTTGACCGCTGGATGTACTATGGTGAAGACGACCCCTACTGGGATCGATTTAAAGAAAAGCCCGGAACAAGGGGGAAATCTCAGGGAAAACAGGAAGGACTTCAGAAACTTTTTAATATGCTTGAAAATATGGATCTTGATAAAGTACAAAAAAACATTGAACAAATTAGCGGGGCATTAAACAATGTTCAGTCCATCATGAGTCAGTTCCAAAAACAAAAGGGCCATTCTCCTTTTTCACAGGCTCCTCCTCCTTTCCAGAGACAAAGGCCATTTCCGCCCTTCCAGCGGCAGGAACGGCCTGAAAATCCCTTTTTTTACGGGAATGATTAGGTGAGGTTAACATGGAACGTTCGGTATATATCTATCTTTTAAGGAATCCAGAATTGCTTCGCTATGTAAGAATGAATCCACAATGGTATCGTTTGCTCAGTCGTCATCCGGCATATATCAACCAGATGGAATCGTATGCAAAGGTTTTTTATGGCAGAACATTTTCCCAGAGGGTCGAACAAATCAATCAGCAGCTTTCCATGCTCAATATGCTGTTATCACTGGGACAGGTGATGAAACAATAAGTGCTGCTCGTTTCATTTTTTCAATGAATTTGATATGATGGAAATAATGGAGGTGGTCACTTGATTGCCACAATGGAAATTGTTGAACTGCTGGATTATGCTGAAGAAATCGGGAAAATGATTCTTCATTCTGAACCGATGAAAAACTACCAGCAGGCCAGAAAAAGATTAGAAGAAGACGAAGAAGCACAAAAGCGGATTGCAGCTTTTCAAAAAATAAAGGATCAATATGAGGATGTGCAGCGGTTTGGACGCTATCATCCTGACTATAATGAGATTATGAAAAATGTACGCACCATTAAAAGAGAGATGGACCTCCATGATTCAGTTGCAGCATTTAAAAAAGCAGAGCGTGAGCTACAGTTGATGCTTGATGATATCAGTTCTCTTGTAGCTCATACGGTCAGTCCCCATATTAAGGTGCCAAAAGAAGGCTTGCTCTTTGCCGATTCAGGATGCGGTTGTGGGAGCGGGGGTTCCTGTGGATGTGCATCCTGATGGGATGCTGCCATCTCAGAAAAAACAATTACCTGTCAAAGCGAATGCAGTCAGGGCACTGATTTCCACAGCAGAACATTTTTGTTCGAGGGACGAGAAAACGTATAGAGTACACCAGACACGTCTTATCTTCTCTTACCAATCGGATGGAGAGGGTAAGACGTTTTCCTTTCATTGCCCTCATTGCTGAACGGATCAACAATCGTTCCATCGCATATCGTTGATGGACTTCCGGGGCTTTTTTCAAGTATATAAAAGGAGTACCTGCATCATCTTTTTGACCAACATCCCTGATTAAAGAACTTGATTTCAGGTTGTCCAAAAGCAAACCCAGGCCCTTTCTACTTCATTCATAAGACCCCCCCTTAATCATTGAAAGTCAAAATAAAATTGATGGAAATCTGGATGTCTGCTAAACTAAAGTCAAAATAAAAAAAGGTAAGTGGGGAACGAAACATGTGGACAAAGAGACAGGGATTAATCGTCTGGCTCAGGCATTTGAAATATCTTCGGAAAATCCGTCGATACGGTCATATTATATATAGTTCTAAAAAATTAAAATATGTAGTGATGTATGTCAATCAGGATGAAGCAGAAAGTCTTGCTGAAAAACTCCAATCATTGCCCTTTGTGACCAGAGTGGAACCATCATATAAGCCTTATGTCAACCAGAATTACAAAAACTCAAGGCCAGATCAGGCAAAGGAATATGATTACAAATATGGCTTCTTTCATTCTTAGACAAACATTCGTGCAGTTTAAAAATGTGCAGGGGCTGATCGGTTTCAGCCCCTGCTTTTATGCCATCCATCAATGAAGTGGCGGAATCAGGTGATTCATTCTTAAAATACCTATTAAATGCTGGTAAAATAAATCTTTTTCTCCGAAGTAAGTAGAAGGTTTCACAGCCATGTCAATAATGGGTTTGTTTAATTCTTCAGCAAGTTCTTTAAACAGTTCATAACGTTTGCTTGCTTTTTCCTCAGGGTAAGGGATTCCTTCCCGACAAATATAAATCGGCTGAAAATCTCCGGGATCTGTCGGTTTCATGACAAGAGCAACAGATGTCCGGCTCGTGTCATTTTTTATCGTATGAAAGGCCAGACAGTGTTCGACCCGGTCTTTCATGGTTTTGCCGATGATCAATAATTCATAGAGATCGGAATACCCTTCACCCAGTTCGATAAAACGCTGTATCATATCCATTCACCTCAATCGTTATGTCTCCCCTGTTACTTTAGCATGGGAAGGGACATTTGTGAACAACTTGCACACATGAACAATGAACAGCTAGAAAATGGAGCGATGAAAGATGAAGAACATCTGGATGTTATTGGTTGCATTACTGATTACAACAGGAATATTACTTTCCTATCAGTGGTCCCTGTATGCTCGGGGTGATGTTAACAGGGCGCATGAACAGCCGTTAACCGTCATGGTTGATTTAGAAATCAAACAGGATGGATTGCATATAACACAGACCTTTGACTCTTTAAGAAAGAATCAATATCACCTACATGTTCCTGAAAAAGCGAAAAACCTGCTCTGTAGACATAATGAAGATCGTAGCTGTCAGATCAAAAACCAGATATTGTCAGCCGGACAGGAGCAGACAGTTGAATTTACCTATCAAATGTCAGTGGATGACAGCGAAGAATTTTTAACCTTACAAAACTGGCTGATCGCTCTGAAGACGGAACAAGAGGAACCTGTTATGGACGTTTTTTTGTCTATTCCCAAGCGTGAAAAGTTTTTATGGTTCGCCCAGGGGCAATCATTCAATAAGGTTGAGAAGGATTTTGTCCATTTTTATGCATGGAAAGAAGCTGATATAGGCGGAATAAAACTCGTGCGTGTGCCAAATCGGTTCCCTTATTTATATGAAGGTGATAATTTACTTGTATTCTCCATTCGAGATTTTGATCTCAAAGATGTACTCAATCAAGCAGCGTACAAACGTTTTTCAGAGCCTGTAACGATTGTTTTTGATCCGGAACTGCCGGAGAAGGTGGATGATACATTCGTTTTTGTAAAGGATCTTAAACCAGGCCATTTACAATCGTTGTTAATGGAACATGAACTACTGTCAGCTTTTCCGTCTGCAAACGATGATGGATGGATTGCCAGCGTTACGGCAGCAGCGATTTTTAAGGAACAGGGACAAACAGCATTCGAAAAGAAAATGATTCAGGAGCTCAGGGATTCTTTGACTGAGGAAGAAATGCAGGCATGGATGGAATTACTGTTTCGTGCAGATAGAGATCAGTCTCTGACTGAAGCTGTGACATCTACCATCAGTCAGGTAAAAGGAAATCGCGTTCCTTTTTTTCAAGTGAATCATCCTGATCAACCGACTGTAAATCCATTTTACGTCATAAGCGAGCAAAATCTATATGTAAATGGAGAGCTCCAGCAGCTGGACTGGAAACCGATCATCTATCACAAAACCCGCTACTACCCCCTGGGGGCCTTAGCCAGGATGCTGGATATGAAATTGTACGCTTTTGAAAATCGGGAAGAGTTTGTCATCCAATACCAGGGGAATAGCTACCGTCTGTATGTAAACAAACAGTCATATGTAAAAAATGAGGAAAATTTCGGGATCACCGGAGATATAGGAGATATAGTTCTTGCGCTGAATGGTGATATTTATATTTCCGAGCCAGGACTCAAACAGGTTTTTCAGATCGGGATTAAAGAGTCAGAAGGTCGTCTTCTATTTACGATTTCAGATAATTAGGAGGCGATCGGATCGAAGCAAAGATTAGGGGACAATTACGTTGCGGTCTTCTGTGCTGGAAAATCATCTTTCTTCCAAAAAAAACGCCTGCAGATGTAATCTGCAGGCTCTCCTTATTCAACCGAAGTCAAATAAGGAGTAAAAAGGGAGAGGAGAAACCGGAGGAAGAACTTATGGGGAAACGTAAGCCTTCTCCGCTTCAAGAACAGGCTATTTAACCTGTCCTCATTTATCATTGTGGACAGTTTTACGGTTCTTATACATCCATTTTTTCTTTTTTCGTCATTTTGTGATAGGATATAGGACGAAAAGAACAACCGGGGTGAATCCAATGCGCGTTATTTCTGGTACGTTGAAGGGCAGACAGATCAAGCCGGTTCCCAGTCGAATGACTCGGCCAACCGCAGATAAAGTAAAAGAAGCGATGTTTCAGATCATTGGCCCGTTTCTTGATGGCGGCTTGGTGCTGGACCTGTTCGCCGGGAGCGGGAACCTTGGAATTGAGGCTTTAAGCCGCGGAGCTGAACGAACCATCTTTGTGGATCGTCATCCCAGGGCCATCCAGACAATATACGAAAACATTCGAAATTTACATATACAGGACCAGGCCGAAGTGTATAAAACGGATGCTTTTCGGGCATTAAAGGCTGCATCGAAACGAGGACTAATGTTCGATTATATTTTTCTGGATCCGCCATATGAGAAATGTTCATACACCGCTTTGTTTGAGGCCATTTTAAACCATACCCTCATCCATTCTGAAAGCATCATCATCTGTGAACATACAGCTGATGAACAGTTGCCGGAAGAGTTTGGAAAATTAGCGGCTTTTAAATCCGAAATATATGGAAAAACTACAGGTATTACTCTTTACAGACTTTTGGAATCGTTTAGGTAAACTGAAGAACGATAAGAAAGTTTAAACAGGGCATACGATAAGGAAAGGGGTTCATTGTTGTGGGAAATCTTGCAATATGTCCGGGAAGTTTTGACCCGGTTACCTATGGGCACCTGGATATTATTCAAAGGGGGGCAAAGGTTTTTGATCATGTGATCGTAGCTGTTTTTCAAAACAGTTCCAAATCGCCTTTATTTTCAGTGGAAGAACGGGTGGAATTGCTTAAAGAGACGACAAAAGATATTCCCAATGTTTCCATTGATTCCTGTGCAGGTTTGCTGATGGATTATGCAAGAGATAAAAATGCAAAAGCGATTCTGAGGGGGCTTCGAGCCGTAAGTGATTTCGAATATGAAATGCAGATTACATCCATGAACAGAAAGCTAAATGAAGAGATCGAAACCTTTTTTATCATGACGAATAACCAGTATTCTTTTTTAAGTTCCAGTATTGTTAAAGAAGTTGCCAAATATAAAGCAGATGTATCAGATCTTGTCCCTGAACCTGTATCCAGGGCGCTGCAGCAGAAATTCAAGTAATCAGAAAAGGTGTCCGATGTTTTCCGTCAGTCGGTACACCTTTTTTACTATGTTGAGATATATGCTGGTACAGCCCAGAAACCGCTGTAAACGTGATCAAGAAAGTTAGGCTTTTGGGTGTCTAGCTGTTCGGCTCATCAGAATGAAAACCCCCACAGTGATAGTTATGATCGTAATCATTGGCCCATAATGGGAACAGAATTTCAAAACATTAAACCAGAATGACCCGGCATCGGGCAGTCCATTAACCGGAAGCTCGTGAAGATTCGTTTTGACTCTGTTTACATAAAGAGGTTCAAATAATAAAACGGTTAAAAAACCCGCAAAAATGCCATGTATAATTCGTGCAAAAAAGTATGGAAGAAAACGAATATCTGTTTCAGCCAGAATGCTGGCAACTTGAGCCTGAACAGAGAAACCGTTAAACGCCAGAATAAAACTGACAAGAATCACTTGCTTCAATAGCTCGACATTTTCTGTCTGTGCCATCATCTGCGCTCCCAGCGTTATTTCAAATAAGCCTGCCAAAAAGGGAACCGATAAACTTTCAGGTATATGGATCATAGACAAAAGTAGATTAATGCCTTTTGAAATCAAAGGAGTTATACCGATTAGAAACATGAGCTTATTGATTACGGAAAATATAATGATAAATCCGCCGATCATCAACAGGGTCTGCAGCGATGACAGGACGGCATCCCCGAGAATTTTTCCGAGAGGCCGCTGATCTTCTAATCTGGTATCATGCAAGGCTTTGAACGCTTTTGTGATGGAGAAGGTCTCTGCAGGCTGACTTTTTCGGAGATTTGTTTTTCTGCCATAAAAACGCATGCAAATTCCTACTAAAAAATTCCCCAGATAATGGGAAACGGCAAGCAACATCCCCAATTCGGGATCGTGAAAAAAACCTACAGAAACGGCTCCGATGATAAACAGGGGGTTAGAGGCATTTGTAAAAGATGCCAGGCGTTCCGCTTCAATACGGGTAAGATGGTTTTCTTGACGGAGACGTGCTGTTAATTTTGCACCAGAAGGATATCCACTTGCCATTCCCATAGCCCAGACAAAGCTTCCTGCCCCGGGAACATTAAACAACGGTCGCATGAGCGGTTCGAAAAGGATTCCTAAAAATTTCACAACCCCAAATGCAATGAGCAGTTCCGCTGTGATAAAAAAAGGGAGCAAAGAAGGAAAAACAATCTCTAACCATAAATTTAACCCCCTGATCGATGCTTCCAGGGATTGATCAGGGTATTGAATCAAGGAAACAGCCAGAACGAATGCGCTTAATGCCATCATTAGGGACTTCAGAAAGGATTTCATCAACTTGTCCTCCCGCCAGCCAACGGTAACTCTTACTGTACGTTTATGTAGAATCGGTGTAAAATGGGAATATATAGATGTTGGACAACGTTTCTCTTTTATCACTATACGCGCATCATTGATCTTGATATGCATAGAAATAATAAAAACACCTGGAAGGGGAATGCTCTAGTGAATCGACCAAAAATTGGCCTTGCCCTGGGGTCGGGTGGAGCGAAAGGTTTTTCCCATATTGGGGTTCTAAAAATTCTGCACGAACACCAAATCCCTGTTGACTATATTGCCGGAAGCAGTATGGGAGCACTGATCGGTTCATTATATGGTGCCGGACAAACGGTCGATAATTTATATCGTCTGGCTAAAATTTTTCGCCGAAAATATTTTCTCGATATCACGGTGCCCAAAATGGGACTGATTCAGGGAAATCGAATCAAAGAATATATACGTTTTTTTACATTTGGCAAGAGTTTGGAGGATTTTCACATACCCGTTGCTGTGGTGACAACCGATTTATATACAGGGGAAAAAGTTGTTTTTCAACAAGGGGATGCTGCAGATGCCGTCCGGGCCAGCATTTCCGTTCCAGGCATTTTTATTCCTGAAAAATATGGAAATCGTCTTCTTGTCGATGGAGGGGTCATTGACAGGGTTCCTGCGACAGTGGTCAGAGAAATGGGGGCTGATCTTGTGTTTGCTGTGGATTGCGCCCATTTTTATAAAAATACAAACGTTTCATCCATATATGATGTGATTATGCAAAGCATTGACATCATGCAGGGTGAACTGGTGCAAAAAACCGTGATGGATGCGGATGTAGTTATGCTTCCCAAACTGTCCCAGTACAGTTCCACGGCCTTTACAAACATTGAAGAAATCATTCGCGAAGGTGAAAAAGAAGCCGAAAAACACGTGGACCCAATGAAAAAAGCAATACAGAAGTGGAAGGAGAAAAATCATGTTCAGGAATAAGCGATATATCATTTCTACGGCCATTATGATCGCCATCGTCATTTTTATGACCTATTATAAATTGCCTTATTATGTTTATCAGCCCGGCGATGCTTCAGCCCTGGATCCAGTAGTGGAAGTCGAAGGGGGATATGAGAGCGAAGGGAATATGCACCTTGTGACGGTTCGGGGAGGTCCTGCTACTCCTGCATATTATCTGTGGGCAAAGATTCGTCCTCATTACGATATTTATCCGATTGATCAAGTTCGTCCGGAAGGAATCAGCCATGAAGAATATTTTCAAACCCAGCTGCATCTGATGGAATCTTCTCAAGAAGCGGCTACCGTTGTAGCCTATGAAGCAGCTAATAAATCAATTGAGATTGAATACAAAGGTGTGTTTATCCTAAGTGTCATGGATGACATGCCTGCAAAGGATGTTCTGCAAATAGGAGATCAAATCATTTCAGTGGATGGTATGAAGGTTGAGCAGACCAGTGAACTGATCGATTATGTGGAAGGGAAAGAAGAAGGGGAGACTGTAGATCTGACCATTGTCCGGGACGGAGTCGAACTGACTAAAACCGTTTCTCTGGCTTCATTTCCTCATATGCCGGATAAAATCGGAATGGGGATCACCCTTGTGACGGATCGGGAAGTTGAAGTTGATCCCCCTGTTAATTTTCACAGTGGAAATATAGGCGGGCCAAGTGCCGGGCTGATGTTCAGTCTGGAGATTTACGATCAGCTTACCGAAGGAGATTTAACAAAAGGATATCATGTTGCCGGCACAGGTGAGATAACGTATGAAGGAGAAGTGCTAAGAATCGGTGGAATTGATAAAAAAGTAGTGGCTGCCCACAGAAAAGGAATGGATATTTTCTTTGCTCCAAATGAAAATGGTAGAGAAGGATCAAATTATGAGGAAGCCTTGAAGGCTGCAGAGGAAATCAATACGGAGATGAAAATTGTTCCTGTAGATTCTTTTAGCGATGCGTTACATTACCTTGAAGGGCTGGAACCGAAGTCATCATGAACAACGGGCATGTCCCGGCGCCGTATTTCAGGAATGCAAAACCAGTCATGACGTGGTTGAACATGACTGGTTTTTGACATTCTCATTTATCCCTGTGTACGGGATAATATAACCGGAGGCTGAATTTCCCGTCTGAAAAATCGCTCCCTTTTTTCTGCAGGAATGGCCAGATAATAACTGTGGACGGCCCGTTCTTCCATCTCCAGTACGGGGTGTTCGTATTCCTGAATGCGGGAAATGAGAGGCACTTCCATCTCTCTCTTGACCTGATTTAAGTAATGTCTTCCCTTTTCGGTCATACCCAGTATTCGGACGTATGGAACAGATGATTGCTGATGAATAGGCTTCAAATCCGCTGTTTTCGTGTTCGTTAATAGATGCACAAACATACGTTGTAACCTTGTCCAGGTGTAGCGCCTGGTTTTCAGCTTTTCCATCCACTCCTGAAAAGACTTTGAGCGTTCGACTGTTTTTTTTAGTCGATATTCAAGACCTTCTTCCACACCATGGACCTCTTTTAGTTCTGTTAAGCTGCGGGTAAGAACGACATGCTGTAGATAAGGGAAATATAATTCCCAGTGATGCCATAGGCCAGTTTCTTTCTGATAGTTGTTCAAAGCCTCAACGGTTGCTGCGGGAATGGTTTCTTTTGCTTTCTCCGTCAGCATTTGACCGGAAACAATTTCTTTTCGTATGCTTGTGGCACTGGCAATTCGATGATGGATTTCTTCGTCATGATATCCGCTTTTGGTGCGCTGGATCGTTTCCGGACGAATGCCAGTATTGAAATCGAGTATTGTCTTCACATAGCTGAAGCCGAGGATATTATTGGGCTGGGACAGATCGAGTCCATTTGTTGTCAGATTAATGGTTTGATAAGCGAGACGGCTGGCTTCAGGGAAAGAGAGACCACGGGACAACCCTCTTTTCAATTCTTCCTGAAACAAATCCTGGTTCTTATGATACTGTTCATAGGCCTTCAGAAAAGGACTGATTTCCCCTTTTTCACTTCCAAAACAAATCGTGTCCACTTTCAGAGCATGCAGTGTGAGCACAGCTCCTTTTGCGAACAGATCGGCATGCTGAACAGCATAGGCATACGGCAGTTCAACAGCGATGTCTATACCGGTTTTTAATGCTGCTTCCGCCCGGTGCCATTTATCGATGATGGCCGGTTCTCCCCTTTGAAGAAAATTCCCGCTCATCACAGCAATCAGGCAATCTTTTTCTGTTTTTTTTCGTGATTCTTCCAGGTGATGGACATGACCGTTATGAAATGGATTGTATTCGACGATGACTCCACATGCATTCATGTAAAGCGCTCCTTAGAAATAGGATCTTTTCTTTTATTGAGCAGGAAGATGGATAAAAAGTCAAGGTCTGTGTGATATATTTGCAAAATCAGTTCAATGGATATAGAGTAAAAAAAGATGGTTGAACGCAGGAATTTTTGCTGTTTATTGGACACACTAGTAGTGTTAAGAAAAAATATTGACAAAACTACTTTTTCCTTTTAAAATTACTTTTGTTGTCTTGGGGTGATTGAAATGAAATTCCCGCTTATGCAGCTGAAAAGACAGTCTCCTTTTCGTTTTGAAGAGGTTGTCGATCTTTCCGAGCTGGAAAACCTGAATAATGACATAAAAAAGCTTCCTCCTGTTCATGTAAAGGGAGAAGCAAATATAAGGGGCGATCAGATTACCGTGTCATTTACTATTAGAGGTGAAATGATTTTACCCTGCGCCCGCACGCTGGCTGATGTCCATTATCCATTTTCCATTGATGCATTTGAAGTGTTTACGACTTCGCCTTACTCGGATGATGAAAAAGAAGAGGTTCATAAAATTGATGGGGAAGTTCTTGACTTAACGCCATATATCAAGGAAAATGTTTTATTGGAAGTTCCTTTGCAAGTTTTCGCAGATGATACTGATCAGGAGAGCCAGACCCCTTTTGAGGGGAAAGGCTGGCAACTGACTGAAGAAGAGCCAGAAACAGAAGAGAATGCAGGAAAAGTAGATCCGAGACTTGCAAAGTTGCAACAGTTTTTTGATCAAAATGATAAATAAGTTATGGTACAGATGGTATCCAGGGAGGTGTAATACATGGCAGTACCTTTTAGAAGAACTTCAAAAAAAGTTAAGCGTCAGCGCCGCACCCATAAGAAGCTTCACATGCCAGGTATGGTAGAATGCCCAAATTGCGGTGAATATACAAAACCACACCATGTTTGCAAAAACTGCGGACATTATAATGGGAAACAAGTGGTAGAAAAATAAAGTGATTCATGAACCCTTGCTGTATAAGCAAGGGTTTTTTAGAACCAGGTGTAGACAGGAATATCGAGCTCCTGTGCCCACCCCCTCGAGCTGCATCGGTCTCCTGCGGGGGCAGTATCCTGACAGGTCCTCCAGCAGTATCGGGACTAGACGGGGAGATTGGCTTTTCTTTTTTCTTTATTGGGAATGCGGATGAAGGGAGGACTTAGATGTTTGAAACCATTCATTATGAAGTGAATGAAGCGGGATATATCGTCGTCAGGTTAAATCGGCCTGATAAACGAAATGCCGTTTCCCTGCAGATGGTTGAAGAATTGAGAGAGGCACTTGATCAAGCAAAAAAGGAAGATATCAAATGTCTGGTTATTACCGGGACCGGCGACAGGGCGTTTTGTTCAGGCGGAGATTTAACAGATTTTCACGGTGATATGTCAGAAATGGATGCTTATCACTTGTTGGGATCCATGAAGAACGTTTTGTATCAAATCATGACTTTTCCGGTCCCGACCATTTGCCTATTAAATGGAGCAGCCAGAGGGGGGGGATGTGAACTGGCCACGTCCTGTGATTTTCGGTTGGCGAGGCAACATACGGATTTTGGCTTTGTTCAGGGAAAGCTAGGGATCACACCTGGATGGGGGGGAGGGGCTCTGTTATATCAGCGGATTTCTCCAGTAAAAGCCCACTACTGGCTGGTGACATCTCAAATCTTTGATGCCGAAACGCTGAAGGAGTGGGGGTGGATTGACCAGATTATACCGGATGAAATATGGAATAAACCAACTAAATTTCTGGAACCATTTATCGAAAAATATCCAGAACAAATGCGTACATTTAAGAAACAATTTTTGTCCGGTCTATCATTGTCTAAAATATATGACGAAATGGAAAAGGAAGTGCTCCATTGTGCAAGACTTTGGGATTCTGAACCCCACCGGAAAGCGGTAGAAGACTTTTTAAGAAAAAAATAGATACATATGTCTATTACTCCTATTTCGTGCATAGATTCATAGTAAACGAAATAGGAGGGATAGAATGGGACAAAATCGCCAGGATGCATGGACGGAAGAGGAAGATGTATTACTAGCTGAAACTGTCCTTCGCTATATCCGGGAAGGCAAAACACAGCTGGAAGCTTTTGAAGATGTTGCCAGGCAGCTTTCACGGACCAAAGCTGCCTGTGGCTTTCGCTGGAATGCAACAGTAAGGAAACAGCATGAAGAGGCCATTCAACAGGCTAAAGAGGAAAGACGGAAAAAAGACCGGAACAATAAACCTGAAACAGAACATGACCGCCATCCCGAAAATGCGATTGATGAGGCGATTCATCTCCTGACGAGAATGAAGCAATCACCCTATCAGATTGCCTGCAGCGAGGAAGATGGCCATATACAGAAATTGGTCAAAGAAAATGAAGAACTAAAAAATCAGTTACACCATTATGAAACATTTATTCAGTCCATGGAAAATATGCTTCTTCAAATCCGTCAAACAAAAAAACAAGGCTGATCGGTCAATCAGCCTTGTTTTTCGTCTCCTTTTCCTTTACCCCTTCAGGAAGCCAGATAAGTGGATTTTCCCCGAGATCCCGTTCCATATTGTAGGTCACCTTTTGAAAACCCATTTTTTCCCAGAAGCCGTGGGAATTAATTCGGGGATTTGTCTTTATGGGCAGCTGGAAGCTTTTGGCGAAGTCCACCAGTTTTTTCCCCAGTCCTTTCCCTCTAAAATCGGGCAGAACTTCCAGTTTCCACAGTTCTAAATAATCTTGTGGAGGTTCAAAATACTGATCATACTTTTTATCCACTTTATATAAGCTCATCCGGGCCACTAAAGAATTGCCATAGTAGATTCCGTAGAATGGGGATTCACTGTCATTTTCTACAATATTGTTCTGCAGATCTTCCAGCATGGATAATTCCTGGATGCCGTATTCTTTAAACCGCTTAAATTCTTCCAGAGTTTTGTAATTGATTAACAGTCGTTCTACTTTTAGTTCTTCCATTTTTTGTCCCCCTTAACACCCTGTTTGATCCTATATTCTCATTATATAATAAAAAAATATCGAAGGAAATGAATACTTATTCAAAGCTGATTCGTTTATTTTTCATCCCATATGTGTTCTAGAAAATAAACGTATTAGCCATGACACTTCTGAAGTCCTTTTTGTCCGCACATGACGCCGGTCTTTTGACCAGGCAGTCGTCCGGCAGGTACTTGATCAGTTACGGTGCTGTAGCGATTGGCTTATCAATCTTATTTAATCTTGATGTACGTTTTAATGACAAAATTTGATAAAATAAGCATTTGAGGCCGGTGATATAAAGGAAGTGATACATATGAACATTGGAGTCGTAGGAGCTGGATCTATTGGATTGCTTTTATCTGCCAGATTGGCCCAGAGGAGCCACCACATCGTCTGTTACGTTCAAAGGGAAGATCAAAAAAGAGAGCTGAATCAATGGGGTATTCATCTTCTTCCGGAAAAGGTACGATTACCTGTGCAGGCCAAACGTACTGAACAAATGACAGACCATGATCTTGTGATTGTCTCTGTCAAGCAGCCACAAATACATCCTGTCATCGATGTGATAAAACAAACCTTGTCACCAGATACGCCTCTCCTATTCTTACAGAATGGAATGTCTCATCTTGAACAGGTTCAGAGGCTTAAGCAACCGATCTGGATTGGTGTGGTCGAACATGGAGCGATTCGTTTAAATGATCACACTGTCAGACATACCGGTTTGGGTGTTATTCGTGCAGGAACGCTGCGCAAACAAGACCAGCATAGTATGAAAAATAGGCTGAACATGTTGAATGACGACCGTTTTCCTTTTGTTTATGAAGAAGATTGGGAAAGGATGGTTAAACAAAAACTCGCGGTGAATGCCGTGATCAATCCCCTTACAGCATTATTTAGAGTGAAAAATGGTGACATTATGTTAAATTCCCATATTAAAAAACTGGGTAAGCATCTCTGTTACGAAGCATGTGATGTTCTCGGGCTGGATAGGGATACCATGTGGGAGATGGTCGTTCGTATAGCCCGAGCGACGAGCAAAAATGAATCTTCTATGCTGACAGATATAGAAAAGGGACATGAGACAGAAATCGATTCGATCTCCGGCTATTTGTTAAAGAGCCATGAACTTGATCTTCCCTATACTCGGTTTGTCTATCATGCTGTCAAAGCCATTGAACTGAAAAATCAGGAGGAAGATGACACATGACAGACATCATCATTAGCCTTTTTGCCCTATTTATTACATTGCCAGTCCCCAGCTGGTTTTTGACGTACGTCATTGCTCGAAAAATTTTCGGTCATCCCAGGCGTGCGTTTCATACGGCGTCGGATCTGACGACTTTTTTATTTGTGTTAAGTGTCAGTGCCTGCTTATATGTCATTTTTGGACACTCCTATCTAGCCTGGATTATTGTTTTTCTTATTCTTATTCAAAGTTTCTTGTTGTTTTTTCAGTGGAAGACAAAACATGAGGTGGTTTTTAGCAAGGCCTTCAAAGTGTTTCTGCGCTTTTCTTTTTTGTTGTTTTCCGCACTTTATCTCATACTGATTTGTTATGGTATATATTTGCGGTTGACCGAGATCTGAAACATATGAGATGAAAGGCGCAGCGAATTTCGTTACAATGACTTAGAAGAATACATAGAAATAAAGAAAAAGGAGAAGGTTTCATGGATATTCAGCCTCAAAAGTTGCGGAAAGAGTCAAAAATTTTAACGGATTACCGAAAGCGTTCCTCCTCTGTTTTGTCAAACTTTCATTATGACCCATATGACCCGGAAACGTATTCAGCACGCTTGCAGGATTTAAAACAACGATCATATAAACGCAATGATCTGGCAGATATATTAAAAACAGCCAATGAAAAATGGGGTGCTCCGGCAAAAACTTTGCAGAATATTGAACGGCTGAGGGATGACAGGACGGTTGTGGTCGTTGGAGGACAACAGGCGGGTCTGCTCACGGGCCCGCTGTATACCATTTACAAAATGATCACGGTGATCCTGCTGGCACAGCAATATGAGCGGTCTCTGAAGGTTCCTGTAGTTCCCGTTTTCTGGATCGCCGGGGAAGATCATGACTTTGATGAAGTCAACCATATTATGATGCCAGAAAAAAACCGCATGAAAAAATATAAGATCGGCCAGGTACAGACACGAAAACAGCCGGTATCCTCCATTAAGCTGGATCAAGATCAAGCATCGTCGTGGCTGAAGCGATTATTCCAGAAACTTGATGAAACTCCATATACAAAAGAGTTATATGACCAGCTTCAAGAGCTACTGAATGAAAGTGAGACAATGGTGGACTACTTTTCTAAAATCGTTTTTCATCTGTTCAGTCAGGGAATTGTGCTGCTGGATTCGAATGACCCTGATCTCCGCCGCCTTGAAACAGATTATTTTATCCATATGATCGAACACCGGGAGGAAATTGCTACAGGTGTAACGGAAGCGATCTATAAAAATGCGAGAGAAGGTTATTTCATTTCTCTGGATTGTAATCCGAATGATGCCCATTTATTTTATTTGAAGGATGGGGAACGGATTCTTCTTCAGGTGGATGGTGAAGGGCGATTTGTTGGCAAAAATCAAGAATGTGTGTTAACGAAAGAAGAGTTAAAACAAAGGGTGGTGCAGAACCCTTCCTGCTTCAGCAACAATGTGGTCACCCGGCCGGTGATGCAAGAATATTTGCTTCCAGTTCTTGCTTTTGTCGTGGGACCGGGAGAAGTGAGCTATTGTTCAGCGTTAAAGCCGGCCTTCGAGTCTCTTCATCTAACCATGCCTCCTGTCATTCCGCGCATATCATTTACGATCATTGACAGACGTACGGAAAAGTGGCTGCGCCAGCTCGGTTTAAACTCTCTTCATGCGGTGACAGAAGGTGTTGCTGAGGATAAACTGATCTGGCTGAAAAAGCAGATATCTCCTCCTGTTGAAACAATGGTCGATCATCTGAAATTAACCATTGAGAAAGCCCACCGGCCACTCAAAGAACTGGCAAGGGATATTCAGGCTGATCTCGGGGAAATTGCGGAAAAGAATTTATTCCACATTTTTCAACAAATCGATTATTTAGAACAAAGAATATTTCATGAACAGAAAGTGAAGCACGAACGTACTCTCCAAAAATTTGACTGGCTTGAAGTAATGCTTCACCCCGAGGGAGGTCTTCAGGAGAGAAGCTGGAATATTTTGTACTTTCTCAACCATTATGGGAAAGACTGGATTAATGAAATAGCGGATCAGGAACTAAACTGGGAAGAAGAACATTACTTTGTCTATTTTTAGCAGCCCGTATGACAAAAAGTCGTTTTTTGACATAACATGGATGAAATGATGGGACACGTGAATAAAATCCCCCACCTTCCTCCACCAGGAGGCAACCTTAACATAACTTTTTGATGATTCCTTAATATATCAGAAATTTCTGGTGAAATCCTGTCCATGACAAAGGCAGGATTTTTTCTATTTAGTGGAGAATGATAAAAAATGAGTGGTGGAAAGTGGGGGAATGTGGTAAACTAAAAATAGAAAGTGGGGCGGACGATATGTTCATGGGGGAATTTCAGCACAATATTGATACCAAAGGCAGAGTGATTGTCCCTGCCAAATTCAGGGAGGGTCTTGGTTCTACCTTTGTTTTGACCCGTGGTCTGGATCAATGTCTGTTCGCATACCCCATGGACGAATGGCACCATCTCGAGAACAAACTGAAAAAGCTCCCCCTTACGAAAAAGGACGCCCGTGCCTTTACCCGCTTCTTCTTTTCAGGAGCCATTGAATGTGAAGTGGATAAGCAGGGCAGAATAAATATTCCTCCTCCCCTTAGGACATACGCCCGTCTGGAAAAGGAATGTGTTGTAATCGGTGTATCCAACCGGGTGGAGTTCTGGGCGAAGGATCACTGGGAGACTTATTTTGAAGATTCTGAGGAATCATTTGCAGAAATTGCTGAAAATATGATGGATTTTGATATTTAACGTTAAGCAGGTGAAAGCATGTTCGAGCATTACAGCGTTTTAAAGCAGGAAACAATCGATGGTTTACAAATTAAGCCAGAGGGGACTTATGTGGACTGTACCCTCGGCGGAGCTGGACATGCTTTAGAGATTGCCAGACGGCTGGGGGAAAAGGGAAGATTGATTGGATTTGATCAGGATGAAGCAGCTTTGAGTCACGCAAAAGAACGATTAACACCTTATGAAGATAAGTGTCTGTTTGTCCACGCCAATTTTCAAATGCTCAAGGAGAAACTTCAGGAGCATCAAATTGACTCCGTTGACGGAATCCTGTTTGATCTCGGAGTGTCTTCACCTCAGCTTGATCAAAAAGAGAGGGGATTCAGTTATCAGGAAGAAGCTCCCCTTGATATGAGAATGAACCGTAAACAAAAACTAACTGCTTATGATGTTGTGAATGAATGGAGCTATGAAAAATTAGTCAAAATCTTTTTCAGATATGGTGAAGAGAAATTTTCAAAACAGATTGCAAGAAAAATCGAGCAGCGCAGAACAGATAGGCCAATTGAAACAACCTATGAACTGGTCGAGATCATCAAAGATGCCATCCCTGCTTTTGCTAGAAGGAAGGGAGGCCATCCCGCGAGAAGGGTGTTTCAAGCGATTCGGATTGCTGTCAACAATGAATTACAGGCTTTTCAGGATGCATTACACCAGGCTGCTGAAGTGACATCCATCGGCGGGAGAATTGCGGTCATCACATTCCATTCACTGGAGGACCGCATCTGTAAACAGTCCATGAAGAAATGGAGCACTCCACCACCGGTACCGAAAGACGTACCTGTATTACCGGAAGAGGTGGAACCTCCTTTTAAACTTATAACAAGAAAACCAATTACACCAGGAGAACGGGAACTTGAGGAAAACAGGCGTTCCCGGTCAGCAAAACTCAGAATTGTTGAAAAAGTTCAAACGTGGGATGACCAATATCGCTTGAATGAAAGGTGGAATTAATCATGGCTGCACAACCGGTTCGGAAATTTGACTATTCAAGAGTGCAGACTCAAATACCGCAAAAGAAGCAAGTCGTTGTACATAAGCGTCGCTGGGTTACCAGAGGAGAAAAATTTCTTTACACCTTGTTTATAACAGGGGCACTCGGTTTATCGATTTACATCACGTCTTTCTCCTCATCGCTGGATTCTATTAACAGAAATATCCAAACTATTGAAAATGAAATATCCAATCAGCAAATTGAAAACAGGGTGCTTGAAGCAAAAGTAAACGAATTAAAACAACCAAGCCGTATTTTAGCCATTGCCAAAGAAAATGGGCTGACGATTAAGAATTCGAATGTCAAACAAGCTTCCCCAGTTCAATAAAAGGTGATTGGCGATGCGGAATAAGATGACAAATGTGATGAGCATCCTGTTGATGGGGGTTTTTGCCCTGATTTTTCTCACTCTATATGGCCGAATTGTATATATTCAGGCTACCGGTGAAATCGAGGGTGTCGAGCTGGATGAGTGGGCAGACGAAAAACGGACAAACACCTTATCTCTGGATGCTGAACGGGGAAGAATTTTGGACCGGACGGGTATGGTTCTCGCATATAATCAGCCCACTTACCGCCTTTATGCCATCATCGATAAAAATTACTCGAGTCATTCCGCGGAGCCGCTGCACGTGACAGATCCTGAATCTACGGCAAGGCAGCTAGCTCCGCTCTTAAATATGGAAGAAAAAGATGTTCTCTCTATTTTTCAAAAAGGGCTTGAGAATGGTCGCTTCCAGGTGGAATTTGGAAACTCTGGAAGCCAGTTAACTGCAGAGAAAAAAGAAGAAATCGAGGCTTTAGGTCTTCCCGGGATCTATTTTATACGGGAGACACGGCGTTTTTACCCCAATGGCCCCCTCGCTTCTCATTTAATAGGGTTCACTCAGAATCAGCAGGAGCAGGAAGAGGGAGTCATGGGGATCGAAAAAACATATAATGAACAGTTAGTGGGCAAGGATGGTTTTATTACATATAAGCATGATAAGTACGCCTTCAAGCTCCTCAATCCGGAAGAGATTGTTCAAAAACCGGAAAACGGCGCGGATATATATCTGACGATTGATCAAAAAATCCAGACCTTTCTTGAGGATGCCATGACACAGGTAGAAGAGGAATATGAGCCGGAGCAGATGATGGCAATTGTCATGGATCCGAAAACAGGTAAAATTCTGGCCATGGCCAATCGTCCCACATTTGATCCGAATGAACGGAAAAACATTGTAAACTGGTACAATGATGTCATCTCTCATCCGATCGAACCGGGATCGACCATGAAAATCTTTACCCTTGCAGCGGCAATTGATGCAGGGGTATATAATGGAGAGGATACCTATCAGTCCGGCAGCTACAAAATAAGCGAAAATGCGCAAACCATCCACGATCACAGAAGGGAAGGTTGGGGTGTTATCACCTATAATGAAGGAGTACAGCGCTCATCTAATGTCGGATTTGCGAAATTAGTCTGGGAAAAGCTAGGAACGGAAGAGTTTTTGGAATATTTGCATGCTTTTCACTTCGACCAGAAAACCGGAATTGATATTGACGGAGAACGTACAGGGACCCTTTTATACCGTTATCCGATTGAAAAGGTAACCACTGCTTTTGGGCAGGGAACAACGGTTACAGCCATTCAGTTGATGAAGGCAGCAACAGCGATTGCAAATGACGGCAAGATGATGAAACCTTACGTCGTGGAGGAAATTGTTGACCCGGAACATGGGGAGATTCTCAAGCAAAACAAACCTGTGGTAGCCGGTGAGCCGATTAGAGCGGAAACTGCCCGGGCAGTAAAAGATCTCCTTGAAACGGTTATTACATCCGAACATGGCACCGGACGTCCTTACCGCCTGGAAGACTATACAGTTGCGGGAAAAACCGGGACGGCTCAGATTCCAGACCCTGAAAGCGGCGGATATATGACAGGGAAAGAAAATTATATTTTCTCCTTTTTGGGCATGGCCCCAAAAGAAGACCCAGAATTAATGATGTATGTTGCGGTAAAACAGCCGAACCTGTCTCCGCAGGAATACGGCCCGGAACCGGTTTCGTATATCTTTAAAACGGTTATGGAAAATAGTCTTCACTATTTAAATGTGAATCCGGACAAAGAAAATACCGGTACCGTTTCTGATGCCTTTGTCATGCCGGATTATACAGGGAAAACCGTACAGGAACTAAAAGACGTTTTGGAGAGCCAAAATATAAAAACAGCGGTCATCGGCAATGGCGATACAATCCAGAAAGTTATCCCGGAAAAAGGAACAGACCTGTACTCCGGAAGTTTTGCATTCATATTGACGGACGGGGAACCGGTGATGCCAGATCTGACCGGATGGTCTTTACGGCAAGTTCTGATGTTTGGAGAGTTATTTCAGTTAAAGATTGAACATATGGGGAATGGGTATGTTGTGAAACAAAATATACCCGGGGGAAATAAGATTCAAAACAATCAATATTTAATCATTCAGCTTGAACCGCCGGGAGCAGATGAAACAGAATCTGGTGAAAACATCGATAAAGAAGGTCAGGATGAAGAAGCGGAAGCAAGTGTACAGGCCCAATAACAGGCAGTGTTCTAATTTGTTTTCTTGCCTCATATAGTGGATACGAACGGACTATGGACAAAGGGAGATGAATATGAAACGTGTATCCCATGTCACGGTAAGAAAACGATTAGTCACTGTCTTTCTATTTGGACTGGCTTTATTCCTCGTGATGAGCATACGGTTAGGATATGTTCAATTTATCCTCGGGGATGAACTGTACCAGAAAGCAGAGGAACTCTGGCAAAGAGACATTACACTAGAACCTGAAAGGGGAAAAATTTTAGATCGGAATGGAAAAATTCTGGTAGATAACGTATCAGCTCCATCGGTCAATGTCGTGCCAAGACAGGTGGAAAATCCCCAGAAGACGGCGGAAGCCCTCGCAAATATTTTGAATATGTCGTATGACAAAGCATATGACTATGTAACTAAAGTGGCTGCTGTGGTACGCATACATCCCGAGGGAAGAAAACTCTCAGAGAATCAGGTTCTACAAATTCAAGAATTAAATATGCCCGGGGTTTATATTGCTGAGGATTCTAAACGGAATTACCCCTATGATGATATGTTAGCACATATTTTGGGGTTTACCGGGATTGATAACCAGGGGCTTGCAGGGATTGAGCTGTTTTATGATGATAAACTGAATGGCAAACAGGGTTCATTATCTTTTTTTTCAGATGCAAAGGGGAAAAAGTTGACCGATCATGCTGAAATATACAAGCCTCCTGAAGACGGAATGGACCTAAAACTCACGATCGATGTAAATGTTCAAAAAATCATTGAACGGGAACTGGATCTCGCAGAAGACAAATATAACCCTGATGGAGCTTTAGCTATTGCACTGGATCCGGATACTGGCGAAGTGCTCGGCATGGACAGCCGGCCAAAATTTCATCCATCTAATTACCAGGAAGCAAAGCCGGAAGTGTATAATCGGAATTTGCCGGTGTGGAGTACATATGAGCCCGGGTCAACATTTAAAATCATTACCCTTGCTGCTGCCCTTGAAGAAGGCAAGGTGGATCTTGAAGAAGATCATTTTCATGATCCCGGCTATATTGAGGTGGAAGGCGCCACCCTTCATTGCTGGAGAAGGGGAGGACATGGTTCACAGACATATTTAGAAGTGGTGCAAAATTCTTGTAACCCGGGGTTCGTCAGTCTTGGGGAAAAGCTGGGCAAGAAAAAGCTGTTTTCATATATTGAAAAATTTGGATTCGGTCAAAAAACGGGCATTGATTTGCAGGGTGAGGGAAAAGGAATTTTATTCAAAGAAGAGAATGTAGGTCCGGTTGAGCTCGCCACGACATCCTTTGGCCAGGGGGTATCGGTAACGCCGATTCAACAGGTGATGGCGGTTGCGGCAGCCGTAAATGGTGGTTATTTGTATCAGCCATATATAGCTAGTGAATGGCTTCATCCCGTAACCGGAGAAGTTGTGTCCCAAAAGGAACCTGTATTGAAGGAGAGGGTGATTTCCGCCGAAACCTCTGAAAAAATCCGAAAAGCTCTTGAAAGTGTAGTCGCTCAGGGAACAGGAAGAGGAGCTTATGTCGAGGGATATCGAGTCGGCGGAAAAACGGGTACGGCACAAAAAGTGGGACCTGACGGACAGTATATGAGCGATAATCATATTGTTTCGTTTATCGGCTTTGCACCGGCCGATGATCCGGAACTGGTCGTATATGTAGCCATTGATAACCCGAAAAACACCGTTCAATTTGGAGGTGTAGTAGCGGCCCCTATTGTGGGCAACATTATGTCAGACAGCCTGCGGTCCCTGGGAGTGAAGGAGAGGACAGAAGGCCTTGAAAAGGAATACCAGTGGCCGGATGAACCCCTGATCGAAGTACCGGATTTAGTAGGATTAAACAAAGATGAATTGTCCAAGTATTTGTTGAACCTATCTGTTGATCAGGATGGTCAGGGAAATTACGTCATCGATCAGTCCCCTGAGCCTGGGAAAAAAGTGGAGCAGGGGTCGACAATCCGTATTTTACTCGGTGAGAAAAACTGAAAAATGGTCCATCTTTTATTATCCTTCGTACTGCTGATTTGATATAATAAAACTGCTGTTTATGTAATATGGATCATGAAGGCAGGAGATGTGTGATGTTATTAAATCAACTATTGCAGCCATTAACGTTTTATCAAGTTACAAAATCTATTGATGGATTAAATATAAATCAAATTGAGATGGACTCTCGACGGGTAAGGCAGGGAGATTTATTTGTTTGTGTCCGGGGAACGGCTGTAGACGGACATGATTTTGCCGACGAAGCAATTCAGAGGGGGGCGTGCGCCATTGTTGCAGAGCGCCCCCTTCCTGTCGATGTTCCGGTCATCATCGTACCGGATACGAGAAAAGCCCTCTCCATAATTTCCAATCATTTTTACGGCTACCCTACTAAAGAATTCCGGCTGATCGGCGTTACGGGTACGAATGGTAAAACAACCATGACTTATCTGCTTGAAGAGGTTTTTCGCGAGCATGGGGAAGAGACTGGTGTCATCGGTACGATTCAAATGAAAATTAAAGATAAAACATATCCGGTTATCAATACAACTCCCGACACCCTGTTTTTACAAAAGCATTTTCGTCAAATGGCGGGAGAAGGGGTTACTACCGCCATCATGGAAGTATCCTCCCATGCTTTAGATCAGGGAAGAGTTTATGGCTGTGACTTTGATATCGCCATTTTTACGAACTTAACCCAGGATCACCTGGATTATCATAAAAATATGGATGATTATTTGCGGGCCAAAACTTTGCTGTTTTCCCAGATGGGGAACGTATACAGCGAAAGGCCCAGATTTGGAATTGTAAATATCGACGATCCCTACAGTGAATTTTTTCTAAAAAGTACCCCCTTTGAAACACTGACTTATGGAATCGATCATGATGCTGATATACAGGCAACTGATATCAAATTGAATCCAGACGGAACATCATTTACGATGAAAACACCGGTCGGTACGGTCTCCATTGAATCCAGCATGGCAGGCAAGTTCAGTGTATATAATTTGCTTGGTGCTGCAGGTGGTGCGCTGTGTGCCGGTATTCCGCTGGAAACCATTCAAAAAGCTTTTCAGAAAACAAAAGGGGTCCCCGGGCGTTTTGAAACCGTTTATGGGGGCCAGAATTTTGGTGTCATTGTGGATTATGCCCACACCCCTGACTCCCTAAAAAATGTTCTGGAAACTGCCCGTTCCTTTGTGAAAGGGAAACTAAGGGTCGTCGTCGGATGCGGTGGAGACCGGGATCGGGATAAACGCCCTAAAATGGCCCAGGTGGCCGTATCTTATAGTGATGAAGCGATCTTTACCTCTGATAACCCCAGAACAGAAGACCCTGGACGCATCATTGAAGATATGAAAAAAGGAGTAGAGAAAGGAAGCTATCAGGTGGAAATGGACCGTCGTAAAGCGATTCAGCTTGCTGTGGAACAGGCAGAGGCAGGCGATATGATCCTGATTGCCGGAAAAGGGCATGAAACCTATCAGGAAATCAATGGAAAGCGATATGATTTTGATGACCGCAAAGTTGCCCTGGAAATGATTGAGATGAAGTTGAAAGGAAGATAGGGATGGCAAAACTAACGACAAAAGAATTAACCGAGTTATTTCCTGAATGTAAGGGAGCGGCACACATGCCTTTAGACATCGATGAAGTGGTAACGGACAGCCGCTCAAATACGCATTTTGGCCTGTTCGTTCCAATTGTAGGGGAACGGTTTGACGGTCATGAATTTTTAAAAGATGCCATTAAAAATGGCGCCATTGCTTCCCTATGGCAAAAGGACAGGGATATTCCAGAATTTGTTCCGACGGATTTCCCTCTCTTTTTTGTAGAAGATACCCTGAAGGGTCTTCAGGATTTAGCCAAATATTACCGGAAAAAAGTTGACCCGGTTGTCATAGGAATTACCGGGTCAAACGGCAAAACAACGACGAAAGATTTGTTTGCAGAAATATTTAAAATCAGATTTAAGACCCATAAAACGTCAGGAAATTTTAATAACCATATTGGACTTCCTTTAACGATTCTAAAGATGGATATAGATACAGAAGTCCTCATTGTTGAAATGGGAATGAACCACTTTGGGGAAATCATGGTTTTATCGGAGATTGCCCGGCCGGACGTGGGAGTGATCACAAACATTGGGGAATCCCATATTGAATACCTTGGTTCAAGGGAGGGAATTGCTCAGGCGAAAAGTGAACTGTTAGCAGGCTTAAAAGACGATGGTATTTTAATTATAGACGGGGATGAGCCCCTGCTGGAGAAGTTAAGGGAAAGATGGAAAACGATAACCGTGGGATTCGATGAAGATAATGATTATGTTGTTGAAAATGTCCAGATTGAAGAAGACAGGACCACTTTCACTATGAAAAACCAGGAATATTCCATTCCATTGCCCGGCGGTCATCAGGCGAAAAATGCAGGTTATGCTATAGCTGCTGCTGAGCGGTATGAAATCAGTTCCGCAGCCATTCAAACAGCTCTTCAGAAACTGGAAGTGACCGGAATGCGCTTTCAGAAAATAGTGGCTCAAAACGGGGCAACCATTATTAACGATGCTTACAATGCCTCCCCCACCTCGATGAAAGCGTCCATTGAAGTAGTCAAACAGCTGAGTGCAGAGAGAAAAGTATTAGTTCTGGGAGATATGTTTGAGCTTGGTGAGTGGTCTGAATCATTTCATCGTTCAATTGGTAAACTTATCGAGCCGCCCATATCAGCTGTTTATACAACCGGGGATGCAAGCAAATGGATCGTGGAGTCGATCAAAGACAGGGGGATGCCGGTTCAGGCGTATCATATACAAAATCCGGATGAATTGAGCCAGAAGCTTAAAAAAGAACTGCAGAAAGGAACTCTGCTTTTCTTTAAAGCTTCCAGAGGGATGAAACTCGAAAAGGTAATTGAGAAACTGATATAGAAAAAAATAAAGCAAAAGACCTGTTGAAGGAGGAGAACTACGTGACACAACAAATCCTGCTTATAACAATGGCAGTTGCTTTTTTAATCACGGTTTTACTGTCTCCCATCTTTATTCCCTTTTTACGCAGATTAAAATTTGGACAAAGCATACGGGAAGAAGGACCAAAATCCCACCAGAAAAAAGCCGGTACTCCAACGATGGGGGGAATCATGATCCTTCTTTCGGTATCCATCACAACTCTGGTGATGACATCGAAATTTAATCCCAACCCAATGAGTTTTGAGGTGTTTTTGCTGCTGTTCGTTCTGATTGGGTATGGACTCATCGGATTTTTGGATGACTTTATTAAAATCATTCGAAGACAGAATCTGGGTTTAACTTCAAGGCAGAAATTACTCGCCCAGGTGCTGATTGCTATTATCGTCTATATCATTTTAGACCGTCACGGTTTTCCTACATATATTGCAGTTCCGCTGACGGATATTCAGCTGGAGCTGGGCTTCGGTTATTTCTTGCTTATTTTGTTCATGCTTGTGGGTACATCCAATGCCGTTAACCTTACCGATGGACTGGATGGGCTGGTGGCTGGAACGGGGGCCATTGCATTTGGTGCTTTCGGCATTCTTGCCTGGCATGGGATTCCCCAGTATGAAATCAGTGTATTCTCACTGGCCGTTTCTGGGGCACTTTTAGGTTTTTTAGTTTTTAATTCCCATCCTGCTAAAGTATTCATGGGGGATACAGGTTCCCTTTCGCTTGGAGGGGCCCTCGCGATTGTTGCCATTTTGACCAAATTGGAATTATTGCTGATTGTTATTGGTGGTGTTTTTGTCATCGAGACCTTATCGGTCATCATTCAGGTATTCGTTTTTAAAACGAAAGGGAAACGGGTTTTTCGGATGAGCCCCCTGCACCATCACTATGAACTGATTGGCTGGTCTGAATGGCGTATAGTTACAACATTCTGGCTTGCAGCACTTCTGTTTGCAGCATTAGGCATATACATCGAGGTGTGGTTAAATTGAATCGATTACAACAATTCCCTTACAAAGAAGTACTGGTTTTAGGACTTGCCAAAAGCGGGGCTTCTGCAGCTCAGCTTTTAATTGATAGCGGCATTCCTGTACGGGTCAATGATCTGAAAAGTGAAAAAGAAAATCCTGAAGCGGAAAATCTCAGAAAGCAGGGGATTGAGGTCATTACCGGCCATCATCCGCTCTCTGTTTTAGAGGATGTTGATCTGGTAGTAAAAAACCCGGGTATCCCCTATGAAAATGTAATCGTCAGAGAGGCAGAACGAAGAGGGATACCTATCGTGACAGAAGTGGAACTCGCCGGTATGCTGATTGAAGGTCCCCTTGTGGGAGTTACCGGTTCCAATGGCAAAACGACGACTACCACACTCATCTATGAAATGATTCTAGCTGAGGGAAAGAAAGCAAAAATTGCGGGAAATATCGGAAGAGCAGCCTCGGAGGTTGCAAGGAATATGAAGCCGGATGAAATCATGGTGATGGAATTATCGTCTTTTCAGCTCCTTGGAATAAAGGATTTTCGGCCCCATGTTGCCGTCCTGTTAAATATTTTCGAAGCTCACCTGGATTATCATAAAACAATGGAACATTATATGAAGGCTAAAGGAAATATATTTAAAAACCAGACTGCAAATGACGTGTTGGTTTATAATGCCGATGATCAAAGGGTTCTTCGCTTGATTGAGGATGCTCGCTCAATCAAAGTTCCTTTTTCAATCGAAACGTCCTGCAATGGCGCCTGGGCCGATGAGGAACATATTTATTATAAACAACAAATTCTAATGAAAAGGAATGAACTGAAATTATCAGGCAGTCACCAGTTACAGAATAGCCTGGCTGCTATAGCAGCTGTTAAATCCCTCGATATTTCGGATGAAGCTATTATCAGGGTTCTGCGAACGTTTCGAGGGGTCAAACATCGTCTTCAATATGTTGACACGATTCATGGTCGAACATTCTATAATGATTCAAAAGCGACAAATATTTTAGCCACTTCAAAGGCTCTGGCAGCTTTTCAGCAGCCAGTGATTTTGCTTGCAGGTGGCCTGGACAGGGGAAATGAATTTGATGATCTTGTTCCTTCGCTCCATCGTGTAAAAGCTATGGTTCTCTTTGGTCAATCGGCTCCCAAAATTGAACGCGCGGCTAGAAAAGCAGGAATAGACCAAATCGTTTACGTCGATAATGTAAAACAGGCAGCAAAACAGGCTTATTCCATGTCTGAGGATGGAGATGTGATTTTATTATCTCCTGCTTGTGCAAGCTGGGACCAGTACCGCACCTTTGAGGAACGGGGAGACATGTTTATTGAAGCTGTGCATATGCTTAAATAGGGCCATGTTTTACCTGGCGCCTTAATTTCAATTTTAGGGGTTGAGATATTTCATGCGAGGGAACCACTCGAAGGCTAAAATGCCAGATTTGACATTGATCGTAGTCATCTTTGCGCTCCTTCTGATCGGTGTAGTCATGGTGTACAGTTCATCAGCAGTCTGGGCTTCATACAAATTTGAAGATGCGTTTTTTTATGCCAAGCGTCAGCTTTTGTTTTCAATCGTTGGTCTGGTGGCCATGTATGTAATGATGAACATTTCTTATGTCAAATGGAAGGATCTGGCTAAGCCCATTTTAATCGGCTGTTTTGTTTTGCTCATTGCTGTTTTAATTCCTGGAGTCGGAATGGTTCGAGGTGGAGCAAGAAGCTGGATTGGAGTAGGTGCATTTAGCATTCAGCCATCCGAATTTATGAAACTCGGCATGATTATCTTTATGGCAAAGCTCTTATCTGAACGGCAAAAATACATTACATCATTGAAGGAAGGATTTATTCCTGCGCTGCTTTTAGTCTTTGTACCCTTCGGATTGATTATTCTTCAGCCTGATTTAGGTACCGGAGTGGTCCTCGTCGGGACATGTATGGTGATGATTTTTGTTGGAGGAGCAAAAATATCCCATTTTGTTGGACTTGCACTGATCGGTCTGGCCGGATTTGTGGGGTTAATTTTATCAGCTCCTTACCGAATCAATCGAATCAAAGCATTTCTTAACCCATGGGAAGACCCTTTAGGAGACGGATTTCAGATCATTCAGTCTTTGTATGCGATTGGACCTGGGGGATTAATGGGGCTAGGTCTCGGTCAGAGCCTACAAAAGTTTTTTTACCTTCCTGAACCTCAGAACGATTTTATTTTTGCCATTCTCGCTGAAGAGCTGGGATTCATCGGCGGCAGCTTTGTGATCTTGCTGTTCTTTTTGATGCTCTGGAGGGGAATTCGTATAGCCCTTCATGCTCCCGACCTATTCGGAAGCTTACTTGCACTGGGGATTGTAGGGATGATTGCCATCCAGGTTTTTATCAATATCAGCGTTGTTATTGGCCTTATTCCAGTGACAGGAATTACTCTTCCCTTCCTGAGTTATGGGGGATCTTCACTTACGATTACGTTGCTGGCCATCGGAATTCTTTTAAATATTAGCCGATATGCAAACATTTGAACATGTTTGGAATAAAAAGAGTTTGCTTGAGGCTGGGACAAAAAGAAATAAACAGCGGGAAAAAACGAACCATTTTGTAAAAAAATTTTCGTAGTCAACATGCTAGACTCTTCCGGGAACAGCATGAGCTGAACATCCTTAAAGACAGAAGAATGAGCTGTCTTAGGAAGCCTCAGGCCGTGTACGCGGAAAGCGAAGCATGTTGACGAAATAAAACATATCCGAACTTATTCATGAGATGATTGAATATCGTTCGGATATTTCATTTTCTGATGAAGTTTTGTCCCAGACTGTTTTTTTGCTATGTCACGTGTGGTGGGAACCCCCATTCATTGGAACAGGCATGATGCGGAAAATTGATCTCAGCGCATTCAATCTTTTGGACTATTTCTCCCATCGGTGTCACAATGCTGGAAAACAATGATAAAATATTGGTAGATTATCCTTTTTCGCTCATATATAATGGGATTGGATGAATTCCAAAGGAGGACTTCGTTTTGGAACAGATTAAACATCAGTTAGAATCGCACCAGGTAGGAAAGGTAGCTCTAAATGAGCCTTTAAATAAGCATACAACGATAAAAATTGGCGGTCCTGCCGATATTTTTATTGAACCCGGCGGAATCGAACAATTAAGAAAGACCCTCGACCTTCTAAAAAAACATCATATACCGGTACGAGTGATTGGGAGAGGATCAAATTTATTGATTCCCGATGAAGGTATTCGGGGGGCCGTTATTAAAATAGGGTCAGGAATGGACCACATTGAAGAAATGGGCTCAACGATCCGAGTCGGGGCAGGTTATCCCCTTGTAAAACTGGCAGCAGTTATGAGCAGAAAAGGCAAAAAGGGACTTGCTTTCGCAGGGGGTATACCAGGAAGCGTGGGCGGAGCGGTCTATATGAATGCCGGAGCCCATGGTTCTGATATATCAAAGATTCTCAGCCGTGCCCATATCTTATTTCCGGATGGGACCCTTCAATGGCTTTCGAATGAAGAGATGAAATTTTCCTATCGCACATCCGTACTGCAGAAGGAAAAAAGAGGATACTGTGTAGAAGCTGATTTTCATCTTGAAGAAGGAGACCCCGGGACGCTTACCGCAGAAATGAAACAGTTTAAGGACTATCGGAAAAAAACTCAGCCGTGGAGTCACCCATGTGCCGGAAGCATTTTTAGAAATCCGCTTCCCCATTATGCAGGAAAATTGGTAGAAGAAGCCGGATTAAAAGGGTATACAATAGGCGGGGCTCAAATATCAGAATTACACGGCAATTTTATCGTCAATACAGGAACAGCCACATACAAGGATGTCCTCAGCCTGATCCGTCATGTTCAGAGCACCATTAAAGAAAAATTCAGCATCGAAATGGAGACAGAAGTCGAAATTGTCACATAAAGGGACGTTTCTCTCATTTATTCTGTTTCTAGCTATGATATAATTTGACCATGCACAGTAAGACGGTCTGTGGACATTTTAACCAGCATACCATAAGCATGATACAGACCGTTTCTTTGTTGCTAGAACTCCATTAGGGGATGTCTTTTTCTATGGCGCAAAAAAAAATCATTTCCATTGAAGACCGGATTCCAAAATTAAAGGAGACAAAGAGGAAAAAAGCCAATCGAAAACTGATCATCTATTTAACGATCTTTTTTCTGTTAATTCTGGCGATTATTTATTTGCAGTCACCTTTAAGCAACATTCGGGACATTGAAGTGAAACACAATGATTTTGTGTCAGATGAAGAAATCCTGACCCTAAGTGAACTGTCCGGTGAGGAAAACTTCTGGAAAATTAAATTGTCCGAAATCGAAGAAAAAATTTTGAAAAATCCAGTGATTAAAGAGGTACACGTAGAACGGAATTTTTACAATACGATTTCCATCCATGTGGAAGAGTATGTCCGGGTAGGGTATGTAAAAGATGAGTACGAGTATTATCCCATCCTTGAAAATGGACAGGTTCTGACGGATCAGAAGATACAAAAGCCAGGAAGCGATGCCCCGGTTTTTATAGGATGGGATAATCCTGTTTATTTAACAGAAATCACGGGCGAGCTGAAAAAAATTCCGATAGAAATATCTGCGCTTATTTCAGAAATTCACTGGATTCCCGAAGACGGTAATCCATATAAGGTTCGGCTTTATATGGTGAATGGCAATGAAGTGATTGCTTCGATCCGGAATTTTTCGGAAAAAATGAAGGTGTATCCTTCAATCGCTGCGAATTTAGATCCGGAGCAAAAAGGAATTTTACATATGGACGTCGGGGCATATTTTGAACCGTATAAGAACGACGGGGATGATATAGAAGAAAACAGCGGGGATCCTCAAAGTATTGAAGAGGTTGAATGAACCGATAATTCCAGTCATCATGGTGTGTTTTATCAAATTTTGTCAGAATAGATCTTCTGTCCAGTAGATATGACGCAATACGGACAGAGCGTCTTTGGAAGGTATCTGAACAAGAGGGAAGCCCTTTCTGATTTTTTAATGAAAAATACGTTACACCGTACTGGTTTCACAGGAAAATCAGTTATTTTCAAAAAGATCTATAAAAATTAAAAAAATTAAAGGAAAACGCGCATGAAGCGTAGAAATAGAAAATAATATATCTCTTCACCAGCTATTCCGCCTGTTTTCCATCGGGAAAAAGGGCAGTAATATAAAAGATTTTGTCGAATGCGTTATTCATATAAGACATATTTCGATAAAATTTGATATTTCCGGGATAGGCCCTTAATAGGAGGTGCATCGAGTTGAATAACAATGAAATTCTTGTCAGCCTGGACATTGGGACATCTAGAATCAAAGTGATCATTGGAGAAGTAACCCATGATTCGTTAAATATCATTGGAGTAGGAACAGCCAAATCAAATGGAATGAAAAAAGGGGCCATTGTTGATATAGATCAGACTGTTCATGCCATCCGGAGTGCGGTGGAACAGGCGGAGCGGATGGTTGATATGCAAATTGAGCGTGTGATTGTAGGTGTCAAAGGCAATCATATTCAACTTCAGCCCTGCCACGGGGTTGTTGCGGTTTCCAGCGAAAACCGAGAGATCGGCAATGAAGATATTACACGTGTCATTGATGCAGCACAGGTTTTATCGATTCCGCCTGAACGGGAAATCATCGATGTGTTTCCCAAGCAGTTTATCGTAGATGGCCTTGACGAAATATCAGACCCCCGGGGTATGATTGGTGTTAGGCTCGAGATGGAAGGAACGATTATTACCTGTTCAAAAACGGTGCTTCACAACACATTAAAGTGTGTTGAAAGAGCCGGATTGGAAGTTCAGGATATTTGTCTTCAACCCCTCGCTGGAGGATCTGTTGCTCTTTCCCGTGATGAGAAAAACCTCGGGGTTGCATTAATTGATATCGGCGGAGGAAGCACCACCATTAGTGTTTTTGAATCCGGTCATCTAAAGGACACTACTGTTATCCCCCTTGGCGGGGATAACATTACCAAGGATTTATCCATCGGTTTAAAAACTTCTACGGAACAGGCAGAAGAAATCAAAGTAAACCATGGACATGCTTACTACAATGATGCACAGGAAGATGAAACGTTTGATGTTCCGATAATTGGAAGCAATCAGAGACAGACATTTAACCAGCTTCAAATTTCTGATATGATTGAAGCAAGACTGGAAGAAATTTACTCTTTTGTAGATCAGGAAATAAAACGAATGGGCTATCAAGAACTGCCAGGCGGATATGTATTGACTGGCGGTGTCATGAGTATGCCGGGAGTACTGGAATTAGCACAGGATATCTTCCGGCACAATGTACGAATTGCGATCCCTGATTACATAGGTGTTCGAGAACCCCAGTTTACGGCAGGGGTAGGCATTTTGCAGTTTGCCTATCATAATGCAAAAGTACAGGGAAAAGAACTTGTTACCGCTGTGAGGATGGAAAATATTGATTTGAAACCAAAGAAAAAGAAAGTTTCCAGTTCAAAAGAGGGTAAAAAGAACAAAGAATCTGGCATCGCCAAATTGTTCAGCTATTTTTTTGATTAATCTGGCGTTTCCTTCATAGAAAGATAGAATTTCGGAAACTTGCAAATTGGGAGGAACGGAAAATGTTAGATTTTGAGACAAACATGGATCAGTTAGCAACCATTAAAGTTATAGGCGTTGGCGGTGGCGGCAGCAATGCTGTCAATCGGATGATTGAACACGGTGTTCAGGGTGTAGAATTTATCGCAGTGAATACAGATGCTCAGGCTCTAAATCTGTCAAAAGCAGAAGTAAAGCTGCAAATCGGTGAAAAGCTTACGAGGGGATTAGGTGCAGGAGCCAATCCGGAAGTAGGTCGTAAGGCTGCGGAAGAAAGCAAAGAACAAGTTGAAGAAGCTCTTCAGGGAGCTGATATGGTCTTTGTGACAGCAGGCATGGGTGGTGGAACCGGTACTGGGGCTGCACCTGTTATTGCCCAGATTGCAAAAGAACTTGGGGCCCTGACGGTCGGTGTAGTGACCAGACCCTTTACTTTTGAGGGGAGAAAACGCTCAGCACAGGCAATTACCGGGATTGACTCATTGAAGAATAATGTAGATACTTTAATCGTTATTCCAAATGATCGACTTCTTGAAATTGTTGATAAAAACACACCGATGCTTGAAGCATTTCGTGAAGCGGATAATGTCCTTCGCCAGGGTGTTCAGGGAATCTCTGACTTAATAGCTGTTCCCGGTCTCATTAATGTTGACTTCGCCGATGTAAAAACCATCATGGCTGATAAAGGTTCGGCTTTGATGGGGATTGGCGTGGCGACTGGTGAGAACCGAGCTCAGGAAGCAGCCAAAAAGGCAATTTCTTCTCCATTACTGGAAACTTCCATAGACGGTGCACACGGTGTTCTGATGAATATTTCCGGAGGTAATAATTTAAGCCTGTTTGAGGTTCAGGAAGCAGCAGACATTGTAACATCAGCTGCTGATCAGGAAGTAAACGTCATTTTTGGTTCAGTGATTAATGAAAACCTTAAGGATGAAATTGTTGTGACTGTAATTGCAACAGGATTTGATGAACAGAAAAAGCAGAACAGCCAGACAAATCAGCGTGCGGCTCTGAGAAATACGGCCAATGAACGTCGGGAGCAGCGTTCAGCAGGGCAACATGCTGACAGCAAATCAACGAAAACCATTGAAGAAGATACATTAGATATTCCGACTTTCCTGAGGAATCGAAACCGCAGAAAATAATCAGCATGACTATCACAAAACAAAGGATGTCAGTAGAGGCATCCTTTTTTCTTTTTTATCTCAATTTGAAAAACCTGTTTCATCATCTGTTTTCAGACCGAGATTGCTGATCACACGTTTTTGGTTAAGTGATACGATTCAGGCATGCAACGTTTCTTAGCACGCTGTTTTTTACACGGTGTTCTAGTTGCCTGTTCCAGGGAAAAAACAGTATAAGGATAAATGCTTTTAGACCGGCAGTGGCCTGGCACTTTTGATTGGCTGGGAATGATTTTCTCGGATCATATGAAATTTATTGTGCTGTATAGCCTCCATCAACCAGGAGGTTTGCTCCAGTGACAAAGGATGCGTCATCACTGGATAGGAAAAGTACCGCTTTAGCAACCTCTTCTGCTTTTCCAAGACGACCGATGGGGTGGAGTGATACGAGCTGCTGTTTCAGTTCATCAGGTGCCTCCTTTAATAACGGAGTATCAATATAACCCGGACAGACCGCATTTACCCGAATGCCATTTTTTGCATAAGTGACTGCCAGGCTGCGGGTGAGATTGACTACACCCCCCTTAGCTGCTGTGTAGGATGTAATTCCTTCCTGTCCAACATGCCCCAGAATTGATGCATTATTGACAATGGAACCACCACCATCCTGTTTTAACATTTGTTTGATGGCATGTTTATTTGATAAGAAAACGCCTGTTAAATTAACATCAATCATTTTTTGCCAGTCATCAATAGACAGTTCGTGAGCCGGGGTAGCATCGCCTATTCCGGCATTGGCAAACATGATGTCTACTCTTCCAAACTTGTCCACCGTAGATTGGATAAGATCTTTGATGTCTTCTTCCTTTGATACGTCGGTTATGACAAAAATTGCTTCCCCGATTAAGGAGTCTGCTACCTCTTGACCCTTTTCACTGAAATCCGCGACAACCACACTAGCCCCCTCACCTGAAAACAACTTAGCAGTCGCTTCTCCAATTCCACTTGCTCCGCCGGTAATAATGGCTACTTTTCCTTCTAACTTCATTTTACAACATCTCCTTTTCAAGATAGTCTTACTTTTCCCTACCCTATTTTCCAAACATGATGTTGACAAATTTGTGACAAAAGCCGGGACTGCGACTTTACATGAGAGTGACAAAAAGAGTAAAAATAAGCCAGCTTTTACAAACAGAAAGTGACAGACTTTTTGCAAAAGCTTATTTATACTACACATAAAGAAAAAGTTGTCCATGAGAGGCTGAATAACGTGACCATTTATCTGGATGCCGTATGGCTGTTAAATTTTTTGATTGACTGGATGATTTTACAGCTGGTTCACTGGCTGACATGGGCTAAAACCAGCCGGAAACGTCTGATATTTGGAGCTTTTGTGGCCTCATTCATCGTGCCTGTTACAATTTATTTTCCGGATCACTGGATGACTTCTCCACCAGGGAAAATCGGTTTTTCTCTCATCATCTTAGTTTCATCCTTTGGCTTTAAAAATATGAATGTTCTTATTAAGCAGTTGACCAGTTTTTATTTTGTTTCTTTTGCTCTCGGCGGGGGACTGTTTGGCCTTTACTTTTTGCTCGGACAAAATTTTCAGGTCGCAAACAGCTCATTTCTGACGTATAACACGGGTTACGGCGATATGATCAGCTGGCTGTTTGTCGTCATCTTATTTCCATTCGTATTCTGGTTTACAAGAAGGCGGCTGGATACCGTATCTTACGATCAGATCCGCTATGATCAAATGTATCCAGTAACCATCGAAGTTGATGGCAAATCCCTTCAGACCACTGGTTTTTTTGACAGCGGAAATAGTCTGGTGGAGCCGTTCACCAAAAGACCTGTGATCATCTGTGATGAAGTGGTATTAAAAAAATGGTTTTCAGAGTCGGACTGGAAAAAGTTAAAACAATGTGCCGAAAGCTGGAGTTTTGAAGATCTTCCGGACAGCTGGAAAGCAAGAATTCGACTGATACCTTACCAGGGGGTGGAAGGAAAGCGGGATTTTCTTTTCGTTTTTAGGCCTGAAAAAATATACCTGAAATACAGGGAAGATGTTCTTGCTTTTGATCGGGTTTACATAGGTATTCAGTTTGGAGAGTTGACACCAGACGGTAGTTACCACTGTTTGCTGCATCCAAAATTAATGCAAGGTCACCATTTACAGTTGACATAAACAGGAAAAGGAGAGGAAAAAGTCAGATGAGAAAATGGAAATTTAAGCTCCGATTTTTATGGTACAAAATTTTATTTAGACTAGGGTTTAAAACCGATGAAATTTATTACATAGGCGGGAATGAGGCACTTCCCCCTCCCCTTTCTAAAGATGAAGAAAAGGACCTGCTGAAACGATTGCCTAAGGGGGATAAAGCAGCCCGATCCATGCTGATTGAGCGGAATTTGCGTCTGGTTGTATATATTGCGAGAAAATTTGAAAATACGGGTATTCATATTGAGGATTTAATCAGCATTGGAACCATTGGATTGATCAAAGCAGTAAATACGTTTAATCCCGAAAAGAAAATTAAACTGGCCACTTATGCTTCGAGGTGCATTGAAAATGAAATATTAATGTATCTCAGGCGAAATAATAAAATTCGTTCTGAAGTTTCCTTTGATGAACCATTAAATGTAGACTGGGACGGCAATGAATTGCTGCTTTCCGATGTGCTCGGAACCGATGATGATATTATCACCCGGGACCTTGAGGCTAATGTAGACAAAAAATTGCTGTATAAAGCGTTGTCTACGTTAAATGATCGGGAAAAACAAATTATGGAACTTCGATTTGGCCTGGTAGGAAATGAAGAAAAAACCCAAAAAGATGTAGCGGATTTATTGGGGATATCCCAGTCATATATTTCCCGTCTTGAAAAGAAAATTATCAAACGCTTAAGAAAAGAATTTAATAAAATGGTTTAGCAAAATTTTTGGCTATCGTATGAAATTCCTCTATAAGGCCGGAACCAAACTGAATAGGGAAATCAAATATCCGAACGATTTCCATCGTCAAAGGATGTCGTTCGGATATTTTTTATGCATTCCATATGCTTCGGCTTTCACAGGCACGGTCTCCGGCTGACTGAAGAGCTCATTGTCCTGATCCCGGAGCGTGCTATTTCTTCTGGAGTCTACGCATGCGGACCGGGAAACGATTCTTTGTCTATTATTCCCACTTTCATTACTTTATGTCTCGGCCCTCTTTAGCTATATGTAGATATTAAATCAGGAGCCAAAATCGGCGCATTCCACTTTTGTACATGACCTTAGAGACAGAACTGCCGCCGTTTGATGAGGATCAGTTCGGTTTTGCATAAAAATCCCTCCTTTGGACAGACTGAAAAATACACTAGCTCCTTAGGAGGGGTTAAGATTGACACGACACAAAGTAGAAATATGCGGAGTGGACACGTCCAAACTGCCGGTTTTAACCAATGAGGAAATGCGGAAACTTTTTAAAAAGATGCAGGAAGGTGATCAATCTGCTCGAGAAGAACTGGTCAACGGAAATTTACGGCTTGTTCTCAGTGTGATTCAACGGTTTCATCACCGGGGAGAGTATGTGGATGATCTGTTTCAGGTAGGATGTATTGGATTGATGAAATCCATTGATAATTTTGACCTGAGTCAGAACGTGAAATTTTCTACGTATGCAGTGCCTATGATTATTGGAGAAATTCGCCGTTATTTACGGGATAACAATCCGATAAGGGTATCCCGTTCGCTCAGAGATATAGCTTACAAAGCCCTACAAGTAAGGGAAAAGCTGATCAACAAAACATCGAAAGATCCGACACCAATGGAAATTGCAGAAGAGATGGGGGTTCCCCATTCGGATGTGGTTTTTGCACTGGATGCTATTCAGGACCCGGTCTCTTTGTTTGAGCCTATTTATAACGATGGCGGGGACCCAATTTTTGTGATGGATCAGCTGAAAGACGACAAAAATAAAGACTCTCTATGGATTGATGAAATTGCTTTAAAAGAAGGGATGCGGAGGCTGAATGAACGGGAAAAAATGATTTTAAATAAACGCTTCTTTCAGGGGAAAACTCAGATGGAGGTGGCAGAAGAAATTGGAATTTCCCAGGCCCAGGTTTCCCGTCTGGAAAAAGCGGCCATTAAACAAATGAATAAAAATGTGAATGAATAACGGATAAAGAGGCATGGAAATTCAAGGATATTTCCATGCTTTTTCATGAAGATGAGCCTTTCTTTGTGTAACCGAAAGGAAGGATTCTGAAGATGGAATGGAGAATCGTAAATAAAAAGGTTTATTCAGGGAGAGGAATCATGAAGAATCTGCTTGTACGAATTCTTTTTCATCTGCTTGATTTTAATCAAATGAAAGAAATAACCGTTACCCGGGAAGAACGAGAAGCTTTTGATTCTTTATTTCACGGTGAATGTCTCTGTGCTGAGGGAAACAGCATGAATGATTCACTCACCTATCCAAAATACAAATTTCTACAATATATTGTTGAACATAAAAACGTTCTCATTCATGGAACAAGCAACAGGAACATAAAGAGGTTTGAACCCCGGAGGCAGTCCCTTTTTAACGGTGAAATGGTATGTGCTGTTTTTGCCGCCTCTGATGGGATCTGGCCCATGTTTTTTGCCATCATCAATCGTGAACAATATAAAGGCTCTTTGAGAAATATGTGCCTGAGTGTCCCTACGAAGAAGGGGATTAGACGCTACTACTATTTTTCTTTAAGTGATTCCTTTCAAGGTAATCCATTTCATGAAGGTACGGTCTATATTTTGCCGAAAGAAGGATTTAAACAGGGTGGTATCCGGGATGAATGGATTTGTGAAAGAGAAGTAAAACCCCTGGCCAGATTAAATATAGGACCAGATGATTTTCCTTTTTTACATGAAATCAGAACGCATCGAGAAACAGACTCCATTTATCAAACGCTTATCAAATCACTGTTATTCAGGAGGGGAAAACATTTTGTGGAAAAAAAATAAAATGCCCGAATGGAGGCATTTATTTTTATAATCGAACACGCTTTATTCTGGTCGGTTCGCTTTTCTGTTTGTCCTCCGATAGATCATCCACCCTCCTCCTCCAATAAGTAAAAACAGCATAATAAATGGGGAATAGCCTACTACAAGCACCGCCAAAACAGAAAAGAATTTTGCAATGCCATTTATCGACTGAATAAATGCCTGTTTCATTCTTTCTCGTGTTTGTAAATCTTCTTCAGCAATTCCTGGAACCTGTACAGATATATCTTCGAGAATAATAGTAACCTCAGCATAGTCTGTACGGTTTTCCAGATAATTTTTTCTTCCTTCCATAGATTCAATTTCCCCCTGTACCCTCTCCAAATCACGGGAAATCTGAAGGAGATCTTCTGTTTTTTCGGCCTGGGCCATGAATTCCAGCAACCGCATCTCAACTGCTCGCTTTGCTTTCAGCCGGGAAGTGAGGTCAACATATTCTTCGGTTACATCCTTACCCTGTTTCTCATTCTCCAGTATTTTTTCACTGATTGCTTTAAGCTCCTCTATAAATCGTTCTAATTGGTCATTTGGAATTCTTACCTGCATGTTGCCCCGCTGATTCCGACCGTTATTTCTGACTGAGGAATGGACAATATAGCCATTTTGTTTGTTTGTCAAAAGGCTGATTTCATCTATAGCACTGTCGATTTGTTTGACGCTTATCCGTAAATGAACGTTGTACATCACCATTCGTTCCAGTGCATGAGTGTCATTCGATTCGGCTGGGACCTCTGCATCATTCGAACGATCGGCTACATCAAGATTGGCCTGTTCTTCTACATGATTTTCCTGAGCCGAAGCATCACCGCTCTCATCTTTCATACCGTGATCCTGACTGCTGCAGGAAGCTGTGAACCATAAAAACGTCGCAATGATATACAGTTTTATGTATTTCATCTTGATCCCCTCTCTGAAGGTTTCTTTGGTTAATTAGGCGATGGAAAAAGAGAAATGTTACAATAAGATGACGAAAAGCAAAATACTGACAGGGGGTCCGTACATGAGCTTCCGTATGCCGGAACAACAAAAACAGGATTGCAAAACTAGAATAAAAGAGTTTTTTTACAGAGAAAGGGGAGAAGAAATCGGAGATCTAGCTGCAGATCACATTTATCAATTCGTTCAGGAAGAATTAGGTATGTATTTTTATAACCGGGGAGTCGAGGATGCAAAAGGGATGATGGAACAAAAACTAATCAGCCTCGAAGAAGATCTGGAATCACTGAAAAGAATCCCAAAACGATAAAAGGTCTGCTTGCATCAATGATCCCCATGTCCTGATTTTTTTATTTTTCCGAAAAACCCTTCATTTTCCTGCATATATTGATGGTGAAGGGGTGAGGGAGGCTATGACGATTTCAGAATTGCAGGTAAAGGATATTATCGCTATTGAAGATGGAAGCAAATTAGGATACATCCATGATCTGGAAATTGACACGGAAAAGGGATCCATTCTGGCATTAGTCATCGCTTTAAAAGGGAAATGGTTAGGTCTGTTCGGGAAACAGGAAGAACTGGTCATTCCATGGAATAATATTGTTACGATAGGAAAAGATGTCATTCTAGTTAAGTCAGTAAGGCCAAAATTAACCCATTCCAAGGAAGAAAATCCTGATTCCAGCCAGCAGTAAAATCAGGATAAAAGCACAGGCAACCGGACCAAAAATGTGATAAAATATATTAAATCTTTCGTGGAGGAATTTTTGCCATGTCAGAACCGTTTCAACCTGTGAACCAGCCTTCTATTTTAACCATTTCCGCCTGGGAAAAATTCGGAATTGTGGCTGGAATCACCACGAGGCAAGGTGGTTACAGCGACTCTCCTTATCATAGCCTGAATATGGGCGATCATGTTGGAGATGATCTTGGAATCGTTGAAAAAAATCGTCATCGTGTAGCTGAGATCATTGGGTTTCCCCGGAGAAACTGGGTGATGCCGAATCAGGTTCATGGGGTTCAAGTCAACTTAATCACAGTTAATCATTCAAAAACCATTTCCTGCGACGGATTAGTCACCAATCGTCCGGGGCAATTGCTGACAGCTGTTTTTGCAGATTGTGTGCCCCTTTATTTTTTTGCGGACAAACAAAAATGGATCGGTCTTGCCCATGCCGGATGGCGCGGAACGGTAGGAGGCATCGGAAGGGAAATGGTCCGAATATTTAAAGATCAGGGAATTGACCCTTCTGAACTTTCTGTCGTCATCGGTCCGTGTATCGGAAGGGACCAATACGAAGTGGATCAGCATGTCATTCAACATATTCCGGAAAATCTTCAGACGGAGGAACTGATTCAACCCGTAAGGCCGGGGCATTATTTGCTTGATTTAAAGCAGCTGAATAAAACGATGCTTGTTGACGCAGGTGTAAGGCAAAACCGGATTGAAATCACCGATCTTTGTACGTATGATAAAGAGGAATGGTTTTTTTCCCACAGAAGAGATCAGGGGAAAACCGGTCGTATGATGGCTTTCATTGGCATAAAGAATGAGTAAGGAGGATATCTCCATGTCAGTTGCAAAAAATCTGGAAAACATCAGAGAACGGATTGTTGCTGCCTGCGAAAGGTCAGACCGGAATCCAGATGACGTCCATATAATCGCTGTTACCAAATATGTTTCTTTAGACCGGACACAAGAAGCCATTGAGGCTGGAATTCATCATATAGGAGAAAACCGTCTGGAAGGATTTTTAAATAAATATGAACATATCAAAGACCAGGCAAGCTGGCATTTTATTGGAACATTACAGTCCAGAAAAGTCAAACATGTAATCGATCATATCGATTATCTTCATTCCCTGGACAGGCTATCCTTAACGAGGGAAATTCAAAAGCGTGCCAGCCGGACGGTTTCCTGTTTTGTGCAGGTCAATGTAACCGGTGAAGCAACCAAACATGGACTTGCCCCTGAAGAGGTGGATCCCTTTGTTGAAAAACTAAGGGAGTATCCGGCTATTCGTGTTATCGGCTTAATGACTATGGCCCCATTTACGGGGGACGAAAAGGTGATCAGAAACTGCTTTCGTTCCCTCAGGGAGCTAAGAGATCGGATTCAACAGAAACAATATTCCCATGCCCCCTGCAACTATTTGTCCATGGGAATGAGCAATGACTATGAAATCGCTGTGGAAGAAGGGGCTACCCACATACGGATCGGGACGAAACTGGTTGGAAAGGAAACGGAATAAAGGAGGTTGCGAACTTTGAGTATTAAAAATAAACTAAAATCCTTCTTTTCATTTGAGGATGAATATGAATATATCGACGAAGAGACTTATGCAGACAGTAACCCTGAACCGGAACAAACAGGAAAAAATTCCAATGTGATTAGCTTAAAAAGCATGCAGCAATCCTCAAAACTTGTGTTATGTGAACCAAGAATGTACAATGAAGCACAGGAAATTGCTGACCATTTAAAAAACCGCAAAGCAGTTGTCATTAATTTACAACGAGTAGATCATCACCAGGCAAAGCGAATAGTAGATTTTTTAAGCGGAACCGTTTATGCTATTAATGGTGATATTCAAAAACTGGGCCAGCAAACCTTTTTGTGCACACCTGATAATGTAGATGTTTCAGGTTCGATTTCAGATATGTTTGATGATCATCAATCGGATCACGATCAAAGGTGGTAGATAAATATGGGACAGCTATATATATTACTAAGTACCGCACTAGAACTTTATATGTTTGCGATCATCGGCTACATACTATTATCCTGGTTTCCGGGAGCCAGGGATTCATCGATTGGACAGTTTCTGGCAAAGATTTGTGAGCCATATCTGGAACCTTTTCGTAAAGTCATACCGCCTCTCGGGTTTATCGATATTTCACCCATTGTGGCGATTCTGGTCCTTCAGTTTGCCGGATATGGACTAAGTGTATTATTCAGTATCTTGTTTGGATTGTGAGTTTGATATGTTTCAGCCCTTGCTTGCTTATAAGCAGGGGCATTTTCTATCAGTCACCTTTTTATTTTCGAGGGGATGAGTATGGATATTTATCAGCATTTTCGGGAGGAAGAAAAATCGTTTATAGACCAGGTTTTATCCTGGAAAGAGGAAGTGGAACAGAGCTACATTCCAAAGCTGACAGATTTTTTAGATCCAAGGGAACAGCATATATTTCAAAGCATAGTCGGCCAACATTCCGATTTCAAACTCCATTTTTTTGGAGGGGGAGAACAAACGGAAAGAAAGCGGGGGATTCTGGCTCCCTATTATGAGAACCTGACAGAAGATGACTTTCATATTGGATTGTTAGAAGCATCTTATCCGAATAAATTTGTTCAAATCACCCACCGTGATGTGCTCGGTTCCCTCATGTCTCTTGGGATCAAGCGGAAAAAACTCGGGGATATCATCATTCATAATGACCGGATACAAATTTTATGTGATCAGGAGATCAGCACATTTTTGCGTTTTCATCTCACAGGAATTAGAAAGGCAAAGGTGGAGTTTTGTGAGAAAGAACTTCGTGATTTCCGACCGTCTCAGGAAGAGTGGATCATCATTTCCGGAACCGTTTCTTCCCTTCGCCTCGATGCGGTGATCAGTGAAATTTATCAGGTGTCCAGACAAAAGGCGATCGATTGGATCAAAAAGGGAGCAGTCAAAGTGAATTTTCGGATTGTGGAAAACCCTGCTTTTCAGGTTGAAGAGGGAGACCTGTTTTCCATTCGGAAAAAAGGAAGAAGCAAGTTCCAGGCCATTCATGGAAAAACCAAAAAAGGAAAATGGAAAATGACTGCTGCAAAATTGAAATAATCCCGTGAGGAAAGAAGGAGTTTTACCGTATTCTGTCGAAATGATAAGGCAACAATAAATTACCTTAAGGGGGTAACCTTCGTGCCATTAACACCGCTTGATATTCATAATAAAGAGTTTACTCGTACGTTTAGAGGATATGACGAAGATGAAGTGAACGAATTTCTCGATCAAGTGATAAAAGATTATGAAACGGTAATTAGAGAGAAAAAGGAACTTGAGGAAAAGGTATCAAAGCTGGAAGAAAAGTTAGGTCATTTTAATAACATTGAAGAGACATTGAATAAATCCATTCTAGTTGCTCAGGAGACAGCCGAGGAAGTGAAAGGCAATGCAAGCAAGGAAGCCAGATTAATCATTAAAGAGGCAGAAAAAAACGCTGACCGAATCATAAATGAAGCCCTCAATAAATCCCGGCGGGTAGCTATTGAAGTTGAAGAGCTGAAAAAGCAGGCAAAAGTATTCCGCACCCGTTTAAAAATGCTGATTGAAGCCCAGCTGGATATGATTGAAAATGACGACTGGGAAAATTTATTTGAATTAAACCTGGAAGAAAGGGACGAAAATTCTGAGGATAAAATAGAATTTTCCAGTCAGGAATCTTGACGCTGTGTACGTTTTTACATATAATTTCATAACATAAAGAATTAAATGAAATTGTGTCAATATGGACAATGAAACATAAAGACCGATGATGACAGGGAAAGTACAGAGAACAGCTTCTGACCAGCGAGCCGGGGAGGGTGGAAGCCCGGTACAGAACGTTCTTCTGGAAAATCACCCTCGAGTTTCCATGCGAAAGGCTTAGGCTCAGTAGACATGGACGTGTTAAATCCGCGTTAAGGATATATAAGTGGATTTAAATGGCCCTGCTGCTGTTTGAATCAATGAGGGTGGTACCGCGAGCCTGCTCGTCCCTTTTTGGGATGGGCAGGTTTTTTAATGGTTTAGGAAATTTGAGGATTGCGTCGTATTGATCCGGCTTCATCTCGTTTTCCCTTAAGCTGTTTCAGGGCTAAACGGGGCGCTTAAAGCTATTCTTGTTTAGGAAACTGCTCAGTCGTCCATCATTGACAATGAAAAAAGGAGGAAGATGGTTATGGATTACAAAGAAACCCTGCTAATGCCTGAGACCGATTTTCCGATGAGGGGCAATCTGCCGAAACGGGAACCGGAAATGCAGAAAAAATGGGAAGAAATGAACATTTATGAAAAAGTGCAAAAACGGACAGAAGGCCGTCCGTTGTTTGTGCTCCATGACGGGCCCCCTTATGCCAACGGTGACCTTCACATGGGGCATGCCTTGAACAAGGTGTTAAAAGATTTCATTGTTCGCTATAAATCGATGACAGGTTACCATGCACCTTATGTGCCCGGCTGGGATACGCATGGCCTGCCGATTGAAGTAGCGCTGACAAAAGACCAGAAAGTGGACCGGAAAAAGGTGAGTGCCGCTGAATTCCGTGAAATGTGCAAAGATTATGCCCTTGAACAGCTGGACCGTCAGCGGGAACAGTTTAAGCAGCTCGGGGTCCGGGGAGACTGGGATAACCCTTATGTGACCCTGGATAAAGAATATGAAGCCGCTCAGATCCGGGTCTTTGGAGAAATGGCGAAAAAAGGCTATATCTATAAAGGATTAAAGCCCGTATACTGGTCCCCTTCATCTGAGTCTGCCCTGGCTGAAGCTGAAATCGAGTATAAAGATAAGCGTTCTCCTTCCATTTATGTTGCATTTGATGTAACGGACGGAAAAGGGGTTCTGGATGGAGATGAAAAGTTCATCATCTGGACCACTACCCCGTGGACCATTCCGGCAAACCTAGCCATTGCATTGAATCCTGAATACGATTATGCTGTAGTGACCGTTAATGATAAAAAATATATTGTTGCCCGGGATTTAGTGGAAACTTTAACCAATGAATTTGAGTGGGAAAATCCTGAAGTACTGCGCACCTTTAAAGGAAGCGACCTGGAACATGTGGTTGCCAAACATCCTTTGTATGATCGTGAATCCCTCGTGGTGCTTGGTGATCATGTAACAACCGAATCCGGTACGGGCTGTGTTCATACGGCACCCGGCCACGGAGAAGATGACTTCTGGGTTGGAAAACGTTACGGTTTAGATGTCCTCTGCCCGGTAGATGAGAAAGGATATTTTACGGAAGATGCCCCGGGATTTGAAGGCCTGTTTTATGATGATGCCAACAAAGAAGTGACGAAAAAACTAGAAGATGCAGGAGCTTTGCTCAAGCTGACATTTATTACCCACTCTTATCCGCATGACTGGCGGACAAAAAAACCGACGATTTTCCGTGCGACCGATCAATGGTTTGCGTCCATTAAGGATTTCCGGGAAGAGATTCTCAACGAAATCAAAAAGGTAAAATGGTATCCGAAGTGGGGCGAAACCCGCATGCACAACATGGTGAAAGACCGTGAAGACTGGTGTATATCCCGTCAGCGTGTATGGGGTGTGCCAATTCCTGTGTTTTATGGTGAGAATGGCGAGCCGATTATCACCGATGAAACGATCGAACATGTTTCCAATCTGTTCAGGGAGCATGGATCCAATGTCTGGTTCGAAAGGGATGCGAAGGACCTTCTTCCTGAAGGATTCACCCATCCATCCAGCCCGAACGGCTCGTTCACCAAAGAGACAGATATTATGGATGTCTGGTTTGATTCCGGTTCATCCCACGAAAGTGTGCTGGTTGAACGCCCTGACCTTCAGCGTCCTGCTGATGTTTATCTGGAAGGTACCGACCAGTATCGCGGCTGGTTTAACTCATCCCTTTCTACAGCTGTTGCGGTAACAGGAAAGGCACCATATAAAGCTGTGGTAACCCACGGTTTTACCCTTGACGGCGAAGGGCGTAAGATGAGTAAATCCATTGGCAATGTTATTGTTCCAGCGAAGATCATGAAGCAGTTTGGTGCTGATGTTCTGCGCCTCTGGGTTGCCAGTGTGGATTATCAGGGGGATGTCCGTATTTCCAATGATATTTTAAAACAGGTTGCGGAAGTTTACCGCAAAATCCGTAATACGTTGCGCTTCCTGCTGGGTAATCTCCATGATTTTGACCCGAAAAAAGATGCGGTTAAAGAAACAGACCTTCAGGAAGTGGACCGTTACATGCTCGTTCGCTTCCAGGACCTTTTGAAAAAAGTTCGGAATTCGTATGAGGAATATGAATTTTCACCCATTTATCATGCCGTGCACAATTTCTGTACCATTGACTTAAGCTCATTCTATCTGGATTTTGCCAAGGATATTTTGTACGTGGAACCGAAAGATCACCTGCGCAGACGCAGCATTCAGACTGTGTATTATGAAATTTTAGTGGGTCTAACCAAAATGCTTTCTCCGATTCTTTCTCACACAGCCGATGAAGTGTGGAGCTTCATTCCTGATGTGGAAGAAGATAGCGTTCAACTTACGGATATCCCGGAACCCCGCGATATAGAAGGCCAGGATGAACTGAAAGCAAAATGGGATCACTTCATGAATGTACGGGATGATGTTCTGAAAGCACTGGAAGAAGCACGGAATGAAAAAGTGATCGGTAAATCCCTCGAGGCGAAGGTCACCATCGTGCCAAAAGATGAAGCGACAAAGGAATTGCTTCTCAGCATGAAACATTTGCATCAATACCTTATCGTTTCCGGTGCTGAAGTGGCAGATAAGCATGATGAAGCTACAGAATATGAACAGGTGAAGGTTTATGTGGAAAAACATCCAGGAGAAAAATGTCAGCGTTGCTGGGTAGCTTCTGAAACGGTTGGAAAAAATGAAAAGCATCCAGAGCTATGTGACCGCTGCAGCAGCATTATTGAGGAACATTACCAGACACTGTCATAACGCAAAAAAGACCAGCCACTGGCTGGTCTTTTATATTTGTACCAGGAGGGATTTACGCCTGAAAATAATGGTTTAACACTTTGGATACATAGTTCTGTGTTTCTTTAAAAGGCGGAATGCCCCCGTGTTTATCAACATTTCCAGGCCCGGCATTGTAAGCTGCTAAAGCTAGCTTCAAGTCCCCATTATAACGGTCGATCATTTGACGGAGATATTTCGCGCCGCCTAAAATATTTTCCATCGGGTCAAACACATTGCGTACATTCAACAGCCTGGCTGTTCCAGGCATGAGTTGCATTAACCCTTTTGCACCTGCATGGCTGACCGCATTGACATTGTAATTGGATTCCTGTTTGATCACCGCGTGTATGAGTTTAGGGTCCAGCTGATACCTGTCAGCAGCCTGCTGGACAAAGCGGTCAATTTCATCATTGGAGTAAGATGATTTAGATGGTAGGTTAGACGCATTCATTTTTATATGTACTGACTGTGCTGGCAAAGTGTTATATGTATAGTCCTGACTGATATGATTCTGCAGTAATTGTGAAAAAACTGCCGAAAAATCGCTAGAGGTCTTTGTCGGGCTGGATCTAAAATTTCGAATAGCCTGCAGTTGAAGAAGTTCGTTGATCATATGAATATTCATGGAAATCTCCTCCAGTATTTATTAACTATATTATATCAGGAAAACTCAAAAAATGGGGAGATGTGTCATTAATTTTTTTATGAACAGCTAAAAATGTATATATATTTTTAGTCGTAAACCGGATAAAACAATGATTCAGGTGGTATAAGCAGATGTACACTTCATACGTAGAATGTTTGGTTTTATAGATAGACTGAACCGCTTATGAACTTAAGATTTCTTTTTTTAATTATGGTAAAATGCTTAAGGAATGAAAAATTGGAGGGAACAACCGTGTTATACTATTATATCATCGCACTTGCAATGATTGCACTGGATCAGTGGACGAAATGGCTGATTGTCAGGCATATGGAAATCGGTGATCAAATCATGCTGATTGAAAACTTCCTGTACATAACTTCCCACCGAAATCAGGGAGCGGCATGGGGAATTTTGCAGGGGCAGATGTGGTTTTTTTATATCGTTACGGTCATCGTGCTGGTTTTCGTGATCTATTTCCTGCAAAAATATGGAAAAGAACAGCCTTTGTTAGGGGTGTCTCTCGGGCTGATTCTCGGGGGAGCCATTGGTAACTTCATCGACCGGCTGTTCCGTAAAGAAGTGGTGGATTTCATCGATGTCTATATTTTTTCTTATAACTACCCGATTTTTAATGTAGCCGATTCGGCACTGGTTGTCGGCGTCATTTTGATTGTGATTCTAACCTTCCTGGATGAACAGAAGAAAAGGAGGGCGTAAATTTGGAATGGAAATCACATACCGTACTTCCAGATGAACATAATCAGCGAATTGACAAATTGCTCGTAAAATTAAACAGCGATGTATCCCGAACCCAGGTTCAGGGATGGATTAAAGATGATTTTGTTAAAGTTAATGACGAAACAGTGAAAAGCAATTATAAATGCCAGACTGGGGATAGGATAACGTGGCAGATGCCGGAAGTAGAGCCCCTGGATATTCAGGCAGAAAATATTCCTCTGGAAATTATGTATGAGGATAAAGATGTTCTTGTCGTCAATAAGCCCAGGGGAATGGTGGTTCATCCATCGGCCGGGCATTCCTCCGGCACCCTTGTGAATGCGTTATTGTATCACTGTCATGATTTATCAGGGATTAATGGGATGGAGCGACCGGGGATTGTTCACCGGATAGACAAAGATACCAGCGGCCTTCTGATGGTGGCTAAAAATGATCGGGCTCACATGGGATTAGCCAGGCAACTTTCAGACAAAACCGTAAAAAGGAAGTATGAAGCCGTAGTTCATGGAGTTATATCCCATAATAGCGGAACCATCGATGCTCCAATCGGGCGAGATCCAAAAGACCGTCAGAAAATGGCTGTGGTGGAAAATGGAAAAGAAGCCGTGACCCATTTTCAGGTGCTGAAACGGTTTCAGGACTTTACCCATGTGGAATGTGTACTGGAAACGGGGAGAACTCATCAGATCCGGGTTCATTTTCAGTACATTAACCATCCGCTGGCCGGGGATCCGAAATATGGGCCAAAGAAAACACTATCGATTGGCGGTCAGGCTTTGCACGCCCGGGTTCTCGGTTTTGAACATCCGGTTTCGGGAAAATGGATGGAATTTGAAGCAGAGCCACCAGAAGTTTTTCAAAAAGTGCTGGATGATTTGAATAAAACCCTTGACTTTTAGCAGGGGGTTTGAAATAATGAGTCTAGCAAACTGAATCGGCCCTTTAAACCAGTCCCGTGAGGCTGAAAAGGTGGCAGAATCAAGCTATACTAGGAGTATGCCGTCCTATACCCTTTTGCCGCCTCGGGCAAAAGGGTTTTTTAAATGGGTCAATGGAGGAGAACAGGAGGGATTGGGATGGAAAAGAAAGCCCAGGTGATGGATGAAGCAGGGATTCGCAGAGCCTTAACCCGCATTGCCCATGAAATTCTGGAACGCAACAAAGGAACTGAAAACCTGATGCTTGTCGGAATTAAAACCAGGGGGGTGCCCCTGGCACAACGCCTGCAGGCCAAAATCGAGGAAATCGAAGGAATACAGGTTCCGATTGGAGAACTGGACATCACGTTGTACCGGGATGATTTAAGCAAAAAGAACGGTATGGATGAGCCAGAACTAAAAGAAACCAGAATCGAAGAAGATGTCACGAATAAACGGGTCATTTTCATCGATGATGTTCTCTACACAGGTAGGACGGTCAGGGCTGCAATGGATGCCATCATGGATAAAGGCCGACCCGGTCAGATTCAGCTGGCTGTGTTGGTGGACCGGGGCCACCGGGAGCTGCCAATCCGGGCAGATTATGTGGGAAAAAACATTCCCACTTCCCGGGATGAGGTCATCGTAGTTAAACTGAAGGAAACCGATGACGAAGACAGTGTAGAAATTTACGATAAATGAATACGCAGGACCTTTAATTTAGTCCAGTGAGGCTGAAAAGGTCGCAATGAAGGAACTGTCGGGGGGAGAGTATAACCTCTGACAGGCCGTAGGGGAGAAATGTACCTCTTTGCGACCTTTCGCAAAGAGGTTTTTTAGTGCCTGTAACTTGTCATATTATGTCGAACCGAATTCCAAATTAATTTAGATCAAAATTAGGGAGGATATAATCATGAAAAAACAGGATATGGTCTTGGACGTACGCGATATGCCGAAAGCAGGAAACTGGCTGATTTTAAGCCTTCAGCATTTATTTGCGATGTTTGGTGCTACCATTCTGGTTCCGTTCTTAACAGAAATGTCCCAGGGAGTTGCGTTAATTTCAAGTGGTGTGGGTACACTGGCTTATCTGTTGATCACCAGGGGACGCGTGCCAGCCTACTTAGGCTCAAGTTTTGCCTTTATCGCACCTATTTCAATGGCGAGCCAGATCAGCGGCCTTCCTGGTGCCATGATCGGAAGTTTTCTTGCCGGTCTGGTTTACGGAGTTGTCGCTCTCTTAATTACGATGTTTGGCCTGGACTGGCTGAAAAAAGTATTGCCGCCGGTTGTGGTTGGCCCGGTTATCATGGTCATTGGTCTTGGTCTTGCTTCCACAGCAGTAGGTATGGCGATGAACGACGCAGATGGAAATTACAGCGGAACACTTCTTACAGTGGCATTGATGACTCTCGGGATTACCATTCTCGCTGCGATTTTCTTTAAAGGATTTTTTGGACTGATCCCGATTTTATTCGGAATAATCGGCGGATATCTTATCTCCTTTGGCTTTGGCATTGTGGACACTTCAGGAATGAAAGCAGAATGGAACGAAATCATCTCAAGCGGATCTTTCATTGAACTGCTCGGCGCGATTTTTAGCGCTCCGGAGTTTCTTGTCCCATTTGTACACTATCAGCCTTTTGAAGTGATAAATTTCAGCATAGTGATGATTATGGTGCCAATTGCGGTTGTAACCATCATGGAACATACTGGAGACCAGATGGTATTATCCAAGGTAGTAGGCCGAAATTTCCTGCAGAATCCTGGTCTGAACCGCTCCATCCTGGGGGATGGGATCGCAACGATGATTGCCTCTGTACTTGGGGGACCACCAAACACCACTTATGGAGAAAACATTGGAGTGCTGGCCATCACAAGAGTATTCAGCGTGTTCGTCATCGCAGGAGCAGCCATCATTGCCATTCTGTTCGGTTTCACCGGCATTTTCGTGGCCATTATTGAAGCCATTCCAGGCGCTGTCATGGGCGGGGTATCCATCCTGTTGTTCGGTATCATTGCTTCCAGCGGGTTGCGCATGCTAATTGATAACGAAGTGGATCTTGGGGATAAACGAAATCTCATCATTTCTTCAGTCATCCTGGTCATCGGTGTAGGAGGAATGATTCTTCAATTCGAACTTAAAGATACAACCATTACGGTTTCCAGCATGGCACTGGCTGCTACGATTGGTATCATTTTAAACCTGATTTTGCCTGGACGGGAGAAAGCATACGGAAATGGAAAAATGTTCGAAACAGAACCAGAGGGAGAAGCCGACCATGATCCTGCAGCATAAAGAAGTATTGAATCAAGGAGCCGGTTCGGATATGAAACATCTATTATCGATGAAAGATCTGGACACAGATAAGATTGCTTCCCTCTTAGAAGAAGCTGAACGCATCAGCAATGGTCAAGTCCCGGAATTAAGCGAAAAGTTCACGGCGGCCTACCTTTTCTATGAACCAAGCACAAGAACAAAAATGAGTTTTGAAATGGCCGCCCATCGACTGGGGGTATCTCTCCTGAACTTTGTGCCGGAGCATTCCAGCACCACGAAAGGTGAAAGCCTTTATGACACGGTTAAGACGCTGGAAGCGATTGGAACAGACCTTGTTGTCATTCGTCATTCAGAAGATCAATATTATAAGGACTTAACCGACAGGATATCCATTCCCCTCATCAATGCAGGTGATGGAAAGGGAGAACATCCTACACAATCTTTGCTGGATCTATTGACGATTCATCAAGAGTTTGGTAAATTCAATAAATTAAATATAGTCATTTGCGGAGATATACTCCACAGCAGGGTTGCCAGATCTAATGCTTATGCCCTGTCTATGCTGGGGGCAAATGTTTATCTTTCTGCCCCCGACATCTGGCAGGACCAGAGCCTGCCGTATGAATATATTTCGATGGATGAGGCGGTTGAAATCAGTGATGTTCTGATGCTTCTCAGGGTTCAGCATGAACGTCATGGTTCACAGATGAACTGGACGATAGAAGAATATCACCAGCTTTACGGTTTAACAATGGAACGGGAACAGCGTATGAAACATCATTCCATAGTTATGCACCCGGCTCCAGTGAACCGTGGGGTGGAAATCGCTGATGAACTGGTAGAATGTGACCGCTCGAGAATATTTAAACAAATATCTAATGGGGTTTTGATGAGAATGGCAATATTGTATCGACTTTTAGAGAAAGGAGCCATTTAAATGTCCCTGCTCATTCAGAACGTCAAATTACTAGATTCGCCTGACACAAATGAAACGGTTGATGTTTATGTCCGTGAAGGGAAAATCGAATCCATCGGAAAACATCTAAAAGCCGATGCCGGTCAGATCATTGACGGGGAAGGAAAACTGCTGATTCCGGGTCTGGTGGATATTCATGTACATCTGCGGGAACCTGGTGGAGAAGCAAAGGAAACGATCGAAACAGGAACAAAAGCCGCTGCAAGAGGCGGCTTTACAACCATATGTGCCATGCCAAATACCCGTCCAGTACCTGACTCAAAAGAAAATCTGGAAAAAATTTTAGAGCTCATTGAGAAAAATGCCCATGTGCGAGTTTTGCCATATGCATCGATCACCAAACAGCAGCTTGGCAAGGAAATGACTAACATTTCGGAGCTAAAACAGTTAGGTGCGTTAGCTTTTACCGATGACGGTGTCGGAGTTCAGGAAGCCCGCATGATGTACGAAGCGATGAAGAAAGCGGCAGAAGTAAACACATCTATTGTGGCTCACTGCGAAGACAATTCCCTGGTCTACGGCGGAGTCATGCATGATGGGAAACGGAGCAAAGAACTGGACCTTCCAGGAATCCCATCCATCAGTGAATCGGTGCATATCGCACGGGACGTGTTGCTGGCTGAAGCGGCAGGGTGCCATTATCACGTCTGCCACGTCAGCGCAAAAGAATCCGTACGGGTGATTCGGGATGCCAAAAAAGCTGGCATTCACGTAACAGCAGAAGTCATGCCTCATCACCTTCTTTTAAATGATGAAGATATTCCATCCGATGACGCCAATTATAAAATGAATCCTCCTCTTCGGTCAAAGGAAGATCAGGAGGCGCTGATTGAAGGGCTTTTGGATGGAACCATCGACTGTATAGCGACGGATCACGCTCCCCATACAGAGGAAGAAAAACAGCCTGGTTTTCTCCAGGCACCCTTTGGAATTGTGGGTCTAGAGACCGCATTTCCCCTTTTGTATACTCACCTGGTTCAAACAGGTATTCTTTCATTGAAAGAGCTGGTCGATCTATTAACAGTAAAGCCGGCAAAAATCTTCAATCTTCCATATGGAAAGCTCACCCCTGGAGCTTCAGCTGACCTGGTGTTAATGGATCTGGAAAAAGAAAAAACCATTCAAAAAGAAGCGTTCCTTTCCAGAGGAAAAAATACGCCGTTTGACGGTTATGTTGTAAACGGCTGGCCTGTACTTACCATCGCAGAAGGCAAAATTGTCTGGCAGGAGGTTTAACGAACATGGGAAAACGTAAACTCGTTCTAGAAGACGGGACGGTATTTCACGGAGAAGCGATTGGCAGTGAAAAGGATGTCTTCGGTGAAGTTGTCTTTAATACCGGAATGACCGGGTATCAGGAAATCATTTCTGACCCTTCTTACTGTGATCAAATTATTACCTTTACCTACCCGCTTATCGGAAATTACGGCATCAATCGGGACGATTTTGAAACGATTCATCCCGCCGCAGCCGGAGTCATTGTAAGGGAAAGCTGTGATGTTCCGTCAAATTTCAGAAGTGAAGAAACCCTGGATGAATTTTTAAAAACAAAAGATATTCCAGGCATTCAGGGGGTTGATACGCGCAAGCTGACCCGTATCATACGAAAACATGGAACGATGAAAGGGATGATGGTTTCGGATCAGGTGTCCGATGAGGAAGTGATGGACCGGCTGAAAAATACTGCGCTTCCAAGGGATCAGGTAAAACGGGTCTCTACGGTTAAACCATATGTTGTTCCAGGACGGGGATACAGAATTGTGCTCGTCGACTATGGAATGAAACACGGCATTTTAAGGGAATTCACCCGGCGCAATTGCCACGTAACCGTGGTACCGTACAACACAACCGGTGAAGAAATTCTACAGTTAAAACCGGATGGTGTCATGTTATCCAATGGTCCAGGCAATCCAAAGGATGTACCGGAGGCGATTGAGATGCTGCAGACGGTTATGGGACAGGTACCGGTTTTTGGTATCTGCCTGGGACATCAGCTCATCGCCCTGGCTTCAGGAGCCAATACAAGCAAATTGAAATTTGGCCATCGAGGTTCGAACCATCCAGTAAAAGATATCCGCACCGGAAAAGTATGGATGACTTCCCAGAACCATGGATATGCCGTTGATGAGGAATCGGTGGGAAAAACAGATCTGGAAGTGACCCAGTATGCTCTAAATGATGGAACAGTAGAAGGACTGGAGCATAAAACATACTCTGTGTTTTCTGTACAGTATCATCCGGAGAGTTCACCGGGTCCGGAAGATTCCAATTCCCTGTTCGATGAATTTTTAGACCGTATTAAGAAACATCAGGAGCAAGGAGGATTTCCATGCCAAAACGCACAGACATCCACAAAATCTTAGTGATTGGTTCAGGTCCGATTATAATCGGCCAGGCTGCAGAATTTGACTATTCCGGGACACAGGCCTGTCAGGCATTAAAAGAAGAAGGATATGAAGTGGTTCTCGCCAACTCCAATCCAGCTACGATCATGACCGACCAGACTGTTGCAGACAAGGTTTATATGGAACCTTTAACCGTAGACTTTCTGGCGAAAATTATCCGCATTGAACAGCCGGATGCCCTTTTGCCTACCCTCGGCGGGCAGACTGGATTAAATATGGCGGTTCAGTTAGAGGAAAAAGGAATTTTAAAGGAATACGGGGTTGAAATTTTAGGGACTCCCCTTGATGCCATTCAGAAAGCAGAAGACCGGGAGCAATTCCGGGCCCTGATGAATGAATTGGGGGAGTCAGTACCGGACAGTACCATTGTCAGCACCGTTGAGGAAGCGCTTGTTTTTGCCAGGGAAATCGGGTATCCGGTGATCGTGCGTCCTGCCTATACCCTGGGAGGAACCGGGGGAGGCATGTGTGACAATGAAGAGGAACTGAAGGAAATAGCCGCAAGCGGTCTTCAGGCATCTCCTGTTAATCAATGTTTAATTGAAAAAAATATCGCCGGCTTTAAAGAAATTGAATATGAAGTCATGCGAGACAGCCAGGACCATGCCATTGTGGTCTGTAATATGGAAAATGTAGATCCAGTAGGCATCCATACGGGAGATTCCATTGTTGTGGCACCATCTCAGACGTTAAGTGACCGAGAATATCAGATGCTTCGGGATGCTTCCCTCAAGATTATCCGTGCTCTCCAGATTGAAGGGGGATGTAATGTCCAGCTGGCACTGGATCCCCACAGCTTTGATTACTATGTCATCGAAGTGAACCCGAGGGTCAGCCGCTCATCCGCCCTTGCTTCTAAAGCAACAGGATATCCGATTGCCAGGATGGCAGCCAAAATCGCCGTAGGGCTTACACTGGATGAAATGAAAAACCCGGTAACCGGTAAGACAGTCGCCTGCTTTGAACCGGCATTAGACTATGTGGTTTCCAAAATTCCACGCTGGCCATTTGACAAATTTGTATCTGCTAACCGCCGTCTGGGCACCCAGATGAAAGCGACCGGTGAAGTGATGGCCATCGGAAGATCCTTTGAAGAATCGATTTTAAAGGCGGTTCGTTCCTTAGAAATTGAAACCGATGAACTGTTCCTGCCAGAAGCCAAACTCATGGAGGAAGATGAACTCATCGCCCGGCTGAAAAGGGCTGATGATCAGCGTCTTTTCCTTGTGGCAGAAGCATTGCGCCGGGGAATGTCTGTGGAAGAGCTTTATGAACATACAAAGATTGACCGGTTCTTTTTAACCAAACTTGAATCGATCATCAAGCTGGAAATGGAGCTGGCTAACAGTCCTTATGATGAGGAATTATTAAAAAAAGCAAAGCAAAAAGGATTTTCTGATCTAACGATTTCCCGTCTCTGGGGCAAATCCGAAGAGGATATTTACCATTACCGAAAAGAAAATGGTATCCTTCCTGTGTTTAAAATGGTGGATACCTGTGCTGCTGAATTTGAATCCGAAACCCCTTATTTCTACAGCACGTATGAATTCGAAAATGAATCCCTGGTCAGTGACCGGAAAAAAGTGTTAGTTCTCGGTTCTGGACCAATCCGAATCGGACAGGGAATCGAGTTCGACTATGCCACCGTCCATTCTGTACTGGCCCTGAAAGAAGCCGGATATGAAGCCATTATAATGAATAACAATCCGGAAACCGTTTCAACTGACTTTAGCATTTCAGACAAACTTTATTTTGAACCATTAACGCTTGAAGATGTCATGCATGTAGTGGATCTGGAAAAACCAGATGGAGTCATTGTCCAGTTTGGGGGACAGACAGCGATTTCCCTTGCCGAAGGATTGGCCAAAAGGGGAGTAAACCTTCTCGGTACATCACTGGAAGCCATCGATCGTGCAGAGGACCGGGATAAATTTGAACAAACCCTGGAAAAATTAAAGATTGCCCGTCCGGACGCCCGCATTGCTACCAGTGAAGAGGAAGCGATTCAGGCTGCTGAAGAACTGGGCTATCCTGTTCTCGTTCGTCCATCTTATGTACTGGGCGGCCGTGCCATGGAAATTGTCTATGAACGGGAAGACTTGAAACGCTATATTAACGAAGCTGTTAAAGTTCATCAGGATCATCCGGTTCTGATCGACCGCTATTTGACCGGAATTGAGATTGAAGTAGACGCTATCTGTGATGGAGAAGATGTTCTGATTCCGGGGATTATGGAACATATTGAGCGGGCCGGTGTTCACTCGGGTGACTCCATTGCGGTCTATCCAACCCAGCGGATTCCTCAGAAACATAAAGACCGCTGTGTGGACATCACAAAGGATATTGCCAGAGAGCTCGGAATGGTCGGCCTGATCAATATTCAATTTGTTCTTCATGACGATGAGGTGTACGTGCTGGAGGTGAACCCAAGGGCAAGCCGTACCGTACCATTTTTAAGCAAAATTACGGGAGTGACCATGGCCAATCTGGCAACACAGGTCATTCTCGGCAAGAAGCTTTCCGATTTCGGCTATCAGAGTGGAGTCATGCCGGAACCAGAAGAAGTTTCGGTCAAAGTGCCGGTATTCTCCTTTGAAAAATTGCGCCGGGTTGATATTACCCTTGGCCCTGAAATGAAGTCCACCGGGGAAGTGATCGGACGGGATCTGACACTGGAAAAAGCGCTGTACAAAGGGTTGACGGCATCCGGACTTCATATCCCGACAGAAGGCTCCGTTTTGTTAACGATTGCTGACAAAGATAAGGATGAACTGGAAGACATTGCCGGGCGATTCCATTCTCTTGGATTCCAGATTTATGCCACGGAAGGAACCGGGGAACTGATCGAATCTATGAATATTCCTGTCATCAAAGTAGGGAAAATTGGTGCTCCGGAACCAAATGTCCTGGATATTATTGAAAATGGGCGAGTGCAGTTTGTCGTCAATACTTTAACACGTGGGAAACAGCCCCACACAGACGGTTTCCGCATCAGGAGGGAAGCGGTAGAGCACGGAGTAGCCTGCCTGACTTCGCTGGATACAGCTAGAGCTATTTTACGTGTGATTGAATCCATGACCTTTACGGCACAGGCCCTTCCAGCTCAAAAAGGGGTGACCCTTTCATGATGAAGGAACAGTGGATGGAAGTGGTAAGCAATCAGCCCATTGCCCTGGACACCTATGAAATGACCCTTCACGGGGAACTGGTGTCTACCATGACACAGCCCGGACAATTTTTGCACCTGAAAATAGGTGAAGGGTTCAGTCATATGTTGAGAAGACCACTGTCCATTGCAGATGTTGACCAAGATGATCAGACAGTCAAAATCATTTATAAAGTCATTGGGGAAGGCACAAAATGGCTAAGCCAGGCAAAACCAGGTGATCAAATCCATGTCCTCGGTCCGAGGGGGCATGGATTTCCCGTGGAAAAAGTTACAGGAGCACATATCTATTTGATCGGCGGCGGGGTAGGTGTTCCGCCCCTGTACTATCTCGGAAAAAAACTGGCGGAACGTAATCGGGTGACGGCCGTTTTAGGATTTCAAACAATGGATGCTGTTTTTTATGAGGACAAGTTTCAAGAACTGGGAGAAACGATGATTTTGACGGATGACGGGTCCTATGGCAAAAGGGGTCTTGTTACAGACGTACTCGAAGCAGATATGGATCTTTATTATACATGCGGTCCTTTAGGGATGCTGCATGCCGTTACACGAAAATTAAAAGATGTAAAAGGCTATGTGTCTTTAGAAGAAAGAATGGGATGTGGAATCGGCGCCTGTTTTGCCTGCGTGTGCAAGACAACAGATCCGAATGATGATCGAGGATACCGGAAAATCTGCAAAGATGGCCCGGTGTTTCCAGCAAAAGAGGTGGTACTATGGCAGATTTAAGGGTGTCGTTACCCGGGCTAGACCTGAAAAATCCCATTATGCCAGCATCTGGATGTTTTGGCTTTGGACGTGAATTCAGCGAATTTTACGACCTGAACCAGCTTGGTGCCATTGTCATTAAAGCGGCAACAGGAAAAGCCAGATATGGCAATCCAACACCGAGGGTAGCCGAAACCCCATCAGGCATGCTCAATGCCATCGGGTTGCAGAACCCCGGGGTTGATCAGATCATCGAAACGGAACTCCCTTTTTTAATGTCTTATGATGTGCCAGTGGTGGCCAATGTGGCCGGAAGCACAGTTGAAGAATACGTGGAAGTAACCGAAAAAATTTCCCGTCACCCGGTGGTTCATGCCATTGAACTCAATATCTCCTGCCCAAATGTAAAAGAAGGGGGGATTCAGTTCGGAACCGATCCGAAAACGGCAGCTTATTTGACAGAAAAAGTAAAAGAGGTCAGCGATAAACCCGTGTATGTGAAACTGTCCCCTAATGTCACCGATATTGTAGAAATGGCAAAGGCGGTTGCAGATGCTGGGGCGGACGGATTATCCATGATCAACACCCTTACAGGCATGCGGTTTGATCTTCATCAAAAACGTCCGATCATAGCCAATGAAACCGGCGGGCTGTCCGGTCCGGCTATTAAGCCCATCGCCCTTCGAATGATTTATCAGGTTCGACAGGCACTGGATCTTCCGATTATCGGCATGGGCGGTATTACGTCAGCGGAGGATGCAGTGGAATTTTTGTTGGCCGGAGCAAATGCGGTAGCCATCGGAACCGCCAATTTTCTGGATCCATATGTTTGTCCAAAAGTGATCGAAAGCCTTCCGGAAACCCTGGAAAGATACGGATTTTCATCGATTCATGAATGCCGGCTGAAAGGAGAAGGACCCCATGAATAAACCGCTTTATCTGGCACTGGATTTTCCAGATGCTGAAAAAACCTTTGACTTTTTAAAGGAAAATGAACTAACAAACATCCCGGTAAAAGTCGGCATGCAGCTGTTTTACCGGGAAGGACCGATGCTTATTGAAAAGCTAAAGGTTGAGGGCTATTCCATTTTTTTAGATCTGAAACTACACGACATTCCTAATACGGTGAAAGAATCGATGAAAAATCTGTCTGGTCTCGGTGTTGAACTGATTAATGTACATGCTGCCGGTGGAAAGCGGATGATGGAAGCAGCAAGGGAAGGACTTGAAGCTGGAACCATTCCGGGACAGCAGCGTCCATACTTAATTGGGGTTACCCAGCTCACGTCTACAGACGAGACTATGCTTCATGAAGAGCTGGGAATCCAGTGGGGGTTAAATGAAACGATTATTCATTATGCGAAGCTGAGCCAGATTGCTGGAGCAGATGGGGTAGTTTGTTCGGTTCATGAAGTTCCTCTGATTAAGGAAGCATGTGGATCATCCTTTATGACGGTAACACCTGGGATTCGGTTTCAAAGTGACACCACAGATGACCAGAAACGGGTGGCCACACCTGGTCTTGCAAGAAAACTCGGAAGCGATGCCATTGTAATGGGAAGAAGCATTACACGAGCTCCTCATCCAAAACAAGCATATCAACAGGCCATAAAGGAGTGGAACCATGAATAGACAGGAATTCGCTAAAAAACTGCTGGAAATCGACGCGCTACAGGTCCGTCCCGATCGTCCGTTTACCTGGACTTCAGGCATCCAATCTCCCATATACTGTGATAATCGATTGACCATGTCCTATCCTGAGTTGCGCAGAGCGATTGCCCAGGGATTTGCGGAAAAGATTAAAAAAACCTATCCGAAAACAGAGGTGATTGCCGGCTGTGCAACTGCCGGGATCCCCCATGCAGCATGGGTTTCAGAAATCTTGAATCTGCCAATGGTGTATGTAAGAAGCAAAGCCAAATCCCACGGGAAACAAAACCAGATCGAAGGAAAAATCCATGAAGGCCAAAAAGTGGTTGTGATTGAAGATTTAATTTCTACCGGAAAAAGTTCCTTGCAGGCGTCGACTGCACTGGAGGAAGCCGGAGCCAGAGTGCTGGGAGTTCTGTCCATTTTTACTTACGGGCTGTCAATCAGTCAGGAAAACTTTAAAAAACATCATATCCTTTATGATAGTTTAACCGACTTCGATACCCTTGTTGACATCATGATTGAAGCCGGCCAGTTAAACGATAAGGAAAAGGAAGACCTACTGAAATGGAGAAATAACCTGTAGTTTGCCTTGCTATTGTCAGGACATGTCACAAATAGTACAATAGGTGGCGTATGACAATCTATGAAAAGGCAGGGATGATTCATGCAAGTTTCCAAATGGGCATGGATAGCGATTGGAAATACGGCTTTAGGGATTTTTACCTGCTATTTATACATTTATTTGTGGGTAGTTCTCGAGATGGAACAGGGGGAATCCATCCTGTCATGGAAAGCGGCTCTCAGTTTAATCGTCGGCATAATCGTATTCTTCATCTGGAATTATTTTATGCTTCGAAAGGAAGTTAAGAAATACTGGTATCATTCTATCGGATTTTATTTTGGAACACTTCTCATTTTCATCCTGTTCTTTATCTCTTCCTGATGATCCGTAATAGGCAGGACACAACTGAAAAAGGTAAGGAAATATCCGAACTCTATTCAATCGTTCAGTGATTAGTTCGGATATTTTTTATAAATGATGATCGTGTCATATTTGAGCCTGCTACATTTGAAAGGGTATGAAATGAGGTATAACGTATCGGATAGGTTGGAATGGTATACAGTCTAAATCTGGAATATATTTAGGTTTATGAGAGCCTCGATCAAGACAATGGGGGTTTTGATATCATTGAGAAGGGCACTAGCTATTTTCTCTTGAATAGATCAGGCATGGATAAGGTGGTTATGTGATCCGTGCCATATGTTCTTTCAGGGAGATATATGTATATTAACCATTGTTTTTTTCCTGAATCTGAACAAATACTTTTCTAATATAATCCACAATAATACCAATAAGAATTAAGATAAAACCACTGACAATAAAAACATAGAAACGGATTGTCCTTTTCATAAGCATTTCTTCATACTGTCTGAAATCAGCACCAAACGCCCATGACTGTGTCCACCCATATACAATGGCAACCAGTCCCGCAATTAAACAAATCAAACTGGTCAACTTTAATTTTTTCATCAAATCCTCCTTTCATTTTGAATTTATGCGTCCCCCTTCATACCTGCTGCCTATCGATATGAAATCATTCGTTATATTGCAGGAACCGATTCTTTTGAACCACTCATATAGGTATATTAAACTAAAAATAACATATTTTCTAGTTTTATGGTATGAGTCTCTTAGATGAAAGGTGATCCAAATGCAGGAAAAAGATGATCAGAAAACTCACGATCAAAAACATGAGAAAGGTGCTGACGAGGCGCTGAATCTGGCGAACACAATCACGGATGGTTGCAGGGGTTGCGGCAGTTTATTTCTCTTGTTTTCCCAAATCGGAGTTGCAGTGAGTTATCTTCTCATAAAAATGGTTTAAACGCTTTTTAGGCAGTGATACCGAATTATGCTGATTTTGTTTGGAATATATGTTTGAATGATGCCTGATTTACAACTGAATGATGATATCGAAGTTTACAACCTTAAACCCAATGTTAATGTACGTTACATAGCCTGTACATATACAGAAAATGAAAATAAAAACCCGGTTTTAACCGGGCTTTTACATATATCCAGAAGCAGGTACCATCAAACGTTAAGTTTTAATGGTTTTTTTGATCTTCCTTTAGTCTCCTGATTACCTGTTCATCGGGTGTGATAAACAATGTTTTCTGGTTCTCATAGATGACAAAGCCGGGTTTTGCTCCTTTCGGTTTTTTGACGTGTCTTACCTCGGTATAATCTACCGGAACAGAAGAGGATTGCTTACCTTTGCTGAAATAGGCAGCCAGCTGGGCCGCTTCCAGTAGGGTATCCTCTGACGGGCTATTGTTTCGGATCACCACGTGGGAACCGGGAATATCTTTGGCATGAAGCCAGATATCATCCCGGTTGGCCAGACGGCTGGTCAGGTATTCATTCTGTTTATTATTTTTACCTACATAGATGACTGTACCATCACTGGCTGTAAATTTTTCCGGGTTCGGTACATGTTTATCTTTCTTTTTTTTCACTGCTCGCTGCTTTTTCAAGTAACCCTCTTCCCGCAGTTCCTCGCGAATTTCTTCAATATCTTCTTCTCTTGCTGTTTCCAGCTGTTGCAGAAGCTGATCAAAATATTGAACTTCATGTTCAGCCTTTTTGATTTCTTCCTTAACAATCTGTTTTGATTTTTTCAATTTCTGATAGGTCTGGAAAAACTTCTGGGCATTTTCGCTCGGGGACTTGTTTGGATCAAGCTCAATTTCGATTTCCTTCTGATCGGGATCATAGTAGTCGATGACTTTAACGGAATGATCCCCCTTCTTTACCAGATGCATGTTAGCCGTCAACAGTTCCCCTTTATGGCGGAATGCGTCTGCCTGGTCTGCTTTTCGCAATGTATCCTGATGTTTTTTAATTTTTCGTTCGTTTTTATCCCGTTCATTTTTGAGCCATTTTGTTAGATCGCTGACCTGCTGCTTGACCCGGTCTCGTTCGGCTTTTCCGGCAAAAAACTGATCGAGCATTTCGCTTACGTCAGAAAATGCTTCCGTTTCTGCCTGGATATGTTCAAGCTCAAAAACATAAAAACGTTCTTTGTCATTCCGAAAAATCACGGGTGAGTACACATGATTCATCATTTTTTGCTGGTAAGATTCAAACACCCTTTGATATTTTTCGTTGGACCCTAGATAAGCCTGATGTGCGATTTCACGGGCAATCATCGGGGAAAAACCCATTACCAGCTGCACGATTTGCTTATCGATTTTCCCGCTGTTGAAGTCCATTTTTTTGATGAACTCCAGACTTTCTATCGTTAGCGGATTCATTTTCCCCTGATCCGGCGGGGCAACATACGGGTGGCCAGGCATCACGGTCCGATAGCTGTTCTGGGATGGGGGAAGATGTTTGATGCTGTCGAGAATCCTATTCTCTTCATCCAGAAGTATGATGTTACTGTGCTTGCCCATAATTTCAATGATCAGCACTTTGTTTGTTTCATCCCCAATTTCATCTTTTCCCCGAACCTTCATACGAACAATCCGCTCCATGTCAACCTGTTCGATTTCGGCAATAAATCCACCGACCAGATGTTTTCTGAGGAGCATACAGAACATCGGCGGCTTCTTAGGGTTTTGAAAAGAAGTTTCGGTCAAATGCATCCGGGCATAAGTGGGATGCACCGAAAGGAGCAGCTGCTCATTTTTACCTTTATGACGAACAACCAGAATTAGTTCTGACTGGGTTGGCTGATAAATCTTTATAATTCTTCCTCTAACCAATTTTTCTTTCAGTTCATGAACGACAGCTCTTGTGACTACGCCATCAAAAGACATACTGATCACCTCACAATATACAAAGTATAGCATTTTTTTGGACGAGGCTGAATACATATACAAAAGACAAGCTTAAGGGGGAAGAGACGTGAAGTGGTATCAGGTATCCCGAAGAGATATCTTACAACAGTTGAACACCAGCGAAACATTTGGGCTTTCTCATAAAGAGGCAGACAGAAGAAGGAAAAAATCAGGGGAAAATGTATTAGCGGAGGAAAAGAAACCTTCCCGATTTTTTATTTTCCTCAGACAGTTTGAGGATTTTATGGTTCTCGTGCTGCTGGCAGCCACTTTAATTTCTGGGCTGATCGGTGAGTATGTGGATGCCATCACCATTATGGCCATTGTTCTTTTGAATGCCGTCCTGGGCTATGTGCAGGAACAAAAGGCTGAAAAGTCACTGGAGAAACTGAAAGAATTATCCGCTCCTATGGCAAAAGTCCTTCGGGAAGGCGAATGGACCCAGATTCCGTCCAAAGAATTAGTCCCCGGAGATATCGTAAAGTTAGAGACCGGAGATCGGGTCAGCGCAGACATTCGGCTCCTGAAGACGAATAGCCTTGAAATTGAGGAATCAGTACTGACCGGGGAATCCCATCCAGCAGAAAAAATGGCCAGTGAGCTGACAGAACATGACCTGGAACTCGGGGACCAGCATAACATGGCTTTTGCCGGAACCCTTGTGACACGTGGAAACGGCTATGGGATTGTGGTTGCAACAGGTATGTCAACGGCGATGGGAAAGATTGCATCCATGTTATCCGCAACAAAGCGAAAACCGACCCCTCTCGAACAAAAACTGGAAGAGCTGGGGAAAGTTCTGATTGCGGCCGCTCTGGTTTTAACGGCGCTTGTGGTCGTTCTTGGGGTCTATCAGGGCCATTCGGTATATAACATGTTCCTGGCCGGTGTCTCCCTTGCGGTTGCTGCCATTCCAGAAGGGCTTCCCGCCATTGTGACCGTTGCACTGTCTCTGGGAGTACAGCGCATGATTAAACGACGGGCGGTTGTCCGCAAATTATCGGCTGTCGAAACCCTGGGGTGTGCCAGTGTGATTTGCTCGGACAAGACCGGTACATTGACCAAAAATGAAATGACCGTCCAGCAAATCTATCTTCCTGAACAGGAACCCATCCGTGTTTCCGGGAAAGGATACTCTCCGGCAGGATATTTTTATCAGCAAAAACAAAAACAATCAAGCTCTGAAATAGAAGGGCTTGAGAAATTGCTGACCTATGGTGTCCTGTGCAATCATGCCAGCATCCGGGAGAAGGATGGAAAATACATGGTGGAAGGTGATCCGACAGAGGGTGCTTTGATTGTAGCCGCTCAAAAGGGGGATATTGCCAGGCAGCACCTAAAGAACTATAAAGTCATCCATGAGATCCCTTTTGATTCCAGCAGAAAGAGAATGACTGTTGTCGTAGAAGATGAGAATCATAAACGGTATGTCATTACCAAGGGTGCTCCTGAAGTACTGTTGAACCGGACCAGCTGGGTATTCTCGTGCGGCGAAAAAAAAGTGATGACTCCATCGAGAAAAAAAGAACTGGAAACGCATATGGACGACATGGCGAATCAGGCACTGAGAACACTGGCGGTGTGTTATAAGCCGATTGAACATTCTCAACCTCTGAAAGATGTAGACCTTGAGAAAGATCTAATTTTTCTCGGATTATTCGGGATGATCGATCCTCCAAGGGAAGATGTAAAGGAAGCCATTGAGGCATGCCGGGAAGCAGGGGTTAAAACAGTGATGATTACAGGGGATCATGCGAGTACTGCCCGGGCTATTGCGGATCAGCTGACCATCCTTCCAGATCAAGGCGAGGTTTTGACAGGTTATGATTTATCCATGATGACAGCCGAGGAGTTGTCTGAAATCATCGATAATGTATATGTGTTTGCCCGGGTATCTCCGGAGCACAAATTGCAGATTGTGGAAGCCTTGCAGCGCAAAGGACATGTCGTGGCCATGACCGGAGACGGGGTAAATGATGCCCCTGCCATCAAAGCCAGTGATATTGGTGTCAGTATGGGGGTTACCGGAACCGATGTTACAAAAGAAGCTTCATCCTTAATTTTGATGGATGATCATTTTGCGACCATTAAAGCTGCCATTGAAGAGGGGAGAAACATTTATGAGAATATCCGAAAATTTATTCGGTATCTGCTGGCATCAAATGTTGGAGAAATTCTGGTCATGCTGTTTGCCATGCTCCTGGCAATGCCACTCCCTTTAGTACCGGTTCAGATTTTATGGGTCAACCTTGTAACCGATGGTCTTCCTGCGCTGGCTTTGGGTCTGGATCAGCCTGAGAAAAATGTCATGAAAAAACCTCCGCGCCATCCGAAAGAAAGTATTTTCGCAAGGGGGCTGGCATTTAAAATCATCTCCAGGGGATTCATGATCGGACTTGTTACATTGATTGCGTTTATGTTTGCTTATCAACAACAGCCGGACCACCTCGAATACGCCCAGACCATCGCTTTCGTCACACTGGTCATGGCACAGCTTATTCACGTGTTTGATTGCCGGTCCGATCAGTCGGTATTTGCCCGCAACCCCTTTGGAAATATGTATCTAGTAGGGGCTGTTTTATCTTCGCTTCTGCTTATGCTTGTGGTGGTGTATTATCCGCCGCTGCAGCCGATATTCCATACGGTCAGTCTTCCATTAAGAGAATGGCTGATGATCCTCGCTCTCAGCGCTATACCTACGATGATTTTCGGAACCGGAAAAGGCAACCATTAAACAGAAGCAGGGTGTTGACCGCGAGGCCAGCACCCCATGATCAAATCGGACAATGAAAATATAACGTGGTTTCTAAAACATTTTTTCATATTTAAACAGCTTTCCGAACATGAAATAAGAAATAAGTTTATGATGAGACAATTGTTCAGCGAACAAATTTTCGCTATAATAAATTCTGGATATATTCGGTTTGGACATGGTTTTCCGGGGGATACATATTGTGAAGATTTTGCACGGAATGGAAGGGATAACATGGTTAAAAGCATGACAGGTTATGGAAGATCTGTTTGTGAAAAAAACGGAAACCGCATAGTGGCAGAGGTTCGAACAGTGAATCATCGGTTTTTGGATCTGTCGGTAAAACTTCCTCGAACCCTGCTGTATTTAGAAGAAAAAATTAAGAAAAAGGCCAGGGAATTTTTTAAGCGGGGACGGGTGGATGTTTTTATTAAAATCGAAGGGGAAGGACTCATTAAACGGCATTTAACGGTTGACTGGCATCTGATCGATCAATATGTCGAAATCTTACATCAGGCAAAAGAGCGCTACCATCTCGAAGAAACTATTACTGTCAGGGATCTCTTGCATATGGAAGAGCCCTTTGATATACAAGAAATTGAGGAAGAGGATGATGAACTGGAAAAAACCCTGATGGACACACTTAATCAGGCGTTCATTCATGCATATGAAATGCGTATCGAAGAAGGAAAAGCTATAAGCCAGGATCTTAAAAATCGGATTCATGACATCAATAAGCTGGTAGCAAACTTAGAAGAACAGAGGGAGGCGGTCATTGAGTACTACAGAGAACGCATTAAACAACGAATCGAAGAGTATGCCAGAGAAGAGTTATCCATAGAAGAATCAAGAATTTTGCATGAAGTTGCTCTTCTTGCAGAAAAAGGGGATATTTCTGAGGAGGTAACCAGACTTTTCAGTCATACCAGGCAATTTATCGCAACATTGTCGATGAGTGATGCTGTCGGACGCAAACTCGATTTTATCGTTCAGGAAATGCTTCGGGAATCCAATACGATTGGTTCGAAATCAAATGACGCAAAGATCAGCAGCTGGGTCGTTGCCCTGAAAAGTGAAATCGAAAAAATAAAAGAACAGGTTCAAAATGTTGAATAATCATTGAGATTCGGTTACATTTTTTCATATAATAATGATATTGGACGTTGCTGTTTGGGTAAATGATAGAGGAGGAAAAGAATTGAGTTTAAAATTAATTAATATCGGTTTTGGAAATGTTGTATCTGCGAATCGTGTCATTTCCATCGTATCCCCTGAGTCAGCACCGATTAAGCGGATTATCTCAGTAGCCAGGGAAAATAACAAACTGGTAGATGCTACATATGGCAGGCGAACAAGGGCTGTTATCATTACGGATAGTGACCATGTCATTCTTTCTGCCGTGCAGCCTGAAACAGTCGGCCAGCGAGTCATTAGCAATGACGATTTATCATATGAAGGGTAGGAGGCATAACAGTGATTGAAGAAAAAGGCATCTTGTTTGTGCTTTCCGGCCCCTCTGGTGTAGGAAAGGGTACCGTCCGGAAAGCGCTTTTTGAAAAAGCAACCAATCTGCAATATTCCATATCCGTCACTACCCGTAATCCCCGTGAAGGGGAAAAGGATGGCGTGGATTATTTTTTTAAGACTAAAGAGGAATTTCAAAACATGATTGAACAGAACCAGCTGCTGGAGTGGGCTGAATATGTTGGCAATTATTATGGGACACCGAAAGAGTATGTTCAGGAAACGTTAGATAAAGGAAAAGATGTGTTTCTGGAAATCGAAGTTCAGGGAGCTATGAAGGTAAAAAAGAATTTCCCTGAAGGTGTATTTATCTTTTTAATTCCGCCGAGTCTAGAAGAGCTAAAAAACCGGATCATCAACCGGGGTACTGAAACAGAAGAGTTGGTCACAAACAGACTTCTTGCAGCAAGAGAAGAAATTGAAATGATGGATGCATACGATTACGTGGTTGTCAACGATGAAGTAGAAAAAGCGGTTGAGAAAATCTTGTCTATTGTTCAAAGTGAACACTGTAAACGAGAACGTGTCGCCAAACAATATAAAAAAGCACTGGAGGGTGATGTAACATGATGTTAGAGCCATCCATTGATTCTTTGATGGAAAAGGTTCCTTCTAAATATGCACTTGTCATTTTATCAGCTAAACGCGCCCGTGAAATGCAGGATTCAAAAAAGTCGTTGATGGAAAATCCTAAGTCCTATAAATACGTAGGAAAAGCCCTCGAAGAAATTCATGCAGAAAAAATACAAATTGCCGAAGAATAAGGCTGATGATCGGCCATTTATTGCGATTTCGGCAATAGTCGTTGATCATGTAATCAAATCCCTTGCTGTGAACTGGAATGGCAAGGGATTTCAGATTTTCAGGAAGCTTTTTATCAAGCCGTTTTGTATATCTGTCTATAAGGGGGATATTCCAATATGAGAGGAAAAAAAATTTTACTCGGAGTTTCAGGAGGAATAGCTGCATATAAGGCGTGCGCACTTACCAGCAAACTAACCCAAAAAGGAGCAATCGTCAAAGTGATCATGACTGAAAGTGCCCGGGAGTTTGTACAGCCTCTGACTTTCCAGGCTCTTTCCCGCCAGCCTGTCTATACTGATACCTTTGATGAAAAAGATCCGAAAAAAATTGCCCATATTGATCTCGCTGATTGGGCTGATCTCGCAATTCTGGCTCCAGCCACCGCCAATATGATTGGCAAGCTGGCTAATGGTATTGCTGATGATATACTGAGCACAACCTTGTTAGCTTCACGTTCACCGGTTTATGTAGCTCCGGCTATGAATGTGCATATGTATGACCATCCAGCGGTTCAACAAAATATGAAAACCCTGGAGTCGTTCGGGTTCAAATTTATCGAGCCAGGCGACGGATATCTGGCATGCGGTTATGTTGGCAAAGGAAGACTCGAAGAACCCGAAACCATCATTGACGTAATCGAAAAACAGGAAACGAAAACAAGTTTTTTTAAAGGTAAAAACATTATCATTACTGGCGGACCAACCAGGGAAGCATTGGACCCTGTCCGTTTTTTTACCAATCATTCCTCAGGAAAAATGGGATATGCATTAGCCCAGGCTGCTCAACAGCTCGGAGGAAAGGTAACGTTTATAAGCGGTCCCACCAGTCTCGGATGCCCGGCCGGGGTCAACTGTGTAGAGGTCACATCTGCAGAGGAAATGTATGAAGCGGTTCTGTCCGGTTTTAAGGATGCAGACCTCGTCATCAAAGCAGCAGCTGTAGCCGACTATCGTCCGAAAAAAGTCTATGATCATAAAATCAAAAAACAAATGGCTCCACTGATCATTGAAATGGAACGCACAAAGGATATTATGGCCGAACTGGGAAAGCGAAAAACCCATCAATTTCTGGTCGGATTTGCAGCGGAAACGGACAAGCCGATTGAACATGGCAAAGAAAAATTAAAGAAAAAAAATATGGATGCCATCGTTGTGAATGATTTGACAAAAGATGGAGCAGGATTTGGCGAGGATACAAACATTGTCACCTATATCAATCAAAAGGGTCTAGAAGTCAGTCTCCCACGCCTGTCAAAACTAGATATAGCTTATAAACTGTTTGAACTGATGGAACAGGATATGAAGGATGATCAACCGTGAAAATTGCCCGGGTAATTGTGGATGTACCTGCCTTTCAGACCGACCGACCCTTTGATTATGAAATCCCTGAAAAATTTGAACACATGATTGAAAAAGGGATGAGGGTGATCGTTCCTTTCGGTCCAAGAAAAGTAATGGGGTTTGTTCTTGAGGTAGCAGACCAGACCGATTTGAAGCACCTCAAACCGATCGATGATGTAATGGATTTAACACCGGTTTTAACCGGGGAGCTGATAGAACTTGGAAAATGGATAAGAGAGCAGACTCTGAGCTTTCATATAACAGCATACCAGGTCATGTTGCCACAGGCATTGAAGGCAAAGTATGAAAAAGAATTGGAATGTCTTGCTCTGGAAGAGGAATTGTCTGATGAATTGAAACCTTTATTTGCAGGGAGGTCTGTCATTCCATTTGCGGAAATTCAAGAAAAACAGATCCCTTACAGGAAGGTACAAGAGGCTATTAAGGACGGGCTGGTGGAGGTTCATTACATTGTAAAAAGCAAAGAGACTAGAAAAAAGTCAACATGGGTGAAGCCTGCCAAAGATTTGCACCAGTTAGAAGAAGCATTAGAGGATTTTTCACCTGCTGCTAAAAAACAGCGGGCTATTGTGGAATTTTTTATCGAACACAAAGATGCCATCCCCCTGAAACAATTGCTAGACACCTTACATACGACACGTCAGACCGTTCAGCAGTTAATGAAAAAAGGGCTGCTCCAGACCTTTAAAAAAGATGAGTACCGGGACCCGTATAATAATCGCGAGTTTATTCAAACAAAACCGAAGGAGCTCACTGGTGAACAAAAACAGGCGATCAAACCGATTGAAGAATCCATTGTAAACGAAAAGCATGATGTGTTTTTGCTGCATGGAGTGACAGGAAGCGGCAAAACGGAAATTTACTTGCAGACCATTGAGAAGGTGCTAAAAAAAGGCAAAGAAGCCATTGTGCTTGTTCCTGAGATTGCTTTGACTCCCCAGATGGTTCAGCGGTTTAAAAGCAGATTTGGAGCGGATGTGGCTGTCATGCACAGCGGTCTTTCACCTGGAGAGAAACTGGACGAGTGGCGAAAGATCCAGCGTCAGGAAGTAAAAGTAGTGGTAGGGGCACGATCTGCTATTTTTGCACCTTTTCAGAACCTGGGTATTATCATTATTGATGAAGAGCATGAATCAAGCTATAAACAGGAAGATAATCCAAAGTATCATGCCCGTGATGTGGCTGTTTTCCGGGGCCAATATCATCGTTGCCCTGTTGTGCTGGGAAGTGCAACCCCTGCCCTTGAAACCTATGCCAGAGCCAAAAAGGGAGTATATAGGCTGTTAACCCTTTCCAGACGCATTAACAATCAATCCATGCCAGAAGTTGAAATTGTAGATATGAGGGAAGAGTTGCACAGAGGAAATCGTTCGATGTTTTCGAGGTCCCTTCAGGAAAAAATTCAGGAACGTTTAAGTCGCAAGGAACAGATTGTGTTGTTTCTAAATCGGCGGGGTTATTCGACCTTTGTGATTTGTCGAGACTGCGGCCACACGTTGCAGTGTCCCCACTGTGATATCTCTTTGACCTATCACCGAAAACAGGAACGGCTGAAGTGTCATTATTGTTCTTATGAAATCCCCATGCCCGGCCGCTGTCCGGAATGTTACAGTGATACGATCCGTTATTTTGGAACAGGAACGCAAAAAGTGGAGGAGGCTTTGCAGCTCACCTTTCCGGAAGCACGCATCATCCGCATGGATGTGGATACAACAAGAAATAAAGGTGCCCACGAGAGGCTTCTTGCTGAATTTGGACATAGACGGGCAGATATTTTGTTAGGAACACAGATGATTGCCAAGGGGCTTGATTTTGAACATGTTACCCTTGTGGGAGTCCTCGCTGCTGACTCCATGCTTCATCTGCCCGATTTTCGCAGCGCAGAAAAAACGTTTCAGTTATTAACCCAGGTCAGCGGCAGGGCCGGGCGACATGAATTGCCCGGAGAAGTGTTGATTCAAACCTATACTCCTGAACATTACACGGTTGAACTGGCAAGCAAGTATGACTACGAACAATTTTTTTATAAAGAAATGCAAATACGAAAAAAATTCCAGTACCCTCCTTACTACTATTTAGCACTGATTACGGTTTCTCATCCGAATCAAATCTACACGATTGAGGTTGCGCAAAGAATGGCGAAGATGTTAAACAGCCGTCTGTCAGGTCAGTCTAAAGTTCTGGGGCCGACTCCATCGCCCCTGCTTCGGATTAAAGATAGATATCGGTATCAATGCATGGTAAAATACAAAGTTGAGTCTAAACTGCAGATGACGATCAAGCGGATCTTACAGGTATATGAGGAAGATATGCAAAAAAATGATCTCCAGATTGTCGTTGATTTTCAACCATATCATCTGATGTAAAGAAAGGGGTACAATATGGATCAGCGGATTGTTTTTATGGGTACACCGGATTTTGCTGTTCACATCCTGAAACAGCTGATAGAAGATAAATGGAACATCGTAGCGGCAGTTACGCAGCCCGACCGACCCAGAGGCAGAAAGCGGGAGTTGACCCCTCCGCCAGTAAAGGAAGTTGCCCTGGAGCATGATATTCCCGTCATCCAGCCTGAAAAAGTTCAACACGAATATGAAGAGGTTTTGAAGTATAAACCGGACATTGTGATTACCGCTGCATTCGGGCAAATACTGCCAAAAGCGCTCCTGGAATATCCAAAGTACGGCTGCATTAATGTTCATGCTTCTTTACTTCCGGAACTCCGGGGCGGTGCACCTATTCACTATGCTATTTTAGAAGGCAAAAAAGAAACAGGTGTAACGATTATGTATATGGTGGAACAGCTGGATGCTGGAGACATGATTGCGAGCAAAAAGGTGTCCATTGATGAACAGGATCATGTAGGCACACTGCATGATAAACTGGCAAAAGCCGGTGCTGAACTCTTTCATGAAACATTGCCGGATATTTTTTCAGGGAATATTCATCCCGTTCCCCAGGACCATGATCAGGCCACCTATGCGTACAATATCAAAAGGGAACAGGAACGGATTGACTGGAATCGAACCCATGAAGAAATCTACAACCATATACGGGGACTTCATCCCTGGCCGGTCGCTTACACAACCTGGCAGGGTAAAGCAATGAAAATCTGGTGGGGTGAAAAAACTGATCAAATCTATTCCGAACATCCTGGCCATGTAGGCGAAATTCTTGATGACGGATTTGTTGTTGTGTGCGGAAATCAGAAAGGTATTAAAATTACTGACTTGCAGCTTGCCGGAAAAAAGCGGATGAAGGCGGAGTCATTCCTGCGGGGAGCAGGAAGCAGTTTAAAAGTCGGAGACATTCTGGGGGATGCCAATGGGTGAACAACAGGTCAGACGGACAGCGTTAGAACTTCTCGTCCGAATAAGTGAAGGTGGTGGATTCAGCCATATTCTCCTTCATCAGACGATTGAAAACGGTTCATTCTCATCAAAGGATGCAGGGCTGTTAACGGAGCTGGTCTATGGGACAATGCAGCGAAAGATGACAATCGATTATTATCTGGATTCATTTGTGAAAAGGAAAACATCACCATGGGTAAACTGGCTTTTATCCATGGCAGTTTACCAGATGGTATTTTTAGACCGGGTTCCAGATCATGCTGTTATTTATGAATCCGTTGAAATCGCTAAGAAAAAGGGACATAAAGGAATTGCATCCTTTGTAAACGGGGTCCTCCGAAACATACAGAGAAAAGGATTACCTTCTCTGGATGACATTCAAGATCCCATCAAACGATTATCGATCGAAACCAGTCACCCGGAATGGCTCGTTAGACGGTTTGTCAGATGGTATGGCATGGAAATCACCAGAAAAATGTGTCAAAAAAATCTGGAACACAAAAAAGTTTCCGTCCGGATACAGCCTTTAAAAGCTGACCGTGATGAAATCATTCATATCCTTAAAAAGGACGGAATCATAGGCACAGCTTCCAGGATTTCATCTCAGGGTATTGTGATCCAAAAGGGAAATGTAATTCACCACCCTCTGTTTGAACATACGCTGACCGTACAGGATGAGAGTTCTATGCTTGTGGGAGAAATGGTGGACGCAAAACCGGGTATGACTGTGCTGGATGCCTGCAGTGCGCCCGGGGGAAAAACGACTCATATCGCCGAAAAAATGCAGAATCAGGGGAAACTATATGCCTATGATTTACATCCCAAAAAAGCAAAACTTGTAGAAGAAAAAGCCAGAGCTCTTGATTTAACCATTGTGGAAGCAAAAGGCGCTGACAGCCGGAATCTGGAACCATTTCATTCTCCTGAAACCTTTGACCGAATATTGCTGGATGCTCCCTGTTCCGGACTCGGGGTCCTGAGAAGTAAACCGGAAATCAAATATCAAAAAACATCAGAGGATATTCGTCAACTGAAGACAGTACAGAAAGAGCTGCTTCAATCCATCAGTCCCCTGCTAAAAAAAGGGGGAAAGCTCGTATATAGTACATGTACGGTAGACCGGGAAGAAAATGAACAGATGGTGGAATGGTTTCTTAATCATTACCCTGATTTTGAAGTGGACCCTGATTTCAGCAGGGATTTGCCGGAAGTTTGCCAGAGACTCCCCGGTCTGTCTAAGTGGGGGCTGCAATTGTTTCCTCATGATTTAGATACAGATGGATTCTTTTTAACACGATTACGGAAAAAAGGAGTGTAGCAGATGCCCCAGAAAACAGAATCGAAGAAAATGTCGCGGCCAAATCTCAGAGATTCCATCTATTCCTTAACTGTTGAAGAACTGAAGGAGTGGGTGAAAGAGCAGGGAGAACCTGGTTTCCGCACATCACAGATTTATGAATGGCTATATCAGAAGCGGGTGGATTCCTTTGATGATATGACCAACCTCCCGAAGCATTTCAGGGAAAAATTAAAGCAGTCGTTTTCCATAACTACACTGCAAACGATTGTCCAGCAGACTTCCCAGGATGGTACCGTCAAATTTTTGTTTGAACTCGTGGACGGCTACTCCATAGAAACGGTTTTAATGAAACATCACTACGGTTATTCCGTATGTGTTACTACCCAGGTTGGGTGCCGGATCGGCTGTACGTTTTGTGCTTCAACCCTCGGCGGACTCAAACGGCAGCTGGAAGCAGGGGAAATCGTCAGCCAAGTATTGAAGGTTCAGAAAGCCTTAGATGAAACGGATGAACGGGTTTCATCAGTCGTCATCATGGGAATCGGCGAACCTTTCGATAATTATGAAGAGATGCTGGCATTTTTGAAAATTATTAACCATGATAAAGGCCTGAATATTGGAGCCAGGCATATCACCGTTTCTACGAGCGGGATCATACCAAAGATCTATCGATTTGCCGATGAAGAGATGCAAATTAATTTCGCTGTATCGCTGCATGCACCGAACGATGAGCTGCGCACAAAACTGATGCCTATCAATAAAGCTTTTTCTATGGACAAATTGCTGGAAGCTGTGGAATATTATAATAAAAAAACAGGACGAAGGGTCACATTTGAATACGGATTATTTGGGGGAGAAAATGACTCCATTGAGCATGCAAAAGAACTGGCTGACCGCATCAGACATTTAAAATGCCATGTCAATTTAATTCCAGTCAATTATGTTCCAGAGCGAAACTATACGAGAACACCGAAACATCAAATTTTTGCCTTCGAAAGAGCGTTAAAAGAAGAAGGGATCAACGTAACGATTAGGCGGGAGCAGGGGCATGATATTGATGCGGCCTGTGGACAATTAAGGGCCAGAGAGCGGAAGGACGAAACGAGGTGAAAAAAATGATTGGACATTTTTTGACGGATACCGGTCTGGTCCGCAGTCATAATGAAGATGCAGGTGGAATTTACACCAATGATCATGGGCAAATGCTGGTTATGGTGGCTGACGGGATGGGCGGACATCGTGCCGGCGATGTTGCCAGCAGCATTGCAACATCTTTTCTGCATCAGAAATGGGACGAAACCGGGTTCATTCCTTCCCCGGATGATGCCGAAAAATGGCTGGAGGAAGGAATTCAGGAAGCCAATCAAAAAATTTTTCAACACGCGATTGAACATGAAGAATGTAAAGGAATGGGCACAACTATTGTAGCTGCGATCATTGGAGATGACTTTGCATCTGTTGCCCATGTTGGTGACAGCCGCTGTTATGTGTCGAATAGTTATGGCTTTACTCAGGTGACAGAAGACCATTCACTGGTGAACGAATTGGTCCGGTCTGGACAGATCAGCCCGGAGGACGCAGAACACCATCCCCGTAAGAATGTATTATTGAAAGCACTTGGAACTTCCGAACGGGTTGATGTCGATATTAAAAGCATCGAATGGGAAGAAGACAATTACTTAATATTGTGTTCCGATGGACTGTCTAACAAAGTGAGCGATGACGAACTTCATCAATATATGATCGAATCAGAATCCATTGAAGAAGCCGCTAAACAACTGATCACCCTTGCAAATGAACGGGGCGGCGAGGACAATATAACGCTGGCCCTTATACATTATGATGAATCCACGAAGGAAGGTGAATCATAATGTTGAGGGGCCATTTGTTGAATGACCGATATCGCATCATTGACACCATCGGCGGTGGGGGAATGGCTAATGTGTATCTGGCCAGGGACACAATTCTTCAACGGGATGTTGCCATCAAAGTTTTACGGATGGAATATGCCAATGACGATGAATTTATCGAGCGTTTCCGTCGAGAAGCGCAATCAACGATCAGCTTGTCCCATCCGAATATCGTCAATATTTATGATGTAGGAGAAGAAGGCGATATCTATTACCTCGTCATGGAATATGTGAAGGGGATGACGTTGAAACAATATATTCAAAAACATGCACCATTACCTGTTGAACAGGCTGTTGATTTCATGCAGCAAATCATCGCTGCCATTCGACATGCCCATGAAAATGGAATCGTTCATCGTGATATAAAACCCCAGAATATTCTCGTGAATGATCATGGAACCATAAAGGTGACAGACTTTGGAATCGCTATGGCCCTTACCGGTACGACGCTGACCCAGACGAATTCTGTATTAGGTTCTGTTCATTATCTCTCGCCTGAGCAGGCCAGGGGGGGTATGGCGACAAAAAAATCGGACATTTATTCCCTTGGGATTGTCCTTTTTGAAATGCTTTCGGGCAGGCTACCGTTTTCTGGTGAATCAGCGGTGTCCATTGCCTTAAAGCATCTTCAGAGTAATACGCCGTCAGTCAAACGCTGGAATCCCGATGTACCGCAGAGTTTAGAAAACGTAGTGCTGAAAGCAACAGCCAAAGACCCTTTTCATCGTTATGAGGATATTCAAGAAATGGAAGAGGATCTGAACACCGCATTACTGCCAGAAAGGCTTTATGAAAAGCGGTTTGAGGTTCCGGAAATCGATGGAGAAGAAACCAAAGCCATCCCTGTAATCACGAATGATACATTCAAGGGGTTGAAGGATGACGATACAATCGTAGTAGATAAAAACCGTACAGAGCCGAGAAATAACAATCAAAAAAGGCGTAAAAAATGGCCCGTAATCATCGGTTCGATCATCGCTTTTTTAATTGTAGCAGGTATTGCTGCTTTGTTCCTCATACCAAAGATGCTTATTCCTGAAGAAGTGGAAGTCGCAGATGTCGCCGGTTTGCCATATGAAGAAGCTTACGAAAAATTAAGTGATTTAAATTTAAATGTTGAACGGGAAACACAATATTCCGATACGGTAGCGGAAGGGTATGTGATCAAAACTGATCCGGACGCAGGCTCGGTTGTAAGGGAAGGGTCCACCGTATCTGTTTTCACAAGCCTCGGCAAAGAAAAAAAAGCTTTTGACAACTACGAAGGAAAGCCGTTTGATCAGGTGAAACAGCTGCTTGAGGAGGAATTAAACTATAAAGATGTCGTTGCGATCGATCGAGCATCAGATGAACCAGAAGGTCAAATCATTGATCACTACCAGCCGATGCCCGGGGATGAAGTCATACCCGAAGAAACAACAGTGATTTTTGTCGTGAGTACTGGGCCACCAAAGGTTGTTTTGAGATCCCTGAAAGGCAGTACGGAAGAAGAAGCCAGGGCTTATATCATGGAAAATGATTTGTCGTTAAATATCGAAAGAGAATATTCCGATGAAATTCCAGAAGGACATGTGATCAGACAGGATCCAGAACCATATACAGAAGTAGAAAAACAAACGGACATTACGATTTATATATCCGATGGTCCTGAGCCGAAACCTCCGGTCACCAGAGAGGTTACATTTACGGTGGATATTGACGAAGAAGGAGAAGAACCAAAGGATCATGAAGTGAACATTTATGTGGAAGATATAAATCATGATTTTACAGAATTATACAGAAGTGACACCATACGTCAGGACAAAGAATATACCATTGAGTTGACGATTCCACCTGATTCATCTGGTAGATATAAAGTCGTACTGAATGATGAAGTTATTATCGATCGTCAAGTCCCATATGAAGAAGGTGAATAACATTCAATGACGAAAGGGAAAATCATAAAAGCGCTTAGCGGGTTTTACTATGTCCAGGTAGCTGACCGGGTAATTGAATGCCGGGGAAGGGGACTATTCCGAAAAAAAAATATCACTCCGCTGGTTGGAGATCGGGTAGACATAGAACTTCAGGATGACGGTTCCGGTTATTTGACAAAAATTGAGAAAAGGGACAATGAACTCATTCGGCCACCAATTGCTAATGTACAGCAGGCTTTTATCGTTACTTCTGCAGTTGATCCAGTATTCAATGCCCAGCTTCTGGACCGGTTTTTGGTGCTTGTGGAAGCTGAACAGATTGAGCCTGTCCTCATCATTACAAAAATGGATCTGATTGATGAAAATGAAAAACATGAAATCGAACGTTTCCGGAGAACTTATCATCAAATTGGTTACCCGGTTCTCCTTGTATCTGCAAAGGGGAAAGAGGGTATTGATGATATTATTCCATATATGAAAGGCAAAACAACGGTCATGGCCGGACAATCCGGTGTAGGCAAATCAACTTTACTTAACGAGCTGAAACCTGGATTAAACTTAGAAACCAAAGGGATTTCAAAGAGTCTCGGCCGCGGGAAACACACAACGAGACATGTGGAACTGTTGGAAATGCACGGGGGGCTAATAGCGGACACCCCTGGATTTAGTTCTCTGGAGTTTGAAAACATAGACGCAGATGAACTTCAGCACTTTTTCCCGGAAATGAGGGACAAACATTCACAATGTAAATTCAGAGGATGTCGTCATCATCAGGAACCGAAATGTGCCGTGAAGGAAGCTGTTGAGAAGGAGGAAATCGCTTCTTTCCGGTACCAGCATTATCTTCAATTTCTACAAGAAATCCAAAACAGAAAGCCGAGGTATGAGCGATGACTAAAATTGCACCTTCTATATTATCTGCTGATTTTGCCAATCTGGAAAAAGAAATTAAAGATGTGGAACAGGCGGGAGCGGATTATATTCATGTTGACGTCATGGACGGGCATTTTGTTCCTAATATTACTATTGGGCCTTTGATTGTTGATGCGATTCGTCCGGTGACCGATTTGCCGCTGGATGTTCACCTCATGATCGACAACCCTGATCTTTATATCGAAGCTTTCGCAAAAGCAGGAGCTGATTTTATGACCGTTCATCAGGAAGCCTGCCCTCATCTGCACCGAACGATCCAGAATATAAAAAGTCAGGGGGTTAAAGCCGGGGTTGTGATCAATCCCGCGACACCTGCTGATATGATTCGGCCGGTGTTACAGGATGTTGATATGGTTTTGCTTATGACGGTTAATCCTGGATTTGGTGGCCAAACATTTATTCAATCTGTATTGCCAAAAATTAAACAGGTAGCAGAATGGAGAGAACAACAGCAATTATCATTCGAAATTGAAGTTGACGGCGGCGTAAATCAAGAGACTGCCTCACTTTGTGTAGAGGCAGGAGCAGATGTTCTGGTGGCGGGAAGTGCAATCTTTAATCAGCCTGACCGCAAAAAAGCCATCCGGGATCTTTTCAATTAAATCTGATGATATTACCCTTGCACGATTCGACGGGCAGGGGTTCGTTTATGATCAATCATGAACAGTTATCCTTATTCGAGGAAAGACAGGTGATGTATATGCCACGAATAGGAATTGTAGGGGGTGGACCTGTTTCTGAAGTCCCTGACCTTCATCCATATCATGGAGAAAAGATGATCTGGATTGGGGCTGACAGGGGAAACCTGACTTTAATCAATCAAGGAATCATTCCTGATTATGCTGTGGGAGATTTTGACTCCATCAGTGAAAAAGATATGAAAAAGATATCAGACCATGTGGAAAACATCGATAAAGTACCACGAGAAAAAGATAAGACAGACTTAGAACTAGCCATTGATCGAGCTTTATCTTTAGGAACAGATTCTGTTTATTTATTTGGGGTCACAGGTGGAAGGCTTGATCATGAAATCATCAATATTCAACTATTGTACCAGCTGCATTCATCAGGTGCTGAAGGTGCGGTGATTAATAAAGGAAACTGGCTGGAATTAAAAACCCCGGGTAAATATACGATTCATCATGACTTCAATTATCCTTATATTTCATTTGTTCCCCTTAGTTTGAATGTCAGGGGTCTTACATTAGATGGTTTTTACTACCCCTTAACAAATAAAACCGTACCTTTTGGCTCATCTTTATGTATTTCTAATCAGTTGATCAAAAAAATTGGTACTTTTTCATTCACTGACGGCATATTATTACTTATAAAGAGCCGTGATGTTTAATTTGAGGTATGTCCTTCACCATCCTGTTCAAGAGGTGGTGTTGCAGTGATTTTTGTCGGATTAGAGGAGGGGGAACAGATGAAATTTTATACCATTAAACTCCCAAAATTTATTGGAGGCATTGTGAAAGTGATTATTGCAACCTTTAAAAAAGATTAATCTGCTAATCGTGTGGAGAAGGCTCTGCACGATTATGTTCCATGGCGGACGGATGATGAGCTTCAGTTTTTAAAACCAGATCGTATGCCCAATCTCTTAGTTTATGTGATACATGGGAATGTTGTTAGGAACGTTTTTATCCTTTTATACATTTATTTATTTTGTTTCCACACCGGACTTACACAAACGATTGACTGGCACACCAGTTAATAAGATGGCAGGGGGTAACTGACCTGATCTGCTTTGTTCACCATGCTCAAGTCGTCCAATCTTCTTCTGTGCCAGTATGAACGGATTTTGACATGGTAAAAAAGGCTGACCAGGTTGGTCAGCCTTTTGTGCATGTTATCAGCTCCCTGTTTTCGGGACGAGCAGGGAGCATTTTTACAGATTAAACACGTTCTACTTTTCCGGATTTTAAAGCACGGGCAGAAACATATACACGTTTCGGTTTACCATCTACCATAATGCGAACCTTTTGTACATTCGCTTTCCATTTACGTTTATTGGCATTCATGGCATGTGAACGTTTATTTCCTGTACGTGTTTTACGGCCAGTTACTACACATTTGCGAGCCATTGAATATCCCTCCTACTTACATCCATGATAGCTTTAAATACTTATTTAACTTATCATATCTAAAAAAATATTGCAATTACGTTTATCAAGAAAATCATCTTGACAGATAAAAAAATATCGTACATTGTATAAGGGGGCTATACTCCGGCAGGTTTTCTTTTAAAATGTCTGGGAATATAGTAAAATAACTGTAGTTTATCCAGTTAAGGAGGATGAGTATGTCCATTGATTTGCAAAATGAGTATGGTCATGTGACGATTTCAAATGATGTCATTGCAACCATTGCCGGAGGTGCAGCGGTTGAATGCTATGGTATCGTAGGAATGGCATCCCAGAAGCAGATCCGGGATGGAATAGCTGAAATTTTGCGCCGGGAAAACTTTTCAAAAGGTGTTCTCGTCCGTCAGGAAGATGACCAGCTGCACATTGATATGTACGTCATTGTCAGTTACGGAACGAAAATTTCTGAAGTGGCACATAATGTACAAAATCAGGTTAAATATACATTAAATAAAACCCTCGGTTTATCTATAGAATCTGTCAATATTTTTATTCAGGGAGTTCGGGTAACCGGGGAAGCATAATGGATTTTTTTTGTCGGTTGAATGAAGGAGGAAATAGGTGTGACGATTCAGACATTAGAGGGTACGACATTCGCACAAATGATTCTCTCTGGGGCTCATCATTTAAAAAATCATGCAAAAATGATTGATGCCCTGAATGTTTTTCCAGTACCCGACGGAGATACTGGAACGAATATGAACCTAACCATGACTTCAGGAGCAAATGAAGTAAAAAAGGGGGAGCACGACCATGTAGGACGAGTTTCTCAATCTCTTTCCAAAGGACTGCTGATGGGAGCACGTGGAAACTCAGGGGTCATCCTTTCCCAGTTGTTTCGGGGATTCGGGAAATATGTTAAAGATCTTGATTCCCTGTCCCTTGAAGATTTCGCCCATGCTCTTGAAGCTGGAGTAGATACAGCCTACAAGGCTGTCATGAAGCCCGTGGAAGGTACGATTTTAACCGTAGCCAAAGATGCTGCGGGCGCTGCAAGTGATGCAGCTCAAACAGCTTCTGATTTTATTGAATTAATGGAAAAAGTGCTTGCTGAGGCAAAGGCATCTTTGGAGCGGACCCCTGATCTTCTTCCGGTATTAAAGGAAGTTGGAGTAGTCGACAGCGGAGGGCAGGGCCTGGTCATTATTTATGAAGGCTTTTTATCTGCCCTAAAAGGGGAAGAGCTTCCTGAAGAGGCTGCAGCACAGGTAACCATCGGGGATATGATCAATGCTGAACACCATAAAATGCATCAGGATTTTATGGATACAGAAGATATAGAGTTTGGATATTGTACCGAGTTTATGGTTCAATTTGAAGAGGATAAGGTTGCTGAACATCCATTCAATGAGCAAACATTTCGGGAAGACTTAAGTCAGTTCGGCGACTCTCTTCTTGTTGTGGCTGATGATGAACTTGTAAAAGTTCACATCCATGCGGAATATCCTGGAGAAGTACTAACCTATGCTCAGCGCTACGGCAGCCTGATCAATATGAAAATTGAAAATATGCGAAAACAGCATACGGAAATTGTTGGCAGTCCCAAGAAAGAGCGTACGGTTAAGAAAAAGGAAAAAACAGAGTACGGAATTGTAACCGTTGCCATGGGTGATGGAATTAAAACGTTATTTAAAAGTCTGGGAGCTACCGTCGTCATTGAAGGCGGTCAGACGATGAACCCGAGCACACAGGATATTTCTGAAGCAATTCAGCAAGCCAACGCCAAAAAAGTCATTGTGTTGCCCAATAATAAAAACATTGTCATGGCTGCTGAACAGGCCGCAGGGCTCGCAGAAGCAGAAGTTGTTGTCGTATCAACAAAAACCATACCTCAGGGATTGAGTGCACTGCTTGCATTCCACCCCGATCAAACGATTGAAGAAAACCGGTCAGCCATGGAAGCGGCTGCCGGCAGAGTAAAGACCGGCCAGGTTACATATGCGGTCCGTGATACCCAATTTGAAGGCATGACGATTAAAAAAGGCAATTTTATGGGAATTGCCGACGGCCAGATTAAAGCTACCCACCAGGATCTGACCGAAGCAGCCAGACAATTGCTGGCTGAGATGATTGATGATGAAGAGGATGAAATCGTCACCATCCTAAAAGGAGACGATACAACAGAAGAACAGGTGGACGAGTTGGTCCAGTTTCTTGAGGATGAGTTTGAAGATCTGGAAATTGAAGTTCATCAGGGCAATCAGCCAATCTATTCTTTTATCTTTTCTGTTGAATGATAGGCCTGTCAGGAAAAAAATATGGTTTAAACATATGCTGCTGCACCCCCGTATACAGGACGGCTTCTATATCTGGGGGTGCAATTTTTTTGTAAACATAAGCATGTCTAAGCATATTTGTCTTTGACCAGAGATCAAATTTATAAATGAAAATGATTCCCTTTATGGATATATGAATGGCTGGTATTTTTGTTATAATGGAATAGGTTTAAATATGTGTTTAAATCCAGAGTGATATGGTTGGGAAAAGGATGGTGAGCTTATGAAATATCGATCCGTATTTGATATTATTGGTCCAATCATGATCGGGCCGTCCAGTTCCCATACAGCTGGGGCTGCGCGGATCGGACGGATGACCAGAAAATTATTTGGCCGGGAACCCGAGTGGGCTGATATTTATTTGTATGGTTCTTTTGCCAAAACATATAAAGGACATGGTACCGACGTAGCTATTGTTGGCGGCATATTGGATTTTGATACCTTTGATGAGCGTATCAGTCAATCCCTTGAAATCGCTAAGAAGAATAACATTAACATTCGATTTATAGAAGAGGATGCCCTTACCGACCATCCCAATACAGCCAGAATCCGTATGGGGGATAAAGATGGAGAGATTGAACTTGTCGGGATCTCCATTGGCGGCGGAAAAGCGGAAATAACCGAGTTAAATGGTTTTGATCTGAAACTAACCGGGCATCATCCGGCAATCCTGGTGATGCACAATGACAAACATGGTGCAATAGCTGCTGTAACCAACATATTGGCCAGACATGAAATCAATATCGGGCATATGGAAGTTTCCCGGAAAGAACAGGGGAAAGAAGCTTTGATGGTGATTGAAACCGATCAGAATATCCCTGATGAACTCTTACATCAACTGGAGCAAACAGAAAATATAGTTCAGGTCGTTAAAATTTCTGTATAGCGTGACCGGAGGAGGAGGATTGTTTTGTTCCGAAACGTAAGTGAATTAGTAGAATTGGCTGAAACTCAGAATATATCGATTTCCGAAGTAATGATTCGTCAGGAAATAGAGGTTGCGGAAAAAACTCGGGAAGAAATCATGGATCAGATGGATCGCAACCTGCAAGTAATGGAAAAATCCGTTGAAGAAGGATTGAAAGGTGTTCGTTCCAGATCCGGATTAACCGGTGGCGATGCTGTGTTAATTCAGAACTATATGCAGGATAAAGAACCTCTTTCAGGACACTTGTTACTGGATGCGGTGAGTAAGGCGGTGGCAACAAATGAAGTTAATGCAGCGATGGGCACCATTTGTGCCACTCCAACAGCGGGAAGTGCAGGAGTCGTTCCTGGGACGTTGTTTGCAGTGAAAAACCGGCTGAATCCTACCCGGGAACAAATGATCCGCTATTTGTTTACTGCAGGAGCCTTCGGGCAGGTCGTGGCCAATAATGCTTTTATTTCTGGAGCAGCTGGAGGATGTCAGGCTGAAGTAGGTTCGGCTGCTGGTATGGCGGCAGCTGCCATTGTAGAAATGGCCGGGGGAACACCCTCCCAGTCTGCAGAAGCAATGGCCATCACACTGAAAAACATGCTCGGTTTAGTGTGTGACCCTGTAGCTGGTCTGGTCGAAGTACCCTGTGTCAAACGGAATGCAATGGGGGCAGCCAATGCCATAGTTGCTGCTGATCTGGCACTTGCCGGTGTCAAAAGCCGCATTCCGTGTGATGAAGTAATTGGGGCTATGTACAGAATCGGTCAGTCGATGCCAACAGCACTAAAAGAAACAGCTCAAGGCGGTCTGGCAGCTACCACAACTGGCCGTGAGCTGGAAGCCAAAATTTTTGGGATTGATTTAAAGAAAGAGTGAGTGCCATTGCTAAAGACTTTGCCAGTTTCTCAGGTAAAAGGGATCGGCAGCAAACTGGAGAAAGCATTAAATGAACTCAACATTTTTACTGTGGAGGACCTATTGTTTTATTTTCCGTCCCGATATGATTTCCGTGAAATAAAACCCCTTAAAGATATACAGCATAATGAAACCGCTACCATTGAAGGGAAGGTTGCTTCGGAGCCTTCCCTGACCTTTTATGGCCGAAAAAAATCACGACTGGTGGTCATGTTAAGGGTGGAAGAAGTCGTAGTAAAGGCCGTTTTTTTTAACCGGCACTTTTTAAAAAATCAGCTGAGGCTCAATGATATCCTGACAGTAACAGGGAAGTGGGACACTCACCGTCTGCAATTGACGGTCAGTCATTACCAGAAGGGCAGGGCAGTGAGGCAGAGTTCCATTCAGGGGGTCTATTCTCTGAAAGGGGATTTGACCCAGCGTACGGTTAAAACCATTATCCATAATGCCCTTACTGCATATGGGAAAAATATAGAAGAAATTTTACCCGAACATGTTCTGGAAACATATAAGCTCCCAGATCGGAAAGATGCCATCAGGCATATTCATTTCCCCGAAAACCGTCTGGAGCTTAAACATGCCCGCAGACGATTCATTTATGAAGAGCTTTTACTGTTTCAGCTGCAAATGCAGTTGATCCGGAAAAAGAAACGGGAAGCAGGAGAAGGCAATGACAAAAAAATCAATACGTCAAAAGTGAAGTCTTTTATCGGCGGACTTCCCTTTTCATTAACGGATGCCCAGAAACGTTCGGTGGAAGAAATCCTGGATGATTTGCGCTCTTCCCACCGGATGAATCGGCTTCTTCAGGGAGATGTTGGATCAGGCAAAACGGCCGTGGCAGCCATTGCTCTGTATGCAGCCATTTCTGCTGGCAAACAGGGTGCCCTGATGGTTCCGACGGAAATTTTGGCTGAGCAACATTATGAATCCCTGAATGAATGGTTTGATGAATATGCTAAGGTTGTTATGTTAACCGGATCTGCCAGAACGAAGGAGCGGAAAAAAGTTTTAGATATGATTAAGAATCACGAGGCTGATATTGTTGTGGGTACCCATGCATTAATTCAAGATCCGGTTCAGTTTTCGGATCTCGGTCTTGTCATTGTCGATGAACAGCACCGTTTTGGCGTGGAACAGCGCCGGGCTTTAAGGGAAAAAGGATTGAATCCTGATGTATTGTTTATGACTGCAACTCCAATACCGAGAACCCTTGCGATTACTGCATTTGCGGACATGGACGTCTCAGTGATCGATGAGATGCCCGAAGGACGCAAACCGGTAAAAACATACTGGGTAAAGGATCATATGCTTGATCGGGTGCTTAAGTTTATCTGGGAAGAAATACAAAAAGGGCATCAGGCATATGTGATTAGTCCCCTCATCGAAGAATCTGAAAAATTGGATATCCAAAACGCTGTAGACCTGTATCATCAGTTGCAGGAATATTTTCCCGAAGATGTGAAAATCGGTTTGATGCACGGACGTTTAAGTGCCGAAGAGAAGGAAAAGGTCATGAAAGCGTTTGCTGGTAATGAGATTCAAATCCTTGTTTCTACAACCGTTGTAGAAGTTGGTGTCAATGTACCGAATGCTACGGTCATGCTGATTTATGATGCGGAAAGATTTGGACTTGCCCAGCTTCATCAGCTTAGAGGGCGGGTTGGCCGTGGGGATGCCCAGAGCTATTGTATTTTACTTGCTGATCCAAAAGGGGAAACAGGAAAAGAACGGATGCGAATCATGACCGAAACGAACAATGGATTTGAACTTTCAGAGCATGATTTGAAGCTCAGGGGTCCTGGAGATTTCTTTGGAAAAAAACAAAGCGGGTTGCCTGAATTTAAGGTGGCTGATCTGATTCAGGATTATAAAGCCCTGGAAGTGGCGCGAAAGGATGCCCGGCACATGATCCGTACAGGGGTCCTGTTTCATGACCCGGATTATCAATCATTACTCAAACTTATAGAAGAAAAGTTAAGCGAACAAATTTATGATTAATCATTGAAAATACATTTCCGGTATTATATATTACTATTAGTACCTAGTCATAAGATTTGGACGGTGTAGAATATGAAACGGACCAAACAGGAACGTCAACAAAAACTTCAGGAAACCATCGAAGAAACACCATTTATAACAGATGAAGAACTGGCCAGGAAGTTTGGTGTCAGCATCCAGACGATTCGCCTGGACCGTATGGAGCTTTCCATACCTGAATTACGTGAACGCATCAAATCAATGGCTAAAAACAACTGGCAAGAGACTGTAAGAGCATTGCCCATTGATGAAGTAATCGGTGAAATTATAGATCTGGAACTGGATCAGCGGGCTATTTCCATTCTCGATATCGGGAGGGAACATGTCTTTTCCAGAAATAAAATCGCCAGGGGACACCATCTGTTTGCCCAGGCTAATTCTCTGGCAGTAGCTGTCATCGATGATGAATTGGCGCTGACAGCCAAATCGGAAATTCGCTTTAAACGCCAGGTGAAAGAAGGAGAACGAGTTGTGGCTAAAGCAACCGTAAAAGGGAATGATGATAAAGGACGAACCATTGTCGAAGTCAACAGCTTTGTAGAACATGAACGGGTATTTACCGGAAGATTTGAAATGTATCGTTCAAATGACCAAAAGGAGATGCACAAATGATGAGAATTGCAATCGATGCAATGGGAGGAGATCGTGCACCAGAATCGGTTGTAAAAGGTGCCATCCAGGCCGTTCAGGAAATGGACAATCTGGAAATCACCCTGATTGGGGATGAAAAACAGATTGCCCCCCATCTCACCCATCATGAACGCATTCATATCATACATACAGATGAGGTCATAACAAATGAAGATGAGCCGGTGAGGGCAGTCAGACGAAAAAAAAATGCCTCACTCGTACTAATGGCCCAGGAAGTAAAAGAAAAACGGGCAGATGCCTGTATTTCAGCCGGTAACACCGGTGCACTGATGAGTGCTGGATTATTTATTGTGGGGCGAATAAAAGGCATTGATCGCCCAGCATTAAGCCCAACAATCCCCACAGTTGATGGAAAAGGCTTTTTGCTTCTGGATGTAGGAGCCAATGTAGATGCCAAACCTCAGCACCTTCTTCAGTATGGGATAATGGGGTCGATTTATTCGGAAAAAGTCCGGGGGGTGACTGGACCCAAAGTAGGTTTGCTGAATGTGGGTACGGAGGAAAAAAAAGGAAATGAACTGTCCAAAAAAGCATTTGAACTGCTGCAAAATGCTCCTATTCATTTCATCGGCAATGTAGAAGCCCGGGATTTATTAGAAGGAAAAGCAGATGTAGTCATCTGTGACGGGTTTTCAGGAAATATTGCCTTAAAGACAATTGAAGGTACAGCCCTATCGATGTTTTCCATGTTAAAAGATACATTTATGAAAAACTGGAAGACAAAATTGGCTGCCGGTTTGATTAAAACGGATTTAAAAGACTTAAAAAAACAGCTGGATTATGCCGAATATGGTGGAGCCGGACTGTTCGGACTGGCTGCACCGGTTATTAAGGCACACGGTTCTTCCAATGATCGGGCGATCTTCAATGCTATTCAGCAGGCCTGCCGGATTGTGGATCAGCAGGTCGTATCGGTTATCGAAGAAACAGTCAAAACGCTGCAGACAGAGGAGGAATAATATGAAAAGGGTTGCGTTTGTCTATCCCGGACAGGGTTCCCAGGATGTCGGCATGGGGAAAGCTTTTTATGACAATAATCAGGATGTCAGAAAATTCGTTGACGAGGCAGAAGATATACTTCGTGTTCCGATCAAAACGTTCATGTTTGAGGGACCGCAGGATCAACTGACGAAAACAGAACACGCTCAGCCTGCATTGCTGTTAACCAGTGCAGCCATTACCAGGGTTTTACAACATGAAGGGGTTAAGCCCACAATGGCTGCAGGTCATAGCCTGGGGGAGTACAGTGCCCTTGTTTGTGCGGGAGCCCTTGAGCCAGCTGTTGCTCTCCGTCTGGTTCAAACGAGAGGTCAGTTGATGGAAGAAGCTTATCCTTCAGGAAAGGGAGCTATGGCTGCTGTACTCGGTTTAGATGATGGAACAATTGAAAAGGTAGCCGCCGAAGTATCTGAGAAGGGTGAAACCGTAGATGTGGCCAATTTCAACTGTCCAGGCCAGATCGTGATTTCCGGAACAAAAGCAGGTGTAGAAGAAGCATCCAGAAGGTTGAAGGAATCCGGAGCCAAGAGGGTAATCCCGTTAAATGTCAGCGGACCGTTCCATTCAAGATTGATGGAGCCAGCCAGTGAAAAATTCGCCGTACACTTACGTGAAGCGGTTATCAACAGGGCGGAAATTCCGGTTTATGCGAACGTAACTGCACAGCCGGTTGAAACACCGGATGAGATTTACGATTTACTTGTCAAACAAATCTATTCGCCTGTCCGCTTTTCCGAATCCATTGAACATATGATGGATGAGGTTGATGCATTTGTGGAGGTTGGAAACGGAAAAGTGCTGTCAGGCTTGATCAGAAAGATGAATCGGAGAAAGAAAACATTCGCTGTTCAGGATCCAGAATCCTTACAGGAATTTTTAGAATGGTATAAGGGGTGATTGAAAAGATGCTAAAAGGAAAAGCTGCGCTTGTAACTGGTGCTTCCAGAGGTATAGGCCGTGCAATTGCACTTGAACTCGCAAAGGCCGGTGCAAAAGTAGCTGTCAATTATGCGGGAAGTGAAAAGAAGGCACAGGAAGTGGTTGATCAAATCAGACAGTCTGGAGGAGAAGCCTTTAAAATTCAGGCTAATGTTGCTTCAAGCGATGAAGTAACAGGAATGGTGAAAGAAGTTGTTAAACAATTCGGAAGTCTGGACATACTTGTGAATAACGCGGGGATTACCAGGGATAATTTGCTCATGCGCATGAAAGAGGAAGAATTTGACCAGGTCATTGATACCAATCTAAAAGGGGTTTTTCTCTGTACAAAAGCCGTTACCCGTCAGATGATGAGGCAAAAATCAGGAAGAATTATTAATATTGCCAGCATTGTTGGGGTTGCCGGCAATCCTGGTCAGGCCAATTACGTAGCTGCAAAAGCCGGTGTAATCGGTTTAACGAAAACAACTGCCAGAGAGCTTGCCTCGAGAAATATCCTCGTAAATGCTGTAGCACCTGGTTTTATTACAACAGATATGACAGATCAATTGCCTGAAGAAGCAAAAGAAGAAATGCTTGCTCAAATTCCATTGAACCGTTTAGGTAAACCCGAAGATGTCTCAAGTGTTGTCCGTTTCCTCGCTTCTGATGATGCTGGTTACATGACTGGCCAGACGCTTCATGTAGATGGCGGCATGGTCATGTAATGATAAATTTTTTCTTCTTGAACTAGTTTTTTCTTATAAAATTTTCTATAATGACTGAAGGGAGGTGAACCACAGATGGCAGACGTTTTCGATCGTGTAAAAAACATCATTGTTGATCGTTTGGATGTGGATGAATCCAAAGTGACGATGGAAGCTTCCTTCAAGGATGATCTTGAAGCAGATTCCCTTGATGTGGTTGAATTAGTAATGGAACTTGAAGATGAGTTCGACATGGAAATTTCCGATGAAGAAGCGGAAAAAATTGAAACTGTAGGCGATGCTGTCGAATACATAAACAGCCGTCTATAAGGATAAATACGGAAAGTCTCGCCTGCCGGCGGGACTTTCTCCCTATTCAAATCTAAAGAACAGGTGGCATGTCGTGTGAGTTTTGAAACACTCCAAAAACAAATTGGTATAACTTTTCAGAATCCACAGCTTCTGAAGCAGGCTTTTACCCATTCATCTTATGTGAATGAGCATCGAAACCAACATTTTGAGGATAATGAACGTCTGGAATTTTTGGGGGATGCCGTATTAGAATTGGCCATTTCCCAGTACTTGTTTCGTATTTATCCCGATATGAACGAAGGAGACTTGACCAAACTGCGGGCTTCAATTGTCTGCGAGACCTCACTGGTCAATTTCGCCACCAGTCTTGATTTCGGTGATCTGGTTCTCCTCGGCAAAGGGGAAGAAATGACAGGGGGTCGCAACCGGCCTTCTCTGTTAGCAGATGTGTTTGAAGCCTTTATCGGTGCCCTGTATTTGGACCAGGGATTTGATGCAACCCTATCGTTTTTGGAAAAATTTATTTTCCCCAACATCAAACAAGGTGCTTTTTCGCATGCGATGGATTACAAAAGTCTACTTCAGGAAGTGGTCCAGCAGGACAAAAACGGGCAGGTCACTTATAAAATCGTTGAAGAAAAAGGACCTGCTCATGACCGGGAATTTGTGGCCCATGTTTATATTCAGGATAAATTATATGGGGCTGGAAACGGCAAAACGAAAAAGGAAGCAGAGCAAATGGCGGCAAAAATGGCACTGGACAAACTGAACAAGGACCAAACGGATTAAACAACCAGAACCCTTGCTACGTGTAGCAAGGGTTCCTTATTCCGTAGTGGGAATACTTTGCTGTGAGACAAATGCAGGATTGACGAGATTCGTCGGTGTCCTTCTAGATCTGATTGAGCTTATTTTCGAAATTTGCTCAGTTCATCAATGATGGCATGAATTTCTGAGACACTGATTGTTGGCTTGCTGTGAATCATTTCATATATGTTTTTTATGTCTTGATAAGCCTGAATGTCAAAATCCTCAGGCTTTAATAATGAACGGTTAATAATCTGAAGTTTATCGGCCATCTTTTCAATCATAAAGGCGAGATTTTTTTCCGTTGCTTCTTGTAAATCCATATAACCAGCTCCTTTGTGTTCACGGGTTTCTTCTTTACTTGTATTCTTTATGATAAAATATATAAGTTCAAAAGAAAACCTTTTCTATTTTAAAACCGGATTATAGGAGGAAAAAAACATGTTCCTCAAACGTTTAGACACAGTAGGATTCAAATCATTTGCAGAACGAATTTCGGTAGAATTTGTGCCAGGTGTGACAGCCGTTGTTGGTCCAAATGGATCCGGAAAAAGTAATATTACAGATGCCATCCGCTGGGTGCTGGGTGAACAGTCAGCCAAATCACTGCGGGGAGCGAAGATGGAAGATATCATTTTTGCCGGAAGTGACTCCAGAAAACCTCTAAATTTTGCAGAGGTAACCCTGACTCTTGACAATGAGGATCAGGCTTTGCCCCTGGATTATCAAGAAGTCAGTGTGACCAGAAGGGTATATCGTTCAGGGGAAAGTGAATTCTACATCAATAAACAGCCTTGCCGTTTGAAAGATATTGTAGATTTATTTTTAGACTCCGGGCTGGGAAAAGAGGCTTTTTCGATTATCAGCCAGGGGAAAGTCGAAGAAATTCTGAGCTCAAAGGCTGAAGAACGCCGTACCATATTTGAAGAAGCAGCCGGGGTTTTAAAATATAAACAGCGTAAAAAAAAGGCGGAATACAAACTGGCAGAAACCCAGGAAAATTTAAACCGGGTAGAGGATATTATTTATGAAATTGAAGGCCAGCTGGAGCCTCTGAAAGAGCAGGCAGCGGTCGCAAAAGACTATATCGAGAAGAAAGAAGAGCTCGAAAAACATGAAGTTTCATTGTTTGTGGCCGAAATTGAAAAGCTCAATGAACAGTGGGAACACCTGACACAGGAAGTGGAGAAAAAGAAAGAGCTCGCCATACATAAACAAACCGAAATCCAGCAGGATGAAGCCAAAATCGAACAGGAAAAAATGGATCTTAGAACCCTTGATGAATCCATTGATGAACTGCAGCAGATGATGCTCACCCTGACTCAGGAGCTTGAACAGCTGGAAGGCCAAAAACAGCTAATTTCTGAACGCCTCAAGCATTTTGCGGAAAACAAAGATAAACTTTTAGCTGAAGAAAAACGGCTTGAGGAGAAGATTTCAGATACCAGGACACAGATGAAAAAGGACACGGACACCTTGCTCGAATATAAGAAAACCCTTGACAGTACCAGGGGAGAAATCACTAAGTTAACCAAAGAACTGGAAGGATCGGTTCATAATATTGAAGAGGAAATCGAAGAATTAAAAGGTGAATACATTGAACTGCTCAATGAGCAGGCTGCCAAACGGAACGAAAATCAGAGCATTGAAAAACAGCTGAATCAGATTCAACAAAAAGAAAATCGCCTGACCGAACGGTTCAAAGAGTTATTAAAACAACGGGAAACGGTTGAACAGGGAAAAGAGAAACTGGAAGAACAAAAAGCGACAATGAACCGGCAAATCGAAAATAATGAGGCTGAGCTTCAAGAAGAAAAACAGGATCTCAACGAACGTAAGGAAAAGCTGGAACAGGAAGAACAGAAATTGTACAAGGGATATCAATACGTGCAAAAACTGCGTTCGAGAAAAGAAACCCTCGAAGAAATGAAAGAAGAATTTGCTGGATTTTTTCAGGGTGTAAAAGAAGTCCTAAAAGCGAGAGATAAAAAGCTGCTTCAGGGTATTTATGGAGCAGTAGCTGAAGTTCTCGACATCCCTGATCAATATCTCCTCTCAATTGAAACCGCATTAGGCAGCCAGGCACAGCATATCATTACGGAAGATGAACCTTCTGCCAGAAAAGCCATACAGTGGCTAAAACAAAATAATCGGGGAAGGGCTACGTTTTTGCCATTAACAACCATTCAGCCCAAAACGATTCCGGCCCAGCTTTTGCAAAAGGTTAAAGAGCATCCTGGATTTTTAGGTATTGCCAGTGATGTGATTGGGTATGACTCCGCATTTGACAAGGCCATCCGTTCCTTATTAGGAAATACGGTACTGGCGACGGGATTGAAAGAAGCAAACCAGCTGGCCTCTATGATGAATAGGCGATATCGGATTGTGACCCTTGACGGCGATGTGGTGAATCCAGGCGGTTCGATGACCGGCGGAGCGAAAAAACAGACCAATCACTCCATTTTTTCAAGGGAAAAAGAATTGGAGCAACTTAATCAGAAACTTGTGGATTATGAAGAAAAGATTACGGGTTTTGAACAGCACATACAGGAGGAAAAACTTCAAATCAAGAGTAAGGAGCAATACATTGAACAAAAGCAAAAGCAACTGGATCAGCTATATCAGGAAAGTCACCAGATTCAGAGCTCCATCAGGGAAATTGAAATAAAATCTTCCAATCTCAATGATCACCTTTCCCTGTATGATCAGGAAAAATCCCAGTACAACAGGGAAAAAGAAGGGCTGGAGCAATCCAGAACAAAAAACGAACTCCGTCTGAAACAGTTAGATGAACAGGCGAAAAAACTTTCGGACAAAATTGAACAGCTCACAAGCCAGCAGTCATCACAACAATCAAACCGGGAAAAATTGCAAGAGTCATTACAGAGCCTCAAGGTCCTCGCCGCTGAACAGGAAGGAAATGTGAGACATCAGAAGGAAAAAGTAGACAGCCTGAAGAATCAGCTGAGTGAATTAGAACGACAATTAAATATTGTCCAGGAAGAACAGCAACAGCTCCATTCCATCAAAAATGATGAAGGGTCTACAGAGAGTATTCAAAAGCAAGTTATTGAAAAAAGAAACCAGAAAGAACAACATGCACGGTTAATCCACCTCCGAAAAGAAGAGCGAAAGAAACGAGGAGTCAAAATCACCGACATGGAACGGGAGCTGAAGGAGCGAAACCGCCAGTTTCAGATCCTTTCCAGCGAAATCCAAAAACAGGAAGTACAGGCAAACCGCCTCGACGTAGAACTTGAAAATCGGTTAAACTATTTGCGGGACGAGTATATGTTAAGCTATGAAAAAGCAAAAAACGATTACGGAAAAGCGAGCAATATTGAAGAAACGAAACAAACAGTGAAACTGATCCGTAAAGCGATTGATGAACTGGGGACTGTGAACCTGGGAGCAATCGAAGAATATGAGCGGATTCATGAACGTCATGAATTTTTAAAAGAACAGCAGACCGATTTAATTGATGCGAAAAATACATTATTTGCGGTTATAAAAGAAATGGATGAAGAAATGGTCCGCCGATTTGAACATACATTTTTCCAGATTAAAGAAGAGTTTACAAAGGTTTTTCGGGAACTGTTTGGCGGAGGTAGGGCAGATCTCGTCTTGACAGACCCTGATGATTTACTGGATACCGGGGTAGAAATTAAAGCCCAGCCTCCGGGAAAAAAGCTTCAGCACCTCGGTTTATTGTCCGGCGGAGAACGGGCTCTGACTGCCATTGCTTTATTGTTTGCCATTTTACAGGTCAGACCAGTGCCATTCTGTGTGCTTGATGAAGTGGAAGCTGCACTGGATGAAGCGAATGTCAATCGTTTTGCGCGTTACTTGAAACGGTTTAGTGAAAAAACCCAGTTTATCGTGATCACTCACCGAAAAGGCACGATGGAAGAGGCTGATGTACTTTACGGTGTCACGATGCAGGAATCGGGAGTTTCAAGACTCGTTTCTGTACGTCTGGAAGAGACTGAAAAAATGCTGCAATCACAGAAAGGATGACAGACGATGAGTTTTTTTAAAAAATTAAAAGACAAATTAAATCAACAGACCGAACAGATGACAGACAAGTTTAAAGATGGTCTGACAAAAACAAGGAACAATTTTGCATCAAAAGTAAATGATCTTGTTGCCCGCTACCGCAAAATTGACGAAGATTTTTTTGAAGAATTAGAGGAGATACTGATCTCCGCAGATGTCGGGGTAGAAACCGTCATGGAGCTTATTGACGAACTGGAAATGGAAGTGAAAAGACGGAACATCAAAGACCCATCGGAAATGAAAGAAGTGATTTCCGAAAAATTAGTAGAGATTTATTATGGGAAAGATGAAGAAAATATAGAACATCTCCGGCTTAACAAAGACGGGCTTACCGTCATCTTATTCGTCGGGGTGAACGGCGTAGGGAAAACGACAACCATTGGAAAACTTTCCCACCAGTTCATAGAAAAAGGAAAAACGGTCATGCTGGCTGCCGGTGATACATTCCGTGCTGGCGCCATTGAGCAGCTGGAAATCTGGGGAGACCGGGTAGGAGCAGATGTCATCAAGCACAGTGAAGGCAGTGACCCTGCTGCTGTCATATATGATGCCATTCAGGCTGCCAGATCCAGGGGTGCTGATGTTTTGCTCTGTGATACAGCAGGCCGCCTTCAAAACAAAGTGAACTTAATGAATGAGCTGGCCAAAATCAAGCGGGTAATCGAACGGGAAATTCCAGGTGCTCCCCATGAAGTATTGCTCGTTCTGGATGCAACAACCGGCCAGAACGCCATGAGCCAGGCAAAAACCTTTTCAGATGCTACCAGTGTATCAGGCATTGTGTTGACGAAACTCGACGGTACTGCAAAAGGCGGTATTGTGCTTGCTATCCGCAATGAGCTAAACATCCCCGTGAAATATGTAGGACTGGGAGAAAACGTAAATGATCTTCAGCCCTTTGATGCCCATGCCTTTGTCTACGGCCTGTTTGGTGATTTAATGGAATCCGAAGAAATACAATAACGGTAAAAGCAGTGGACGAATAACTTCCGCTGCTTTTTCCCTGATTTAACAAAGCAAAAAGACAGATCCAGCCTTGACACTGATGTTGTCATTCGATACTATTAAATGTTGTAAAGGTAATTTCCTTAACAAGGAGTGCTTGCTTTGCTTGAAAAAACCACCAGGGTAAATTATTTATTTGATTTTTATCAAAAGCTGTTGACGCCAAAACAAAAAAGTTACATGGAACTGTATTATCTGGAAGATTACTCTTTAGGGGAGATTTCCGATGCTTTCCGTGTGAGCAGGCAGGCTGTCTATGATAATATTAAACGTACAGAAGCGATGCTTGAGGAATATGAAGAGAAACTGAGGTTATATGATCAATTCCAGAAGCGTCAGAAACTCGTTCGAATGGCCAGAGAACGACTGGCAGAACTGGAAATTACCGATACCGATTTGCTGTCCTTGATGGAGCAAATCGAGAACCTGGATTAGGAGGACGGCTTATTATGGCATTTGAAGGTTTAGCCGACCGACTGCAAAAAACCATTCAAAAAATTAAAGGCAAGGGAAAAGTCACAGAAGCTGATGTGAAAGAAATGACCAGGGAGGTCCGCCTCGCGCTCCTTGAGGCAGACGTAAACTTTAAAGTTGTAAAGGACTTGATTAAGCGAATTAAAGAACGTGCTATTGGTCAAGAAGTCATGGAAAGCCTGACACCCGGTCAGCAGGTCATCAAGGTTGTTAAGGAAGAATTGACAGACCTGATGGGCGGAGAACAGAGCAAAATAGCTGTTGCCAAAAAAACGCCGACAATTATTATGATGGCCGGTTTGCAGGGGGCAGGTAAAACAACTACTACAGGAAAACTCGCCAATCTTTTGCGAAAAAAATATAACCGAAACCCTTTGCTCGTTGCGGCTGACGTTTATCGCCCGGCTGCCATTAACCAGCTTCAAACCCTGGGCAAACAATTAAATTTATCCGTCTTTTCTCTAGGTACAGAGATCAGTCCGGTAGACATTGCAAAGCAGGCCGTGGAACATGCCAAAAAAGAACATCACGATTATGTCATCATCGATACAGCCGGACGGCTGCATGTAGATGAACATTTGATGGATGAATTAAAGCAGATGGAAGAAAGCGTGAATCCCGATGAAGTTTTTCTTGTGGTAGATGCCATGACCGGACAGGACGCGGTCAATGTTGCTGAAAGCTTTGATGAACAGCTTAATATTACCGGTGTGATTCTGACCAAGCTTGATGGGGATACCCGCGGAGGTGCTGCCCTTTCTATTAAAGCCGTTACCGGGAAACCGATTAAATTTGCTGCCACAGGTGAAAAAATGGATCAGCTGGAACCTTTCCATCCGGAACGAATGGCATCCCGGATATTAGGGATGGGCGATGTACTCACATTAATTGAGAAGGCCCAGGAACAGGTTGACGAAAAGAAGGCAAAGGAACTGGAACAAAAAATGCGTTCCATGTCTTTTACGTTTGAAGATTTCCTTGAACAGATGGAGCAGGTCCGCAACATGGGACCGCTGGAAGACCTGATCGGTATGCTTCCCGGTGCTAATAAGATGAAAGGGTTGAAAAACGTTCAGGTAGATGAAAAACAGCTAAAACACGTGGAAGCCATCATCCAGTCCATGACAAAGGAAGAACGTTTAAACCCGGATATCATCAATGGCAGCCGGAAGAAACGGATTGCCAGGGGATCGGGTACATCTGTATCTCAGGTCAACCGGCTGCTGAAGCAATTTCATGATATGAAAAAAATGATGAAACAAATGACCAATATGAAAAAAGGAAAAGGAAAAGGCTTCAAGTTTCCATTCATGTAATGGAAAAAACCTTTACAGACTAGACAATGTCTGCTAAAATCTTATCTTGTGTAAATCATTATTTGGAGGTGCTATACATGGCAGTAAAAATTCGTCTTAGACGTATGGGATCAAAGAGAAAACCGTTTTACCGTGTGGTAGTTGCTGATTCACGTTCTCCCCGTGATGGACGTTTCATTGATCAGATTGGCACATACAATCCAGTTGCAGAACCTGCTGAAGTAAAATTAGATGAAGAAAAAGCACTTGATTGGATGGCCAAAGGGGCTAAACCAAGTGATACTGTCCGCAACCTGTTCTCAAAACAGGGCATTATGGAAAAATTCCATGAAATGAAAAACCAAAAGTAAAGTAGTGTGATAGGATGAAAGACTTAATTGAATCCATTGTTCGGCCGCTGGTTGATCATCCGGAACATATTAATGTCACAGAAGAAGAGAACGATTATAAGATTCGTTACCATCTGACCGTACATGAAGAAGACGTTGGAAAAGTCATCGGAAAAAATGGCCGAATTGCCAGAGCGATTCGCACAGTCGTTTATGCTGCTGGCTCAGATATGAAGAAAAAAATTTACCTGGATATTATGTAAAAAGGGAGAGGGGTTATACCTTTCCCTTTTTTGCCATGCCGGGTAATTTTGTGTAATATGCTTTGTCAGGGTCCAGGGATAAAAGGTAACGGAGTTTTATTTTCGAATGGCAAGTGAGGGATGCCCTGTTATGAAAATTGTGAGAAAAACCGCTGTAAAACAGGTGTTAACCGAGAAAAGCAAAGAACTTATGCGCGAGAAGTTTAGCAGGCAGCGCTCACAGCTAGAAAATGAATGCAGGCAGCTTGATTTTGAAAAGCGCAAACTGCAGAACAAAAAAGGGATTTCCCAGCAAGAGGTTCATAAACGATTCCAAAAAGAAATTGAACGCCGTGAAAATCAGATCAAATGGCTGGACTATAAACTAGAACAGCTCAATTTACTGCCCCCCGGAAGTGAAATTACTGAAGGAGAAGTCGATGAAATTATCGAGGTTCATGAAGGGGACAACTGGAAGGAAATGATGGGAGAACGATCCATCATCATCAAAGATGGCATTGTAATTCGTATTGAGTAGCAGGTGATAGCAATGGAACAGAAGATGTTCAATGTAGGAAAAGTCGTCAATACCCATGGCATTAAAGGAGAGGTTAAAGTCGTTCCAATTACGGATTTTGAAGAACGCTTTACACCTGGCAGCAAGGTTTACTGGGTATCCGAAGATGAACGTCAAATCATTCATCTGGAGATTGATGGCTGGAGAAAACATAAACATTTTCACCTACTTCACTTCAAAGAGTATCCTTCTATCAATGACGTGGAACAATTAAAAGGCGGAATGCTGAAAATAACAGAAGATCAGCTCACCCCTCTAGAAGAAGGAGAATACTATTATCATCAAATTATCGGGCTGAACGTGATGACACAATCCGGCGAAGAAGTAGGAACCATTAAAGAGATATTGTCGCCAGGAGCCAATGATGTATGGGTGGTGCAGAGAAAAGGGAAAAAGGATGCACTAATCCCTTATATCGATGATGTGGTGAAAAAAGTCAGTCTCCAGGAAAAAAAAGTGATCATCGAACCGATGGAAGGACTGTTGGATTAATATGCAAGTGGATATTCTCACTTTGTTTCCGGAAATGTTTGAAGGGGTTTTTCAGTCATCCATTTTAAAGCGGGCTCAGGAGACTGGTGCCTTTCAATATAACACCGTTAATTTCAGGGATTATACCACAAATAGGCATCATAAAGTGGATGATTATCCATATGGAGGCGGAGCCGGAATGGTGCTGTCTCCACAGCCGATTTTTGATGCAGTCGAGCAGATCAAACAAAAACATGATACGAACCCCAGAATTATATTGATGTGTCCCCAGGGGGAAACGTATACCCAGAAAAAGGCGGAACAACTGGCCCAGGAAGACCATTTAATCTTGATCTGTGGACACTATGAAGGTTATGATGAGCGAATCCGCACCCACCTGGTAACCGATGAGATATCGATTGGCGATTATGTGCTGACAGGCGGTGAACTTGCTGCAATGGTTGTGATTGATAGTGTGGTTCGCCTGTTGCCGGGAGTGCTTGGAAATCAGGAGTCGGCAAGGTCTGATTCATTTTCGACCGGTTTGCTGGAACACCCTCACTATACGCGACCCGCAGAGTTTCGCGGTCTTAAAGTGCCGGATGTTCTACTCTCGGGTAATCATCAAAAAATTGAAGAATGGCGGCGGAAAGAGTCATTCAAACGTACCCTGGAAAGACGGCCGGATTTGCTGGAAGGCCTGGAATTATCTGAAGATGAAAAGGAATGGCTGAAAAAATGGCAGGAGGATCAATGAACTATTGCAACACCGTTGCCAATATGGTATATTAACTGTTGTGCTTAAGTGTAGGCTTAAGTGAATAAACGATGTTCCGCTGCTCTTAAGATCTGGCATGAACATTGGTTTGGAAGGAGTGAACGGAAATGCAAAAATTAATCGATGAAATTACAAAGGATCAATTACGTGATGATCTTCCAGAATTCCGTCCCGGCGATACGGTGAAAGTTCACGTTAAAGTTGTAGAAGGCAACCGTGAACGGATTCAGGTTTTTGAAGGTGTTGTGATTAAGCGCCGCGGAGGCGGGATCAGCGAAACTTTTACCGTTCGCAAAATTTCTTACGGCGTAGGAGTTGAACGTACGTTCCCGGTACACTCTCCGAGAATCGATAAAATCGAGGTTACCCGTCGTGGTAAAGTACGCCGTGCGAAACTTTATTACCTGCGCAATCTTCGTGGTAAAGCTGCACGCATTAAAGAAATTTTGTAATGTTTTATACCCTGGAGAGGAGCTTGCTGTGTCAAGCTCCTTTTTTCTAACCCGGGTGTGTCACTGCACCCCGCATAATGATCCATATGACTCGGAGGGGAATGTATGACCTCTAGTAAACGTGAATGGGTGGACTGGATTAAAGCCATCATTATGGCGTTTGTGTTTGCCGTATTAATTCGAACTTTTGTTTTGACTCCGATCGTTGTAGAAGGTCCTTCGATGCTTCCTAATTTACTCGATGGGGATCAATTGCTTGTCAATAAATTAAGCTACCAGCTTGGAAAACCCGAACGGTTTGATATTATTGTGTTTCATGCAACCAGAGACAGGGATTACATAAAACGGGTGATCGGTTTACCCGGGGAACATATCGCATTTCGCGATAATGTACTCTACGTCAACGGTAAACCTGTTGAGGAACCGTTTAATCACGAGGTAACCTATGATTTTTCCCTCGAGGATATCAGCGGGAACTACAGCAGGATTCCAGAAGACCATGTGCTGGTCCTCGGGGATAATCGGACAAACTCAACGGACAGCCGGAACATCGGGCTAGTTTCCTTTGAGCAGATTGTCGGGGAAGCCAAATTGATATACTGGCCGCTGAACCGCATTCGCTATATCCCATATTAGTAGGTGATGAATCTTGACAATCCAATGGTTTCCAGGCCATATGGCAAAAGCAAAACGCCAGGTGCAGGAAAAACTAAAACTTGTTGATTTTGTAATGGAACTCGTGGATGCCAGGGTGCCCATTTCCTCAAAGAATCCTATGCTGCAGGAGACCCTGGGGCAGAAAGATAAATTGATTCTATTCATGAAAAAAGATCTTGCTGATGAGCGCATGACAGGCGAGTGGCTTGAATATTATCAAAAGCAGGAGATCCCTGCAATTGCCGTAAATGTGAACGATCCAGCCGATGTTCAGACGGTCCTTAAGGAAGCCAGAAAACTTGGAGAAAGAAAACTGGAACGGCTGAAGAAAAAAGGAGTCCGTCCGCGTCCAATTCGAGCCATGATACTAGGAATACCTAACGTCGGAAAGTCTACGTTAATCAATCAGCTTGTGAAGAAGAAAATTGCCAGAACCGGTGATCGTCCCGGTGTTACTACTGCCCAGCAATGGATTAAGTTAAAAAAGGATTTTGAGTTACTGGATACACCGGGAATATTATGGCCAAAGTTTGAAGATGAGCTGGTGGGCTATAAATTAGCTGCAATTGGCACCATTAAAGACCAATTATTGCCTATTGACGATGTTGCTCTTTTTGTCCTAAAATATCTCAAAGAACATTATCCAGAGCGCCTTGAAGAGCGTTATGACATTGATTTAGATAATCCCGATTATGTTTCCTGGTTTGATGTGATTGGCCACAAACGAGGATGTCTGTCGGGCGGAGGAGCTGTTGATTACGATCAAACATCCGATGTGATTCTCCGTGACCTGAGAACAGGAAAATTAGGCAGAGTGACGCTGGATCGTCCGGACGACTAACCAGGCATGCATCGAACAGATGGATGCCTTTAATTTTTTCTTGCGAGACCGATATTTAGAATAAGCGGAGGAAAACAAATGACATACCAGAAAACAATAAAAGAAATTCAAAATCAGCTTCAGACCGGTTCCTTCACAAATGAAGAGTGGCAACAATTTGTTAAAGATGAACGGAAAGGTGTTCAAACACTCATTCAGTCCTATCAAAAAAAGCAGGAAAAGAAAAGACAGCTGCAAAAACAATTTGAGCAAATGCGTGTCTATGAAAAGTCTCTTTATAAGAAGGGAAAGTGTTTTGTTGCCGGCATTGACGAAGTAGGACGCGGTCCGCTCGCCGGCCCGGTTGTTGCCTGTGCCTGTATTCTGCCGAAAGACTTTTATCTTGAAGGATTGAATGACTCAAAAAAATTATCGGAAAGTCAGCGGAATGAATTTTTTGAAATCATTCGAAAAGAAGCCATTACATACGGAACTGGAATTGTTGATAATCAAACCATAGACAGAATCAATATTTACCAGGCTACAAAACTGGCTATGAAAAAAGCAGTGACCGAACTGTCATCCACACCTGATTATCTCCTCATTGATGCAGTGGAACTGAAAGATTTCCCCATTCCACAGACATCGTTAACAAAAGGAGATCAGCTCAGCATATCCATCGCTGCAGCAAGCATACTGGCCAAAGTCACTAGAGATCGCTTGATGAAAAAAATCCACCAGGAATATCCTGATTATGGATTTTCCTCTAATGCGGGATATGGGACGCCACAGCACCTAAAGGCACTAAAACAGCTTGGGCCAAGCCCCTATCACCGTTTAACATTTGCTCCAGTTAAAGATTATGTAAAGTAACGATCACTTGAAGGGGGGATATTACATGCAGCCACAGGTTCCAAAACTGATTCAATCTCTGCGCATCAACCGCGGAAATACTCCTCCATTTGTATTGCGTAAAGGACAATTTGTAACCGGAACAATCATCCGCTTTTATCCAGAAAATAAAGCCATGGTCCAGCTTGGGGGTAAAAAGTTGATCGCTCATCTGGAGAAACCGTTGCAGGCGAATCAGCGCTATATGTTTCAGGTTAAAGATGTTCATCCGTTCATTCGGTTACAAGTGATAGGCGAGACAGCCTTGCAACGTGATACAGATCAAATTTCTCTTATACTAGAAAAACTCGGATTGAAAGCAGGTAAAGATCAAAAACAATTTTTAGGGCTGCTTTTAAAGGAGAATATCCCCTTTCAAAAAGACCAATTACAGCGGGCATTTCTGCTTTTTAATCAGGGGAACTCCCCGGATCAAGTCACATCGGTATTACTAGAAATGTTCAAACGAAAAATGCCGATACAGGAAAAGATATTTCAGTCCCTCTTTGCCAGATTGTATATGCCAGAGACGCTGACGGCACTGACTGAAGGACTCATGAAGCAGTTAAGAGAGATGAAACCAGCAACCAAAGAAGGGATTCAGCTATACAGACGATTGTCTTCCCTGAATAAGGAAAACCGGATTTCCCTTTCCAGCCTGTGGGCTGGTCAGCTGCTTATGGAAAGTGTTGAGGGAAAAGAAACGACCTTTTCTTTTTTACAAAAAGCAGGTGTTGTTTCGAAACAAATGACATATTCATCCTGGCAGAAAACGTGGTTGAACTGGGCAAAGGGTCAGGGTCTGATGACTTCTTCAGGAAAACTGAACGGTCATAAGCTGTTAACCGCTTCTTTTAAACAGGAACAACTGCCTTTTTCCTATTTCTCTGTCAGCCGCCTAAACAGTGCCCTTGAGCAAATGTATCGTTACCAGGACTTAAGCCAGATTGATCTGAATAAAGTCTTGCACATAATCCGCTCCATTCAGAGAACACCCGATACTTATCTGCAGGGCATCGCACGCCTTGTGTCGGATGAAAGTTTTCAATCAGTTTTCAAACATTTGCCCATGGAGCCAAGACAAAGTCTGTTCCGGCTGCAGAGGAAAACAGAACATCTCGATCAAAAGCAGGTTTTTGATATTCTAGCGCGTCTGGACGGCGAAATCAAGAAACTCATGGATCATTCCCTCAGTCAGAAGGATAAGCATATTCTGAAGTTCTGGCAGTGGATTCATGCTGCAAGTGGAGAGGAAACTGATCAGAACATCTTTTTATCCAGGCTTAAAGGGTTTATGTACCTGATTAAACCAGGGTACGAAATGGATGAGTACCCATCAATACCAAAACTGTTAAGTGCTGTGATAGATCAGGATCAGAACTCATTGGCAAAATCACAATCCAATAAAATGCTCCAGGTGCTCAATGGCCTCATGCTCTCAACTCTTCAAGATCAGACAGAGCCCTATCGTCAGTTCAGTCTGCAAATCCCCGGGCATATGTTTGGAATCGATCAAGATGTGTTTGTCGATTTTGAAGGGAAAAAAGACAGAAACGGGAACCTGGAATCAGACTTTTGCCGGGTGATGTTTTATCTCTCCATGCCTCATCTGGATGAAACCGTGGTTGATATGAATATACAGAATAAAATTGTGCGAATTTCGATTTATCATTCCCAGCCGAATCTCCTTAAACCAATGGTTGACCATTTTAAAGAATCATTGAAAACAGGTTTAGGCCATCAAGACTATCAATTGTCGTCCATTCTGGTAAAACCTCTCCATGAGGATCAGCCGAAAGCTGAACACTTTGATGGATCTGGAATACGTGAACGGCCGGAACATGGATTGGATGTGAAAATATGAAAAGGGGAAAACATGTGAGGAAAGAAGCAATTGCCCTTCGTTACGATGAAAAAAAAGATTCGGCACCAAGAGTTGTCGCAAAAGGCAAAGGAAAAGTAGCCGAGACCATTCTGGAAAAGGCTGAAAAGCACGGGGTTCCTGTCAAAGAAGATTCAGCATTAACGGAATTGCTGGGAGAATTGGATTTTAATCAGACCATTCCGGAAGATTTATACCAGGCTGTTGCAGAAGTGTTTGCGTTTATATATAACATGGACAGGGAATTTGAAAAACGGAAAGATTGAGGGCATGCGGGCGATGTTTTTGTAGCTAAATGTACCTGATTGACAGGTCCTGGATGATTACCAGACTTAGCGAAGAAAAAGCAAATTGCTGGATGTCGCACTGTAATTCCGGTTTCTCGATTGAACATGCCTACTGCTCATGGCCCCGGTAACGAACTGTTTCAAAAGAGTCCGCATGTTCACAGGCGTTCGATCTTAGAGAGAGCGAGGAAAATTGTGGATCTCGTTTTGAGTCACAATATTCGACTGAACCCTGATTCAATCCATAGGAAATACCAGAGTTTGAAATCATTATATTTTTCTGCAAAAGATGCAAATTAAAAATAAAATTCCTGAGCAGAATGTGTCTGGCTCCTTTTAATTTTCAACTGATTTCATGTATAATGTGGAAGTGTGTGGACAATTTCCAACAAGATTTATAAAATGTACATGCAGTGACAATTTGATGGGAGGATGGAACATGAACATTCATGAGTATCAAGCAAAGGAAATTTTTCGCAAATACGGCGTCGCTGTTCCGAATGGCCGGGTTGCTTTCTCAGTAGATGAAGCAGTAGAAGCGGCTAAGGAGCTCGAGGGTGACATAAAAGTCGTAAAAGCTCAAATTCATGCCGGCGGACGGGGTAAAGCCGGTGGAGTAAAGCTTGCCAAAAATCTGGATGAAGTGCGTACATACGCAGAAGATTTGCTGGGTAAAACCCTGGTTACCCATCAAACAGGGCCTGAAGGAAAGGAAGTCAAGCGTCTTTATATTGAAGAAGGATGTGACATCCAGAAAGAATACTACGTCGGTGTTGTTTTGGACCGTGCCACCAATCGTGTTGTGATGATGGCATCTGAAGAGGGCGGTACAGAAATCGAGGAAGTTGCTGCAAAGACACCGGAAAAAATCTTTAAAGAAGTGATTGATCCTGTAACTGGATTAACCCCATTCCAGGCAAGAAGACTGGCATTTAACATCAACATTCCGAAAGAACTTGTTGGAAAAGCCGTGAAATTCATGATGAGCCTGTATCAGGTATTTGTAGAAAAAGACTGCTCCATTGCAGAGATTAACCCGCTAGTTACGACTGGAGACGGGGAAGTTCTGGCACTGGATGCGAAATTAAACTTTGATGATAATGCTTTATATCGTCAAAAGGATGTACTGGAATACCGTGATCTTGACGAAGAAGATCCGAAAGAAGTGGAAGCATCCAAATATGATTTAAGCTACATTTCCCTTGATGGAAATATCGGCTGCATGGTGAATGGTGCCGGACTGGCCATGGCAACCATGGACATCATCAAGCATTACGGCGGAGAGCCGGCAAACTTCCTTGATGTAGGCGGCGGCGCTACAACTGAAAAGGTTACGGAAGCATTTAAAATCATTTTGTCCGATTCCAACGTAAAAGGTATCCTTGTGAACATCTTCGGCGGTATTATGAAATGTGATGTCATAGCTGAAGGTGTGGTAGAAGCGACCAAACAGGTAGGATTAAATATTCCGCTTGTGGTACGTCTTGAAGGTACGAATGTGGATCTCGGGAAGAAGATCCTGGATGAATCTGGTCTAAATATTACTTCAGCTGACTCCATGGCTGATGCCGCAGAAAAAATTGTATCACTAGTAAAATAAGGAAAGGACGGACGAAAATGAGTGTATTTATTAATAAGGACACAAAGGTAATTGTTCAGGGAATTACGGGTTCTACAGCCCTTTTCCATACAAAGCAGATGCTTGAATACGGAACTAAAATTGTCGGCGGTGTAACTCCTGGCAAAGGAGGAACAGAAGTAGAAGGGGTGCCTGTGTTTAACACAGTCGAAGAAGCTGTAAAAGAAACAGGTGCAAATGCTTCTGTTATTTACGTTCCAGCTCCATTTGCAGCTGATGCCATTATGGAAGCGGTAGACGCTGAACTGGATCTGGTTATCTGTATTACCGAACATATCCCAGTACTGGATATGGTGAAAGTCAAGCGTTACATGGAAGGCAAGAAAACACGTCTTGTAGGGCCAAACTGCCCGGGTGTCATAACGCCTGAGGAATGTAAAATCGGCATTATGCCGGGATATATTCACAAAAAGGGTCACATTGGTGTCGTATCCCGTTCTGGAACGTTAACTTACGAAGCGGTTCACCAGCTGTCTCAGGCAGGTTTCGGTCAGTCTACCGCTGTTGGGATTGGCGGGGACCCGGTAAACGGAACCAACTTTATCGATGTACTGAAAGCTTTTAACGAAGATCCTGAAACATACGCAGTTATGATGATCGGTGAAATCGGCGGTACCGCTGAAGAGGAAGCTGCAGAGTGGGTGAAAGAGAACATGACAAAACCAGTTGTGGGCTTCATCGGCGGCCGTACTGCACCTCCTGGAAAACGGATGGGTCATGCCGGTGCGATTATTTCCGGCGGCAAAGGTACAGCTGACGAAAAAATCCGCGTGATGAATGAATGCGGCATTAAAGTAGCCGAAACTCCTGCGGTAATGGGAGAAACGTTAATCAACGTCTTAAAAGAAAAAGGCCTTTATGATAAGTGTAAAACCCACTAATCGATAGGGGCAGAAATACTTCTTTGGGTTTAACATCATCCCCCTGTGCTGATTCAGACAGGGGGATATTTTTATATCGGAAGGAGAGAAAATGAATTCATGGATGAAAAAAGTCTTCGTCTGATTCATCTTCTGAGATGCAGAGGAGCATCCCGCCGTCTGGTGCGAAAATGGCTACATGCTGATGATCAGCTAACGGATTTATACCATATCGATACTTCTGGACTCCAGCAACAATTCCGCCTTTCTCCTGAAAGAGCCATGCTCCTTTATCAAGACCTCCATTCGTCCGCACTTATGAAATCCATTGAAAAGGACCTCAGCACTTATCAGACTTTGGTCATCAACTATGCATCCTATCCTTCCCGTTTGTCCCGTATTCCAGATCCGCCATTAGTTCTGTATGCATCTGGTGATTTGCGTCTATTGACACAAGAACCCAAACTCAGTGTTGTCGGTACAAGAAATCATTCCAGAGAAGCCCCTAGAAAAGTTCAATATTTGCTTCAGCCTCTCATCAAACAAAACTGGGTTATCGTCAGTGGTATGGCAAAAGGGATCGATACCCTCGCCCATCAGGCAGCCATTTCCTATAAAGGAAAAACCATAGCTGTACTTGGTTTCGGTTTTCACCATATTTACCCAAAGGAAAACGTTTCCCTTATGAACCGATTATCCAGCGAACATCTTCTACTTTCCGAATATCCCCCCGATACCCCGGCCAGACCATGGCATTTTCCTGAACGAAACCGGATTATCAGTGGTCTTTCTTTTGCAACATTAATTATTGAAGCCAGAGAAAGAAGCGGTACTTTCATTACGGCCGAGCAGGCTCTTGAACAGGGAAGGGAAGTCTGTGTTGTTCCTGATTCTATATTCACTGAACAGGCAAAAGGCTGCCATTTGTTAATACAGGAAGGAGCACATTTAATTCATCATGCGGACGATCTACTTAACCTATTTGAAAATTCTAATTTAATCTGGAATTTTTAAAGGAATTTCTTATTTCGTCTATAATTTTTTATAAGACGAGTTTGACAAATCCATAAAAATTATTTAATAATGAATGAGATTTGTTAATACAATCATAAAAAATAATTATGCAGGAGTAAAACCCTCGCAGGAGGATGTATAGAATATGGCAGATTACCTTGTAATTGTTGAATCTCCAGCAAAAGCAAAAACCATCAAGAAATATTTAGGGAAAAAATATGATGTAAAAGCTTCCATGGGGCATGTTCGGGACCTTCCGAAAAGCCAGATGGGAGTAGATGTTGAGAAGCATTTTGAGCCTAAATATATTACCATTCGGGGCAAAGGGCCTGTGCTGAAGGATTTGCGCACAGCCGCTAAAAAAGCTAAACAGGTATTTCTTGCGGCTGACCCTGACCGTGAAGGGGAAGCAATTGCATGGCATCTGGCTCACAGTTTAGATATTGATGAAAACAAGGAATGCCGTGTCGTCTTTAATGAGATCACGAAAGACGCGGTAAAAGAATCCTTTAAACATCCGAGAAAAATTAATATGGATCTAGTGGATGCCCAGCAGGCCAGACGGGTACTGGACAGACTTGTGGGATATAAGATCAGCCCCCTTTTATGGAAAAAAGTTAAAAAAGGGTTGAGTGCAGGACGGGTACAGTCAGTTGCCGTAAAGCTTATCATTGATCGAGAAAATGAGATCAAACATTTTAAGCCAGAAGAATACTGGACAATTGAAGGCACTTTTTTGAAAGATCAGGAGACCTTTGAAGGTTCCTTTTATGGCATTAATGGAAAAAAACAGAAGCTGAATAACAAACAGGAAGTAGACGAGGTCCTGAGTCAATTAAAAGGAAAACAGTTTCGGGCGGAAAAAGTAGCTAAACGGGAACGGAGAAGAAATCCTGCACCTCCGTTTACGACGTCGTCCCTTCAGCAGGAAGCAGCAAGAAAATTAAATTTCCGCGCCCGTAAAACGATGATGATCGCACAGCAATTATATGAAGGGATTGATCTGGGCCGGGAAGGAACCGTTGGTTTGATTACGTACATGCGTACGGACTCAACCCGTGTATCCGATACGGCGAAACAGGAAGCTTCCAGTTATATCGCTGATTCTTATGGTAAAGAATACATCGGTCCAAACCGCAAAAATAAAAATACCGAACGGGCACAGGATGCCCATGAGGCGATTCGCCCTACTTCTGTGTTCAGAGATCCCCAAACCCTTAAAAGTGTGCTATCCAGGGATCAGTATCGACTTTACAAACTGATATGGGAACGTTTTGTAGCAAGCCAGATGGCGCCTGCTGTTTTGGATACGGTAACTGTACATCTGGTCAATCATGAAGTGGAATTTAGAGCAAGCGGTTCACAGATTAAATTTAAAGGGTTTATGAAAGTGTACGTAGAAGGGCAGGATGATCAGAAACAGGAGAAAGAAAACATGCTGCCTCCGATAGAAGAGGGAATGACGATTGATGCTAAAGATATTCAACCGAAACAGCATTTCACCCAGCCGCCACCACGCTATACAGAGGCAAGGCTTGTGAAAACCCTTGAAGAATTAGGGATTGGACGCCCGTCAACCTATGCACCGACACTAGATACGATTCAGCGCAGGGGATATGTCACGCTGGAAAATAAACGTTTTGTCCCGACAGAACTTGGAGAAATCGTTATTGATTTATTAAAAGAATACTTTCCGGAAATTATCGATGTGAAGTTTACTGCGAAAATGGAAGATGACCTGGATAGTATTGAAGAAGGAAAAACCAACTGGGTAACTATTCTTGATGAATTTTACAACGGCTTTGAAAAGAGACTGAAAAAAGCTGAAAAAGAAATGGAAGAAGTGGAAGTAAAAGATGAGCCGGCAGGTGTGACCTGTGAAAAGTGCGGAAGCGAAATGGTTTACAAAATGGGCAGGTATGGCAAATTCCTTGCGTGCTCAAACTTCCCGGACTGCCGGAATACGAAACCCATATTAAAAGAAATCGGTGTCAAATGTCCAAAATGTAAAGAAGGAAATATCGTTGAACGCAAAAGCAAAAAACAGCGCACGTTTTATGGATGTGACCGATATCCGAAATGTGATTTCATTTCCTGGGATAAACCACTGGAACGTCCATGTCCAAAATGCAATGGACTGCTCGTTGAAAAGAAAAAGAAAAAGGGTACACAGGTGGAATGTTCCGAATGTGATTACAAAGAAAGTGTACAGCAGTAATGTGTAAACACTGCCTGCAAGGACGATATGTCCGCAGGCAGTGTTTTTGGTTACCCATCTATTTTCTTTTTTCACAATTGCAGGGGAACGGCAGCCGCCTTTAGGAACATTTTCGAAACAAAAGGCTGGTATGGTTGAAAAATGAACAAACGAATTCAGGAAAGGGGGTCACAGTTGACACTCCTTCTCAATTAAACTATAATATGCGAATGGTAAGGAAAATTACTTGACACAAATCCCATGTGCTGAAAGGGGTTTTTATCATTGAAACAGACCAAGCATGTTTCGGTTATTGGAGCAGGGCTGGCAGGAAGTGAAGCAGCCTGGCAGCTTGCAAAACGAGGAATCAGCGTAACCCTGTATGAAATGAGACCAGTAAAGCAGACACCTGCCCATCATACCGATCAATTTGCTGAATTAGTGTGCAGTAATTCGCTCAGGGCGAATTCGTTAACAAATGCAGTAGGCATTTTAAAAGAAGAAATGAGAAGACTGGATTCCATCATTATAAAGGCTGCTGATCAATGCCAGGTGCCGGCAGGCGGAGCACTGGCTGTAGACAGGCATGAATTTAGTGGATATGTGACTGAACATGTGAAAAACCACCCAAATGTGATTGTTAGACATGAAGAAGTGACTGAACTGCCAGAAGGACCGGTTATTATTGCAACCGGACCGTTGACATCAGAGGCGCTGTCAAAACAGCTGAAAGAGATGACAGGCGAGGAATATCTCTATTTTTATGATGCAGCTGCGCCGATCATTGAAAAAGATTCCATCGATATGGAAAAAGTTTATTTGAAATCCCGATATGACAAAGGGGAAGCAGCGTATTTAAATTGCCCCATGACCGAGGAAGAGTTCGACCGTTTTTATGAGGCTTTAATCGAGGCAGAAACCGCCCCTTTGAAAGAATTTGAAAAAGAAATATATTTCGAAGGTTGCATGCCGATTGAAGTGATGGCCAAAAGAGGAAAAAAAACGTTGCTATTTGGTCCTTTAAAACCAGTTGGACTGGAAGACCCAGAAACAGGAAAACGCCCCCATGCAGTGGTGCAGCTCAGGCAGGATGATGCAGCAGGAACCTTATATAATATGGTAGGTTTTCAAACTCATTTAAAATGGGGTGCACAAAAGGAAGTATTTCGGCTGATACCCGGATTAGAACATGCCGAGATTGTCCGTTACGGTGTGATGCATCGAAATACCTTTATCAATTCCCCTAAGCTTCTTCGTCCAACTTATCAATATAAACAAAGGGAAGACCTGTTTTTTGCCGGTCAGATGACAGGGGTTGAAGGTTACGTTGAGTCAGCGGCTTCAGGTCTTTTAGCTGGTATAAATGCAGCAAGATTGGTCAGAGATGAGGATTTGCTTGTATTTCCTCCTGAGACCATGATCGGAAGCCTGGCTCATTATATCACGGCAACCAGTCCGGAGCACTTTCAGCCAATGAATGTGAATTTTGGTCTTTTGAAACCACTGCCAGAAAAAATAAAACATAAACAGCAAAGAAATGAACAATATGCCAAAAGGGCACTGAATACAATTCAGAATTTTGTTACAATTTAGTAAAATTTATTGCATAATCCTATAAAAGTATGTTAATATTTAGTCGCTTTGTTTAGAGGTGACCATTGATGAGCTTCCATCTATTAAAAGAGGCGTTTAAAGAATATTTGCAAATTGAAAAAAACGTCTCGCCCTATACCTTGAAATTTTACCTGGATGATCTTGATTTCTTTTTTTTGTTCTTAAAGACGGAAGGAATGGATGATGTAAAAGATGTGGATTATGCGGTGATTCGTGTTTATTTAACGCGGCTGTATGACCAGAAGCTGACGAGGAGAAGTGTCTCCAGGAAACTTTCCAGTTTGCGGACCTTTTTTCGCTTTTTGGAACGGGAAAAAAAGGTGGATGCCAATCCTTTGATTTCTGTATCCCTTCCAAAAACAGAAAAACCGATTCCGGATTTTTTGTATGAAGAAGAGCTCGCGAAACTGTTTACAGTCAGCGACCTAAACACGCCACTGGGTCAGCGGAATCAGGCCTTGCTGGAACTTTTGTACGCCACAGGCATGCGGGTGAGTGAATGTGTTCAGTTAACACTCTCTCATGTGGACTTTTCAATTGGGACGGTCCTTGTTAAAGGGAAAGGGAATAAGGAACGGTATATCCCTTTTGGAAACTATGCCCGGGATGCGCTTATGCGTTATATCGAAAACGGAAGGGAAGTCCTGCTTAAGAAAAGTCGTCTTGATTCAGAAATCATTTTTTTGAATATGAGAGGAAAGCCCTTAACGACCAGGGGAGTCAGAACGATTTTGAAGAGTATGGTAGATAAGGCTTCGTTAACGGTTCATGTGCATCCGCATAAAATCCGCCACACCTTTGCTACCCATTTACTTAACGAAGGTGCTGATTTGAGATCTGTTCAGGAATTGCTTGGACATGAACATTTATCTTCAACTCAGATTTACACTCATGTGACCAGGGATCATTTACGTAACATATACATGAACACACATCCCCGTGCATGATCATGATCCTAGTAGAAAAGAGGTGATTCCGGTGGAACATATCTTTCATGCCACAACGATCTTTGCAATCAGGCATAATGGTACGTGTGCCATGAGTGGTGACGGACAGGTTACCATGGGAAATGCGGTAGTTATGAAACATACCGCGAAGAAAGTACGTAAATTATTTAATGGTCAGGTGCTGGCCGGTTTTGCTGGATCGGTTGCGGATGCTTTTACACTATTTGAAAAATTCGAAAACAACCTGGAAAAATATAATGGCAATCTGGCACGGTCTGCTGTAGAGCTGGCAAAGGAATGGCGGAGCGACAAAGTTTTAAGGAAGCTCGAAGCGATGTTGGTTGTTATGAATAAAGAGCAGATGTTTCTTGTTTCCGGTACTGGGGAAGTCATTGAACCTGATGACGATATACTGGCAATCGGTTCAGGCGGAAACTATGCCTTAAGTGCGGGAAGAGCCCTAAAGCGCTATGCCCCGGAAAAAACGGCTGAAGAGATTGCCAGGGCTGCACTTGAAATAGCCGGAGAAATCTGTGTTTATACCAATGACCAGATTGTGCTTGAGGTGCTGTGATCAAAAGGAGGTTGGTACAGAAATGGGGTTAAACCTCACTCCGAGACAAATTGTAGAAAAATTGGATCAATATATTATCGGCCAGAAGGATGCGAAACGGGCTGTGGCTGTTGCCCTTAGAAACCGATATCGCCGGATGAAGATGGATGAGAAGCTGCGAGAAGAAATCGTCCCTAAAAATATTTTAATGATTGGCCCGACGGGTGTGGGCAAAACCGAAATAGCCAGACGTCTGGCCAGATTGGTCGGTGCTCCTTTTATCAAAGTAGAAGCCACAAAATTTACTGAGGTAGGTTATGTCGGACGTGATGTAGAGTCCATGGTCAGGGATCTGGTTGAAACTTCTGTCCGCATTGTAAAAGAGGAAAAAATGAAACAGGTGAGAAACCGGGCAGAAGAGTTAGCAAATAAACGCCTGGTGGAGCTGTTAGTTCCCGGCAAAAAAAAGGAACAGACTTTTAAAAATCCCTTTGAAATGTTTTTTTCTAATCAGCAACCTAGCCAGGAGACCAGGGAAGCCGAGGATCATGAAGAAATCATCAGCAAGCGAAAGCGAATCGAGCATCAGCTGGCCCTTGGTGAACTGGAAGACCATATGGTCACCATTGAGATAGAAGAAAAACAGCCATCCATGTTTGATATGCTTCAGGGTTCTGGAATGGAACAATTTGGGATGAATATGCAGGATGTCATGGGACAATTCATGCCAAAAAACAGAAAGAAACGAAGGCTTCCTGTAAAAGAGGCCAGGAAAGTGCTGACCCATGAAGAAGCACAAAAATTAATTGACATGGATGAGGTGACTCAGGAAGCGATCGAAAAAGCCGAACAGGCAGGAATTATTTTTATCGATGAAATCGATAAGATTGCGGGCAAAAGTGACCATCAAGCCAATGTATCCCGAGAAGGGGTCCAGCGCGATATTTTACCGATCGTAGAAGGGTCCACTGTGATGACGAAGTATGGAGCGGTGAAAACCGACCATATTCTATTTATTGCAGCTGGTGCCTTTCATATGGCTAAACCATCAGAATTAATTCCTGAACTTCAGGGCCGTTTCCCAATCAGAGTAGAACTCGAAAAACTTTCTGTTGAAGATTTTACCCGTATTTTAAAGGAACCATCCAATGCTATTTTAAAGCAATACACGGCGTTAATGGAAACGGAAGGTATAAATCTTGAATTTTCTGACGATGCTGTTCATAGGATTGCCGAAATAGCATTTGAGGTGAATCAGGAGACAGACAATATCGGTGCAAGAAGGCTTCACACCATTATGGAGAAACTGTTAGAGGACCTATCCTTTGAAGCACCGGACATTAATATGAAAGAAGTAAAAATCACCAGAGAATACGTGGATGAAAAACTTTCATCCATCGCCAAAAATAAAGATTTATCCCAATATATTCTTTAGAACGATTGAGTTAGGAGGAAAAAAGAATGAAATTATTAGAACGCGCAAGAACAATCAATGCTATGCTGCAAAAAACAAGCAAGTCTGTTGATTTCAATGACATGTCAGCTACACTGCGGGATGTCATAAGTGCCAATATTTTTATTTTGAGCCGCCGTGGAAAGTTGCTTGGATTTGCCATCAAGCAGGAAATTGAAAATGAGCGAATGAAACGCATGCTTGAGGAGCGGCAATTCCCCGAAGAATACACCCAGAGCCTTTTCAACATCAAGGAAACTACGCCAAATCTGGATATAGATAGCGAATATACGGCTTTTCCTGTAGAAAATCGAGATTTATTTAAAAATGGATTAACGACGATTGTTCCAATCATCGGAGGTGGCGAACGGCTGGGCACCCTCATTTTAAGCCGTTTGAAGGACAGTTTTAACGATGATGATCTGCTTCTTGCAGAATATGGTGCGACCGTTGTCGGGATGGAGATCCTTCACGAAAAAACCGAAGAAATTGAAGAGGAAGCTAGAAGCAAAGCTGTCGTACAGATGGCTATCAGTTCTCTGTCATACAGCGAATTAGAAGCAATCGAACATATTTTTGAAGAGCTAGAAGGCGATGAAGGTCTGCTGGTTGCCAGCAAAATTGCAGATCGGGTGGGAATTACCCGATCCGTTATCGTTAATGCACTGAGAAAGCTGGAAAGTGCCGGCGTAATTGAATCGCGATCCCTTGGTATGAAAGGGACATACATTAAAGTATTAAATGATAAGTTCCTTGTTGAACTGCAAAAATTAAAAACCAATTAATTAATGGGTTTGAAGAGACTGAAAAAGTGGCTCCTGCAGTTTTTCTGCAGGAGCCATTTTCTTCATATGCCAGAAATTCGATTCAGCCCCCATTTTTTTCAAAAAAAAGAGCTATCAATATTTTCAAATATTTTATTATATGTAATAATAAAGATAAATCGACAAACTTCACCTGAATCATCCGATAATTCCATAATTAGGTACTAAAGTTATGGTATTTTTTGTTGAAGGTTGTATTTTTAGGGAATATTTCGCATAGACAGTCCCAAATGTTTTTTTTAAAATGGGTTTATACATATGAAAAATGTCATAGGAGAATTGTGTCGGGAGGGAGAAACATGTCGTTATTTGGTGAAACCATACATACGCTTGAGAATTATCTGGATTATTCTGCATTAAAAAATAAAACGATATCGAACAATATTGCCAATACCGATACACCAAATTATAAGGCGAAGGATGTCGTATTCAAGGATATTTTTCACGAGACACTTCAGTCGCCTGCCTTTGAAGCAAAACGAACTCATCCGAAACATATACCTTTTTCATCTACATCTTCTCAGTCTCCATATTCGATTATTACTCGATCGAACACGAACTATAATCATAACGGCAATAATGTTGATATTGACAAAGAAATGGTAGATCTTGCAAAAAACCAGATTTACTATCAGGCATTAGTAGACAGATTAAACGGAAAGTTCGGAAGTCTGCAAACCGTTATTAGAGGAGGGAAATAGGGATGGGGGTTTTTGATTCAATCAATGTAAGCGGGAGTGCTCTTACGGCTCAGCGCTTAAGGATGGATGTGGTTTCTTCCAATCTCGCTAACGCAGAAACGACCAGAGCCAGAATGAATGAAAATGGAGAATGGGAGCCTTACAGAAGAAAAATGGTCGTGTTCCAGCCCAAGGGCGAACCGTTTCAAAACATTTTTCAAAAGGCTATAAATAAAAGTTCTACTCCCGGTGAAGGCGTCCGTGTAACCAACATTACAGAAGATCAGTCACCCTTTAAGCTCGTGTATCATCCGGATCATCCGGATGCGGATCCAAACGGATACGTGCGGATGCCAAATGTAGACCCTTTAAGGGAGATGGTAGATTTAATGAGTGCCACCAGGTCATATGAAGCAAACGTAACCTCGCTCAACGCTTCAAAAAGTATGCTCTTAAAAGCACTGGAAATCGGTAAATAGGAGGTGTAGTTGATGGAAAAAATCAGTCATGCTTTTTTAGATCATCGTTCTTTGCTGAATCAGCCGTCAAAGGTTACACCCCATGAAGCACAGCAATCCTTTGCCAGTCAACTAAAAGAGGCGCTTGAACGGGTGAATGACGCTCAGCAGGAATCTGATCAGAAAACGGTTGCACTGGCTCAGGGAAAAATCGATAATCTTCACGATGTTATGATAGCAGCACAAAAAGCAAGTATTACATTACAGACCACAGTAGAAATTCAAAACAAAGCTATAGAAGCGTATAAGGAAATTATGAGAATGCAAATTTAATAGAATGATTCGATGGGTGGCATCCTTAACCATGTTCAAATCATTAAAGAAAAGACGGGGGCTACTATGAACGGAAAAATCAAGGCATATATGCAAAAAACAACTGAATTTTGGAAAGGACGAACACTCGCTCAAAAATCCCTGATTGCCGGCGGTACTGCTGGAGCTATACTGCTCATTGTCTTGATCAGTTTGTTTGCGGCAAAACCAGAAATGGTTCCTCTCTATGAAAACCTCACCCCGAAAGAAGCGGGGCAACTGACGGAAGAGCTGAATTCGAGAGGAATACAATACGACCTTTCAAATGGAGGCACGACGATCTTAGTACCTGAACAGAACGCTGATCAACTGCTGGTTGAATTAGCCGCCCAGGGCTTGCCGAACAGCGGAAACATAGATTACTCGTTTTTTAGTCAAAATGTATCCTGGGGAATGACCGATGAAGAAAGGGAAATTATTGAACTGGATGCATTACAGACTGAACTGGCAAATCTCATGAAAAGCATTGATGGGATAAATGATGCAAATGTAATGATCAACAAACCGCAGGATCCAATATTCATAGGTGAACAGACAGGAGAAGCATCTGCTTCCATTGTTATACATACAGATTACGGGTATCAGTTCCGCCCTGAACAGATTCGAGCTCTGTATCAGCTTGTATCAAAATCTGTTCCAAACCTTCCTACTGATAATATCGTCATCATGAATCAGAATTTTGAGTATTTTGATCTAGAAAATTCAGATAATTTTATTGTCGGGAATACATATTCGAATCAGCGCGAAATCAAAAATGACATTGAGCGGGAGATTCAGAGAGAAGTTCAGCGTCTTTTGGGAACAATGATTGGAAACGATAAAGTGGTTGTTTCCGTAACCGCTGATGTGGATTTTACTCAGGAAAACAGAACGGAAGAACTGGTTTCTCCGATTGATACAGAAAATATGGAAGGTTTACCTGTCAGTGTCGAGCGAATTACAGAGACATACCAGGGGTATAATGCCCAGTCCTTTGCTCCTGTCGGTACTGGAGATGAAGAGGTGCCGAATTACCCTGCGGATGACGGCACTGGTGAATCCGAGTATGAAATGATGAAAGAAACGATCAATAACGAATTTAATCGGGTCCGGAAAAATATCGTTGAAAGTCCTTACAAAATCCGGGACCTTGGCATTCAGGTCGCTGTGGATAATACGAAGCCCGGCGCAAATGGAGAGATCGAATATTTAACAGCGCAGGAACAGGAAACAGTCAGGGAGAGTATTTCGTCTATTTTAAATTCGATTGTGCAAACGTCCATTTCAAAAGATTATGAAACAGTTAACCCGGAAGAAAAGGTTTCCATTGTCTTTCAGGAGTTTCAAGGAAAACCTGGTCTGCAGCAGTCTCCTGTTTCAGGCATCCCAACCTGGGCATACATTGCCGGAGGAATCCTGCTTCTTGCAGTGATTCTATTAATTGTTCTGCTGCTTAGAAACCGAAGAAACCAGGCAGAAGATACCTTAGAGGAGACTGAAGAAATCAGCACGGTTGACATACCTTTATTAGACGATGAAACAGAAGAAAATGAAGCGGCCATGAGAAGAAAGCAACTGGAGAGAATGGCTAGAGAAAAACCAGAAGAATTTGCAAAACTACTCCGCAGCTGGATGGCTGAAGACTAAGGGGGGATAGAATGGCTAGAGCAGTAAAAACACAATTAACCGGGAAACAAAAGGCAGCCATTCTGTTAATCTCACTCGGACCTGATGTTTCTGCACAGGTCTATAAGCACTTAACAGAAGAAGAAATTGAACAGTTAACCCTTGAAATTTCTTCGGTAAAAAAGGTGGATTCCAGTCAAAAGGAAGATATTATGGAGGAATTCCGCCAGATTGCAATGGCCCAGGATTATATTTCACAGGGCGGAATTGGATATGCAAAAACCGTGCTTGAAAAAGCAATGGGAGAAGAGAAGGCGACAAAAATCCTTACCCGTTTAACTTCTTCCTTGCAGGTCAGGCCTTTTGATTTTGCCCGAAAAGCAAGCCCTGCACAGATTTTAAACTTTATTCAAAATGAGCACCCGCAGACCATTGCTCTGGTTTTATCTTATTTAGATCCGGAACAGTCCGCCCAGATTTTGTCTGAACTGCCTCCGGAAATACAGGCTGATATTGCGAAGCGGATTGCATTGATGGATTCTACTTCACCTGAAGTCATTAATGAAGTGGAACAAATCCTTGAAAAAAAATTATCCACAACCTTTACCGAAGACTATACGCAGACCGGGGGCATAGAAGCCATTGTTGAAGTATTAAATGGTGTAGACCGAACTACAGAAAGAACCATTCTCGATGAACTGGAAACACAAGACCCTGAACTGGCAGAGGAGATTAAGAAAAGAATGTTTGTCTTCGAAGATATTGTCACCCTTGATAACCGCTCGATTCAGCGCGTGATCCGCGAGGTGGAGAACGAAGACCTTATGTTGTCTCTTAAAGTTGCCAGTGAAGAAGTTAAGGAAACCTTGTTTAAAAACATGTCTAAACGAATGGCTGAAACATTTAAAGAAGAAATGGAATTTATGGGCCCTGTACGTCTACGGGATGTTGAAGAAGCACAGACACGCATTGTCGCAACCATTCGCCGTTTAGAAGAAATTGGAGAAATCGTTGTAGCACGCGGGGGAGGTGACGACATCATTGTCTAATGTATTTAAACCCGCATCCCCGTTATCAGAACCCAGGACCATAAATCTGAGGGAAGTCGTCAGACAGCATCAAACGTTAAATATCCAGGAAGAACAGAAACAAACAAAGGAATCTATTCTTACATTAAAAAAGGAAGCAGAACAATTGTATAAACAGGCTGAAGCTAAGCTAAAACAGACAGAGGCCGACATCGAGAACATGATTGTTCAGGCCCGAAAACAAATAGAATCGGAGAAAAAGCAATGGGAGCAGGAAAGGCAGCAGCTCATTGAGCAGGCAAAAAAACAGGGATTCGAGGCGGGATTTGAAGAAGGAGAAAGCAGGGCTCATCACCAGTATCAACAAATAATTGATGAGACCCGGTCAATCATTGATCTTGCCAGGCAGGAATATGAAAATAAACTATCTGATAGCGAAATGGACATTCTCGATATTGCCTTGAAGGCAGCTGAAAAGATTATACATTTGAAATTATCAGATCAACCAGAACTTTTTATCAATATCGTAAAATCAGCCATTGAAGAAGTAAAGCAGATGCCGCAGGTCAATGTTTATGTTCATCCTTCCCAGTATGAAAGTGTCATGGAATTTAAACAGGAACTGCAAACGATTGTAGATGGAAATGGAAATTTATCCATCTACCCCAAGCATGACATCACTGAAAACAGCTGCTTGATTGAATCTCCTTTTGGAAAAATCGATGCCAGTATCGATACACAGCTCAGGGAATTGAAGTCCAGGCTGTTCAGGATGTTTGAGGAGGCCAGATCCCTTGAAAACGAGTGAAGTTCTTCAATGGATTGAAAAGATTGACCCGTATAAAAGATTTGGGAAAGTGACTCGTATGGTTGGTTTACTCATCGAGTCCAAGGGCCCCGAAACTAGTATCGGTGATGTGTGCTATATATACACAAACCAAAAAAACGCTCAACCGATAATGGCTGAGGTGGTAGGCTTTCAGCAAGAAAATGTCCTGCTAATGCCCTACGGTGAAGCCAAAAACATTGGCCCGGGCTGTCTGGTTGAAGGGACAAGAACATCACTTGAAATTAAGGTTGGCAGAAGTCTGGTAGGGAAAGTTCTTGACTCTCTGGGCAGACCACTTGATCAGAAAAACCTTCCCAGAGGATTAATGTCTTATCCGACTGAACAGGAACCGCCCAATCCCCTTTCACGGCCCCCCATTCGCGAGCCTATATCTATAGGTATTCGAGCAATTGACGGTTTACTGACCGTCGGAAAGGGACAAAGATTAGGAATTTTTGCCGGAAGCGGTGTCGGAAAAAGTACTCTGCTTGGCATGATTGCCCGCAATAGTGAAGCAGATGTGAATGTCATTGCCCTAATCGGTGAACGGGGAAGAGAGGTTCGTGAGTTTATAGAAAAGGATTTAGGAGAAGAAGGATTAAAAAAATCGATTGTCATTGTTGCAACTTCTGATCAGCCGGCTCTTAAGCGAATAAAGGGAGCCTATACAGCCACTGCCATTGCAGAATACTTCAGGGATTTAGGCTATAATGTCAATTTTTTAATGGATTCCTTAACCAGGGTTGCTATGGCTCAACGGGAAGTGGGACTGGCTACAGGTGAGCCGCCTACAACAAAGGGTTATACGCCAAGCGTTTTTGCTGCTTTGCCCAGGTTGCTGGAAAGGACCGGGACGAATGAAAATGGTTCGATTACCGCCTTTTATACCGTTTTAGTAGATGGGGATGATCTGAATGAGCCTATCGCTGACACGGTACGGGGAATCCTTGATGGACACCTTGTGCTGGACCGGAAACTTGCTGAGCAGGGTCAGTATCCGGCCATAAATATTCTAAAATCAATCAGCAGAGTGATGAATGATATCGTAGCTGCTGATCACCTGCAGGCTGCTGAACGGTTCCGTTCCCTGTTGGCTGTTTATGAAGAAAATAAGGAGCTCATCCAGATTGGAGCATATAAAAAGGGATCGTCTCATGAAATCGATGAGGCCATTCATTACTATCCGAAGCTTATTCAGTTTTTAAAGCAGGGAACATCAGTGCACTCTCCCCATGAAGAAACACTTGCTTATTTAAAAAATATCGTCTTTCAGGGTGATGATTGATGGCGCAAATGGAAGTATTCGAGAAAATTCTTCACGTCAGAGAGAAGGAAAAAGACGACGCCCATCGGGAATATAAGCAGGCGGTGGATGATTTTGAAACGGCAGCGACCGAACTGTACCATCTGTTAAAAGAAAAGGAAGACCTGGAAGACCAGCTCAATCAGAACATGAAACGTTCGATGTCAGTCCAGGAAATGAACAGCTATCACCAATACATAACACAGCTGGAAAACAAAATTATCCGGATTCAGTCCAATGTACAAAAGGCCAGGAAAGTTATGGATCAAAAACACCTGGTACTGAATGAAGCTTATATTGAAATGAAGAAATTTGAAAAAGTACTGGATCATAAGAAAGAAAAGTTTCAGGAAGAAATCGCAAAAAATGAAAAAAATACCATGGATGATATATCTGTTTTACAGTTTATCCAGAAGAGAAATAGGTGAAGCCCATGTCATCCGAACAAATTCAAAAACACAAAAAAGAAGGCGGGAAGTTGCAATGGTTTTTCTTTGTAATTGTCATTCCACTGTTATTTGCGATTACTCTAGCCCTAATCGTTTTAACCATTGCAGGGTATAACGTCTTTCAGATTTCTGAACATATAGGCAGCAAAATTCCTGTTGTTTCGAACTTTGTAGGCAATGATGAGGAAGTTCTGCAAGAGGAAAATACAAACCTGTTAGCAACGATAGAAGACCAAAAGGAACAAATCGAAACTCTTCAGTTAGACATTGAATCAAAAGATGAAGAAATTCAGGAGTTAAATGAACAAATTCAGCAATTGCAAAATCAGCTCGAACAAAACGAACAATCACAGCAGGAAAGAGATGAACTGATTAGCAATGTAACAGAATCCTTTTCACAAATTAAAGCAGAACAGGCTGCACAGATCATAGAAAATTTAACTGATGAATCAGCCCTGCTCATTCTGGAAAAATTGCCAGCAGAACAGCGAGGAGCCGTTCTTGCAGCTATGGACCCGGAAAAAGCAGCCGAACTAACACAGAATTTTATCAATCCTGGTGAGTAGCGGCAATTTTATTCCCTTTGAAAGGAGGTGAAAAAAGATGAATGGCACGATCAACGCAGCTATGTTTCAGGCAGCTGCAGCTTCTGTCATGAGGGGGATGAATCACAGCAGCTTTCACGGAAATAGCAAACATGAATCAGACTTCACACAGACCCTGATGCAGGTAAGCCAGCAATTCGAACAGACAGGCTCTGTTGAAAAAATGCCAGAAGGGACATTCCATCAACAGGAAATGGAACAATTGACCCAGCTCCTTCTTCACTTGAAACAGGCAGCGGAACAGGGGAACAGTGAACAATTACACACGCTGTTAGGTGAACTCGAATCATTGCTGGAGGAACTGGCAGACGGATTTATCGTACAGGACCAAATGGATCTCAGCGCAGACCAGCTGTTGAATCGTGTTGCGCGAGGAGAAAACTTTCCCGATCTGATGAGCTTTATTCATGCAATGCATCAAATACAGATGAATGACGAGCTTGAGGTACAGCTCGGCAGGACAAACTGGGATCAGTTGTACGGAGATCGTTTCGTTCAGGATCTGTCACAGGCTGCGGAACAGGATCCTAAACTGATGGCAAAAGCAGAAAACATCCTGGCTGGTCTCGAGAGGCTCCTTGTGAAAATAGAACAGGTGTATAATCAGGATCAGTCCAGTAAAACAGTGCAGCAGCAAAAATCACAGCTTCTTCTATTACAGGATATATTTAAAACGATAGTAAAAGGTCATAAGGAATTCAGCAATCTAAACAACCGAGCAAGCAGAGAACACGGCCAGACTGTCCAACATGGGCTACCATTGTCCCTGAAAGATTTCATCCGTAGCAAATCAACAACCGCAACAGCATCTTCCGGGTTGATGAAACAAACGGTTCAAACAAACCAGCAGACGCAGACGGTACAAACCAATATGTTTGGACAGCTCGATTCAAACCCTATATCAAAGCTGGAACAGTATACCATTTATTTACAAAACCAGAAATCGGACGTTCAGGGCCAGTCTCAGACTCAGCTAATGGATCAAATCCGACAGATCATACAGTCCAGCAGATTTCTAAAAAGAGATGGTCTCACCCAGATGACCATCAAACTAAAACCTGCTCATCTGGGAGAAATGATGATTCAATTGACCCAGATCAAAGGGGAAATGGCTGTTAAAATGACCGTAACCTCCCAGGCGGTAAAAGAAATGCTGGAAGGAAACCTGAATCAGTTGAGGCATATGTTTTCTCCAAATCAGGTGGTCATCGAAAAACAGTCGGAACATGTACCCCAGCAGGTTCTCTATTCATTTAGAGATGATCAGCAAAGCAAGGATCATGATCGGGAGAATAATCAACAAGATTCAGACAGAGAGGAACAGCAATCCTCTGAAGAACAAAACAGCTTTCATGAAATTTTTAGTCAAATCGAGCAGGTGATAACATGACCAGAATTGATCCATCGTTTTATCTTTCCAACCAGGTTGAAACAGGTGGAAATTCAAACCTTGGAAAAGAAGAATTTTTAAAAATTTTGATGGCACAACTGGAAAATCAGGACCCTTTAAATCCTATGGAAGACAAGGATTTTATTGCTCAGATGGCTACCTTTTCCCAGCTGGAGCAATTGATGAACATTTCCAATTCCATGGAAATGTTTAACCAGTTTCAGACCTATCGCTCTGTCGTTGAATACAGTCACCTCATCGAGAAAGAGGTTACCTATCAGACATATGACAGTGAAGGGAACCCTGATGGAACGGAGAAAGGGATTGTTCAACGTGTTTCCATGGCTGACGGGAGTATAAAACTAGTCCTGGACAGCGGAGATGAGGTTGATGTAACAGATGTAACGGAGATTAGCCTCCGTACCGATCAGACCCCATAAGAGAAAGTTGTGGTGATTATGGATCACAGAGTTCATCAATTACAAAATCATCCGTTAACCATACCTGGCAAACCGATTCAAAGGAAAAAAGCAGTCGGGCCAACGTTTCAGTCCTATCTGGATCACGCTGCCGGAACGTTAAAAGTCAGTAAACATGCCCAAAAACGGATGGATGAACGGAATATTCAAATCTCAGCATCTACGTGGAATCAAATTCAAGAAAAAGTGAAGGAAGCGAAAACAAAAGGCGTAACCGACTCCATCGTGATTCTAAATCAAGCTGCACTTGTGGTAAGTGCAAAGAATAACACAGTCATAACAGCGATGGACCGGACGGAAGCCGGCCATCAAATTTTCACCAATGTGAACGGTGCGATTATATTAAACGATTCATAGGGTGGACCGAGACGGAGACCCTGAAGCTGCGGAACGACAGAAGCAGCTCAAAAAAATAATGGAAAGGATGATTGAACTTATGTTGCGTTCAATGTATTCCGGAATTTCTGGAATGAGAGGATTCCAAACGAAACTTGATGTCGTTGCAAATAATATTGCCAATGTCAATACATTTGGCTTTAAAAAGGGACGGGCGACCTTTCAGGATATTATGAGTCAGACCGTTGCCGGAGCACAGGCACCACAGGAGGACGGTGCCGGTAATGTCGTTCTCGGCGGGAAAAACCCGATGCAGATCGGCCTTGGTGTAGCCACAGGAAGCATAGATAATATTCATACCCAGGGCAACCGCCAGACAACCAACAGACCCCTTGACCTGGCTATCCAGGGTGACGGGATGTTTGTAGTTGCAGAAGACAGCAACCAGGATGGCGCTATCGTACTGAATCAGGATAATATCAGTTTTACACGCGCCGGAAATTTTTATTTGGATGATGATGGCCATATTGTCAATCCAAACGGTCTGTTTTTAGTCGGGAATGCCCCGGATGCTGCTGACGTTGATACCGGGGTTGACGATGTGACGGATTTATCAGGCAGTACCGGAAAAATAAAAATTCCGGCCGATGCACAGAGCTTCAGCATTTCATCTGACGGAGTCGTTAATTTTGTCGATGCAAACGGCCAGCTGAAAATTGCCGGTCAGATTATGCTTGCGAAGTTTTCTAATCCGGGAGGTCTGGAGAAAGCCGGTAATAATTTATTCAAGCTTACTGCTAACAGCGGTGTTTATGCCGAGGATGGAGCAGGAAATTTCACCGGAAATATCGCGGATTTTGATGCCCTGGCAGATCTGATGATTCCTGGACAGAACGGAGCAGGGAATATCTATGCAGGTGCGCTTGAGATGTCCAATGTAGACCTTGCTGAAGAATTTACAGAAATGATTACTGCCCAGAGAGGATTTCAGGCCAATACGCGCATCATCACTACATCTGATGAGATTTTACAGGAACTGGTTAATCTCAAACGATAATCTAATTTAAGGGAGGAAGCGGGGCCGATCCCGGCCCCGATCTGATTATGATCGAAGTAACCAGGCTTAATGATGAACAGTTTGTATTGAATGCTTTATACATAGAAACGATTCAAACACTTCCAGATACGACCATTACATTGACAAATGGAAAAAAATATTTTGTAAAGGAATCCAAAGAAGAAATCCTGGAAAGGGTAACGGCCTTTTATCAAAAAGTTGGACTTGCCGGGATTTGTGACAAAGTGGGGTGGTCAAAAGGTGAACCAGAAAGCGATTAAAATCATGTTATCCATACTAATATCCCTTGTTGTTTTAGGAATTATTGCAATCGTCATCGTATTGAACATAAAATCAGATGCCAATGCAGACGGAACCAGGAATATTGACGAAATTCTCGAAAGTTCGTTTGAAACGGAGGAAATCACGACAGACATTAAAGATGACCGGTTTGTCCGTGTGCAGTTCCGAATCGTAACAGACAGTGATGATGCTAAAGAAGAATTGCAAAAGAGGGACTTCCAGCTGAAAAATATCTTAATTAAAGAATTGTCGCAAATGGAAGAAGAAGATTTTAAAACAGGAATAGAGAATTTAGAAGACACGATTAAACTGAAATTAAATCAGCTTATGAATGAAGGAAAAGTAACTGATGTGTATACGACTCAAAAAGTTATCCAGTAATCCATTTCAGCTGCTTGCTCCGCATCGGAGGTGAAACTTTTGTCAGAAGAGGTTTTATCACAAAGTGAAATCGATGCCCTGCTCTCTGCCATCTCATCCGGTGAAATGGACGCAGATGAGTTAAAAAAAGAAGAGAAAGAAAGAAAGGTTAAAGTCTATGACTTCAAACGGGCATTGCGTTTTTCAAAAGATCAGATAAGAGGGATCACTCGAATACATGAAAATTTTGCAAGACTTCTGGCTACATTTTTATCCGGTCAAATGAGGACATACATCAACATTAACGTAGCTTCAGTCGATCAGATCCCATACGAAGAATTTATCCGTTCAGTACCGAAAAAAACGATATTAAATGTATTTTCCGTTGCCCCTTTAGAGGGACGCTTATTGTTTGAAATTAATCCAAATATTGCTTATGCCATGCTTGATCGCGTTTTAGGAGGGGCAGGAACAAGTCTCAACAAAGTCGATAATCTCACGGAAATTGAAACAAAAATCATGTCCAATATTTTTGAACGGGCCATGGATAGTTTGAGGGAAGCATGGGGATCGATTATCGATATCGAACCCAGTCTGGAAGAATTTGAAGTGAACCCTCAATTTCTCCAATTAGTATCGCCGAATGAAACGGTTGTGGTCATTTCATTAAATACGACTATTGGGGAAGCGAGCGGGATGATCAATATCTGTATCCCTCATATTGTTCTGGAGCCGATTATATCCAAGCTTTCGGTTCACTACTGGATGCAGGATACAGAGAGAAAAGCAAACCCGAAAGACTTTGATAACATTTCCAAAGGGCTTAAATCTGCACCAGTAGAAGTGAAAGCGGTCTTAGGTGAATCGACGATTACGATAGAAGAGTTTTTGAACCTGGCAGAAAATGACGTGATTCAATTAGACCAATCGATCGAAAACCCGCTGAAATTATTGGTTAATAATGAACCAAAATTTTATGTTCAGCCTGGCAAGTCAAAAAATAAGATGGCTGTGCAAATTCTTGAAGAAATGAGTAGGGGGGAATTAGAAGATGAATCATAATGACGATATGCTTTCGCAGGAGGAAATTGATGCCCTATTACGTGGAGACAACAATCAGAATGAAGAGGATGGACAACCAGATCATCCCCCTGCAGAAGAAGAATACTTGTCGGATATTGAAAAAGATGCCCTGGGGGAAGTAGGAAACATTTCATTCGGAAGCTCAGCAACTGCCCTTTCTACTTTATTGAATCAAAAAGTTGAAATTACGACCCCCAGAGTTTCCATCGTGGAAAATCAAGAGCTGGATGAGGAGTTCCCTCTTCCCCATGTATCCATTCAGGTGGAATATACCGAAGGACTTTCCGGGGTTAATCTGTTAGTGATTAAAAAGAGTGACGCAGCTATCATCGCTGATTTAATGCTTGGGGGTGACGGAACTTCCCCTGAAGAGGAGTTAAATGAAATTCACTTAAGTGCTGTTCAGGAAGCCATGAATCAAATGATGGGATCTGCGGCAACGAGCATGTCTACGGTTTTTAATAAAAAGGTTGATATTTCACCCCCAACCATCAATATGCTTGATTTGAATACGGGTGAAGGGGTAGAAACGATCCCCGATGAAGAAGTTCTTGTAAAAGTGTCCTTTCAATTGAAGGTAGGATCTCTGATTGATTCGAATATTATGCAGCTGCTGCCCCTTGACTTTGCAAAAGCACTTGTTCATCAACTGATGAGTGCCGATGCTGATCAACAAACCAACACAGAACAGCATGAGGGAGAAACGGAAAAGGAGCCTGCAGCAGTTCAGGCCCAACAAAACACAGGAGGAACTACAGCCAATACCACAGCACCAGCAAAAGAACCAAAACATCTGGGAGGGAATACGGTGAGACAGGATGTGGCGGTTCAGCCGGCGGCATTTGCCGATTTATCATCTAACCAGACAGAGATATCCGTGGATCAGCATAATTTAAATATGCTTCTAGACATTCCTTTAAAGGTATCTGTCGAACTTGGACGCACGAAAAAGACCATCAAGGAAATATTAGAACTGACCTCCGGATCCATTATTGAACTGGATAAATTAGCAGGGGAACCGGTAGATATCCATGTGAACGATAAATTGATTGCAAAAGGAGAAGTCGTTGTCATAGACGAAAACTTTGGCGTACGACTTACGGATATTTTAAGTCAGTCCGATCGTCTGAAAAAATTAAGATAAACAATAGCAAAACCATTATAGGAGGGCTTAATCATGTCAAAAACCGTATTAATTGTGGACGATGCTGCATTTATGCGCATGATGATTAAAGACATTTTAGAAAAAAACGGATTTGAAGTTGTCGGAGAAGCGCAGGATGGAAATGAAGCTATTGCCAAATATGAAGAATTGTCACCGGACCTTGTGACAATGGATATCACCATGCCGGAGAAGGATGGAATTACGGCGCTGAAAGAAATCCGTGAAATGAATCCTCAGGCTAAAGTAATCATGTGTTCAGCCATGGGACAGCAGGCCATGGTGATCGACGCCATACAGGCCGGTGCAAAAGACTTTATCGTCAAACCTTTTCAGGCGGATCGTGTCATGGAAGCAGTAAAAAAAGCGATGGACTAAACAGGATCATAGTCATCCACGCATAAGGCGGGAAAATGTATGAAACGTTTTTTCAGTTATGTCCTGGTGTTTCTTTTAACTTTTGATCTTGTTTCTCCAGTCTATGCAGATACTTCGGGAAACGCCAGGGTTAGTGATATGTTTGAAGAAGACCGTTCATTTGTAAATTCGGAACAAGATTCCGGTGATACATCGGAAACAGACACATCATTAGCTACAGGTGAACAGTCCCTGACATTTGACATCATCAAAATGGTTCTGGCTCTTGTCCTTGTTCTGGCGTTGATTTATTTCTTGTTAAAGTTTTTGCAAAAAAGGACAAAAATGTATCAGCAAGTCAGAACACTGGAAAACCTGGGTGGAATATCCCTTGGAAATAACAAGTCCGTGCAGATTGTCAGAATCGGCAAGAACATTTATGCACTGGGTGTAGGGGACAATATCACATTGTTAAAAGAAATTTCTGATGAGGAAACCATTCATGACCTTTTGAATGATCAGCAAACGAATCTATCAATCAATCAAACCTTTCAATCCTTTTTCCGGAAGTGGAATAAAAAGAATAAAGTAGAAAACGACACAACGACTCAGTTCAAAAAACTTTTTCAACATGAACTAACGACGATGAAAAAAGAGCGGGAGAAAGTGATTGATCGTTACCACAGCAGAAAAGAGGATTAATATGGGTGATTTTGTTGGGTTATTTTCAGAAACGGATCCGAATACGTTAGCCACATCGATTAAATTATTGCTTTTATTGACCGTTTTGGCACTGGCACCCAGTATTTTGATTTTAATGACCAGCTTTGCACGGATCGTAATCGTGTTATCCTTTGTTAGAACATCCCTGGCGACTCAGCAAATGCCACCCAATCAAGTTTTAATCGGTTTAGCATTATTTTTAACGTTTTTTATCATGGCGCCAACTTTTCATGAAATTAACGAGGAAGCTTTACAGCCTTTGTTTACTGATGAAATAACCCTTGATGAAGCTTATGACCGTGCAAGTCTGCCGATGAAGGAATTTATGGCCAAACATACCCGACAAAAAGATTTAGCACTTTTTATGGATTATGCCCAGATGGAGAGGCCGGAATCTATTGCTGAAATTCCTTTAACAACCCTTGTTCCAGCTTTTGCCATCAGCGAGTTGAAAACAGCTTTTCAAATGGGATTTATGATTTTTGTCCCATTTCTAGTGATTGATATGGCTGTAGCCAGTGTACTTATGTCCATGGGGATGATGATGTTGCCTCCTGTCATGATCTCACTGCCGTTTAAAATATTGCTGTTTGTCTTGGTGGATGGCTGGTATTTAATTACCCATTCCTTACTAGAAAGCTTTTAATCATAGAGGGGAGCGCTAAATGTGACAAGTGAGTTTGTGATTTCACTGGCAGAACAGGGTGTATATGTAACGCTATTAATCACTGGACCATTATTAATCCTGGCTCTGGCAGTTGGATTGTTAGTTTCTATATTCCAGGCAACCACCCAGATCCAGGAACAAACCCTGGCCTTTATCCCAAAAATTATTGCAGTATTTGTCGGAGTTGTTTTTTTTGGCCCGTGGATGCTTGTTCGAATGGTTGACTTTACGTTAAAGATTTTCCATAACATTCCAAATGTTATAGGATAGACAAGATGACGGATTTACTTGATCTTGCCAGATTACCGGGTTTTTTGCTGATTTTTGCACGGGTCACATCATTTTTTGTGATGCTCCCAATTTTTTCGTATCGGAATATCCCGACAAGGCACAAAATCGCCCTTGGTCTGTTTTTAGCCTGGATTATGTTTTATACCGTTGACATTCCGATTTTGGTCATTGACGGAAACTATCTTCTTCTGCTGTTAAAGGAAATTCTCGTAGGTTTATTTATTGGATTTATTGCCTATCTCATATTATCTGCTGTACAAATCGCAGGCGGTTTTATCGATTTTCAGATGGGTTTTGCCATTGCCAATGTCATTGATCCCCAGACAGGGGCACAGAGCCCACTAATTGGTCAATATTATTATACAATCGTCATCCTGTTTTTAATTAGTGTTGATGCCCATCATCTGCTTTTAGACGGAGTGTTCTACAGTTATCAGTATATTGCTCTTGATCAATTTATACCTTTTGAACAGTCATCCATTCCAGCATTTTTGATCAAAACATTTAACCATATGTTCGTAGTAGCTTTCCAGATGGCTGTTCCCATTGTAGGCACACTCTTTTTAGTAGATGTGGCTCTTGGAATTATTGCCCGAACTGTTCCGCAGCTGAACGTATTTGTAGTAGGACTGCCTTTGAAAATTTTAGTCAGTTTTATCGTCATCCTTTTATTTATGGGGATTTATTTCACTGCTATTCGAAACCTTTTTGAAACGTTATTGATTGCGATGAGGGATCTGATGAATATTATTGGGGGCGCTTAACACATGAAGCTTCTAACCCTGGACTTACAATTTTTCGCCCAGGAAAAAACGGAAAAGGCTACACCAAAAAAGCGTCGGGACAGCAGAAAAAAAGGACAGGTAGCAAAGAGCCAGGATGTGAATACAGCTATCTTATTGTTAATGGTTTTTATCCTTCTCATTTTTATGGGAGAGTTTTTAAAAAATGCTTTTACCGGGCTTTATGTTACCAGTTTTACTGAATATATCCACCGGGACGTTACATTTCCCGTTTTACAGGATATTTTAATTGAGGCAACTGGAGAAACCATGAAGGTTCTGGCCCCCATTATGGTTGTTGCGATGGCAGCGGCAGCCGGGGCAAATGTATTACAAATCGGATTTTTGTTTACGACTGAACCGCTAAAATTTGATCTAAAAAAAATTGACCCAATCAAAGGAGCAAAGCGGATCTTTTCTCTGAGGGCACTTGTTGAACTTGTCAAATCACTGCTGAAAATAACGATTATCGGTTTTGTTACCTTTTTTATCCTCTGGATCAGCAAGGATGACATGATGATGCTGGCACTTAAAAGTGCCGATCAGTCTATTCGGTTTTTTGGGGAAACAACACTCGCGATGGGAATTGCAGCTTCATTGGCTCTTCTAGTGTTATCCGTTCTGGATTACGCATATCAGCGCTACGATTATGAAAAAAACATCCGAATGTCTAAACAGGATATCAAGGATGAACATAAAAATATTGAAGGGGATCCGCAAATTAAGTCGAAAATAAAAGAAAGACAGAGACAAATGGCAATGAGGCGCATGATGAGTGAAATTCCCGAAGCAGATGTTGTAATTACCAACCCCACTCATTATGCGGTTGCCATCAAATATGATGAAGAACTGTCTGATGCACCTTATGTTGTTGCCAAGGGTGTCGACTATCTTGCATTAAAAATTCGGCAAATTGCAAAAGCCCATGATGTAGCCATCATTGAAAACCGTCAGCTTGCCAGGTCATTGTATCAGGATGTGGAAATAGGCGAAGAAATTCATGAACAGTTTTATCAGGCTGTGGCTGAAGTCCTTGCCTATGTCTACCGAATGGAGAATCGAAATGTTACGCAATAGAGGGAGATGTGTTTAAATGGCAGCAAGAGATTTATCGGTATTGTTTGGAGTCATTTTAATCATTATCATGCTTGTTATTCCTTTGCCGGGATGGCTGTTGAGTATTTTGATACTGATCAATATTACACTGGCTCTAATCGTCATTTTGGTATCTATGAATACAAAAGAGGCGCTGGATTTTTCCATTTTCCCTTCCCTCTTATTGCTGCTTACACTGTTTAGACTCGGTTTAAATGTTTCGACGACCAGATCAATCTTATCTGAAGCAGATGCAGGTAACGTAATTGACACCTTTGGAAGTTTTGTCATTGGGAGCAGTCCTCTTGTCGGGTTTGTGATCTTTTTAATTCTTGTGATTATACAGTTCGTTGTCATCACGAAAGGAGCAGAACGGGTTTCTGAAGTTGCAGCACGCTTTACCCTGGATGCTATGCCTGGTAAACAGATGAGCATAGATGCAGATTTGAATGCGGGATTAATATCTGAACAGGACGCAAAAAAGCGCAGAGAGAAAATTGAACAGGAAGCAGATTTTTATGGAGCCATGGATGGTGCCAGCAAATTTGTCAAAGGGGATGCCATTGCCGGGATTATTATCGTACTTGTAAATATTTTATTTGGATTAATCATTGGTACCATTCAGTTAGGCATGTCCTTTGGCGAAGCTGTTGATACATATATGCGCCTGACGGTTGGAGATGGACTTGTTTCCCAAATTCCTGCACTTCTGATTTCCACGGCAACGGGAATAGTTGTCACACGGGCTGCTTCAGATGGTAGCCTTGGACAGGATGTTACAAGACAGCTACTCCGTTATCCTAAACTACTATACATTGCAGCCGGAACCATCTTTCTCCTTGGATTAACCCCTATTAACTTTGGGCTGACCCTGATGATTTCGTCTGTCCTTGCTGCCGGCGGATTCTGGCTGAATCGAGCGATGGAAAAGCAGGAAGAGCTTTCTCTGGAACAGCAAGAAGAACCGGAAACAAGAGATATGAACACACCAGAGAATGTGGTTCAGCTTATCGATATGGATCCGATTGAGTTTGAATTTGGATATGCTCTTATCCCTCTCGCAGATACGAGTCAGGGCGGGGATTTGCTGGACAGGATCGTAATGATCAGAAGACAGCTTGCCCTTGAATTGGGCGTGGTAGTACCTGTGGTTCGTATTCGGGACAATATACAGTTAAATCCGAATGAGTATCGTTTAAAAATTAAAGGAAATGAGGTCGCAAGAGGCGAGCTTTACATGGATCATCTTTTAGTGATGGGTCCCGGGATTGAAGAGGATCTCATTGAAGGAATCGATACGGAAGAACCCGCTTTCGGTCTACCTGCAAAGTGGGTTAGTGAAGATCAAAAAGATGAAGCGGAAATGTCCGGATATACAGTGGTTGATCCGCCTTCTGTAGTATCAACCCATATCACGGAAATGATTAAAAAACATGCCCATGAGTTGCTGGGACGTCAGGAAACGAAACAACTTATCGATCATCTGAAGGAAAGTTATCCGATTCTGGTAGAGGAAGTCACACCAGAGCCCCTCTCTGTAGGAGATATTCAAAAAGTGCTCGGGAAATTATTGAAAGAACAAGTATCGATTCGAAATCTTCCGGTCATTTTTGAGACCCTGGCAGACTATGGCAAACTGACGACCGATACCGATCTTTTAACCGAATACGTGCGTCAGTCACTTTCTTCACAGATCTCGAAACAGTATGCCGATGGCCAAAACCAGTTAAAAGTGATAACGGTTTCGAGTCAAGTGGAAAAAATGATAGCCGATCACGTTCAGCAGACTGAACATGGAAGCTATTTATCCCTGGATCCTGATACCCAGCAGAAAATCATCCAGGCTGTTCATCAGCAAGTGGAGGCCATTTCCATGAAGGAAGAAACGCCGATCATTCTTTGTTCGCCGACGATTCGGATGTATTTCAAACACTTGATTGAGCGTTTTTTCCCGCAGGTAGTTGTTCTGTCCTACAATGAACTGGAACCAGAACTTGAAGTGCAAAGTATAGGGGTGGTGAATGTAGCATGAAAGTAAAAAAATTTACAGCTTCAACGATGCCCGATGCAATGAAACAGGTAAGAAAAGAAATGGGAAAGAATGCGGTGATTTTAAATTCCAGAGTGGTACATAAAAGAGGCTTTTTAGGCATTTTTCGAAAAAAGAATATAGAAGTCATTGCCGCAACTGACCCCTCACCCCTCAAGGACAGAAAGCCGGCTTCAAGCAGAAATATAGCGGCATTTGAAACCAACCCTCCTACAAGATACAGGACAGGTACTGGTCGAAAAGATGAAAGCGGAATGGAAGGGCAAATTTTGAAAGAAATAAAGGAACTGAAACAATTTTTGAATGAAAAGAAAGGATATAGTGAAGATCTATATCCGGCCCCAATCCGGAATGTCTATCATTATTTAATCGATCAGGAAGTGCAAAAAGAAAAAGCAGCAAAGATCGCAGGCAATCTCGTTGAAAAATATTATGCAAATGGAAAAGCAATCGATAAAAAAAGGTTAAAAGAATGGCTGCATGACGAACTGATGGAATACGTTGCTCCCCTTCCTTTTGGCAGAACAACTAATAAAAAGGTGATCCACCTACTGGGTCCGACAGGTGTTGGGAAAACAACCACCATTGCCAAAATTGCTGCAGAAGCCGTGTTAAAGGATAAAAAACAGGTTGCCCTGATCACAACCGATACGTATCGAATTGCAGCGGTGGAGCAATTAAAAACATATGCAAAAATTTTAAACGTTCCAATTGAAGTAGCCTATAACCGAAAGGATTTTGAAAAGGCCCGAAATCAGTTTCGACATTATGATTTGATTTTAGTCGATACGGCAGGAAGAAACTACCTGGATCCGAAGTATATACAGCAAGTGAAAGAAATCAACCAGTTTCAGCCAGACGATGAAATTCACATCGTACTTTCCGTTACTTCAAAATCCAGAGACCTTGAAAAAATCTTTAACCAATTTTCTGACCTGCCCATACATAAAATCATATTTACCAAAATTGATGAAACATCCCAGTATGGGGTTATGTTTAACCTGATCACCGACAAACAAGTAGGCGTTGCTTATCTAACAAATGGCCAGGATGTACCCGATGATATAATAGAGGCAAATCAAGAAAATTTCGTCTCTACTCTGGTTGGTGAGCTTGACAATGAATGATCAGGCACAAAAACTACGAAATATGATCAGCCGCCTACAAAACCAGAAAGAAGCCAGAACGATTGCTGTAGTCAGCGGAAAAGGAGGGGTTGGAAAATCAAATTTTGCCCTGAATTTTGCCATCAGCCTGTCACAGAAAAAAAAGAAAGTGCTCCTTTTCGATCTTGATATTGGAATGGGAAACATCGATATCCTCTTAGGGCTGACGCCTAAAAAAACAATTGTTCATATGTTTGAGGAATCATTGACCATTCAGGATGTCATTGAAAAAGGGCCTGAGTCCCTGTCCTATGTGGCTGCTGGAAGCGGGTTAACCGAATTTTTCAATATGGAAAAATCGGCATTTGCAATTTTTCTGCAGCAGCTGCAAAATCTGATGTTTGAATACGATTATATTATTTTTGATATGGGAGCAGGGATGAGTACGACTCACTTGAATTTTGTTCTTGCAGCACATGAATGTTTTGTAATCACAACAACAGAACCGACTTCGATTATGGATGCCTATTCAGTCATTAAGTTTATTTGTTCCAGAAGACACGATCTTCCTATGCATATCATGGTCAACCGGGCAACATCAACCAGAGACGGTGAACAGGCTTACGAGCGCCTGGCCCTGGCCGTAGAGCAATTTCTGAATAAAAAAATCGATTTATTAGGGATTTTGCCCGATGATAAACATGTTGTACAGGCAGTCCAGAGACAGACACCATTTATTTTATATAACGGCAGAAGCCATGTCAGCCAGTCTCTTCTGGAAGTTGTGTCACATTATACAGGAGGATCTACACATGAAAAAACAGCACCATTTGGTTTTATCAGCAGACTGAAGGCGGTCTTTACTAGAAAGGTAGATTAACAGTGAACAGAATTAAAGTACTCGTTGTAGATGACTCTGCTTTTATGCGCAAGATGATATCCGATATATTAAACAGCGACCCATTTATTGAAGTGATCGGAACAGCCCGAAATGGAAAAGATGGCATAGATAAAATGGAAAAATTATCACCTGATGTGATCACACTGGATATCGAAATGCCGATTATGGATGGATTAACGGCTCTCAAAAATATCATGGACCGGAATCCATTACCCGTCGTTATGCTTTCGAGTCTTACACAGGAGGGAGCAGAGACTACATTAAAGGCTCTGCAATTCGGTGCAGTGGATTTTATTCAAAAACCATCTGGCCCCATTTCGTTAGATATAGAGAAAATCAAGGAATCGATTGTTCGCAAGGTGAGGGAAGCTGCTTCGGCCAATATAGCATCAATGAGCAAAGGAAATGAACTAACCGAACCCCCCTCCCCTTTACCGCTGACAGTCCAGACTAAAGCCAATAAAGAGAATAGGAAAACGATTGTTGCCATTGGGGTTTCAACAGGGGGGCCCAGGGCGTTGCAACAGGTTTTAACCCAGTTGCCAGCCGATTTTCCAGCCCCTCTTGTAATCGTTCAGCACATGCCTCCAAAATTCACAAAATCACTTGCTGAACGTCTGGACAAGCTTTCTGCAATTACCATAAAAGAAGCAGAACACGGAGAACTACTGCAAAAGGGAACGGCATACATAGCACCTGGGGATTTCCACATGAAGGTGAAAAAAATCGGGATGTCTTTAGCAGCAAATATCACCAAAGATCAGCCAATAAGAGGACATAGGCCATCGGTTGATGCGTTATTTGAATCTATCAGCACATTACATGGCTACAAAAAAATTCTCGTTGTCCTTACTGGAATGGGTTCTGATGGTACACATGGAATGCAGGTCGTTAAGCAAGAGGACCCCGGCACGATCGCTATCGCTGAGGCAAGTGAAACTTCTGTTGTATTTGGAATGCCAAAGTCAGCGATTCAAACTGGACTTGTCAATCAAGTTTCACCTATACAGGACATCAGTCAATCTATCCTTAAGGCAATGGAAAATTAGGGGGAATGAATATGGAAAATAATCAATATCTTGAAGTGTTTATTGACGAAAGCAAGGAACATTTGCAGGCGATGAATGACCAGCTGCTTGAACTGGAAAAAAACCCTGCTGAATTATCCATAGTACAGGAAATTTTTCGTTCTGCTCATACACTGAAGGGTATGTCAGCTACAATGGGCTTTGAAGATCTGGCCAATTTGACCCATAAAATGGAAAACGTTCTGGATGCTGTACGCAATGAAAAGATACAGGTTGATTCGAATATGCTTGATATTGTTTTTGAAGCCGTGGAATATCTTGAGGAAATTATATTTGATATCGCTGAAGGCGGAGACGGAAAAAAAGACGTTAAGAATATTGTGGAAAAGCTGCTGCAAATTGAAAAAGGAGAAGTGCCACAAGAGGAAAATCAGGCGGAAGTGGCTGCTTCCAGTGAGCAGATTCTGGAAGCAGAATTGGGAACGGATTTGCCCTTTAACAATTTAGATGAGTTTGAATTAACCGTCCTTCAGGAGTCCAGAGAAAGACATTTTAACAATTTTCACATTCATGTGGAACTCAGGGAAGACTGTTTATTAAAGGCTGCCAGGGTATACATGGTGTTTGAAATCCTTGAACAGGTAGGTGAAGTGATCAAGTCGATTCCTTCTGTAGAAGATCTGGAAGAAGAAAAGTTTGATTATGATTTTGATGTCCTTCTTGTAACAAAAGAGTCAAGGGACGATGTGTACAAGCGCATCATGAAAGTTTCAGAAATTGAACGTGTAGAAGTAAATGCGTTTAATGTCAATCAGTACATGGAATCGAAAAAACAAGAGAAGAGTGCAGAACAAAAAGCACAGATGAAAAAGGAAGAAACAGGAGACCATCCACAAACAAATACAAAATCGCCGAAAACACAAAAAGATGCGAAGAAGAAATCTGTGAGTAAAACCATCAGAGTGAACATTGATCGCCTGGATGTACTCATGAATTTATTTGAGGAACTTGTCATTGACCGGGGACGACTTGAACAGATATCTTATGAGCTGAATCATAACGATTTGAAAGAAACGGTTGAACGTATGTCCCGTATTTCAAGTGATCTCCAAAATATTATTCTGACGATGCGCATGGTTCCGATTGAACAAGTGTTTAACCGTTTCCCGCGTATGGTCAGGCAACTTGCCCGCGACTTAAACAAAAAAGTCGACTTTCAGATTACCGGTCAGGAAACTGAACTGGATCGCACGGTCATTGACGAAATAGGTGATCCACTCGTCCACCTGATTCGAAACGCACTGGACCATGGAATTGAAACCCCTGAGGAACGGGCGAAAAAAGGGAAGCCTGAGCAGGGGACGTTAAAACTTAAGGCTTACCACAGCGGAAATCACGTATATGTTGAGATTGAGGATGACGGTCAGGGCATTAATAAAGAAAAAGTCATCCACAAAGCCATTCAAAATGGAGTAATCACCGCTGAACAAAGTCAGAGCATGACTGATCAACAAATCTACGAATTAATCATGGCCAGCGGATTTTCAACTGCTGACAAAATATCAGATGTTTCAGGACGGGGCGTCGGCCTTGATGTAGTCAAAAATACGATTGAGTCCCTGGGTGGTTCCATTACCATTGACTCCAGGCCAGATGAAGGATCCCTGTTTTCGATCCAGCTTCCACTGACTCTATCGATTATATCAGTCATGCTGGTGGATGTGGCAGATGAAAGATATGCAATCCCTCTTTCATCCATCATTGAGACGGCCATTGTGAAAAAAGAAGATATCATGCATGCCCATAACAAAGAGGTCATTGATTTCAGAGGAAAAGTGGTTCCTCTCGTACATTTGAAAGAAGTGTTTGAAGTGCCTGTTGAGCAGGATGAAAAAGACGATTTATATTCAATCGTCATCGTCCGCAAAGGTGATAAGATGGCCGGTATGGTGGTTGATTCATTTATTGGACAGCAGGAAATCGTTCTAAAATCCCTCGGCAATTACTTAACAAATGTATTCGCCATCTCGGGAGCGACGATACTTGGAAACGGGGAAGTCGCGTTAATTGTTGATACCAATGCTTTAATTAAATGATGATAAGATTAGGAGGAATTTACATGTCAGAAGAATTTATGAAAGTGATTGTCTTTCAGTTAAAAGAAGAGGAATATGGTGTACCTGTCAAATATGTAGGTTCAATTGAGCGTATGCAAAATATTACAAGGGTTCCAGGAACACCAGAGTTTGTCAAAGGGGTGATCAATCTAAGGGGGGTCGTCACTCCAATTATCGATTTAAGAGAACGTTTTGATCTAGAAATAACGGAATATACAGAAAGTACAAGGATCATCATCGTAAATATTGCGGATAAAGAAGTCGGTATGATTGTAGACAGTGCCAATGATGTTATTGATATTCCTGAAAGCACCATTGAACCTCCTCCAGAGGTAGTCGGTTCTGTTGAAGCGGATTACATTCATGGGGTGGCGAAGCTGGATAAACGTTTGCTGATTCTTCTCAATCTGGATAAAGTGCTGTCAAAAGATGAATTAAAACAAATTCAAACTGTGGAAGGAACATCATAAATGTCTTTTGTTGAAAGACTGAGTCAGGTTCATCTCGATATCCTGAAGGAAGTGGGAAATATAGGTGCCGGAAACGCAGCTACCGCTTTGTCTCAGTTATTAAATCGGACAATAAACCTGGAAATTCCTACTGTTCAGGTTGCTACTTATGATGAAATGGTTGAACTTGCCGGAGGAAGCGATCATGTTGTAGCAGCTGTTTACATTCGGATTGAAGGGGAAGCTCCTGGGAACATGTTTTTTGTGCTTCCCCCTGAACAGGTATCCTATTTTGTCCAACTGATGACCGGGGACTCTACCATTACTTTTGAAGAGCCCCCATATTCAGAAATGGGAATCTCCGCATTTCTGGAAATGGGAAATATTTTATCTGGTTCCTATTTGTCAGCCTTATCGGATTTCACCAGATTAAACTTACAGCCATCCGTGCCATCTGCCTCGATTGATATGGCCGGGGCTATCCTGACAATGGGACTTATTGAACTATCACAGGTATCTGATCATGTTATCGTAATCGATACGATTCTTGAAGAAGAAAACAGTGACAGAGGGAAAATTAGAGGACACTTTTTTCTACTGCCTGATCCGGATTCATTTGAAAAGATCTTTCAAGCATTAGGAGTCAATGTAGATGAATAAACTGAAGGAAGTTGTGAAAGTAGGAATTGCTGATTTAAATATTGTAAGAGCTCCGGGAGTAATCAGAACATCTGGTTTAGGGTCCTGTGTAGGTGTTGTGATCTATGATTTAAATCAACACCTTGCAGGACTGGCACACGTCATGCTCCCAGATTCATCCCTGGCCAAAGGAAATGCTCTGAATAAGGCAAAATATGCAGACACTGCCATAAAGGAACTTCTGGATATCCTGATTGAGGAAGGTGCCAAAAAATATGCCTTGAAGGCGAAAATGGCGGGCGGAGCTCAGATGTTCCAGTTTTCAAGCGGAGGGGATATGATGAGGATTGGGCCAAGAAATGTGGAAGCAGTCAAAAAACAGCTGGAAAGATTTCGTATTCCAATTGTAGCCGAAGATGTAGGGGGAAGAAACGGGCGTACGATTGAATTTAATCCGGAGAGTGGGATGTTAAACATTCGAACAGTAAATTTAGGAGTAAAGGATATTTGATCATGGCAGGAACAATGATTTGGAATGTGATTGCAGCAATAATAACAGGAATATATGTGTTTTTTCTTTCAATTCAGGTTAATTCACTCACGACTTCATTTTTTCGAAGCGGCTTAATCATGGTTATTGTTTTTTTTGTGACGTATGTCGTACGCTGGGGCTTGGGTTATATTTCCGGCAAGCAGCCGACCCAATCATCTGAAATGCTGAATGAAAACGATCCCGGACAGAATGAAGAGGTATCGGAGACAGGGGAAACCGGAAATCGTTCTGACAACAGTGAAGCTGAAAGCCAGGAACAATTTTCCGAACAGGATGCCGAACGCACAGCTCAGGCACTGCGCAATTTCATGAACCATGATAAACATACAGAATAATTTTTGAACCTCATCCGAGGAGGTATGAAGATTGAAAGATTCTGCTCCTCAATTACAGAATTTGTGGCTGAAATGGAAAAGAACAAGGGATCAGGAAGCCGGAAATGAACTGGTCAAGCATTACATGCCCCTTGTGCAGTACCATGTTCAGCGGATATCCGCACATCTCCCGAATAATGTGAATAAACAGGAGATCACGTCCCTCGGTTTTATGGGACTGGTGGATGCGATTGAAAAGTTCGACTTAGACAGAGATTTAAAATTTGACACATATGCATCATTCCGGATTCGCGGTGCCATTATGGACGGTTTAAGAAAAGAGGACTGGCTGCCACGTTCCATACGGGACAAAACGAAGAAAATAGAAGCCATTGCAGAAAATCTAGAACAGAAATTGAACCGGACGCCCAGTGCCAGAGAAATAGCAAGTGAGGCAGACATGGATGAAAAAGAAGTGGAAGAGATTATGAAAGATTCATTGTTTGCCAATGTTTTATCTATTGAAGAAAAAAATGACGACCAGGATGACCAAAAATCAGAAGGGCTAGGCTATACCATTTCTGATGAAAAAGCCGCTATGCCAGAGGATTACCTGGTGAAACAGGAAACTATTAAAGAGTTATCCAAGGCGATTCAAACATTAAATGAAAAAGAGCAAATGGTTGTGAGTTTGTTCTATAAAGAGGAGTTAACCCTGACTGAAATCGGAAATGTCATGAATTTGTCTACTTCCCGAATATCACAAATACATAGCCGTGCTATATTTAAATTAAGGAAAATTTTAGCCAACTTTTAACGAGTTGATTCAACGTCTGTGAGGTGACGAAATTGACCCACATTCAGAATTTTAATGAATTTTTTGAAATTGAAATCCGTTCTGATTATATGGAAGCCAAACTGCATCTGGTGAAGGGAAATTATGATCAGCTTTCTTTCACAAAAGAAGATCTCATCAAAGAACTATCGAAAAACAAGATTGTTTATGGCATTGACGAAGAAATGGCAGAAAATATCGCAAACGGGCTGAAAAAAAGTGATTTTCCGGTAACTATTGCCCGGGGGCTGCCGCCTGTAGACGGGAAAGACGGGAAAATTATTTATGAAAAAGATTTGAATACGTCCGCTCTGGCTGATCAATCGGACAAAGATCAGATCAATTTCAGAGAAATAATGAAAATTCCTTCCACAAAAAAGGGAGAAAAACTAGCCACCATTGTACCGCCTCAAGAAGGGATGGCGGGTAAAAATATATTTGGGAAAACACTATTGCCTAAAAAAGGAAAGATTCCACTTTTGCGTCCCGGAAAAAATACGGAGCTAAACTCAAATGACAACGCGGTATACGCTACCACTGACGGTCAGGTTCATCTTAGGGGGAACATGATTTCGGTTGTACCCGTCTACGAAGTAAACGGTGATTTAGATATGAAGACAGGGAATCTCGATTTCATCGGTTCGATCGTCATTCGCGGAAATGTTCCAACCGGTTTTACGATTCAAGCAAAAGGGGATATCCGAATTTTTGGATTAGTGGAAGCGGCGACATTGAAAGCTGGAGGGTCCATTTTTATAAGTGAAGGTGTTGCCGGATTAAAAAAAGGGCACGTCAAAGCGGGACTAGATGTACATGCCGGGTATATTAACCAGGGAAATATCGAGGCAGGCAGAGATATTTTTGTCGAAAATTCCATCATTCATAGTGAATGTATTGCAAAAGACAGCATTTTTTGCCAGAAAGGGAATATTATTGGCGGGTCTCTCTCAGCAGGCAAGCAAATCGAGGCAAAAGATATCGGAAACCGCCTGAGCACAAAAACCCAGTTATTTATCGGGAGTAACAAAAAGGTCCAGACCAGGCTAAGTGAACTGGAACAAAAACGTGAAGAGTTGAAAGAATCCATTAAGAAGCTTACAATTTTAGGAGAAAGACTTAAACAAAAAGAAGCCGTTTCATCCTTAAATGAAAAGGAAAAACTTTTATTGATCCGTCAGCGGCATTCACTGGAAACGGTCAGATCCGAGCTGCTGGATGTTGAGGATGACCTGGAACAGATGAAGGAAGAAGTGGAATCAAATAGAAATCATAAAATTGTAGTACAAGGAATTTTATACCCCAATGTTGAAATTATTCATGGCAAATATCATAAAACCATACACAAAACCCATCAGCATGTGATTGTCCGTTTTGAGGATAATGACGTCCGAATCACGGTGTTATAATTCCTTTTAAGGAAGTGATGTTGAATGAGCTGGAGAGCCGTCGAGATGCAAATTGCACTTCCAAGAACACAGGATGCCGGAAAAATGCAGGAACAAATGCAGCAGAAGGGCCAGAATGTTCAGGATATGCTGGCTCAGACACAGCTGATGCAGGAGGAATTAAAACGCAAAAAAATTTCGGAAACAAATCAGAAAGAACAGGCTTTGATTCAAAAAGATGAAGAAAAGAAACAGTCTATTCCTTCAAAATCGCCTCAATCCAAAAAAAGTAAACCGCATTCCCACGGCATGCCGCATCCATATTTGGGAAAACATATTGATTTTACAAGATAAAGAAAAGTAGGGATGATATGGATACCTTTTTAGTGATTTTCAGCCTGATGCTTCACGGGATCACTTTTATGTTTTTGATCTATATATACAGACAGACTCAGGTGTCATCGGCTGATGAGAGGCAGCTTCAAAAAACCATTCGGGAAATGGAAGATCTTTTTCAGTCCTATTTGCTTGAATTAAAAGATGAAAATGAAAAACTGATAAAATTGTTAAATGATAAAAAACAAAAGAACAAACGTTCATTTGAAGAGATCAATAACATTTCTGCAGAAACCAGCATACAGGAGAAAAGCGAGAATCATCCTCATGAACGGACTGAAGAAAACAAAGATGAATCCCGATATGATCCTGAGAAACTGATCACGGAGGATCCTGTTCAATATGAACAGCCATCTTATCAATCAATGGCTCTCCAATTGTATCATCAGGGGTATAGTATTGAAGAAATTGCCCAAAAATTAAATAAAGGGAAAACCGAAATTGAACTCATTGTCAAATTTTACACCTGATTCACGAATTTTTCTTGATTACAATTTTTCCATATGATATATTAACTTTTGGTGTCAATACACACGTTTGTGGATTTCACAGGAGGTGCTTGCCTTTCGGCGGGTCCCTGAGTGAAACATGAAGCAGACGGAGGAAAAAACCATACAGGAGGAATAAAGTTATGTCAGTTATCTCTATGAAGCAATTGTTGGAAGCAGGTGTCCATTTTGGACATCAGACACGCCGCTGGAATCCGAAGATGAAAAAGTACATCTTTACGGAAAGAAACGGCATTTATATCATTGATCTGCAAAAAACCGTAAAAAAGGTAGAGGAAGCGTACCAGTTCGTGAAGGATCTGGCTGCTGATGGCGGTAATATTCTTTTCGTTGGTACGAAAAAACAGGCTCAGGATACGATCAAGGAAGAAGCAACCCGTGCTGGCATGTTTTTTGTGAATCAGCGCTGGCTTGGCGGAACATTGACCAACTTCCAGACCATCAAAAAGCGTATTCAGCGTCTGAAAGATATTGAACGCATGGAGGAAGACGGTACATTTGATGTTCTTCCTAAAAAAGAAGTAGTCCAAATTATGAAGGAAAAAGAGCGCCTTGAAAAATTTCTTGGCGGGATTAAAGACATGGAAGATCTACCTGATGCGATTTTTGTCGTGGATCCGCGCAAAGAACGTATTGCTGTTGCAGAAGCGCGCAAACTAAATATACCTGTCATCGCCATGGTCGATACTAACTGTGATCCCGATGAAGTGGATTATGTGATTCCGGCTAACGATGATGCCATTCGTGCCGTAAAACTTCTTACTGCTAAGATGGCTGATGCTGTACTGGAAGCGAAACAGGGAGAAGCCAGCGAAGAAGTTGAAAAAGCCGAAGAAGAACCAACTGAAGTAGCAGAAGCTCCAGAAGAGTAAGAAAGGTTTTTAAGGTGATAAGAGGGAAAAGCCTTTTATCACCTTTTTTAAAGCTTACGTATAATGATGGTGAAATTTTAAAAGGAGGAACTAGAATGGCTGTTACTGCTAAAATGGTAAAAGAACTGCGTGAAAAAACAGGTGCAGGTATGATGGATTGCAAAAAAGCCCTGCAGGAATGTGACGGGGATATGGACAAAGCCATTGACTACCTGCGCGAAAAAGGAATTGCAAAAGCTCAGAAAAAAGCTGACCGGATTGCAGCGGAAGGTTCTGCACACATTGTAGTGGACGGAAATACCGCAGTTGTTCTGGAAGTAAATTCTGAAACAGACTTCGTTGCGAAAAACGATCAGTTTAAAAACCTTCTTCAGGAATTAGGCAACCACCTTGTGAAACACAAACCAGGAAATGTAGAAGAAGCTTTAAAGCAAAAGCTTCATGGTGATGGAGATACGTTAGAGGAATACATCAATACGGCAATTGCCAAGATCGGTGAAAAAATTTCTCTGCGCCGATTCAAAGTGATGGAAAAAGGCGACAATGATGCATTTGGCGCATATATTCATATGGGCGGCCGCATTGGGGTTCTGACGGTACTTGAAAACACAACAGATGAAGATCTGGCAAAAGATGTGGCCATGCACATTGCTGCGGTAAATCCGAAGTATGTATCCCGTGACGATGTTCCGGAAGAAGAAGTCAACCATGAAAAAAGCGTATTGAAACAGCAGGCATTAAACGAAGGCAAACCAGAACATATTGTTGAAAAAATGGTTGAAGGCCGTCTTGGCAAATTTTTTGAGCAAATCTGCCTGTTAGAGCAAGAATTTGTAAAAGATCCGGACCAAAAGGTAAAACAGTTCGTAGAATCCAGGGGTGCTACAGTAAAGGAATTTGTTCGTTATGAAGTAGGAGAAGGCATGGAAAAACGTGAAGAAAACTTCGCTGAAGAAGTCATGAATCAGGTCAAAAAATAATGATGCAACTGCAGATGAAATAGGGGACACATCGTGTTCCCTATTTTCAAAAGAAATCAATTGCTACATATGGAGGTTACTATGGCAACGACTCGTTTTCGCAGAATTGTATTAAAACTGAGCGGAGAAGCATTAAGTGGAAAAAATGGCTTTGGAATCGAGCCATCTGTGATTAAATCTATTGCCGCACAAATTAAAGAAGTAGCCGAACTGGGAGTTGAGGTGGCCGTTGTTGTCGGCGGCGGAAATATCTGGCGGGGAAAAGTCGGCAGCGAAATGGGTATGGACCGGGCTACGGCTGACTACATGGGCATGCTTGCCACAGTTATGAACTCCCTTGCACTGCAGGACAGCCTGGAAAATATGGGGATCCCGACAAGGGTTCAAACTTCCATCGAAATGCGCCAGGTTGCTGAACCGTATATACGCAGAAGAGCAATTCGGCATCTGGAGAAAAAGCGCGTCGTGATTTTTGCAGGCGGAACCGGAAATCCTTACTTCTCCACGGATACGACAGCCGCCCTTAGGGCTGCAGAAATAGAAGCCGATGTCATTTTAATGGCGAAAAATAATGTTGACGGAGTTTACAGTGATGATCCAAAAGTCAACAAAGAAGCTGTTAAATATGATCAGTTATCATACCTTGATCTTCTCAATGAAGGTCTTGGCGTGATGGATTCTACGGCATCATCGTTATGTATGGATAATGATATCCCTCTAATCGTTTTCTCCATAACGGAAGATGGAAATATTAAAAAAGCCGTATTAGGTGAAAATATTGGTACAATTGTAAGGAGGCATCCAAAATGAGTGATTCGATTATTAAAGAAGCAAACGAAAAGATGGATAAAGCGGTTAAAGCTTATACGAGGCAGCTGGCAACGGTACGTGCCGGAAGAGCCAATCCTCAAATATTGGACAGTGTTCAAGTCGAGTATTATGGTGCCTTAACGCCGCTCAACCAGCTTGCAACTGTGTCCGCACCTGAAGCAAGATTGCTTGTCATTACCCCTTTTGATAAATCCGCTATTGATGAAATTGAAAAAGCGATTCAGAAAGCTGACCTTGGATTGACACCTTCCAATGATGGAAATGTTGTACGAATTCATATTCCTCCTCTTACAGAAGAACGACGCAAAGAACTGGTTAAAGTGGTTCGGAAATATGCTGAAGAGGCAAGGGTTCATGTTCGGAACATCCGCCGTGATGCGAATGATCAGCTAAAGAAGATGGAAAAAGACGGTGAATTGACGGAAGATGAACTCCGGGGTTATCAGGATGACGTACAGAAGGCGACAGACAAACATATCGATCAAATTAATCAACTGACCGATGATAAAGAAAAAGAAATTATGGAAGTTTAAAGGAAAAAACGTTTAACTAGTTTATTAGATTAGTCTATAATATGATTAGTGGTTTTTAAACAAAGGCTTTCGCATGACCCGGCGAAAGCCGACTTTTTCTATTTAAGAATCGAATTTCGGTATCTGATTTATGCATGATACTGGGGTTTTGGAGGATTGGCTATATGTTCATAAAAATGCCTTTTTTCAATCGCAAAAGGAAACATGAATCATATGAATTGTCGCTTGATCATATGCCGGAGCATGTAGCAATTATTATGGATGGAAACGGCAGATGGGCGAAAAAAAGGGGTCTTCCCCGAGTCGCTGGACACAGGGAAGGGATGACCACTATAAAAAAAATCGTACGGCATGCAGCAAAATATAAGATAAAAGTTCTGACCCTTTACGCCTTTTCCACGGAAAACTGGAAACGCCCAAAAACAGAAGTGGATTACTTAATGAAATTGCCTGCCGAATTTTTAGATACATATCTGCCAGAATTGATGGAAAATCATATTAAAGTTCAAACGATCGGACAGTTGTCTGACCTGCCTGCACACACAAGAGAAGCTATTGAAATGGCCATAGAAAAAACATCAGAAAATGATGGATTAATCTTAAATTTTGCCCTCAATTATGGCGGAAGGGCAGAAATCTTAAAGGCTGTAAGGGAAATTGCCACAGATGTGAAGAAGGATCAAATCAAAATGGAAGATATTGATGAAAAAACTTTTTCAACTTACTTATATACCCATCCTTTAAAAGACCCGGATTTACTCATTCGGACTAGTGGAGAGATCCGCATCAGCAACTATTTATTATGGCAGCTTGCATATACCGAATTCTGGTTTACAGAAGTGCTGTGGCCCGATTTTGATGAGAACCATTTTGAAAAAGCACTCTTCGATTTCCAGAACCGCAAGCGGAGATACGGAGGAGTTTAAGGTGTTGAATGTAGCATGAAACAAAGAGTCATTACAGCTATCGTTGCTTTATTATTTTTTATTCCCATTCTGATTTTTGGAAGCTGGCCTTTCAAGCTTTTAGTTTTCGTCATGGCGACCATTGCCATTCTGGAGTTGGTCTCCATGAAAAACATCCCGTTCTTTTCGTTTCCGACTATTTTGTCCCTGTTGCTGTTGTGGTCCCTGATGTTAAATGATGAGATCCTGGATCTGACTCATTCACTTACATTCAGTAAAATTGATCTAACCATTTCAGCCATCATTTTGTTGTTCATGTATATGGTGCTGATGAAGAATCAGTTTACGTTTGATGATGCAGGATTTATGCTCCTGGCGACGATTTATGTCGGAATGGGCTTTTATTATTTCATCGAAGCAAGGGAGCATGGACTGCAATATGTCCTGTATATCCTGTTTGTGATCTGGGCAACAGACACCGGAGCGATTTTTAGCGGAAAATATTTTGGGAAACGGAAGCTATGGCCAGAAATCAGCCCGAAAAAAACGGTAGAGGGTTCTGTAGGCGGAATTATTTCAGCAGTCGTCGTAGGACTGATTTTTCAGCTGGTTGTTCCCGTTCATTCATCGATGTTTATCGTCTTGATTCTCTCTGTTTTGATTTCTGTTTTTGGACAAATTGGTGATCTCGTTGAATCAGCCATTAAACGTAAATATGCCGTTAAGGATTCCGGTAATATTTTGCCCGGTCATGGAGGGATTTTGGACCGTTTTGACAGCTTACTATTTGTGCTGCCGATTCTTCATCTCCTCCAATTTATATGATCATATTTTTGTTTAGGAGTGTTAAAGATGAAACAAGTGACATTATTAGGTGCCACGGGATCGATCGGACTTCAGACCATTGATGTCATCAGAGAACATCCAGAGCTTTTCTCATTATTCGCCATCGCCTTTGGTAAAAATACAGAAAAGGCTCTTCCTATTATTCATGAATTTCAGCCAAAATATATTGTGGTGGATGATGAATCAGCTAGAGACAAAATCATCCATCATATTTCCTACAACCCGACTATTCTGGTCGGTTCAGAAGCGATGTCAGACATTGCATCCCATCCGGATGTGGATATCGTCGTCAATGCGGTGCTGGGAAGTGTTGGCCTGGATGCTACGCTAGAAGCGATACGAGCCAAAAAACAACTTGCCTTTGCGAATAAAGAAACTTTAGTTACAGCCGGACATATAGTAATGAAAGAGGCCCGTCAGAACGGGGTGGAACTGCTTCCTGTAGACAGTGAACATTCAGCGATTCATCAGTGCCTCCGGGGAGGAAAGGCGGAGGAAGTCAAAAGAATCATTGTGACAGCATCCGGAGGGAGCTTTCGGGATCGGACAAGGGATGAGTTAAAAGATGTCACGGTGCAGGATGCTCTAAACCATCCGAACTGGAGCATGGGTGCAAAAATAACCATTGATTCAGCGACTATGATGAATAAGGGCCTGGAAGTCATCGAGGCCCACTGGTTGTTTAACATCCCTTATGAACGGATCGATGTGGTGTTGCATAAAGAGAGTGTCATCCACTCCATGGTGGAATTTCAAGACAATAACGTTATGGCTCAGCTTGGAACACCGGACATGCGGGTTCCCATCCAATATGCATTAACCTATCCGGATCGAATTGAATTTCCTGCAGGTAAAGGGTTAAACTTAATGAAAATGGGAAAACTTCATTTTTCTGAGATGTCTTTCGAACGATTTCCCTGCTTAAAAATGGCGTATGAAGCTGGAAAAACAGGGGGCACTCTGCCTGCCGTTTTAAATGCAGCCAATGAAGAAGCTGTTCACTTGTTTTTACAGAACCGGATTTCATTTTTACAAATTGAAGAATTCATTCAGCGGGCTATGGATGAGCATGAAGTGATACAAAAGCCCGATCTGGAAACCATCAAAGAAATTGATGGATGGGCTAGAAGACAGGTAAAATCTTATGTAAACTAATATAAGGAAGGTGCTTCGTTTGAATACCATCATCGCCTTTATTTTAATGTTTGGCATCCTTGTATTTATTCATGAATTTGGTCATTTCATTTTCGCCAAACGTGCTGGAATGCTGGTACGGGAATTCGCGATTGGATTTGGGCCAAAGGTTTTTGCCCACCGGAAAAATGAGACATTGTATACAATACGGCTGCTTCCGCTGGGAGGATATGTACGAGTAGCCGGTGAGGACCCTGAAATTATTGAACTGAAGCCGGGTCACCATATAGGTCTCGTTTTCAACGATCAGGGAAAAGTTTCACGTATTATTGTGAATAATAAGTCAAAACATCCTGAAGCCAGAGTGATTGAAGTTGAACGTGCAGATCTGGATCATCGATTAATGATTGAAGGTTATGATGTGAATGATGAAGAAAAGGTTTCTTTTGAAGTGGACCGTAAAGCCTTCTTTGTTATGGATGAACGAGAAACCCAGATCGCTCCATACGACAGGCAGTTCAGCTCAAAAACCATTCCACAGCGGGCCATACAAATTTTTGCAGGTCCCATGATGAATTTTTTACTTGCCATCGCTATTTTTACATTGCTCGGAATGCTTCAGGGGGTGCCGGTAGATGAGGCGAAATTAGGTGAGATTATCACTGATGGTCCTGCGGATAAGGCCGGTCTTCAGCAGGGTGATGAAATTTTAAGAGTAGATGATGAAAATATTAATTCATGGACAGACTTTGTCAAATATATTGAGGAACACCCGGGCGAACAGGTAGACATAACTGCTGAACGGAATGGTGAGGTTTTTACAACTCAGGTTCACCTTGATTCTGTGGAACGGGAAGGTAAAACGGTCGGTTTAATTAAAGCCTATCGGCCTTTTGAAAAAGAACCGGGTCAAATTATACTATACGGTTTTGTTCAGACCTACCAGTGGGGTGAGCTGATTATTGATAATGTCGGCAAACTGATTACAGGTCAGATTTCGATTGAAAATCTGTCAGGACCCGTCGGTATTTATAATGAAACAGATAAAGTGGTTCAGTTAGGATTTTATAACTTTCTTCACTGGACGGCCTTTTTAAGTATTAACCTCGGGATTATTAATCTCCTGCCTCTCCCTGCACTTGATGGAGGTAGGCTAATGTTTATTGGAATAGAGGCGATTCGTGGTAAACCGCTTGATCCTCAAAAAGAAGGAATTGTTCATTTTATTGGATTTGCCCTTTTAATGCTATTAATGATAGTTGTAACATGGAATGATATTCAACGGTTATTTTTGTAAAACCGTTAAATAAACATGAAAAAATTGTAAGAATCGGGGTGCAATATCGATGAAACAGAGTGAAATGCTTATACCAACGCTGCGTGAAAATCCAGCTGATGCAGAAATTAAAAGCCATCAACTGCTGGTGCGGGCTGGCTATATCCGACAGACAGCATCAGGAATATACAGCTTTCTGCCATTAGGAAAAAAAGTGTTAAAAAAGGTTGAGGAAATTGTCAGAGAAGAAATGGACAAAGCTGGAGCTCATGAAATGCTCATGCCAGCACTGCAGCCTTCGGAGTTGTGGAAAGAATCGGGACGCTGGGACACTTTTGGACCGGAACTGATGCGTTTGAATGACCGGCACCAGCGGGAATTTGCCCTCGGTGCTACCCACGAGGAAGTCATTACGAGCCTTATCCGTGATGACATTAATACGTATAAGAAATTGCCATTAGTGTTATATCAGATTCAGACGAAATTCCGTGATGAAAAGCGCCCCCGTTTCGGCCTGTTAAGGGGCCGGGAATTCATGATGAAGGATGCCTACTCCTTCCATGATTCCTATGAAAGCCTGGATGAAACCTATGAAAGGATTTATAACGCCTACAGCAATATTTTCACCCGTTTAGGCTTAAACTTCCGGGCAGTCATTGCTGATTCCGGGGCCATGGGTGGGAAAGACACCCATGAGTTCATGGTTCTTTCGGAAGTTGGGGAAGATACCATTGCCTATTCAGATGAATCGGACTATGCGGCCAACATTGAAATGGCTCCCGTTGTTACCGAGTATGAGAAATCGGACGAGCCCTTAAAGGAGCTTGAAAAGGTAGCTACACCTGATCAGAAAACGATGGCTGAAGTTGCGGAATTTTTAAATCATCCGCTGGAAAAAGGGTTAAAGTCTTTAATGTTTAAAGTAGATGACAGACTTGTACTGGTTGTCACACGGGGCGATCATGAAGTGAACGACGTAAAGTTAAAAAATCTGTATCAGGCAAGCGTGGTTGAGCTCGCTTCAGAGGAAGAAACCCGCAAAGTCATGGGGGCTGGTTTTGGTTCCCTCGGCCCTATTCATGTGCCAGATGAAGTAGATGTGGTAGCTGACCATGCTGTGAAATATGCTGTCAATGTATCCTGCGGGGCAAATGAAGATGGGTATCATTTTCTGAATGTAAATCCTGGAAGGGATTTTGAGGTCACACAATATGCTGATTTGCGCTTTATCCAGGAAGGTGACCCTTCACCGGATGGAAGAGGAACCATTCAATTTGCCAGAGGAATTGAAGTGGGGCACGTATTTAAACTGGGAACGGTTTATTCAGAAAGCATGAAAGCTTCTTTTCTGGATCAGAATGGAAAGTCTAATCCAATGATTATGGGATGTTATGGCATCGGTGTGTCCAGAACCCTTGCTGCATTAGTTGAACAGTATCATGATGAAAATGGAATTACCTGGCCAACTCATGTAGCTCCATTCCATGTACATCTGCTCGCTTTAAATGTAAATAAAGAAGAGCAGAAAAACCTCGCCGAATCCATATATGAAACACTGAAAAAAGAAGGCGTTGACGTATTATACGATGATCGAAAGGAACGTGCAGGAGTTAAATTTGCCGATAGTGATCTGATTGGCATCCCCCTTCGGATTACAGTCGGCAAACGTGCCGGAGAAGGGTATGTTGAACTGAAACAGCGAAAATCCGGTGAACAAACTGAAGTTCATGTATCTGAACTCCTCACCCGGGTTAATAAATGGTTGAAACAGTAAATCACTTTCAGGAAGGAGCTCGTCTCAAAATCTGAATGATGAAGTGCTCCTGGTCAGGGAATATATTTCCAAATTCCTGCCTGAGTCCATTCGCCAACCTTTTTGAGACAGCTCCCTTTCTCTTTTTTGCGATCAGGGAGACAGGAGGATGAGTGTATGGGTGTCTCACATGAGGAAAAAATGAACATACTGCTTCAGCAGCTGGACCTGCCTGAAGAATTTAGCCAGTACTTTAAAGGAGCACGCCTGGAAAAACTTACGGTATTTAGAAAGGAAAAAAAGTGGCATTTTCATATTGTTCTTCCACAAATTTTACCCGCGGATGTCTATCAATTGTTTAAGGCCAGGCTGGAGGAAACGTTTTTACATATTGCATCTGTTGATTTTTCTCTTGAGACGGAAAACAAGGAAACGGATGAATCTACCGTTCAACATTACTGGAGTATATTTATCTCCAATCTAACGGACATGACGCCGGTATTTAAAGACCTTCTGAGTCAGCAGCAGCCACAGATGGATGGAAATAAATTAAAGCTGATGGCCCGTCATGAAACGGAGGCCCTTGCCCTGAAAAAACGTCTTGAAAAGCCGTTTCAAACCTTCTGCAAAAGGGCTGGATTAACCTATTTTTTGCTGGATTTTGAAGCCCGGTCATCAGAAGAAGACATGAAACATTTTCAACAACAGAAGGAAAAAGAAGATCAGACAATTGTACAAAAAGCGATTATTGAACAGGAGGAACGGAAGAAAAAGAAAAAACAGAACGGCGGTGCCCCTGAAAAGGAAGGACCACTCTTAATCGGCTATCCGATAGAAGATGAACCGACCCAGATCAAGCTGATTCAGGAAGAAGAAAAGCGGATAACGATTCAGGGCTATGTGTTTAGTGTAGAAATCCGTGAACTCCGTTCTGGAAGACACCTGTTAATGGCAAAGGTAACCGATTATACCGATTCCCTACAGATTAAAATGTTTTCCAGAGGCAGTGACCATGCAGAACAGTTTAAAATGCTGAAGAAAGGGATGTGGATTAAGGCAAGGGGAAGTGTACAAACGGATACGTTTACCAATGAATTAACGATGATGGCCAATGATATTCAGGAAATTCAGGTAAAGACCCGCAATGATGACGCAGACGAAAAACGGGTTGAACTCCATGCCCATACGACCATGAGCCAGATGGATGCCCCTGTATCCCCCACAAGGTTAATTGAACAGGCTGCAAAGTGGGGGCATAAAGCTATTGCCATTACCGATCATGCAGTAGCTCAGGCCTTTCCTGAAGCCCATGGTGCCGGGAAAAAACATGGGGTAAAGGTGATTTATGGTGTAGAAGCGTATGTTGTAGATGACGGGATACCCATTGCCTACAACGAACAAGACAGGGAACTGGAAGATGCAGAATATGTCGTGTTTGACGTAGAGACAACAGGTTTATCTGCAGTATATGATACGATCATTGAACTGGCAGCAGTGAAAATTAAAAATGGCGAGATCATTGACCGCTTTGAATCTTTTGCTAATCCCCATGAGCCCCTGAGTGAGACGACAACTGAGCTGACGGGGATTACGGATGAAATGGTCAAAGATGCTCCTGAAGTGGAAGAAGTGCTGAAAAAATTCGATGAATGGATGGGGGATGCGATTCTCGTCGCCCACAATGCTTCCTTTGACATGGGCTTTTTAAATGAGGGGTTACGAAAAATCGGGAAAGACAAAGCTTCTAATCCTGTCATTGATACACTGGAACTCTCGCGATTCTTATTTCCCGAATTAAAAAATCACCGCCTGAACACGCTGTGTAAACATTTAAACATCGAACTCGTGCAGCACCACCGTGCCATTTATGACGCAGAGGCAACAGGGTATTTATTATGGCAGCTCATTAAAGAATGCCTGAACAAGGATATAACGAATCACAGTCAATTAAATGCCAACATGGGAGACGGAGATGCTTATAAGCGTTCAAGGCCATTTCACTGTACCCTTCTTGCCCAGAATCAAGCCGGATTAAAAAATTTATATAAACTGGTTTCCTTATCCCACGTGGAATATTTCTACAGGGTTCCAAGAATTCCGAGATCGGTGCTGCAGAAACATCGGGAAGGGCTGCTGATTGGCTCCGGCTGTGATCAGGGAGAATTGTTTGAAACGATGATGCAAAAGTCGAAAGAAGAAGCAGAACAGGTGGCTGAATTCTATGACTATATTGAAATACAACCACCATCGAATTATCAACATTTAATAGAAAAAGAGCTTGTTCGGGACCAGGAAAGTTTAATCGATATTATTCAAAACCTGGTTGAATTAGCAGATCAAATGAATAAACCGGCGGTGGTAACCGGGAATGTTCACTATATTGATCAACACGAAAAAATTTATCGTAAAATATTAATCGCGTCCCAGAGCGGAAATCCATTGAACCGACAGACACTTCCCGATGTATATTTTAAAACAACAGATGAAATGCTGAAGGAGATGGCTTTTCTCGGGAAAGAGAAAGCGAAAGAGCTGGTGGTTGATCATTCGAATCAAATAGCAGATATGATTGGCGAAGTATCACCAGTGAAAGAAGACTTATATACTCCAAATATTGAAGGGGCAGACCGGGAAATCAGGGAAATGAGCTACAGAAGAGCAAAAAGCATTTATGGAGATCCCCTCCCTGAACTGGTAGAAAAACGCCTGGAAAAGGAACTGAACAGCATTATTGGACATGGGTTTGCGGTTATCTATTTAATTTCTCATAAACTCGTAAAAAAATCGCTGGACGATGGGTATCTTGTAGGTTCCCGGGGTTCTGTCGGCTCGTCCTTTGTTGCGACGATGACAGAAATTACTGAGGTCAATCCTTTACCGCCCCACTATGTTTGCCCATCATGCAAGTACTCTGAATTTTTTACGGACGGATCAGTCGGTTCCGGATTTGATTTGCCTCAGAAAGATTGCCCGAAATGTGGGGAGAAGTTAAATAAAGACGGACAGGACATTCCCTTTGAAACGTTTCTTGGCTTTAAAGGGGATAAGGTTCCGGATATTGACCTGAACTTTTCAGGCGAATATCAGCCAAAGGCCCATAACTATACAAAGGTTTTATTCGGGGAGGATAATGTGTACCGTGCAGGAACGATCGGCACGGTAGCCGAAAAAACTGCTTATGGTTATGTGAAAGGATATGCCGCTGACAATCAGCTGCAGTTTAGAGGAGCAGAAATTGACCGGCTCGTTCAGGGTTGTACCGGGGTAAAACGCACCACCGGGCAGCATCCGGGTGGAATTATTGTAGTCCCTGATGATAAGGAAATTTATGATTTCACACCCATACAGTACCCGGCTGATGATCAGACATCCGAGTGGAGAACGACCCATTTTGACTTCCATTCGATTCACGATAACCTTCTAAAACTGGATATTCTGGGACACGATGACCCGACGGTCATTCGTATGCTACAGGATTTAACCGGCATTCATCCAAAAGATATTCCAACCGATGATCCTGAAGTGATGAAAATCTTCAGCAGCACAGAACCGCTTGGAGTAGATCCTGAACAGATTTTGTGCAAAACAGGTACTCTGGGTGTCCCGGAATTTGGAACCCGATTCGTCCGTCAGATGCTGGAGGATACGAAGCCGACCACATTTGCAGAGCTTGTCATCATTTCCGGGTTATCCCACGGTACAGATGTTTGGTTAGGAAATGCCCAGGAATTAATTAATCAGGGAATATGTGAATTGTCAGACGTTATCGGGTGCCGGGATGATATCATGGTCTATTTGATGCATAAAGGTCTTGAAGCATCCCTTGCCTTTAAAATTATGGAGTTTGTCCGAAAAGGAAAAGGGCTTCAGGATGAATGGATCGAAGAAATGAAAAAGCATGACGTGCCGGACTGGTACATTGAATCCTGTAAAAAAATTAAATACATGTTCCCGAAAGCCCATGCAGCAGCCTATGTGTTAATGGCCGTTCGGATTGCTTATTTTAAGGTGTATTTTCCGATCCAATTTTATGCATCTTATTTCACAGTCCGTGCCGATGATTTTGAACTGGACACGATGATCAAAGGGGCATCAGCGATCCGAAAACGTATGGAAGAAATCATGGCTAAGGGCAATGATGCGTCACCAAAGGAAAAAAGTTTGCTGACTGTTCTGGAACTGGCTCTGGAGATGTGTGAACGGGGCTATTCCTTCCAGAAAGTCGATTTATACCGTTCCAGCGCTGCTGAATTTATTGTGGATGGAGATACACTCATTCCGCCGTTTAATGCCATTGACGGGCTTGGTACAAACGCCGCGTTAAATATCGTAAAAGCCCGAGAAGAGGGAGAATTCTTATCAAAAGAAGATCTTCGGGAAAGAAGCCGTATTTCCAAAACCGTTCTGGAGTATCTGGATCAGCATGGATGTCTGGAAGGATTGCCGGAAGCGAACCAGCTGTCATTGTTTTAAAACAATAGGTTATTTAAACTATAGGTATGATTCTGTTCTGATTGATCATGGAATGGGAAAAACCTTTATGAACAAGATGTTTTTGGTTCAGTGGGGTGAAATATCGGTATATAAGCCGACAATTTGGGTAAAGGAAAAAGTAATATGGCACTGATGACGCAGACATACGCGGATAACAGAAAACCACCACAGTACAATCCATTCAATTTTAAAAGTAAAGATTTGCAAATCATGGCTTGCTATGATATATTGAAAATGGCACACAGATGATACGTATTCTGAAAGAGTGGGGTTTCCCCACTCTTTCGTCGTAATGTACGCCTTATTTTGCCAGAATTCCCTGCTCAACAAGCAGGGAATTTTAACGTCATACATATGAAGCAAAGGAGGGGTTGTATTGGGTAAAAACGTCACAGCCATCACTAAAGAACTCGCTGAACCGATCCTGGAAAACATGAATGTTGAATTAGTGGACATTGAATTTGTGAAAGAAGGGAAGAACTGGTATCTCCGGCTGTTTGTTGATAAAGACGGGGGAATAACTATTGAAGAATGCGAAGAAATCAGTGAGGCTTTGAGTGTCAAACTGGACGAAGCAGATCCGATTTCTACACCGTATTTTTTAGAAGTGTCCTCACCTGGTGTAGAACGGCCGCTGAAGAAAAAAACCGATTTTGAAAAGTATGTCGGTCATCGGGTGTACGTGAAATTATACCGGCATATGAATGGAGAAAAAGAATTTGAAGGAAAACTTCTTTCCTTTGCCGATGAAATGGCAACCATCGAATTCAATGACCGTGGCCGCATGAAAACAGTTGATATCCCATACGACCAGATTGCAAAAGCACGTCTAGCTGTATCTTTTAATTAAAGAAGGAGGATTTAAGTTGAATAGCGATCTTTTCGAAGCGCTTCATTATCTTGAAAAGGAAAAAGGGATCGATAAAGAAATACTGATTGAAGCCCTTGAAGCAGCTTTAATATCAGCTTATAAAAAGAATTTTAAATCGAAAACAAATGTACGTGTGGATTTAAATGAAGAACAGGGAACAATGCATGTATATGCCCGTAAAACCGTTGTGGAAGAAGTAACCGATCCCCATCAGCAAATTTCTCTGGATGAAGCGAAAGACATTGATCCGAATTATGAACCCGGGGATGTTATTGAGATTGAAGTCACACCAAAAAATTTCGGTCGAATCGCTGCCCAGGCAGCAAAACAGGTGGTCACCCAGCGGGTTCGGGAAGCTGAACGGGGTGTGATCTATGGTGAATATATCGATAGAGTGGAAGATGTAATGAATGGCATTATCCAGAGACGTGACAATCGGTTTATTTATGTTAATCTGGGAAAAGCAGAGGGACGCCTCCCTTTGACTGAAACCATGCCAAATGAGAGCTATGAATTTCATGATCGCATTAAAGTTTTTCTGACCAGAGTAGAGAAAACAAGCAAAGGACCACAAATTTTTGTATCTCGCACCCACCCCGGGCTGTTGAAACGGTTATTCGAGATGGAGGTACCCGAAATTTATGAAGGTACAGTTGAAATTAAGTCTGTTGCCAGGGAGGCAGGAGACCGTTCGAAAATAGCCGTTTACGCCGATAATCCTGATGTTGATCCGGTCGGGTCATGTGTCGGCCAGCGGGGGCAGAGGGTTCAGGCCATTGTTAATGAATTAAATGGTGAGAAAATTGACATTGTGGAGTGGTCAGAGGATCCTGTTGAATATATTTCGAATGCCCTTAGTCCTTCCAAGGTCATCGATGTTCTAGTCAATGAAGAGGACAAAGCCACAACAGTCATTGTACCGGATTATCAGCTATCCCTTGCTATCGGCAAGCGGGGTCAGAACGCCCGTCTTGCGGCTAAATTAACGGGATGGAAAATCGACATTAAAAGTGAAACAGAAGCAAAAGAAGAAGGACTCCTCGAAGAACAAAATGAGGATGACGACACTTATTCAGATCTTGATGAGACGATTTGAATAAGGAGGCCAGGTTAAGATGGGGAAAAACAAAAAAATACCATTAAGGAAATGTATCGTTACTCAGGAAATGAAGCCTAAACAGGAGCTCATTCGAATTGTCCGCAATAAAGAAGGAGAAGTTTTTATTGATGAAACGGGAAAGAAAAATGGCAGAGGAGCCTATCTTTCCAGAGATAAGGATATCATCGAAAAAGCAAGAAAGAGCAATGTGTTAAAACACCATCTGAAAGCCGAGATTGACCCTGCCCTTTATGATGAATTAAAGAATCTGGCAGAGGGAGCCAAACATGAATAAAAATTATTTAAATATGCTCGGGCTCGCTTTTCGTGCCGGAAAATGCACGATAGGCGAAGAAGCAATTGTTAAAAACATTCAGCAAAATAAAATCAAGTTATTATTAATTGCCAATGACGCATCAGCCAATACCTTAAAAAAATTAACGGATAAATGCAAATTCTATCATGTTCCGTATGTTGTGGTTGATGATCGCGCAACTTTATCCCATGCGATCGGGAAAGTAGGCAGGGTCGCTGTAGGAATACATGATCAAGGTTTTGCGGATAAGATTGCTTCATTGCTCGATGAATCTTACCGGGGGTGAATGTATGAGTAAAATACGAGTATATGAATACGCCAAACAAAATAATTTAACCAGCAAAGAAGTTGTAGCCAAGTTGAAGGAATTAAATATAGACGTGTCCAACCATATGTCAACGATTAATGATGATGCCAAAAACAAACTGGATCAGGCCTTTGGCAAACAGACCAGGAAACAGGATGCCGGGAGAAAAAATCCAGACAACAGAAAGCATCAACAGGACCAAAAACAGGCCAAAGGGTCAGAGAAGAAAAAGACGGACAGCAATCAGGCAAAAACAAAAGGTCAAAAACAGGAAAGACCGAACAGACCGGACCAGTCACATCCAACTAAAAAGCATGATCACAAGAAAGGTCCGAACAATCAAAAGAAACAAAATCATCACCAGCAATCCCATAAGCCAAAAAATAAGAAAAAAGGCAAAAACCGGAAAAATAATAGCCAGAACCAGCAGCAAACCAAAACAGCCACTAAAGCAGAAACGCCAAAAAAAATTACCTACTCTGGCAATATTACTGTAGGTGAACTGGCAGAAAAACTGAATAAAGAACCTTCTGAAATCATTAAAAAGTTAATGTTCCTCGGTGTCATGGCAACGATCAATCAAGATTTAGATAAGGATGCCATTGAATTAATCTGTGAAGAATATGGTGTAGAAGTTGAGGAAGAAGTGGAGTATGATGAAACAGCAATTGAAAACTTTATCGAAGAGGATCGTCCCGAAGACTTAAAAGAACGTCCGGCAGTAGTGACCATTATGGGGCACGTTGACCATGGAAAAACAACTCTCCTCGATTCAATTCGGAATACGAAGGTAACAGAAGGAGAGGCAGGAGGTATTACCCAGCATATCGGTGCCTATCAGGTGGACGTAAATGACAAAAAAATAACGTTTCTGGATACTCCAGGGCATGCTGCCTTTACAAGTATGCGCTCCCGGGGTGCACAGATAACCGATATAGCTGTCCTGGTCGTTGCTGCAGATGATGGCGTCATGCCGCAGACAGTTGAAGCAATCAACCACGCAAAAGCGGCAGAAGTGCCAATCATCGTAGCTGTGAACAAAATGGATAAAGAAGGAGCAAACCCTGATCGGGTCATGCAGGAACTGATGGAACATGAGCTTGTCCCGGAAGACTGGGGAGGAGACACGATCTTCGTAAAACTTTCTGCCCTCAAAGGGGAAGGAATCGACGAACTTCTGGAAATGATTTTGCTTGTTGCTGAAATGGAAGAACTGAAAGCAAATCCAGATCGTCTTGCGACAGGAACGGTAATCGAAGCGAAACTGGAAAAAGGCCGCGGATCCGTTGCTACACTCCTGGTTCAAAACGGCACATTAAAAGTGGGCGACCCGATTGTGGTTGGCAATACCTTTGGCCGTGTGCGGGCGATGGTAAATGATCTCGGTAAGAGAGTGAAAGAAGCACCGCCTTCCATGCCGGTGGAAATTACCGGGCTGAATGACGTTCCTCAGGCAGGCGACCCTTTTGTCGTATTTGAAGATGAGAAGAAAGCCCGTCAAATCGGTGAAGCACGTCAACAAAAACAGCTCGAAGAACAGCGAAGTGATAAGGCAAAACTAAATCTGGATGATTTGTTCGAACAAATTAAACAGGGCGAAATGAAGGAAGTCAATATTATTATCAAAGCAGATGTACAGGGTTCAGTTGAGGCTCTATCCTCAGCACTTCAGAAAATTGAAGTTGAAGGGGTAAAAGTGAAAATTATTCACACCGGTGTAGGAGCCATAACGGAATCTGATATTATTCTCGCCGCAGCATCCAACGCAATTGTTATAGGCTTTAACGTACGTCCTGATGCAAACGCAAAGAAAGCAGCTGAAACCGAAAAAGTTGATATTCGTCTGCACCGGGTTATTTATAAAGCCATTGAAGAAATTGAAGCGGCAATGAAAGGGATGCTGGATCCGGATTATGAAGAAAAAGTCATCGGTCAGCTTGAAGTCCGTGAAACCTTCAAAGTTTCCAAGATTGGCACCATTGCCGGCTGTTATGTAACCGAAGGAAAAGTGACAAGGGATTCCGGAGTACGATTAGTTCGTGATGGTGTTGTGCAATATGAAGGCGAAATCGATTCTCTGAAACGTTTCAAAGACGACGTAAAAGAAGTTGCTCAGGGATATGAGTGCGGATTAACCATTAAAAACTTTAATGACATTAAAGAAGGAGACATCATCGAAGCCTTTGTCATGGAGGAAGTCGAACGTTCATGATCGGCTATGTGGAAATAGAATGTATGATATACCATACTCAGTCGCTAAAAGAGAAACGGTCCGTATTAAAAAAAAGTGAAAAACAAAATCCGCAGTGATTTGAATGTAGCCATAAGTGAAATGGACTACCATGATTTATGGCAGCGGACCTGTCTGGGTATTGTAACAGTATCACGGGATAAAATACATTCTGAGAAAGTTTTACAGAAGTCGATTCGGCTGCTGGAATCCTTTCCTGAACTCGAGGCAACAGCAACCCGTTTTGAGTGGTTGTAAATCCTCCTGTGAATGAGGTGAATAGAATGAGTGATTTACGAGCAAACCGAATTGCCGAACAAATGAAAAAAGAACTTGGAGATATTATAGGAAGAAAAATCAAAGATCCGCGCATTGGCTTCGTAACCGTTACAGATGTAGAACTTACAGGCGATCTTCAGCAGGCTAAAGTTTACATTTCGGTTTTAGGAAACGATGACGAAAAGAAAGAAACACTTATTGGACTGGGAAAGGCCAAAGGGTTTATACGTTCTGAAATAGGTAAACGGATTCGTCTGCGTAAAACACCAGAAATTACATTTGAATTTGACGAAGCCATTGAATACGGTAATCGAATTGAAAAAATCCTCAAAGATTTAAACGAAGGAACATATGACTAATAAGGATGAGGTGCCTGGCATGTACGGTGTGTCAGGCACTTATCCATGTCTGTGCATTTAGCTGCACGGGGAATTGGAGGGTTGAACAATGAATGGTGTATTGCCTTTATGGAAGCCGTCAGGAATGACATCTCATGACTGTGTCAACCGTCTTCGCACCATTTTAAATACAAAAAAAATCGGTCATACCGGTACACTGGATCCTCAGGCAGAAGGTGTATTGCCCCTTTGTATCGGTCAGGCGACAAAAATTTCTTCCCTGCTAACCAGCGAGAAGAAAACATATCAGGCCGAAGTGTCACTGGGAAAATCTACTGATACTGAGGATCAGGAAGGAAAAACGCTAGAACAAAAAAAAGTTCCAGATGATCTTTCGGTGAATCAGATCGACCAGGTGTTATCCCGTTTTACCGGTGAGATTACGCAGATCCCACCTATGTATTCTGCTGTAAAAGTCAAAGGGAAAAAGCTCTATGAATACGCCAGGGAAGGAAAAACCGTTGAACGGCCAGCCAGACTGGTGACCATCTATTCCATAAATCGGGTTACATCCCTGAAAAGGCTGGATTATTTTGATGTGCGCTTTTCTATTCAGGTTGAATGTTCAAAAGGAACCTATATTCGTACCCTGTGTGCAGACATTGGACAAGCACTTGGGCTTCCGGCACATATGTCCCGCCTGGTACGGATTCAGGCCGGCTCCTTTTCCAAAAATGATGCCATTTCATTTGAAACAATCGAACAGGCAAAAAAAGAGGGTCACGTTGAATCCCTGCTCGTTTCCATGGATCGAGCCCTTCAGTCACTCGATTATATGACAGTACCGCAATCGAAACAGAAGGCGTTTCTTCACGGACAGGTGCTGCCGATGGAGGGTGTTCACCCTGATACGGATCCTTTTCGGATAAAGTCTGAGGACAATCAACTGTTAGCCCTGTACCAAAAACATCCTTCAAAACCTGGAAAGATGAAACCCTATCGAGTATTTACAAACTAGTCCGAACAAAAGTAGGTGAGAGGTTTGGAAGTCATACAGTTATCCTACCCCCATGAGTTGAAAAGAGAAGAACAGCCACCGTCCAGCTGTGCAATCGGTTTTTTTGACGGCATTCACAGAGGACATCAGCGGGTGATTTTAAGTGGAAAAAAAATCGCTGAAGAAAAACAAATCACAAGTGCAGTGATGACGTTTCATCCTCATCCATCGGTTATTTTAAATAAAAAGAAAAAACAGATTCACTATATCACGCCCCTGGATCAAAAATTAGAGATACTGAAAGACCTGGGGATCGATCGTGTCTATGTTGTCACGTTTAATAAACAGCTAGCTATCTTGACGCCACAGCAATTTGTGGATCATTTTATCATTGGATTAAACATCAAACATCTTGTTTCAGGATTTGATTTTACATATGGCAAAATGGGACAGGGTTCAGCAGCGACCATTGAAGAACATGCCCGGGGCGCTTTCCGATACACCGTGATTGATAAGGTGACAGATAGAAATCAGAAAATCAGTTCGACCGATATACGTGAACAATTAAAACTGGGCCATATGCGGGTTGTTCACCAATTATTGGGCCGTCCTTTTCGGATTAAAGGAAGAGTTGTCCAGGGGGATCAACGGGGACGGACCATAGGATTTCCAACAGCAAATATCCGTTTCAGCCCGGATTACCTGATTCCCAAAATCGGGGTTTATGCCGTAAAAGTTTATGTCCGTGACCAGGTATATCAGGGGATGGCCAATATTGGGTATAAACCGACTTTCAACAACAACCAGAAGGAACCGACCCTCGAAGTGAATATGTTTGAATTTAATGGCAATATTTATCATGAAACCATCATTGTAGATTTTTATGAATATATTCGAAGTGAAAAAAAATTTGCCGGAATTGAGGAGTTAAAAAAACAGCTGACCGAAGACCAGAGAAAGATTAAGCAATTTTTCTTAACTTCATCCCGATAAACACTTGCATTTTTATATAAAAAGATGTACTCTTATATCCGTACAGAAACCATCGCTCGGCAAAGCGACTCACCACCGCTTGCTGGGGGATCGGGGATATAAAAATTAGGAGGTGAAAAGGATGGCCATTACTCAGGAACGTAAAAACGAAATTATTGAAGCGTTTAAAACTCATGACAGCGACACTGGTTCTCCGGAAGTTCAAGTAGCTATCCTTACTGAACAGATTAAGAATCTCAACGATCATTTACGCGTGCACAAAAAAGATCATCATTCACGCCGTGGTCTGTTAAAGATGGTAGGTAAACGCCGCAGACTGCTGAACTACCTGCGTAACAAGGATGTTTCGCGTTATCGTGAGTTGATTCAAAAGCTCGGTCTGCGCCGATAAGGCTTCAAAAAGCGGGAGAATTCCCGCTTTTTGTGTACATACATCATTCGTGAAAATGCCATGATAAATGTTGCAAAGCCTATAAACTAATTTCTGTTGAGAGGAGTTCAATTGTATATGGAAGAAGAAAAGAAAATATTCTCCACGGACGTGGCAGGCAGGGAAATGATCATCGAAATTGGTGAACTGGCTAAACAGGCCAACGGTTCCTGCATGGTCAGATATGGAGATACTTCAGTTCTGGCTACGGCCACGGCATCAAAAGAACCAAAGGATTTGAATTTTTTTCCGCTGACGGTGAATTATGAAGAGCGGTTGTATGCGGTAGGGAAAATCCCCGGTGGATTCATCAAGCGGGAAGGACGTCCTAGTGAGAAAGCGATTCTGGCAAGCCGCTTAATTGACCGACCCATTCGTCCGCTGTTTCCTGATGGATTCCGTAATGAAGTCCAGGTGATCAGTACGGTGATGAGTGTGGATCAGGACTGTTCTTCCGAAATAGCAGCGATGATTGGTTCATCCATTGCCCTCGGTATTTCCGATATTCCATTTAATGGCCCTATTGCTGGAGTGATTGTCGGTAGAGTAGATGGAGAGCTGATCATCAACCCGACAGTAGATCAGCAGGAAAAAAGCGACCTGCATCTTATCGTTGCCGGTACAAAAGATGCAGTCAACATGGTAGAAGCAGGTGCTGAAGAAGTTCCCGAAGAAGTCATGCTAGAAGCAATCATGCTTGGCCATGAGGAAATTAAGCGCCTTGTTGCTTTTCAGGAAGAGATTATGAAAGCAGTAGGAAAAGAAAAAATGGATGTTCCGTTGTTTGAAATGGACGAGCAACTGTTGGCTAAACTGGAAGAAGAGGCTAAAGAGGATTTGCTGAAAGCGATTCAGGTTCCTGATAAGCTCGCCCGGGATGAGGCGATCGCAACCGTAAAAAATGAAATTATTGAGCGGTATGAGGAACAGGAAGCTGATGAAGATACGCTCCTTCAGGTACAAACGATTCTTGATCAAATTGTCAAGGATGAGGTTCGCCGATTGATCACGAAGGAAAAAATCCGCCCGGACGGCAGAAAAATTGATGAAATTAGACCTTTGTCCTCAAGGGCAGGTGTACTTCCCCGTGCTCACGGTTCTGCATTATTTACCAGGGGACAGACTCAGGCGCTGAGTGTATGTACACTGGGAGCTCTTGGAGATGTGCAGATTTTGGATGGTTTAGATTTAGAGGAATCCAAGCGCTTTATGCATCATTATAATTTTCCGCATTTTAGTGTCGGAGAAACAGGTCCAATTCGCGGCCCAGGGCGGAGAGAAATCGGACATGGAGCATTAGGAGAACGGGCTCTTGAACCGGTTATTCCGTCTGAAAAAGACTTTCCATATACCATTCGTCTCGTATCAGAAGTGCTTGAATCAAATGGTTCCACATCTCAGGCCAGTATTTGTGCAAGCACGATGGCCATGATGGATGCTGGTGTACCGATTAAGGCACCAGTCGCCGGAATTGCGATGGGACTTGTGAAATCCGGTGAAGACTATACAGTTTTAACGGATATTCAGGGGATGGAAGATTTTCTTGGCGATATGGACTTTAAAGTCGCTGGCACAAGAGACGGGGTTACTGCACTGCAAATGGATATAAAAATTGAGGGGCTGTCCAAAGACATTCTGAAAGAGGCCCTGGAGCAGGCAAAACGAGGCCGCATGGAAATTCTGGATCACATGATGCAGACGATTTCAGAACCCCGTGAAGAATTATCACCATACGCACCGAAGATTCTAACCATGGAAATCAATCCGGATAAAATTCGTGACGTGATCGGTCCGAGCGGAAAACAGATAAATAAAATCATCGAAGAGACCGGCGTAAAAATTGATATTGAGCAGGATGGCGTCATTTATATATCATCCGTCAACAGTGAAATGAACAAAAAGGCCAGAACAATCATTGAAGATATTGTCAGGGAAGTTGAAGTGGGACAAGTTTATTTAGGAAAGGTCAAACGTATTGAAAAGTTCGGGGCCTTTGTTGAACTGTTCAGTGGCAAAGAAGGTCTTGTTCATATCTCTGAACTGGATGAGCGTCATATTCGCCGGGTATCAGATGTCGTATCTGTCGGAGATGAAATTCTCGTGAAAGTCAAAGACATTGATCAATATGGGCGAATTAATCTCTCCAGAAAAGAAGCGGTAAAGGAACAGAATGGATCTGATGCATCAGATAAAAAGCCCCGCTTTAAAAATCACCAGTAGGGGTAAAAGGTAAAGAAGCTGGCATGCCAGTTTCTTTTTACTTTTTCTGCATACATAGATGAATTCCAAATTAACCATAAAATAACTCCATGACTTCATACGAGACATCTTGCCCGAAATTCGAGGTTCTATGTGGTACAACCCCCTCATAGGCTGTAGTCGAGGGGGAATTTGTATATGGCAAAAAAATATGTATTACAGACGTTTATTTTTCTAATCCTTGTGGGAATCTCGTATACTACGATGAGCAATCCCTATACCGATCATTACGTGTCCGTCATGAAGAATCTATCCGTCACAGCGGTTGATAAAAACGATCCCCTGTACCAGGAAATTACAGATCGAGCAAGTGATTATGAAAAAAAACCGCAAAATGCTAGAATGGATCATGTATGGAAAAAGATCCCCGGGCTTGAGGGGAGAAAAGTAGATATTGAAAAATCCTATGCGAGAATGAAAAAAAAGGGTAATTTTGATGAGAACTTAATTGTTTTTGAACATATCAAACCCCGGGTATCCCTGGAAGATCTCCCTCCAGGTCCTATTTACCGCGGAAATCCTGAAAAAAGGATGGTTTCATTTTTGATCAATGTATCCTGGGGAAACGAGTATATTCCCTCTATGCTGGAAACGTTAAAGGATCATCATGTCAAGGCAACGTTTTTCCTTGAAGGAAAATGGGCCAGGGACCATGTGGATCTGGTAAAAATGATTGCTGAAGAAGGTCATGAGATCGGTAATCATGCCTATAATCATCCGGATATGAAAAATCTGAACCGTACACAGATTCAACAGCAAATCAGCAGGACAAATGAAATTATAGAAGCCATTACCGGGGAAAAACCAAAGTTTTTTGCTCCACCATCAGGCGCTTTTAACGAAACTGTGGTGCAGGTAGCCCATGAGTTAAATATGGAAACGATATTATGGACTGTTGATACTATAGACTGGAGAAATCCGGAAAAGTCCGTCTTGATCAACAGGGTTTTGAGTAAAGTGTCACCTGGATCCATGATCCTCATGCACCCGACAGAAGTGACCAGTGAATCTCTCGATCAATTAGTTTTGAAAATCAAAGAAAAAGAATATAAAATTGGAACTGTTACAAAATTGTTAAGTGAAAAACGATAAAAGATGAACAGGATATTAGGAGGATGTACTTTGATCAAGAAATATACTTGCCAGAATGGACTGCGTATCGTCCTGGAACACATTCCAACAGTACGGTCAGTCTCCATTGGAATCTGGGTATTAGCGGGATCTAGAAATGAAACAAAAGCAAATAATGGAATTTCCCATTTTATCGAACATATGTTTTTTAAAGGAACCGAAAATAGGTCAGCCCGGGATATTGCTGAGGCTTTCGATGCAGTCGGAGGCCAGGTAAATGCTTTCACATCAAAAGAATATACTTGCTATTACGCAAAAGTGCTGGATAGTCATGCATCCTATGCCCTTGAATTGCTTGCAGATATGTTTTTCCATTCCACATTTGACAGGGAAGAGATGGAACGGGAAAAGAAAGTGGTCATAGAAGAAATACGGATGTACGAAGACACGCCGGATGATATTGTACATGATTTATTATCACAGGCAAGTTATGGTGATCATCCGCTCGGATATCCCGTTTTAGGTTCAGAAGATACTCTCGAGTCCTTTACTCCAGATGATTTGAGGGAGTATGTTCAAAATAATTACACACCGGAAAGTGTTGTGATTTCGATTGCGGGCAATGTGGATGAAACATTTTTTAAAGAAGTGGAAACCTATTTTGGGAAGTTTGAAAGAAGGGCCAGACAGCGTTCTGCTGTTCAACCGGATTTTCTCAGCCAGCATATTAATCGAACGAAAGATACCGAACAGGCGCACCTGTGCCTGGGATATAGCGGACTTCCTGTAGGTCATGATGATATATATAGTCTGGTTGTCCTAAATAATGTGCTTGGCGGAAGCATGAGCTCAAGATTATTTCAGGAAGTGCGGGAAAACCGGGGACTTGCCTATTCAGTATTTTCTTACCACAGTTCATTTCAGGACCATGGACTGTTAACCATTTATGGCGGTACCGGAAAAGACCAGCTCCCACTTTTGATGGAAACCATCGAGGATACGATTGAAAGCATCAGAAAAAATGGGTTGACCGATAAGGAACTGAGAAACAGCAAAGAACAATTAAAGGGAAATTTAATGCTCGGCTTAGAAAGTACAAATAGTCGAATGACCCGGAATGGCAAAAATGAGTTATTGCTAAACCGTCACCGCACCCTTGATGAAATCATTGCATTAATTGATCGGGTGGATCATAAAGCGGTCGAACAATTAATCGACAAGGTGTTCACCATCCCTTATTCAAGTGCCTTAATCTCTCCAGATAATTAATGGCTTTCAGCATGGATAAATACTGACCTTCCTGCATAAGGTGTGATGAGGAGGGATACGACATGCGCTTTCGGGACTTAAGCGGCAAAGAACTCATTGATATTTCTGAGGGAGAACGGCTGGGCGTTCTCGGACAGACTGATTTAGAAATCGATCCCAGAACAGGGAAAATCAAGTCGATCATTATTCCCGATTATAAATGGTTTGGAGTCAAAAAAGGGGAACAGACGGAAAGAATTAACTGGAACGATATCGAAACCATTGGTGATGATATGATCATTGTCAATCCTGCTAAAAATAAGATATGAACCAATGTTTTTGGTTTTATTAGTCTCTGCTGCATTTTGTGGCAGAGGCTTTTTTGATGTAAAGGAATAAACACGTTTACGTCTGTTGCAAAATCCTCCAGGTGGGGATGTTTATTTGTTCAGGCCCGGCCACCAGTCCCACTGATTTGCTTCGGTATTCCTGCGGCTGGGGCTAAACAGGCGGCTAAAAGCTTTTTATTGCAAAAGGTGTATGAAGGATGCCTGGTATACTATCACACATGATGACGATGCTCATAAAATAAAGAGAAGGTAATGGCCTAAGGAGAAAGAGGTGATTAAATGTTAACGGGTTTAAAAGTAGCCGTTATCGGAGGAGATGCCAGACAGGTAGAATTAATCAAAAAGTTGTGTGAATGGGATGCAACTTTATATTTAGTTAGTCTCGAACACCTGGAAGGGGAGTTTCCAGGGGCTCAAAAAGTGAAGCTGGAAGAGGTTCCTGCAGAAGAATTAGATGCGATTATCCTTCCTGTACCGGGAACGGATGAGGAAGGATACATGGAAACCCATTTTGCCGATGAATCGCCAAGACTGACAAAGGAATGGCTGAAACAGGTGAAATCCAGCTGTAAGATTTTCACTGGTATATCGAAAGATTATTTAACGAGCTTATGCAATGAACTTCAACTGCCATTAATTCCCCTTTTTGACCGAAACGATGTGGCCATTTATAATTCCATTCCTACCGTTGAAGGAACGATTATGATGGCGATTCAAAATACCGATTTCACCATCCATAATTCCAATGTCATCATCGTCGGTTTTGGCAGGACAGGAAAAAGTTTAGCCCGGTCTTTTCATGCCCTTGGGGCAAATGTGAGAGCTTCGGCTAGAAAACAGGAAGATCTGGCACGAATTTTTGAAATGGGTATTGAACCGATTCATACAGATAGCTTGAGTGATAAAGTCAAGGATTGTGACATTTTAATTAATACAGTTCCAGCTCCAGTAATTAACGTAAAAGTTCTGCAAAATTTACCCCAGACAGCTCTGATTATTGATCTGGCATCCAAACCCGGGGGCACGGATTTCAGGTATGCCAAAAAGCGGGGGATCAATGCCATACTTGCCCCGGGTCTTCCAGGAATTGTGGCTCCGGATACAGCTGGTAAAATTCTCGCTTCGGTTATTTCTCAACTATTACTTGAAAAAAGAGGAGAAGGGAGTTCATAAAATGGAATTAGAAGGAAAGCGAATCGGTTTTGGGGTTACCGGTTCCCACTGTACGTATGAAGAAGTGTTTCCCCAGATGGAGAAACTGGTGGCTGAAGGGGCGGAAGTTATTCCTATTGTATCCTATACCGTTCAAAAAACGGATACCAAATTTGGAGAGGCTGCCGAACATTTAAAAACCATCGAAAACATTACCGGCAAACCATTGATTTCGACAATTCCGGACGCGGAACCTCTGGGTCCCAGGGACCCGCTGGACTGCATGGTCATCGCCCCATTAACGGGCAATTCTTTGAGCAAATTCGCCAATGCCCTGACCGATTCACCGGTATTGATGGCGGCGAAGGCCACGCTGAGAAACCGCAATCCGGTCGTTCTTGGCATTTCTACGAATGACGCCTTAGGGTTAAATGGTGTCAATTTAATGCGGTTAATGGCTGCCAAACATATATATTTTATCCCGTATGGTCAGGATCATCCGGAAAAGAAGCCGACTTCCATGGTGGCAGATATGAATCTGCTAGTTGATACGGTCAAATACGCTCTTGATGGAAAACAGATACAGCCCGTTATTATTCAGAGGACGTAAGTCTATTTTTGATCAAATATGATTTTTTTACACGAAGAATATGCTAAAATAGACAAATAGAAATGATAGTGAAACCAGCAATCTTAAGGTCTAGAAGGGAGCTTCATATATGGGTGGTCAAAACGGTTATGTTGTAGCAGTTGTAGGAGCAACAGGAGCAGTAGGACAAAAAATGATTCAGACACTGGAACAACGAAATTTTCCTGCTCATACGCTCATTCCCCTTGCTTCAAAACGGTCAGCTGGAAAAACAGTCAGCTATAAAGGGGAAGAAGTAACGATTCAGGAAGCGAAACCAGAGGCGTTTGAAGGTGTAGATATCGCATTATTTTCTGCGGGGGGTGCTGTTTCCAGACAGCTGGCCCGGGAAGCGGTTAAGCGCGGTGCAGTTGTGATTGATAATACGAGTGCCTTCCGCATGGACCCGGATGTACCCCTGGTCGTGCCTGAAGTGAATGAAGAGGATCTGGCGGATCACAATGGCATGATTGCCAATCCCAACTGTTCCACCATTCAGATGGTAGCAGCCCTGGAACCGATCCGAAAAACGTTTGGACTGAAAAGGGTCATTGTATCTACTTACCAGGCTGTTTCCGGCGCAGGCACACAGGCCGTGGAAGAATTAAAACAGCAAACGAGAGCGTTTCTTGATGGGAAAGAACTGAATCCGGAAATTTTGCCGGTTAAAAGTGATCAAAAACATTATCCAATTGCGTTTAATGCTCTTCCTCAGATCGATGTATTTCAGGAGAATGGGTATACCTTCGAGGAAATGAAGATGATTAATGAGACGAAAAAAATTATGCATATGCCTGACCTGAAAGTGGCTGCAACTTGTGTGAGGCTGCCATTTTTCACATCCCATGCTGAAAGTGTATACATCGAAGTAGAAGACGATACAGCTACAGTCGAAAAGCTGAAAAATCTGCTGGCTGCAGCAGAAGGCATTGTATTAGAAGATGACCCGGATACCCAGACTTATCCGACTCCGTTGAGTGCAGAAGGAAAACGGGATGTCTTTGTAGGACGCATCAGGCAGGATTTAGATGAAAAGAAAGGGTTCCATTTTTGGGTAGTTTCGGATAACTTGCTGAAAGGGGCTGCATGGAACTCTGTACAGATTGCTGAAAGACTCGTGAAAAACAACTGGTTAACCAGATCAGTCGTTTGAGGTGTCAACATGAAAATATTAGTGCAGAAATTTGGCGGAACATCCGTCCGCTATAAAGAAACTCGCAAGAAAGCCATCAATCACGTAAAAAAAGCCCTTTCCCGGGGATACAAAGTCGTTGCTGTGGTATCAGCAATGGGACGGAAAGGGGATCCGTATGCAACGGATACTCTTTTGCAATTAATTGATTACCCGAATAGTCATGTTTCTCCAGGGGAGTTAGATATGCTGTTATCCTGCGGGGAAACGATTTCTTCTGTCGTTTTTTCCAATGAACTAAATGAACAGGGAGTTTCTTCGATTGCTTTTTCAGGTGCGAAAGCAGGGTTTATGACAAACCGTGAATTTACCCGTGCCCGCATTGAAAAAGTCAGGACGGAGAACATACATGAAGCTTTGAAAGAGCACGATGTTGTGGTGGTCGCCGGGTTCCAGGGACAAACGGAAGATGGAGAAGTCACAACGATTGGCCGCGGCGGTTCGGATACAACAGCTGCCGCACTGGGGGCAGCTTTGAAGGCGGAATATGTCGATATTTTTACAGACGTAAACGGGATTATGACAGCCGATCCCCGGATTGTGGAAAAAGCCAGGCCCCTTTCTGTGGTAACCTATAATGAAATCTGCAATCTGGCCTATCAGGGAGCAAAGGTGATCCATCCGAGGGCAGTAGAAATAGCCATGCAGGCCAAAGTTCCGATTCGCGTGCGTTCGACGTATTTAGAAGATGAGGAAGGAACCCTGGTCACCGCATCCAGAGAATCGGAAAATGGAAAAGATATCACGGACCGACTAGTAACAGGGATTGCCCATTTAACGGGAATTGCCCAGATCAAAGTAAAACCAGAGGATCAAATGGAAAACTGGCCGACGGCTATTTTTAAAGCAATGGCAGATGCCAGCATTTCGGTTGATTTTATTAATATATCTCCAGATACCGTCACGTTTACCGTACCAGAGACTGCTGTATTGGAAGTCAGCAGTATTTTGACATCTCTCGGCTGCAACGTGGAGGTTAGAAAAAATTGTGCCAAAATTTCTACGGTTGGAGCTGGAATGACAGGTGTTCCCGGCGTAACAGCCAAAATCGTTCAATCTCTGACTTCAAAGGGAATTGAAATCTTACAATCAGCAGACAGTCATACGACCATCTGGGTTTTAATTAACGAGGATGACGTGCCAGAGGCTGTTAATGCCCTTCATGAAATTTTTCAGCTTGATCAGGGAGATTAACGGAAGAAAGGAGAAGGTTTCGTGAATTTTGGTAAAGTGCTAACCGCAATGGTTACCCCCTTTAATGATGAAAATGAACTTGATTTAAACAGAACCGAAAAGCTTGTGGAACATCTGCTGGAAAACGGATCCGATGGTCTTGTCGTTGCAGGTACCACGGGTGAATCACCTACATTATCCTATGATGAGAAGAAACAGCTGTTTTCAAAAGTGGTGGATGTTGTCAATGGCCGTGTTCCAGTTATTGCTGGTACCGGAAGCAACCATACAAATGGGTCCATCAGTATAACAAAAATGGCAGAAGAAACCGGTGTTGACGGCATCATGCTTGTTTCCCCCTATTATAATAAGCCTGATCAACGGGGGCTTTATGCTCACTTTAAAACGGTTGCTGAGTCAACGAAACTGCCGGTCATGCTGTATAACATTCCCGGTCGTTCTGCCGTAAACATGGATGTGGAAACGATTGTGAAACTGTCCGAAGTACCAAACATCGTTGCCGTGAAAGAAGCAAGCGGAGATCTCGATGCTATGGCGGAAATCATTGAATCTACTCCGGAAGATTTTGATTTATACAGCGGGGATGACGGACTGACCCTTCCTGTGATGGCCATTGGTGGCACAGGGATTGTATCTGTAGCCTCCCATGTGATCGGAAATGAAATGCAGGAAATGCTAAAGCTTTTTGAAAGCGGCAAAATTCAGGAAGCAGCAAAGCTTCATCGCAAATTATTGCCGGTTATGAAAGGCATGTTTATGGCCCCATCTCCATCCCCGGTTAAAGCTGCCTTAAATCTGAAAGGAATTGAGACCGGAGGAGTACGCCTTCCGCTCCTTCCATTAAAGGATGAACAAAAAAATCAGATCAAATCCCTGCTTGAACGGGTATAGCAGGTATATGGCTCCGGCAAGCAAAAGCTTGCCGGAGTTTTTCTCTTTATTGGGTTTGGGTCTGCAAAAACATTTTTATCAATCATCTTGTCTTCATACCATTTTGATGAATTCAATACATTTTTCATTCCTCTGCAATTCTTCTTGAAGGATGACTATTCAACTTTTCATGTCTTCCCCTTTTCTTTTTTAGATGGATGTGCATGTGCAAAACGGCCCCTGCACATACTATGCCTAATGATTGGAAAGGGGCGAATTCCATGACAGACTACCAACAAAACGAAACACAGCCAAATAAAGATCATCAGCAGCAACAGCAAAGTTCCATCGTGCAAAAAATTCAGGAACTCGGCCAGACCAACGTGGCCCAGTCTCCCGACTCAAATATTCATGTATTACCGGTGATCGGTCAGATTGAAGGACATATTCAACTCCCTCCGAAAAACAAAACAACAAAATATGAACATTTAATTCCGCAGATCATTGCCGTCGAACAAAATCCTAAAGTAGAGGGACTCATCGTTCTCTTAAATACGGTTGGGGGAGACGTTGAGGCCGGATTAGCCATTGCTGAAATGATCTCTTCGTTATCGAAGCCGACCGTTTCCATCGTGCTGGGAGGAGGACATTCGATTGGCGTGCCGATTGCAGTTGCTACGGATTACTCATTCATCGCAGAAACCGCAACGATGACCATTCATCCTATTCGTTTAACAGGTCTTGTCATCGGTGTGCCTCAAACGTTTGAATATCTGGATAAAATGCAGGAGAGGGTCATCAGTTTTGTGACGAGACATTCAATAATAAAACCGGAAAAGTTTAAAGAATTAATGTTTGCAACGGGCAACCTGACCAGGGATATCGGAACTAATGTGGTAGGGGAAGACGCGGTAAAGTACGGACTGATTAATGAAATCGGCGGGGTATACCAGGCGATGAAAAAATTAAACGAAATGATTGAAAAACAAAAAGATGAACGGGAAAAGCAGGTGATCCAATGATTCTCTATACACCCCTGTCTGAACACGATATTTTTCCGGTAGATGAAACGGAATATGATCAATGGAAATGGGTGGCGATCGAAGGTAAAATGGTAAAAGTGCAAAGACAAGATGACGGTTCCTATGAAATTGTCCAATTTATCTCCACAAACCCGCAGGATTACTTAAACACCTCTTATATGCCCGGTCGGCGAATATATTTAAATGAAAATGAAGGATCTTCCAAAAGATTCGTCTGACCGCAGGCTGTCGTTTTCCCTCCAGCAGCCTTCGGGGCTATACAGGTCGCTTCCGCCTTTCTTTTTTGTCCAGCTGCAGCGCCCAGCCCCTCGAGCTGCTTCGGTCCTGCTGTGGCGGCGACAGCCTCCTCGCTGGCCCTCCAGCAGCCTTCGGGGCTATACAGGTCGCTTCCGCCTTTCTTTTTACCTATTCCCTTTATTTTCTATTCTATGTTATAATAATACTGGAATGAAAGCAGCCTTTAGGGCTGCTTGTCTTGTTTTGAGGTGACGAAATATGGCAAAAAAAAGAAAACGAAAAAGGAAAAAGCAATCGTTGAAACAGGATGTGAAATTTGAATTATTCGGACTGTTATTTATTTTTCTTGCAATATTATCAAGTGGTGCCAGTGAAATTGCGGGAGGGTTTGTGCCTCGCTGGCTGGAATTGTTGTTTCGTCTGATGTTTGGTATATGGTATATTGTCCCGAGTCTCTTTTTATTTGGCCTGGGGATTTATGTCATGATCAAACGAACCTGGCCGCCATTTTTCCATGTTAAATTTATCGGATTCTACATTATCTTTGCATCAGTCATCCTGTTTACGCACGTCCAGGTATACTCATCGCTGCTGACGGAGCAAATGGAACCTTCCATTTTGAAATCCACCTGGAATCATTTTTCTGAATACGTCAGGGGAAATGTTGATGCAGGTTATCTGGGCGGCGGAATGTCAGGTGCTTCCCTGTTTGCCTTCAGCTATTACTTGTTTTCCCCGACTGGTTCAAACATTATCGCTGTTTTTGGTGTTCTGGTAGGGTTCCTGTTTGTAACCCAGATTTCACTGGGAAAATATTTGCAGAAGTTGTTCCTGAAAATCAAAACAGACGGTCTCCAGACTGTTGAAAATGTCAAACAGAAAATGAGGGATAAACGGGAAATGAAGCGGGAACAGCAGAAGCAAAAAGGGGTAGAAGAACATGAAAAGCAGGAACCATCGCCGGAACAGAGACAGGCTGTTCAAGATGAATGGGAGGACGAACCGATCATCCAGGATTTTACTGAACATGTCTTTCACCGGACAATAGATATTGGAGATGAAGAAGAAGCCGAGAAAAATAACAATCCGAAGACTGATTCGGACCATAAGAGAGAAGAAGCGGAGGAAAGCGGTGAAGAACAGGGACTGCCCCTGACGGAAGTGGAAAATGAGGATTACCAGCTTCCTTCCCTTGATTTGCTGGCAGAACCGGTTCATAACGCACAGCAGCAGGAACGCTCAAAAATTCAGCAAACGGTCAGAAAACTGGAACGCACCTTTGAAAGTTTTGGTGTAAAAGCAAGAGTTGCCAAAGTCCATGTAGGGCCTTCGGTTACAAAATATGAAGTACATCCGGATGTAGGGGTGAAGGTGAGTAAAATTGTAAGCTTACATGATGATCTTGCCCTTGCCCTCGCTGCAAAAGACATACGAATTGAAGCACCAATACCGGGAAAATCCGCCATTGGCATTGAAGTTCCCAATCAGGAAGTCGCCATGGTGTCTCTCAGGGAAGTGCTGGAATCTGGAAATTCCCGATCATCTTCCAGGTTGATGTTTGCCCTGGGGCGGGATATCTCCGGAGAAGCCGTCTTTGGGGAATTAAACAAGATGCCCCATTTGCTGGTTGCCGGTGCGACCGGAAGCGGAAAAAGTGTTTGCATCAATGGAATTATTACTAGCATACTGATGCGGGCCAAACCCCATGAAGTGAAAATGATGATGATTGACCCGAAAAAGGTTGAGCTGAATGTATACAATGGGATTCCTCATCTGTTGTCCCCGGTCGTGACCGATCCTAAAAAGGCAGCCAGGGCTCTAAAAAAGGTAGTCGCTGAAATGGAACGGAGATATGACCTGTTTTCGGAAACCGGAACGAGAAATATTGAAGGTTATAATGAATATATTCGCAGGGTGAATCAGCATGAGGATGAGTCTCAGCCCCAGCTACCTTATATTGTCGTACTCATTGATGAGCTTGCGGATCTCATGATGGTTGCTTCCAGTGATGTAGAAGATGCCATCACCCGTCTGGCCCAGATGGCACGCGCGGCCGGCATTCATTTAATCATTGCCACCCAGAGGCCATCGGTTGATGTCATTACCGGTGTGATCAAGGCCAATATCCCGTCCCGAATTGCTTTCAGTGTATCTTCATCCACGGATTCCCGCACGATTCTCGATATGAATGGCGCCGAAAAATTATTGGGACGCGGGGATATGCTTTTCCTTCCTGTTGGTGCATCAAAACCAACCCGGGTACAGGGAGCTTTTGTATCAGATGAAGAAGTAGAGAAGGTGGTTGATTTCTGCATCGAACAGCAAAAAGCGCAGTACCAGGAGGAAATGATCCCGGAAGAGGAATCAGAAGTAACCAGCGATGTGGAAGATGACTTGTTTGAGGATGCTGTCCAGCTTGTGGCAGAAATGCAAAGTGCCAGTGTATCTATGCTTCAGCGTCGATTTCGAATTGGCTATACGCGGGCAGCCAGATTAATTGATGCCATGGAAGAACGAGGTATTGTTGGACCGTATGAAGGAAGCAAACCCCGCAAAGTTCTTATTTCCAATCATGAAGAAGAAAAATCGTCGTAGTCAACTGAACAGCTGTCTCTAAAAAAGACAGCTGTTTTTAATATTTTTATGTCTAAATACGGATTACTATTTATTTATCCTTTAAAAAGTGTTATATTATTGTCGAATGTTTTGATTGTCAGATGTCAGATGACTAATGATTAAGATTATGTTTGGTTTTCGAGGTGACGTTTACAAATGATTCGTTCCGACACTCGCCATTTATATTTGCAGGTCATTGACCGTATTAAAGAAGATATTGAAAAAGGGATTTATAAAGAAAGGGAAAAGCTCCCTTCTGAATTTGAACTGTCAAAGATGCTGGGAGTGTCCCGGGCAACACTTCGGGAAGCCCTAAGACTGTTAGAAGAGGAAAATGTCGTGACGAGAAGACACGGGGTCGGAACGTTTGTCAATCCAAAACCTGTGTTTTCCAGTGGAATAGAACAGCTGAAAAGTGTAACAAATATGATTGTAGCAGCCGGTATGGAACCGGGGACACAATATTTGTCAGCTGAAAAAGTTTTCGCCACCAAAGAAGATAAAGAAAAGTTTCACCGGGACGATCTCTCACATGTGGCGAAAATCGAAAGGGTCCGCACTGCAGATGGGCAACCTGTCGTCTACTGTATAGACAAGATGCCAGAAGAATACATCCCTCTGGATAAAGTCAGGGAGACAGACTCCTTATTCCGATTAATCGAAGAATATACGCATATTCATATTCAGTACGCTGTAACCCATATTGAGCCCATTGGTTTTCATGAAAAAGTTTCATCAATCTTAAATTGTGAACCCGATCAGGCATTATTGTTGTTGAAGCAGATGCATTATGATGATGAAGATCGGCCCGTTCTATACTCCAGTAATTATTTTCGTGCAGATCAGTTCAGCTTCCATGTTTTAAGGAGACGAGTGTAAGGGTTTACAACTTTTAAGGGGGTGGTCAGTCAAGAAACAGATTCTTGTCCAAACTGTTTTGACGCAGCTTGATTTTCATGTTCGATGAAAAAAATATTTAGGGGGTAATGGTCATGAAAAAACGTTTACTGATGCTGCTCGCCATGCTGTTTTCAGCGGCAATGGTTCTGGCAGCCTGTGGCACTGGCGACGATGAAGGCCAGGATACAGAAGGAACTGACGATACTGATCAAAACGAAGCAGTTGATTTTACCGTCGCAATGGTAACCGATGTGGGTGGAGTGGATGACAAGTCATTCAACCAGTCGGCATGGGAAGGACTATCAGACTTTGGTAAAGAAAATGGCCTTGAAGAAATGAAAGACTATACTTACGCACAGTCTGAAACGGATCAGGACTATAAAACCAATTTAAATCGCCTCGTTCGTCAGGGGTACGATTTAATTTACGGAATTGGATACTTGCTGCAGCCTGCTGTTGATGAAGTGGCTCAGCAAAACCCGGATACAAATTTTGCCATTGTTGACTCAGTTGCAGAACAGCCGAATGTGGCGAGCATTACCTTTAAAGAACATCAGGGTTCATTCCTTGTAGGTGTTGCTGCTGCCATGAAGACAAAAACAAATAAAGTTGGTTTCATTGGCGGAACCGACAGTGATTTGATCAACAAATTTGAAGTAGGTTTCCGTGCCGGTGTGAAATCGGTAAATCCTGATGCTGAAGTAGTGGTTCAATATGCCGGCGGATTTAATATGGCCGACAAAGGTAAAGTGATTGCATCAAGCATGTACAACCAGGGTGTAGATGTAATTTATCATGCCTCTGGTGCTACAGGAAACGGAGCCTTTACAGAAGCTAAAGATCGCAAAAAGAACAATCCTGATGAGGATATCTGGGTGATTGGTGTTGACCGTGACCAGTATGAAGAAGGTGCAGTTACGGTAGATGGCCAGGAATACAACGTTACCCTGACATCAATGGTTAAGCGTGTAGATGTTGCTGTAAAAGACCTGTCCACAAGAGCACTGGAAGGTGACTTCCCGGGCGGAGAAATTCTGGAATATGGTCTTGAAGATAACGGTATTAGTGTTGCAACAACAAATGAAGAAGCCCTTACAGAAGACATTCTTCATGAAATCAGTAAGTGGGAAGAACAAATTGTCAACGGCGATATTGAGGTTCCAAAAAATCATGATGAACTGGAAGAATATTTGAATTCACTGTAAGAACAATAAAAAGGCTAGACTTGTTCTAGCCTTTTTATTGGGTGAAGAAAGTGTCATATTAGGGACTACAGCCCGGGGCTGGCGACCGGTCCTTAAGCTGCTTTGGTCCTGCTGAGGCGCAGAGCTGCCTCCATCACAGGCCTTCCAGCAGTATTCGGGGCTAGCTGGGCGACTCAACCTTTCGTTGTTGTCCGGCTCCGGCGGCTGTCCCATTCTCTTCAGCTCAAACAGTCTCCCGGCAGGCCCGCCTGAGCGACCGGGTAATCGGGCGTTTTAGTTTATTGACAATATTCGGAAAAAATCACCAAATGAAAAGCATGATCCCTTCCGGCCCTTTTCATTTGATGATTTTTTCAAGCTTATAAGGAGTGAAAATCATTGGAATATGTCATCGAAATGCTGAATATACGAAAAGAATTTCCCGGGATTGTGGCAAACGATAATATTACATTACAGGTCAAAGAAGGAGAGATTCACGCCCTTCTCGGTGAAAATGGCGCGGGAAAATCTACGCTGATGAACGTCCTGTTTGGTTTGTATCAGCCGGAAAAAGGAGAGATTCGGGTTCGGGGTAAAAAAGTAAAAATTACTGATCCGAATGTGGCTAATGACTTAGGCATCGGTATGGTTCACCAGCATTTTATGCTTGTGGACACCCTAACAGTGACGGAAAACATTATTCTTGGCAGTGAACCTAAAAAATACAGGTTATCCATTGACATGAAAAAGGCCGAAGAAGATGTCAGAAAAATTTCTGAACAATATGGGCTGAAAGTGGATCCTGCCGCAAAAATATCTGATATTTCCGTCGGAATGCAGCAGCGGGTGGAAATTTTAAAAACGTTGTATCGCGGAGCAGATATTTTAATATTTGATGAGCCCACAGCGGTCCTTACCCCACAGGAAATACAGGAATTGATTGAAATCATGCACAACCTTGTTCGGGAAGGCAAATCTATTATTCTGATTACCCATAAATTAAAAGAAATTATGGAAGTAGCTGACCGTTGTACAGTGATACGAAGAGGGAGAGGTATAAAGACGTTAAATATTGCGGAGACAAACCCAAATGAACTTGCTTCTTTAATGGTCGGAAGAGAAGTTAGCTTTAAAACTGAGAAGGAGCCGGCGAAACCTCAGGATACGATTTTGTCTATTAAGGACTTAGTTGTTAAAGATGCGAGGAAAGTTGATATGGTACGGGGGCTCAACCTTGACGTGAAAGCAGGGGAGATCGTCGGCATTGCAGGAGTTGACGGAAATGGGCAGACAGAATTGATCGAAGCGATAGCCGGGTTAAGACCGGTTGAGTCTGGGACAATTTTATTGAATGGAAAAGATATTACCGATTTGCCGCCAAGAAAAGTGACAGAGGCCGGTGTAGGCCATATTCCTCAGGATAGACAAAAATTTGGTCTGGTACTGGATTATCCTATTGGAGAAAACATGGTTTTGCAGACATACTATAAACAGCCGTTTTCGAAAAGAGGAGTTTTGAATTTTAAAAACATCTATGATAAGGCCAAATCTCTGATCAAGGAATATGACGTTCGCACGCCGAGTGAGTTTACCAGAGCTCGCTCCTTATCAGGGGGGAACCAGCAAAAGGCCATTATTGGCCGGGAAGTGGACAGGTCCCCGGATTTGTTGATTGCTGCTCAACCTACAAGGGGATTGGATGTTGGCGCCATTGAATTTATTCACACTAAGCTAATTGAAGAAAGGGATAAAGGAAGGGCTGTATTGCTTTTATCCTTTGAACTGGATGAAATTATGAATGTCAGTGACCGTATCGCTGTTATGTACGAAGGCCAAATCGTAGCCATCGTCAAACCAGAGGACACCACCGAAGAAGAATTGGGTCTACTGATGGCAGGCAGCAAGAAACAGAAAGTAGGTGAAAGTTAATGTCATCCAATAAATTCATCAATCTATTGGTTCCGATCATCTCCCTATTGCTTGGACTGATTGCCGGTGCCATTATTATGGTTGGGTTTGGATACAATGCAGTCGAAGGTTTTAAAGCCCTGTGGAATGGAGCCTTTGGAGATATATATTTTATTGGTGAAACTGTACGTCAGATTACTCCTTATATTTTTTCTGGCCTGGCAGTAGCTTTTGCGTTCCGAACTGGCCTTTTTAACATTGGAGTTGAGGGGCAGGTTATCGTCGGATGGCTGGCTGCCGTCTGGGTTGGTGTAGCCTTTGATTTGCCTATGATCGTTCATTTGCCGCTGGCGATTGCGGCAGCAGCCATTGCAGGAGCGATCTGGGGATTTATTCCCGGCCTGCTAAAGGCTAAACTTCGGGTACACGAAGTTATCGTAACCATTATGTTAAATTATACGGCTTTATATATTGCGAATCATCTTGTTCGAAATGTGATCACGGACAAAGGGGACCGTACAGAATCAATTTCATCTTCTGCTTCCCTGAAATCCCAGTGGCTGATGGAGTTTACCCAGTATTCTACCATGCACATGGGGATTATTCTTGCCCTGATCGCTGCGGTTTTCATGTGGTTTTATCTGGAAAAGACCACAAAAGGATTTGAGCTTCGCGCAGTAGGTTTTAACCAGCATGCCTCAAAATATGCAGGGATGAATGTTGAGAAAAATATTATTTTAGCAATGGTTATTTCAGGTGCATTTGGCGGGCTGGCAGGTGCCATGGAAGGCCTGGGTACCTTTGGATACATGTCAGTACAGTCCGGTTTTACAAACATTGGTTTTGACGGTATTGCTGTTGCATTACTGGGAGGAAACACTGCTCTTGGTGTAGTGCTGGCAGCAGGTCTATTTGGTTCTTTAAAGGTCGGGGCGTTAAATATGCCTGTGGCAGGAGTACCGACGGAATTAGTCGATATTATCGTAGCACTCATCATTTTCTTCGTAGCATCCGGCTATATCATCCGCTGGTTCCTTTCTCGTATGAAAAGGAGGGAAAACAAATGAACTTACTAGAAATGTTGCAAACCATGATACCTCCTGCATTGTTTTTTGCAGCACCGCTTATATTTACAGCTTTAGGCGGTGTACTGAGTGAACGTTCAGGTGTCATTAACATTGGACTGGAAGGTTTAATGATTATGGGGGCGTTTGTCGGTGTTGTTTTTAATTTAGCTTTTGTCGATGTATTTGGGGATATCTGGACACCGTGGGTTTCTATTCTTGTTGCAGCTTTTGTTTCTGCGCTGTTCGCCCTCTTGCATGCAGTTGCCAGCATTACATTCCGGGCCGATCAGGTGGTCAGTGGGGTAGCCATAAACTTCCTGGCTCTAGGGATTGGATTATTTTTAGTTAAACAATGGTATGGAAAAGGTCAGACCGATATGGTAGATGCTCCTTTCTATACGGCAGATATCCCGGTTTTAAGTAGCATTCCTGTTATTGGTCCAATTTTCTTTTCAAACACCTACTATACTACCTGGTTAGCCATTGTTCTTGCCATTGTCATTTATCTGATCATTTTTAAAACACCATTTGGACTGCGGCTCCGTTCAGTTGGGGAACATCCGATGGCTGCTGATACACTTGGAATCAATGTTGTGAAGATGAGATATATCGCCGTTATGTTATCCGGTTTTATGGGAGGGCTTGGCGGTTCGATATATGCACTGACCATTGCAATGGATTTCTCCCATTCTACGATCAGCGGCCAGGGATTTATGGCACTTGCTGCAATGATTTTTGGTAAATGGCACCCGCTTGGAGCCATGGGGGCAGCACTGTTTTTCGGTTTTGCCCAGAGTCTGAGTGTAATCAGTGCCACCATTCCGTTCTTGCAGGATGTTCCTCAGGTGTATCTGTTAATTGCGCCTTATGTGCTGACCATTCTGGCACTGGCCGGCTTTATCGGACGTGCGGATGCACCGAAAGCACTGGGATCCCCTTACATTAAAGGATCCAGATAACAATTAAAAATGACCATGAAATCAAAAGACCAGATCATTACGTTCTGGTCTTTTTTTATGACAGTATAGGAGACATGCATGCTTGACTGAAACGTTCAATGAAAGGAAAGACGATAGAGCTATGAACAACTGCTTTAGAGGGAAAATACCTACACCCATTGAATATCCATGAATAATGAAGCATGATGTTAAAAGGTCTGGCAGACAGTCCATGTGGTTTTAAACGGATACATGGATCATTCGCGTTTACCGAATGATGGTTCTATAAAAGCATCATTGATAGATAAAAAGCATAAATATTTTAGGATAAATGATACAGTTCATGATATGCTAAGTTTAGTTACGGTTAAAGGAGGATCATGTATGAGCGGAATCATTGAAGAGAAAATCAGTTATCCGGAATATGACCTGCATATCATCCCCACAAAAAAATTTAAAACGACGATCATAACCATCAAGTTTCTGTCATCTTTATCAAGGGAAACCGCCACAAAAAAAGCCTTGCTTCCTTTTTTGCTCCAAAAAGGGACACGAAACAATCCCACTGAGCGGTCCCTAAGAATTCGGCTTGATGAATTGTACGATGCTCAGTTGTCCATTGACAATGCCAAAAAAGGAGAAAATCATATTACAACCTTTCGCATGGAAGTGATCAATGAACGATTTTTACATCAGGATGAACGGATGCTCGATCAAGTTTTTGCCTTATTCCATGAAATCCTGCTGCAACCCAAAGCAAGCGAAGGGTCATTTGACTCTAAGCTGGTTCAGAAAGAAAAACGAACTCTGGAACAAAAAATCAAATCCGTCGTAGATCAGAAAATGAGCTACGCCAACATGCGATTGATTGATGAAATGTGCAGGGAAGAACCGTATCACGTACACGTTCATGGCTATCTGGAAGATCTTGAATCAATCAATGGATCCAGTGTATATGAACAATACAGGGAAATGATTGAACGGGATCGGATGGATATATATGTCCTTGGAGATGTGGATCCTGAACAAATCGAAAAACTGGTCCAAAAATATTTTCAATTTAGAAGAACTAGCGATCATCAGCCTGCCAGCGCCCGGATGATCAGAAACGAATCGGTCAAGGAAGTGATCGAGCACCAGGATGTACAGCAGGGAAAGCTGCATATGGGCTTTCGCACGTTTACGACATACAAAGATCCCGATTATTTCGCTCTGCAGATTTTTAACGGCCTTTTTGGTGGGTTCCCCCATTCAAAACTGTTTGTCAATGTCCGAGAAAAGCATCAGCTTGCCTACTACGCTTCATCCCGCTTTGAAAGTCATAAGGGGTTGCTTTTAGTTTTCAGCGGTATTGCCCCAGAACAATATGAAAAAGCGAAAGTTATTATCCTCAAGCAGCTTGAGGAAATGAAAGACGGTCAATTTAGGGATATCGATGTGGAAGAAACCAAGAAACTGGTTCTTCATCAATTCAAAGAAGCTATGGACCATCCATATGGGATTGTGGAACTGTTATACCATCAAGTCTTAGCTCACATCCAACAACAGCCGGATGATCTTCTCAGCCAAATACAAACGGTAACGCGAAAAGATGTCGTGGACATTGCAGATAAGATTCAGCTGGACACGATCTATTTTCTGACTAATCACAGTGAGGAGGATCAAAATGAATGAATATGTCCTCGAGCAACTTCAGGAGACGTTGTATGATCAAGTATTAGACAATGGGCTGAAAGTGGTGCTTCATCCCAGGCCGGAAATGGAAAAAACCTATGCGATTTTTGCAACCAGATATGGTTCCATCGATCAAACCTTTACGCCGATTGGACAAAAGGATTTTGTTACGGTGCCGGACGGGATTGCCCATTTTTTAGAACATAAATTATTTGAAAAAAAAGACAGGGATGTATTTATGGATTTTACCAGACAGGGGGCTTCTGCCAATGCCTTTACATCCTTTTCAAGGACAGCTTATTTGTTTTCAAGCACACAGAACGTCAAAGAGAACGTGGAGACGTTACTTGATTTCGTGCAGGAACCCTATTTTTCAGAGGAGACGGTGGAAAAGGAAAAAGGGATTATTGCACAGGAGATCAACATGTATGATGACGAACCAGGCTGGCGCCTGTTTTTCGGAACAATCCAGTCATTATTTTCGAAACATCCGGTACGGATTGATATTGCCGGAACGGTAGATTCGATCCAAAATATCACGAAGGACGATTTATATACCTGTTATCATACCTTCTATCATCCGGCAAATATGATTTTGTTTGTCACAGGTCCCTTTAACCCGGAGGAAATGTTCAAGATCATTGAACACAACCAGCGCCAAAAAACCTTCTCACCTTTTGAAGGAATCAGGCGTTATTTTCCGGTTGAGCCAGATGAAGCATTGAGGGACGTCAATCAGATTCATATGCCTGTATCCCGGCCGAAGTGCATGGTAGGTTTAAAAGAAGCTCCTTCGCGCCTTACAAAGAATCATTTAATGACGGCCCGCTTTGTAAACGCAATGATTTTTGACTATTTTTTCTCAAAAAGCGGAGAGTTTTATGAAAACTTATATGAAGAGGGATTAATTGAGGATGACTTTGACTATGAAATGCATATGGAAGATGGTTTCGGTTTTTCGGTGATCGGGGGAAGCACATCGGATCCGGAAAAACTGCATCAAACAGTAACGAAAATGCTATTGAAACTGACTGACAGGGGGATTTCTGACGAAGAATTCAGCCGGATGAAGAAAAAACAAATTGGCAGTGTGCTGAGATCCTTGAATTCACTTGAATCAACGGCCAATCAATATATTTATTACCACCATAATGATTTGAATTATTTTGACGTACTGCCTGAACTGCAAAACCTGAACCTGGACACGTTCAGAAGCTATGTGGAATCCTGGATCAGTGAGGATCGTATAAACGCATGCTATATTTTGCCCAAAAAGCAGGAGTGAGAATAGTCAATGAAAGTAAAAACATGTCTGGTAACAGGAGCAACCGGAGCAATTGGAGGAGCAATCGCAAAATCTCTTGCGAACAACGGCTATCAGCTAATATTGCATGGAAATAAAAATATGGATGGATTACATGATCTAATTGGGAAATTGCCGGAACATTCGGTTCTCGCTACCATACAGGCGGATCTGTCAACGGAGAAAGGAATCGAATCTTTCCTAAAGCAGCTTCACTTCTCGATTGATGCCTTTGTACACTCAAGTGGAAGACCGCTTTATGGACTCTTTCAGGAAATAGAAAAACGGGAGATGGATGAAATGTTAACCCTTCATGTGAAAGCACCCTGGCTCATCTCTCAACATGTCATCAAAGACATGGTCAAAAACCAATCGGGTAAAATCATTCTTGTCTCTTCAATCTGGGGGGATGTAGGTGCAAGTTTTGAAGTCATTTACTCCTCTGTTAAAGGTGCTCAGAACAGTTTTGTGAAGGCTCTGGCCAGGGAAACAGCCAGAAGTGGCATTCAGGTAAATGCTGTCAGCCCGGGATATATAGATACAGCCATGAATGATCACCTTTCCAGTGAAGAAAGGGAAATATTAATCAATGAAATACCTGCCGGCAAACCAGGCAAACCCGAAGAAGTAGCGAATCTTGTCAGTTTTCTTTTAAGTAACCAGGCAAGTTATATTAATGGTCAGGTCATTGGTATCAATGGAGCATGGTATTAAAAAAGTTGTATAAACCTCTTTAAGTCGTTCCAAACTAACGATGAACAGAACTAAAGGAGGGAAAGCAGACATGTCAGTACTTGACAATTTTGAAACCTGGAAAGACTTTCTGGGAGACCGGTTGAATCAGGCAGAAAACCAGGGGTTATCACGGGAAGAGTTATCCGATTTAGCATTTGAAATCGGAGATTATCTGGCGAAACAGGTTGATGCAGAGAATCCTGAGGAAGCGGTACTGAGAGATTTGTGGGAAGTAGCCAATAATGATGAGCGGCATGCCATTGCCAATATGATGATCAAATTGGTCGAGAATGAAAACACTCATTAACTTAAAAACAAGAGGGAGTTTTCCCTCTTGTTTTTATACGTTATGACTGATTTCCCCCTTTGCAACGCCCGGTCTGTTGAAATATGTGAAATATTCCTTTTCTAATGTCAAAAAATCATTTATTATAGAAGTAGTATACATTTATAAGTAATTTTTACAAAACTCTTTCTTAAAGGAGCTACATCATGAAAGAGAAAAAAGACTGGTATCTGGAATATGAAATCCAGTATAACCGCCCCGGGTTGTTAGGAGATATTTCGTCACTGCTCGGCATGCTCTCCATCAACATCGTCACGATTAACGGTGTGGAAGATTCCAGACGGGGGTTACTGTTATTATATGAAAAGGATGAACAGATTGCCCGCTTAAAATCGATACTGGAAACAATGGATACCATAAAACTGACGAAATTCAGACGTCCTAAATTACGGGATAAACTGGCTGTCCGCCACGGACGCTATATACATAGTGATGTAGATGATAAAAAAACGTTCCGGTTTGTTCGAGATGAATTGGGATTGTTAGTGGACTTTATGGCCGAGTTATTTATGAAAAACGGGCACCGGCTCATCGGGATCAGGGGAATGCCCCGTGTGGGAAAAACCGAATCTGTAGTCGCCGCAAGTGTTTGCGCCAATAAAAAATGGCTGTTTGTTTCAAGCACATTGCTGAAACAGACCATTCGGAATCAGCTGATTGAAGATGAATACAGCTCTGAGAATATTTTTATTATCGATGGAATCGTATCCACCAGAAGAGCGAGTGAAAAACACTGGCAACTGGTCAGGGAAATTATGAGGCTGCCAGCAACTAAAGTGGTGGAACACCCGGATATATTTGTCAGACATACGGAATATTCCCTCGATGATTTTGACTATTTCATAGAATTACGCAATGATAATGATGAAGAAATTACGTATGAAGATGTTGACAGAACCACATTTTCACAGGATGATGGTTTTTCAATGTTTGATTTTTAAAAATGGATGGTGTTAATGGATGGAACTTGGAAAAAGATTGAAAGAAGCAAGGGAAGAAAAAAATTTAACATTACAAGACATCCAGGATATGACTAAAATCCAGCGCCGTTATCTGGAAGCGATTGAAAAAGGCAATTACAGGGCGATACCTGGAAATTTTTATGTCAGGGCATTTGTTCGCGAATATGCCCTCGCTGTAGGATTGAATCCAGACCAGCTGCTTGAAGAATATAAGAGTGAGTTGCCATCCACCATGGAAGAAGAAGAACAGGCTCAATTATCACGGGTGAATAAACACCGCCGAACCAGCCAGACTTCAGGCAGACCAACAGCGCTATTGTCTTTCCTGCCAAGGTTGATGGTCATCCTTTTAATTATTGCGATTGTGGTTACCGTGTGGTTTTTTTATCAATCCAAAACCGAGCCTGATACGACCGGTCAGACTGAGGATGATTCAAACCAGGTCGAGATCAATCGTCAGGATGATCCTGAACAAGATGTCCCTGATGAAGAAGGGGATCAAGAAGAACAGCCGAATTCGGAAGATGACGGAGAAACAGAACAGGAAGAGGATGAACAGGAGGATTCTCCGGAAACCCCTCAGCCCGAACTGGCCCTGATAGAAAAAAATGAATCTGCCAATATACCGACCGCTACTTATGAAGTGAAAAATACAAATGAATTAAAATTGAATTTTAACATCACGGGTGAATGCTGGCTCGGGATTGAAAATGATCAGGGGAAATCTTTTATCAGCCAAAATATAAAATCAGATGATTCTCCGCTCGATTTTGATTTAACAGGGGAAAAGGAAATCAGGCTAAATATCGGTTATGCACCCGCTTTATCGTTTACGGTTAATGATGTACCTTTTGAATATCCGGTTGATCCTGAACAGGCAGGTCATGAACATCAGATTATTACCATTGTGGTCAATGAAACAGCTGAATAATGGATGAATCAATGGCTGATCTGTCTTTAGATCTGCCATTTTATATGTATTGACATGTAAAAAATGGAGGAATCAATATGAATATACCTAATCGGATTACCATTAGTCGGATTTTATTAATACCAGTGTTTATCGTCCTGCTAGCTTTTGATTTTGAATGGGGAACTCTATCCATCGGTGAGGAAAACCTGCCCCTCCATCATCTTGCAGCCGCCATTCTTTTCATCATCGCTTCTACAACGGACTGGATCGATGGTTACTATGCAAGAAAATACAACCTCGTGACAAATCTGGGGAAATTTTTAGATCCCCTGGCGGATAAATTGCTCGTATCAGCAGGGTTCATTTTGCTTGTGGAGCTGAACATGGCGCCAGCCTGGGTAGTCATCCTGATCATCAGCAGGGAATTTGCCGTAACGGGGCTTCGTCTAGTTGCAGCTGGAGAGGGAACCGTGCTCGCAGCCAGTCAACTGGGAAAAATAAAAACATGGACACAAATCATCGCCATATCCGCATTATTATTACACAATTTTCCTTTTTCGTATACAGGAATCCCTTTTGATACCTTTATGCTTTATGTTTCAGCCTTATTTACTATAATCTCTGGTCTGGATTACTTCGTGAAAAACTGGCATGTGATGAGGGATGCAAAATCATGAGACATCTGCGGGCAGAGATCATAGCTGTCGGAACGGAATTATTGCTCGGGCAAATATTGAACACCAATGCCCGCTGGATATCCAGGAAACTTGCGGACCTGGGCATTGATGTTTATTATCATCACACGGTAGGGGATAACCTGAAACGGCTTAAGCATGTGATGAATCTGGCTAAAGAACGGTCGAACCTGATTGTTGTAACAGGTGGCCTTGGACCTACCGATGATGACCTGACAAAAGAGGCAGCTTCAGCAGTTATTCCCAGCGAATTATATGAACACGAGCCAAGTTTGAGACACATCCGGGATTTTTTTAAGAACAATCACATTCCCATGACTGAAAACAACCGAAAACAGGCTCTGGTATTCAAGGATGCTGTAGTCTTTCCAAATCAAGAAGGCATGGCTCCAGGGATGTTTGTGGAGTCTGAGCAGGCAGCCTGGATTTTTCTTCCCGGGGTTCCGGGGGAAATGAAGCATTTAATGACCGACCATGTCATCCCGTTTCTACAAAAGCATTATCATGTAAAGGATTATATTGTTTCCAGAATCCTACGGTTTATTGGCATAGGGGAAGCAACGCTGGAAAACGAACTGACCGATCTTATCAAGAATCAGACAAACCCTACTATTGCACCTCTGGCCAATGAGGGGGAGGTCACACTGCGTCTTACGGCGAAAGCCCATTCAAAAAAAGAATGTGACACCCTTATATCCAGAGTGGAAAAGAAGGTTATGGAAAGAGTAGGGGCGTATTTGTATGGAACCGATGATGACACCATTGAAGAAACGGTATTTCAGCTTTTGAAAAGTCAGGGACTGACGATCGCCTCTGCCGAAAGTTTAACAGGCGGCAGATTTATCGAATCCCTTGTTTCTTTGCCTGGTGCCTCATCGGTTGTGGCCGGATCCGTTGTTTCTTATGGTACCGAAATAAAAAAAGAAGTGCTGCTCGTTTCAGACAAGATTATTGACGAGTTTGGAACCGTCAGTGCTGAATGTGCCGGAGAGATGGCTAAACAAATTCAACAGATCATGAAAACAGATATCGGGATCAGTTTTACCGGGAATGCCGGCCCGAACCCTTCAGAAGGGAAACCGGTCGGGACCGTTTTTATAGGCATAAAAATAGGTGATCAGCCGGTTCAGGTGAAAGAATTGCATTTATTCGGCAGCCGGAGTCAGATCCGTGCGAGAACAGTAAAAAAGGGCTATGAAATGTTATTTAAAAAATTGAAAAAATAATTTTCAGACTCCGTACAGCTGCCCAAATCGTATTTTTATCACTTATTTTGTCATTTTCCAGCTGAACATGGCGTACAAAATAACAGAACGTTTATTCGCTTTTTTGTTGGCAAATCATGAAAAACACGTTATGATAGTGATAGATTGATAAAAGGAGGAAGAATGTTGAGCGAACGAAAACAGGCCTTAGACATGGCCCTCAGACAAATAGAAAAGCAATTTGGAAAAGGATCTGTGATGAAACTTGGGGAAAAAACAGATCAGCAAGTTTCCACTGTGTCTTCGGGATCCATTGCCCTGGACGTTGCACTTGGTGTAGGCGGATATCCCCGGGGGCGTATTGTAGAGATTTACGGTCCAGAATCTTCCGGTAAAACGACAGTTGCCCTGCATGCCATTGCTGAAGCTCAGCGGGCAGGTGGACAGGCTGCCTTTATTGATGCGGAGCATGCGCTGGATCCTGTCTATGCACGCAATTTAGGTGTCAATATCGAGGAACTTCTATTATCCCAGCCGGACACTGGTGAGCAGGCGCTGGAAATTGCTGAGGCACTTGTTCGCAGCGGTGCCATCGATATTATTGTCATTGACTCTGTTGCAGCATTAGTTCCAAAGGCAGAAATCGAAGGAGAGATGGGGGATTCCCATGTAGGCTTGCAGGCCCGTCTGATGTCCCAGGCTTTGCGGAAACTGTCAGGCGCCATCAATAAATCCAAAACCATCGCGATTTTTATTAACCAGATCCGCGAAAAAGTAGGGGTGATGTTTGGAAATCCTGAAACCACACCTGGAGGGAGAGCTCTGAAATTCTATTCCTCCGTCAGACTGGAAGTGCGCCGGGCAGAAACGTTAAAACAGGGCAATGAAATGGTTGGAAACCGGACGAAAATTAAAGTGGTAAAAAATAAAGTAGCACCTCCTTTCAAAAATGCGGAAGTGGACATTATGTATGGGGAAGGAATCTCCAGAGAAGGCGAAATCCTGGACATGGGCTCTGCACTGGACATCGTTCAGAAGAGCGGTTCCTGGTACTCCTACAATGGTGAAAAACTGGGTCAGGGCAGGGAAAACGCCAAGCAGTTCCTTCAGGAAAATGAAGAAATGAGTCAGCAAATTTATCAGGAGATCCGTAAGCATTACAACATCGGTACGGAAGAACAGACAGAAGATATGGAAGAACAGCAGGAAACCCTTGATGCATAAAAGAGCCAGGTAATTATGGCAGAATGTATTCGCCCCTTGCCGGATGGCAGGGGGTTTACTTATTGTAAAGCAGCTCTTAGCGCATAGTTCAGGGATGATGAATGGAGCTCGCCTGTTATGTGATTTGCTCACGATCCTGTCTGAATTAAAATGATACGATAACAGTCATAAAGGGAATGAAAGATACAGGCTTTTCTTGCTAAATTTGACGTTTTCTTGACAATAAAAATTGTCACGCTTAAAATTAATATGTATAATTTTCATTTTCACAAACATCTTTTTTTTATTTTTTGAAATGAAAATGTAATGCCGACTTAAATGAACCAGTAAAAGTTATAGCAAGAGGAGGTGAGACAATGGATCAAATCGTCACCCTAATCATCTCCATTTTGCTTGCCCTTGTTGTCGGTATTGTTGTTGGTTATTTAATCCGCAAGTCAATTGCCGAAGCGAAAATTTCCAGTGCTGAAGAATTAGCGAAACAGATCGTTGATGAAGGCCGGAAAAACGCTGAAGCAGCAAAGCGTGAAGCCCTTTTGGAAGCGAAAGATGAAAACCATCGCCTGAGACAGCAAACGGAAAGTGAACTACGTGAGAGGCGTATGGAAATCCAAAAGCAAGAAAATCGTCTGATGCAGAGAGAGGAAAACTTAGACAGAAAAAGCGACACACTGGATAAGCGCGAGCTCATGTTAGAAAAAAAAGAAGATGCACTTGCTGAAAAACAACAACAAGTTCAAGAAATGCAAAGCAAAGTGGAAGAATTATTCAAGCAGCAAGAGGCTGAGCTTGAACGCATTTCCGGATATACACCTGACCAGGCTAAACAGATCATACTGGAACGTACGGAGAAAGAGCTTGCCCATGAAACGGCCTTGATGATAAAAGAAGCAGAAAACCGTGCGAAGGAAGAGGCGGATAAAAAGGCAAAAACGATTCTATCTACAGCAATCCAGCGTTGTGCTGCTGATCATGTGGCAGAGACAACGGTATCTGTAGTTGATTTGCCGAATGATGAAATGAAAGGTCGGATTATCGGTCGTGAAGGCCGAAATATCCGGACTCTTGAAACGCTGACCGGTATTGATTTGATCATCGATGATACACCGGAGGCTGTCATTTTATCCGGATTCGACCCAATTCGAAGAGAAACAGCAAGACTGGCCCTTGAAAAACTTGTTCAGGATGGACGGATTCACCCGGCGAGGATTGAAGAGATGGTGGAAAAAGCCCGCCGAGAGGTAGATGAACATATCCGCGAGGTTGGTGAACAGGCCACCTTCGATATCGGTGTACACGGGTTACATCCTGATTTAATTAAAATTTTAGGCCGTCTAAAATTCCGGACAAGCTATGGTCAAAATGTTTTAAAACATTCGATGGAAGTTGCGTCATTAGCTGGCTTGCTCGCTGCAGAAGTAGGGGAAGATGAAGTGCTGGCTCGACGGGCAGGACTCCTTCACGACATCGGTAAAGCGGTGGATCATGAAGTGGAAGGAAGTCACGTTGAGATTGGTGTGGAACTGGCGAAAAAATACAAAGAACACCCTGTTGTGATTAATTCAATCGCTTCACACCATGGCGATGAAGAACCAACATCAATTATTTCGGTTCTTGTTGCGGCAGCAGATGCCTTATCCGCTGCCAGACCAGGAGCCCGCAGTGAAACCCTTGAAAATTATATTAAGCGGCTGGAAAAACTCGAAGAAATTTCCGATTCCTATGAAGGCGTCGAAAAGTCATTTGCTATCCAGGCCGGCCGGGAAATTCGCATTATGGTTAAACCAGACGAAATTGATGATGCTAAGGCGGTAGGATTGGCACGGGATATCCGGAAACGAATCGAAGAAGAACTGGATTATCCGGGTCATATCAAAGTTACCGTTATTCGGGAAACAAGAGCAGTTGAATACGCAAAATAAGCGGCCAATTTTGGCCGCTTATTTTATTGCAATCATTGGTTATTATATAATATACATGCTAACTTCTTTTTGACAGATGATTTTTTATGTGTGAAACTGAAAGAAGATGGGACGTTAGAGAAAGGAAATGGACATGAAGATATTATTCATCGGAGACATTGTTGGAAAGCCAGGAAGAGAAATGATAAAAGAAAACATCGAAATATTAAAAACGAAATTTCAGCCTGATGTAACGATTGTCAATGGCGAGAATGCTGCCCACGGTAAAGGAATCACCCAAAAGATTTATAAAAATTTGCTGGAATGGGGTGTCGATGTCATTACTCTGGGCAATCATACCTGGGATAAAAAGGAAGTTTTTGAGTTTATTGATGAAGCTGATCATATGGTTCGTCCGGCAAATTTTCCTCCTGATACACCGGGAAAAGGCATGCTTTTTCATGAAGTCAAGGGAAGAAAGCTTGCGGTTATTAACCTTCAGGGGCGGACATTTCTTCCCCCTCTGGATGATCCGTTCCGCAAAGCTGAAACATTAATTGAAGAAGCTCAAAAGAAAACTCCATATATTTTTATTGATTTTCATGCCGAAGCTACCAGTGAAAAGCAGGCAATGGGCTGGTTTGTGGATGGACGGGTGAGCGCCATGGTCGGTACCCATACCCATGTTCAGACTTCCGATGAACGTATATTGCCGAAAGGAACGGCTTATATAACAGATGTGGGAATGACCGGGCCTTATGATAGTGTTTTAGGGGTAGAGACAGGTGCAGTCATACGAAAATTTTTGACGGGTATGCCAGTTCGTTTTGAAATACCGGAACAGGGAAGAACGATATTATCAGCAGTATTTATTCATATTAATGAAACATCGGGGCTTGCCGATCACATTCAGCGGATTTTGATCAATGATGATCACCCATTTTTCCAATAAATATTTGAATTTTTCAAAAAATTAGTTCATAATAAAGAGGAATTATATAATAAATAATGAATATAGTAAATATGGAACAATTTTTAGAAGAATAAGGAGGAACTAGTAATGGAAATATTAAAAGTGTCAGCAAAATCAAATCCTAACTCTGTAGCAGGAGCCCTTGCGAACGTATTGAGAGAGCGGGGTTCAGCTGAAATTCAGGCGATCGGAGCTGGTGCGCTAAACCAGGCGGTAAAAGCCGTAGCGATTGCAAGAGGTTTCGTAGCTCCAAGTGGTGTTGACTTAATTTGCATTCCTGCCTTTACCGACATCATGATTGATAACGAAGAGCGTACAGCAATCAAATTGATTGTTGAACCTAGATGATAAAAAACATATGGAACCTGTTTGCTTTCATGGCAAACAGGTTCTATTTTTGCCATATCAGAAAAAAGCCCGTTTTAGGGACTGTGAGCATGCTGAAGATGAACAGGATGGTTGGGCCACTATCATCGTCTGTAATGCTCATATGTTTTAGCGTGCCTTCGTTATATTCATAAACAGGGCTGTAGGGATGAGGTCTTTAAAAAAGATTATCATATCGCCAGTGGGGGTAAGGGGGTTATTCATTGGTTATTCAGCAATGTTCTGCAGGACGATATCATGATCGAATATACACCTTACATGTTAAAAACCTGCATGCAGGTATAATCACAAGTCCAATCAATACATAAAATAGTTTTGTTTGAACATTTTATTCCAGCAGTCTTGTCAGTCAGTAGATTACTTGAATTTTGCCAGAGGGAGGACTATGATAAGAGTACGTAAATTGTATTTTTTTGTACTATTGGATCGACTATGATTCTATGATGAGGTAGTATTGTAAATTTATTAAGGGGTGTCGTAAATGATTAATCAATTGTCCTGGAAAGTCGGCGGGCAGCAAGGTGAAGGAATTGAAAGCACCGGGGAAATTTTTGCAACCGCTTTAAACCGGCTTGGCTATTATCTTTATGGTTATCGTCATTTTTCTTCTCGAATTAAAGGAGGGCATACGAATAACAAGATTCGCGTATCTACTAATCAAGTCAGGACGATACAGGATGACTTAGATATTTTAGTAGCATTTGATCAGGAAACGATTGATGTGAACGTTCATGAACTCCACGACAAAGGGATTGTTCTTGCTGATGCAAAATTTAAGCCTTCTATTCCTGAAGGATCAAGTGTGCAGCTGATTGCTGTACCTTTTTCTGATATCGCAAGGGAACTTGGAACATCTTTAATGAAAAACATGGTCGCGGTAGGTGCATCCAGTGCGATACTCGGTTTAAACACAGATGCATTTCGGGAAGTGGTGGAACAGACGTTTGGCAAAAAAGGTGAAAAAATCGTAGAGATGAACATGAAGGCCATTGGAGAAGGAGCCAACTATGTCAGAGAACATCATCCTGATGCTTTGAATATGATGGAGCTGGCAGAGGCAGATGGAAAAAAACGTTTGTTTATGATTGGAAATGATGCGATTTCGATGGGATTCATCGCGGGAGGATGCCGTTTTATGTCGGCCTATCCGATTACACCTGCATCTGAAATTATGGAATATATGATCAAACATCTGCCTGATTATGGCGGAACGGTTATTCAGACAGAAGATGAGATGGCAGCCGCTACGATGGCAATTGGTTCCAATTACGCCGGGGTAAGGGCCATTACCGCTTCAGCCGGTCCGGGTCTATCGTTAATGATGGAATCGATTGGTCTTGCAGGAATGACAGAGACTCCCCTGGTCATTGTGGACACCCAGCGCGGAGGACCAAGTACAGGGCTTCCGACAAAACAGGAACAGTCCGATCTAATGGCCATGATCTACGGTACCCACGGAGAAATACCCAAAATTGTTATGGCCCCAAGTACGGTAGAAGAAGCGTTTTATGATGCCGTCGAGGCATTGAACTATGCTGAAGAATATCAATGTCCGGTTATTCTTTTATCCGATTTACAGCTTTCCCTGGGAAAACAGACGGTAGAACCCCTTGATTATGACCGCATTGAGATTCGCAGAGGGAAACTTCTTGGGGATGAAGATTTACCTGAACTGGAAAAGGGCGAATACTTCAAACGTTATGAAGTAACAGAAGACGGAATTTCCACAAGATTGCTTCCGGGTACGAAAAACGGCATCTTCCATGTCACCGGAGTGGAACATGACGAAACAGGCAAGCCGTCTGAAAATCCGGACAACCGTAAAAAACAGATGGATAAACGTTTAAAAAAGATTCATCATCTGCCTGAACGCTTCCCGACTCCGATCCATACAAATGAAAAACATGAAGAGCCTGATGTGTTGCTGGTTGGCTATCTGTCAACTAGAGGTGCGATTGAAGAAGCCATGGAGAGGCTAGAAACAGACGGATATAAAGTGAACCATGCCCATATCCGCTTAATTCATCCGTTCCCCGGTGACGAGTTAAGAAGGCTGGTCGAAAAAGCAAGACAGGTCGTCGTAGTGGAACACAATCACACAGGTCAACTTGCCAGCCTGATTAAAATGAACATCGGTTTCGGGGATAAAATGAAACATATCTTGAAATATGACGGTACGCCGTTTTTGCCAGGTGAAATTTATAAAGAATGCAAGGGGTTGTTATAAATGGCCACATTTAAAGATTTCCGCAATAAAGTCAAGCCGAACTGGTGTCCAGGATGTGGAGATTTTTCCGTCCAGGCATCCATTCAGCGTGCAGCTGCCAATCTGGGATTAGAGCCGGAAGATCTGGCCGTTATTTCAGGAATCGGCTGTTCCGGGCGAATTTCCGGTTACATTAACGCGTATGGTTTTCATGGCATTCATGGCCGGGCGCTGCCGCTTGCCCAGGGCGTCAAAATGGCTAACAATAACTTAACGGTGATTGCTGCAGGCGGTGACGGTGACGGATTTGCCATCGGAATGGGGCATACCATCCATGCGATTCGAAGAAATATTGATATTACGTATATCGTGATGGATAACCAGGTATATGGTTTAACAAAGGGGCAAACATCACCACGTAGTGAATTTGGTTTTCAGACCAAAAGTACACCTGAAGGTTCCATTGAATCGCCGGTTAACATAATGGAAATGGCTCTCTCAGCGGGTGCGACTTTTGTGGCTCAGGGCTTTTCCAGTGATCTTCAGGATTTAACAAGCTTAATTGAAGAAGGGGTTAAACATAAAGGATTTTCTTTAATTAATGTCTTCAGTCCCTGTGTTACCTATAATAAGGTCAATACCTATGACTGGTTTAAAGAAAATCTGATTAAACTTTCTGATATCGATGGCTATGACCCTCATGATCGAACCGTTGCAATGAAAACATTGATGGAACATAAGGGTCTGGTCACTGGCTTAATCTACCAGAATAAAGAACAAAAATCTTATCAAGAACTGGTACCAGGTTTTGATACAAATACACCGCTGAAAGATCACGATCTGAAAATCAGCAAAGAAAGCTTCGAACAATTAATGACTGAGTTTATGTAATCAGGCCCAAGCCTCCTGTATTCGGACAGGAGGCATATTTTATATTGGAACATTTTCCTGTTAAACGATACACTAGTATTTGGGAGGAAATTTACATGAAACATAACAATCAGCTTCTCGTTTTTTATGACAGCTGGTGCCCCCTTTGCATAAAGGCAAAGAATCAACTGGAAAAGGCTGATAGGAGGAACAGACTGTGTTTTTATAGTATCCGGGATGAATATAGGATCCAGGACTACAATCTAGATCCGAAAGAAGCAGAAAAGAGGATGACTTGCATAGATCTGCTTCGGAACAGGCGTTATTCCGGCATTTACTCCTTTCGGGAAATTTGCCGGCGCATCCCCCGGTATTATATTCTTGTACCCTTGTTACAATTAACCATATGGCTTGGCTTTGGGCAGACTCTGTATGATTGGATTGCAAAGAGAAGAACCATTATTCCACCAGGAGGCTGTAGTGATGATTATTGTCGTGTACATCCCTCAATTGAACATGAATATGAAGGAAAACAGAAAACACGATGAAAATGGTTAAATCCAAACTCATTATGGTTATAACGGATGTTAGATGTTATAATTAAAAGTTGTAAATCAACTGAAAGGAGCTTCGCAAATGAACGAAAAACAGCGAAAAGAACATACACAGCAAATTAAACAGGTGAATCCCGCGGACAAAAAATCCGTTCAGGATAACCTGGAGCGTTTAAAAAATAAAAAACCGGAAGATTTTATGAAATATTTCCAGACGACATTTCAGGCCCCTGATTTGAAAAAAGCGAAAAAGCGGGGGAAAGAGGAAGTAACGTATCACGAAGACTTTCATATCCCCGAAGATCTCACAGGAATTGGAAGGGGCAAAAAATTTCTCATCCGTACCTATGGCTGTCAGATGAATGAACATGATACGGAAGTGATGTCCGGAATTCTGATGGACATGGGATACGAGCCGACAACAGATACAAAAGACGCCGACATTATTTTACTCAATACATGTGCCATCCGTGAAAATGCAGAAAATAAAGTGTTTGGCGAAATTGGTCACTTAAAGCCTCTGAAACAGGAAAAACCTGATTTAATTCTTGGCGTCTGCGGCTGTATGTCCCAGGAAGAATCCGTAGTCAATAAAATTTTGAAGCAGTATCAGTATGTCGATCTCATCTTTGGCACCCATAACATCCACCGGCTTCCTCAACTCATCAAAGAAGCGATGTTCGGGAAAGAAATGGTGGTTGAGGTCTGGTCCAAAGAAGGGGACATTATTGAAAACCTTCCAAAGGCACGACAGGGCCATATCAAGGCATGGGTGAACATTATGTACGGATGTGACAAATTCTGCACTTACTGTATTGTGCCTTACACCCGCGGGAAAGAAAGAAGCCGCCGTCCGGAAGATATTATCCAGGAAGTACGCCAGCTGGCCGCTCAGGGCTATAAAGAAATCACGCTTCTTGGTCAAAATGTCAACGCCTACGGAAAAGACTTTGAGGATATGGACTATGGTCTTGGGGATTTAATGGATGAAATCCGTAAAATCGATATTCCAAGGGTCAGATTCACAACCTCTCACCCGCGGGATTTTGACGACCGTCTCATTGAAGTTCTGGCTAAGGGCGGCAACTTGATGCCATATATTCATCTGCCGGTACAATCCGGAAACAATCAAATTTTGAAATTAATGGCGCGTAAATATACCCGTGAAAGCTTCCTGGAACTCGTCAGAAAAATCAAAGAAGCGATTCCAGGCGTTGCCCTGACAACGGATATTATTGTGGGCTTCCCGAATGAGACGGAGGAACAGTTTGAAGATACCCTGTCTCTGGTTGAAGAAGTTGGTTTTGAAGGAGCATACACCTTTATTTACTCTCCAAGGGAAGGTACACCAGCAGCCCGCATGAAGGACAATGTTCCGATGGAAGTGAAGAAAGAACGTCTATATCGCTTAAATGAACTGGTCAATAAACAGTCCAGAGAAGCGATGAAAAAATATGAAGGAAACGTAGTAGAAGTGCTCGTGGAAGGGGAAAGCAAGAATAACCCGGATGTATTAGCAGGATATACACAGAAAAATAAACTTGTCAATTTTAAAGGACCAAAGTCAGCCATTGGTCAGCTTGTAAAAGTCAAAGTTACAAACGCCAAGACATGGACATTGGATGGAGAAATGGTCGAGGAAGCAGTGGAGGTGAACTAATATGGCTGAATATACAAGAAAACAGGTAGTAGAGGAAGCTGAAAAATTGGCGAAAATGCTAGCCAATATAGATGAAGTAGAAAGGTTTAAACAGCTTGAGGCTAAACTAAATGAAAATGAGAAAATACAGCTGTTAATCAAAAAAATAAAAGCACTGCAAAAACAGGCGGTAAACTTCCAGCATTACGGGAAAACAGAAGCATTAAAAAAGGTCGAGGCCGAGTTGGACCGGCTTGAACATGAACTGGATTCCATTCCGGTTGTACAGGAATTTAAAGATTCTCAGTTAGTCATTAATGACATTTTGCAAATGATCACCAACACCATTGCCCGGGAAGTTACAAATGAAATCATTCGTTCCACAGGCGGCGATTTGCTGAAAGGGGAAACGGGTTCCAGGAAGGCGAATTCTACCTGCGGTCACTAATTTGTTTGCAAGAATGCGTAATTAGGTGCAAGACCTAATTACGCATTTTTTATTGTTCAAAGGATCCCTTATCATGGTGAAACTTCGTAACAGTATATACGCTGGTTCGTCACGTGACGATGAGAGAAGTGCCTATAGGGCCTGGCTCAACATGAACTACCGGGTGACCCGGCTGCATATCCGAATAGCTATGTAGAACAAACACATCTGCATCCTGTTTTCATAGAGGAAGACCTTTTAAAATTTTGAGATGATCGATGATCCTGGCTCACTAATTCCCATTTGAAATATGAAGTTGATGACACATTTTATTGGGCAAATGCATAGACTTTATTAGACGGCTGTCTTGTGAAAAATATACCTGCAGTACACCTTTTCCTTCGATGCACTTCGGGCGAATGTCATGAATAAAGTATTTTGTAAGATACATGAAGGAGGTTACACCTATGTCATATTTTGACAAAGATTACCGGGAAATTATTACAAAAGCAGTATGTGGGAAGGGAAAGAAATTTACAGAAGCATCCCACACGGTCTCTCCTGCACATCGTCCTTCAAGCATTCTGGGTTGCTGGGTCATTAACCATCACTATGAAGCAAGGAAGAAAGGGGATTTTGTGGAGGTAAAAGGACACTATGATATTAATATGTGGTATTCGTATAACGATAACACAAAAACAGAAGTTGTAACGGAAAAAGTCTCCTATCTCGATAAAGTTCCGCTTGCTGTCAAGGATGAAAATTGTATCACCGATGACCTTGAAGTCATTGCCAGGGCGATTCAACAGCCCAATTGCCTTGAATGTAAAATTTCCGAAAACGGTCATAAAGTGATTGTAGAAGTGGAGCGGGAATTTTTAGTGGAGGTTATAGGAGAAACCAAAATTGTCGCAAAGATTGATCCCGATCATTCCTTTGATGACGAGGATTTTGAAATTGATGATCTGGAACAGGAATTGCTTGATATTGAGCCTGAGAGCAAAGAAAGCAGCGAACATTAAACTTTGTAAGGCAGGATCCTGGTATGCAGACGGTTCATATGAATGCTTAACAACCTGGCCAATTGCCAGGCTTTTTTCTTTTCAAGGTATCTTTTTATCTATGATATAATGATAGTCGTATATGTCAGATATTACGTATTTGATGGGGGATCAACTATGGCCGAATATACGCCGATGATTCAACAATATTTAAACATAAAATCACATTATAAAGATGCATTTTTGTTTTTCAGACTTGGTGATTTTTATGAAATGTTTTTCGATGATGCCATTCAAGCATCCAGAGAATTAGAAATTACCCTGACACAGAGGGATGGAGGAAAAGAAAAAATTCCGATGTGTGGGGTTCCCTATCATTCTGCCCAGAATTATATCAAAACATTGATTGATAGAGGTTACAAAGTGGCGATTTGTGAGCAGGTGGAAGACCCGAAACAGGCCAAAGGTGTCGTCAGGCGCGAGGTCGTACAACTGATCACTCCAGGTACAGTTATGGAAGATCAGATGCTCGATGAAAAGGAAAACAATTATCTCGTTTCCATTACCCCGTTTCCAGAAAATACATTTGTTATTGCTTATAATGATTTAACCACCGGCGAAAACAGTGTCTCCTTTGTAAGAGATGGCTGGGATGCAGCAGTCAGTGAATTATACAACCTTCCGGTCAAGGAAATTGTGGTTCCTTCTGATTTTTCGGAAACCTGGAAAGAGTCACTACTCCAGCTGATGAAGGTTACCGTATCCTTTGAGGATGAAACGGCTATTCCTGAAGAATATCAGCATTTACTGAACAATATAAACGAAGTCCGACTACAAGAAGGATTTGGCCGTTTGTTTCAATATATTTTGCGTACCCAGAAACGTTCATTGTCCCACATGCAGCCCGCTGTTTACATCGAGATCCAGAACTATATGAAACTGGATTTATATTCAAAACGAAACCTGGAAATTACGGAGACGATCCGCAAAAAAGGAAAAGAGGGTTCCCTATTATGGGTACTGGACCATACGGTAACCGCCATGGGCTCCCGGCTTTTAAAAAAATGGCTGGACAGGCCCCTGCTGGATCGGAAGGAAATCGAAAAAAGACATGCACAGGTAGAGGGAATGATGCAGCAATTTTTAGAACGGGAAGCATTGAGGGAGTCGCTCGATCGGGTTTATGACCTGGAACGGCTTTCCGGAAGAGTCTCCTACGGCAACGTCAATGCCAGGGACCTTATTCAATTGAAAAAATCACTGGGGCAAATACCGGCTATTAGGGAAACTCTCCGCTCCTTTAATCAGGATGACTTAAACAGGCTTGCTGATGAAATGAATCCCCTCACTGAAGTGAAAGACTTATTAGAAAAAAGTATTATGGACGATCCTCCATTATCAATCAAAGAAGGAGGAATCATTAAAGATGGGTTTAACGAAAAACTGGACGAATACCGGGATGCATCGAGAAACGGGAAAAAGTGGATTGCGGAATTTGAACAAAAGGAGCGGGAAAAAACCGGAATCAAATCATTAAAGGTCGGTTACAACAAAGTTTTTGGCTACTACATAGAGGTGACAAAAGCGAATTTACATCTTCTCCCCGAAGGAATGTACGAACGGAAACAAACGCTGACCAACGCCGAACGCTATATTTCACCGGAATTGAAGGAAAAAGAAACCTTGATACTCGAAGCAGAAGAAAAAAGTGTGGATTTAGAGTATGAGATCTTTATTCAGATCCGGGAACAAATTAAGCGGTATATTCCCAAACTGCAGAAGCTGGCGGAACAGATCAGCCAAATTGATGTACTGCAGAGCTTTGCAGCTGTCAGTGAACAAAATCAATATACGAAACCTTCATTTACCGGAGATGCCACCTTAAGAGTCAAGAATGGACGTCATCCAGTTGTGGAGCAAGTGATGAATGACGGGGCCTATGTCCCAAATGATGTTTACATGGATTCAGAAAACTTTATTCTGCTCATTACAGGTCCCAATATGGCTGGGAAAAGCACGTACATGCGCCAGGTAGCCCTGACGATACTGATGGCACAGATCGGCTGTTTCGTTCCTGCAAGTGAAGCAGACCTACCGATATTTGATCAGATTTTTACCCGTATTGGTGCAGCAGATGATCTGGTAGCTGGACAGAGTACCTTTATGGTAGAAATGCTGGAAGCCAATCATGCCATTTCCCACGCCACTGAAAACAGTTTGATTCTTCTTGATGAAATTGGCCGGGGTACGAGCACATATGATGGGATGGCTCTGGCTCAGGCGATTATTGAATATATTCATAAAAACATCGGAGCTAAAACATTATTTTCAACTCATTATCATGAACTGACATCCCTGGAAGAATCCCTGACAGGTTTAAAAAATATTCATGTCAAGGCGGAAGAACATAACGGAGAAGTGGTGTTTCTGCATAAAATTCGGGATGGGTCTGCCGATGAAAGCTACGGAATCCATGTTGCCAAACTGGCAGGACTTCCCATGGAACTGATTCAAAGGGCCAATCAGATCTTACATGATCTGGAACAGACAGATACATCATCAGCAAGTGAGGTTGCAGCAGCTGCCGAACAATTAAGTTTCTTTACGGAAGAAAAGGAACACGATCAAAAACCTTCTGTTTCAAATGCTGAAAAACAGATCATTTCCGAACTGAAGCAAATGGACTTGTTGGAAATGACCCCCCTTGATGCGTTAAATCAACTGTATAAACTTCAGAAAAAATTGAAATAAAAGGAGGGGAAACCGTGGGAAAAATACAGTTAATGCCGGAAAAACTGGCCAATAAAATTGCAGCAGGCGAAGTGGTTGAACGCCCCGCTTCCGTGGTGAAAGAACTGGTAGAAAATAGTATTGATGCAGGCAGCAGTTGGATTAAAGTGGAGCTGGAGGAGGCGGGTCTTTCTTTGATTAAGGTCATGGATGATGGAGAAGGAATGACGGAAGAGGACTGTGTTCAGGCCTTTCATCGTCATGCAACAAGCAAAATCCGAACCGAAGATGATCTGTTTCGGGTGAGGACTCTCGGTTTTCGGGGTGAGGCCCTTGCGAGTATTGCTTCTGTCAGCCGATTGACCATCCGTACGTCGCCGGGTAATCAGGCGGGCTGTATGTTGCAGCTGGATGGCGGACAAATTCAGCAGAAAGATAAAACCGACGCCAGAAAAGGGACCGAAATCACTGTAAAGGATCTGTTTTATAATACCCCTGCACGATTAAAATATATGAAAACCATCCATACCGAACTTGGACATGTTACGGACGTATTAAACCGGATGGCCCTATCCCACCCGGATGTCCGTTTTGAATGTCATCACAACGGAAAACGGCTGTTTTACACATCTGGCAGAGGGGATCTTCTTCAGGTGAGTGCCCAGATATACGGCATTCAGACGGCAAAGAAGATGGTCGCTGTAAAGTCAGAAACGCTTGATTTCACAATTGATGGATTTGTGGCAAAACCGGAAGTTACCCGGTCCAACCGAAATTATATTTCCACGATCATCAATGGACGATATATCAAAAGTCATCTATTGAATAAGGCAGTTATTGAAGGGTATTCCACCCTTTTGCCCATTGGAAAATATCCGCTGGCAGTTCTTCAGATTCAGATGGATCCGTATTTAGTTGACGTCAATGTTCATCCGGCAAAACTTGAAGTGAGATTCAGCAAAGAAAGGGAATTGTTTGAAGCGGTTAAAGAAGCCGTATATATTGCCTTGAAAAACGAACGTTTAATCCCTGAGGGAAAGAAAACAGTCAAACCGAGACATCCGTCCTATCAGCCTTCTTTTTCCTTTGATCAGTCATCATCGTCACAAGACACAAGGAACAAACGGGAAGAACCCACGTGGAATCAATGGGATCGCATAAAAGAATCAAATGCCAGAGAAGATGATATCCAGGGAGAAGATGGAAATGCAATCAAACATGTATCCAGAAAAACAGAATCCCACCAGGAACCAGTTGAAAAGCAAAGTGATTTAGAAGAAAGTCAAAAAAATACGGAACAGGGGAATGAAACCAGAGACGAAAACAGTAGAATTCCTGAAATGGAACCGATTGGGCAGCTGCATGGAACCTATATCCTTGCTCAAAACGAAGAAGGACTATATATTATTGATCAGCATGCAGCCCAGGAACGGATTAAATATGAATATTACCGGGAACAATTATCCCGTCCCACGGAGGACATTCAGGAATTGCTTGTACCGATTACCCTGGATTTTACAAGAAAAGAAGCTCTATTTTTGCAGGATCATCTGGAACAACTGAATCAAATCGGCCTGTTTATGGAACCCTTTGGGGAAAACAGCTTTATTGTACGGTCTCATCCAGCCTGGTTTCCCGAAGGAGAAGAGGAAGAAACCATTCGGGAATTGGTTGATCAGATTCTGGAAACCCAGAAGATTGATTTGAAGAAGCTTCGAAACGATGCTGCCGCACTAATGTCCTGTAAACGTTCTATTAAAGCAAACCATTATTTAAATAAAAATGAAATGGCCAGATTATTAAATGATTTACGGGCATGTGATGAACCATATACATGCCCCCACGGAAGACCCATTATCATCTTCTTTTCCGAATATGAACTTGAAAAAATGTTTAAGCGGGTCATGTAGCAGGAATAAATCGAAGCCGTCGCTGGCTTCTATTTTCTAAAAAGCCGGGTTTCTTCCAGGCTTTTTCTGTGTCCACCAGTGTCTTTCTGATCTAAAGCGTGTTTCTCATGGTTTTCTGATATATTCGGGTATGGTTTGGTTTAGCATCCTTTATCCTGTATAAACTTATATTGAGGTGTGATGCGTCATGAAAATACCAGTTGTAGCTGTGGTTGGCCCGACAGCTGTAGGAAAAACAAAACTGAGTGTGGAACTGGCAAAAAGGTTTTCCGGAGAAGTGATCAGTGGAGACTCTATGCAAATCTATAGGGGAATGGATATCGGGACTGCCAAAATCACCGAAAACGAAAAACAGGGAATTCCCCATTATATGATCGATATAAAAGACCCTGATGAATCTTTTTCGGTATATGAATTTCAACAGATGGTACAACGTCATATTCAACAGATTCATAAAAGGGGAAACCTCCCGATCATAGCCGGGGGTACAGGTTTTTACATTCATGCGGCATTATATGATTTCCAATTTACGGATCTCCGACGGAACGAACAATTTGAACAGGAGTTAAAAGAACAAATCGAGAAGCGCGGTATGGAACCATATTATGAGCGATTAAAAGAGATTGATCCGGAGCACGCTGAAAAAATACATCCAAATAATATACGGCGTGTCATCCGTGCCCTTGAAATCTATGAAACAACCGGAAAAACCATGACGGAAATTCAGCGGGAGCAAACAAGTGATTCACCTTACCATCCGATTCTTATTGGGCTGGAAATGGATCGGAACGAATTATATGAACGAATTAATCGCAGAGTGGATCAAATGATGGAACAGGGACTTCTGGATGAGGTGACTCGTCTTTATGAGAAGGGACTCAAAGATACTCAGGCCATGCAAGGAATCGGTTATAAAGAGTTCATTCCTTATTTCGAAGGTGACATATCCCTGGAGGAGGCAGTCGAAATGTTAAAACGAAATTCCAGGAGATATGCCAAGCGTCAATATACATATTTTAAAAATAAGCTTGATGTCCGCTGGTATTCGGTGTCTGAAAAGACGGCTGAGGAAAATTTTTCAATAATTTTTGATGAATTAGAAGGAATGCTTAAAAAAATCACGAAATAAGGAATATAGATAGAAAAGAGGAGGAAGAAAGAATGGCTCAAAGTGTCAATATTCAAGATCAATTTTTAAATCAGCTTCGTAAGGACCGTGTTCCTGTCACTGTCTTTTTGTTAAACGGATTTCAATTACGGGGAGTTATCAAATCGTTTGATAATTTTACGGTATTGCTTGAAACCGAAGGCAAACAGCAACTCATCTTTAAACATGCAATATCTACCTTTTCCCCGGCTCAGAACGTCAACATCAGCCAGGATTAGGGAAGTCCAACAAAACGGATGCATCCAGCATCCGTTTTTTGTTTATCCGAATTTCTCTGCGGTGATTCCTTATATTCTACAAATCGTGTATAAAAAAGTTTGCAGGGTTAGGGTAATGGTCACTGGTAATATCATTTTTCCATTATGGGCACTGCTGTTTTTACACCCTCTTTTCCTGCTGGTTATGCTGATGGGCAATCTGATTATTGATAGTGCTGTTGCACTGGTTTTTTCTAAGTTAACAAACATTCAAATGGAGAGAAATACATTTATCAGGTTGATCCTCTCTATATGGGTGGCGGGTTTTCTGGCTGATTTGGCAGCTTTTGCATGGTTGTTTCTAATGGCCATGGGATTTGACTTCGTTGATGTATATTGGATATACACGAGTATTTTCAGTATAATCACCTTTTTTTCTGCCATTATTTTAGCAGCTGTTACCATATATTTGATCGACAAAAAAATGGCATTGAAAGCCGGGTTTGTTGACCATCAGGCAAAATCATTTGCCTTCATTATGGCCGTTGTGACTGCACCTTATTTAATGCTCATTCCAACGCCTATTTTTTTATAAAGCTTTTATTGGTTGGTGCTATGTTCATTCGAGGTGCAATTGTTCGTGAATCGAGCTGGAAATGAAATGACCTCGGGTGCAGCAATGTCATTTCAAAGCTTAACCATTGAAAGACAACCGCTTATGTTCCGGAGTTCTTTTGATGCTGTTCACTCCGTTTTTTAAAGGAAAATACTAATGGGCATTTGTCACAATTACCCCTTTTTTTTCGTATATTAAAAGTAAGTAAGGGGTGAGTGAATTGGATGTTAATGCAAAACGTAAGGGTCAAATCAATATTGTATTGCAGGATCAAAATTCAGTCGAGACAACCAAAAAACCATCCGCTTCTGTGGGAACAGGTTTCAAAGATCGCTTCAAAATCATCGAAGAAACATTCTCTTCGTTTATTGGAATGGATGATATGAAAGATTTACTGAAAGAAATCTATGCGAATGTAATGATCAGCCAGAAAAGAGAGCAGGCCGGATTTAAGACTGAGCCCCAGATGCTTCATATGTTGTTTAAAGGAAATCCGGGCACAGGGAAAACAACAGTTGCCCGAAAAATATCCGAACTGTTTTATGAAATAAAACTGTTGAGCAAAGGTCATTTCATAGAAGCCGAGCGGGCTGATTTAGTCGGGGAATACATTGGTCATACTGCCCAAAAAACAAGGGATCTCGTCAAAAAGGCCCTCGGGGGAGTTTTATTTATTGATGAAGCATATTCACTTGCCCGGGGCGGGGAAAAAGATTTTGGGAAGGAAGCAATCGATACGCTCGTCAAGCATATGGAAGATCATTATCAGGACTTTGTTTTAATCCTGGCGGGTTATCCAGAAGAAATGGATCATTTTTTATACTTAAATCCTGGATTAAAATCCCGGTTTCCAATCATCTATCACTTTCCGGATTATACCATAGACGAACTCATCGAAATTGCAAAAATGATAACGAGACAGAAGGAATATCGACTTTCTAAGTGCGCCATACAAAAAATACGCATACATTTATATCAGATGAAAAGGGAACAAAAACTATCTACATCCAATGGAAGATATATCCGCAACATGATCGAACAGGCGATTCGGAGACAGGCATTTCGGCTGGTGGCAAAAAATTTATTTCGCCCCTCAGATCTGCTGTATTTAACGGAAGAAGATTTTCACTTTACGGAGGAAAACAGGTTATAATACAATCATAAGGCATGAGAAAACGAAGAACAGAAGGAGCGTATTATGGAGCAAAAGGAAAGGGTATTGCTGGCAGCGTGTTATTTGAACGGAGATGATGAAGAACGGTTTGAATCATCTCTAAAGGAATTGCAATCTTTAACCGAAACCGCAAAGGGGAAAGTGGTTGAAATTGTCACACAAAAACGGTTAGCTGTCCACCCTTCTACGTATATAGGCGGCGGAAAGCTTCAAGAAATCAAACAATTAGCCGATGACCGGGATATTGATCTTGTCATTTTTAATGATGAGCTGTCTCCAGCACAATTGCGTAACATTTCCCGAACCGTTGACGTTCGGGTCATTGACCGAACACAACTTATTTTAGATATTTTCGCTGCGCGTGCAAAGACGAAAGAAGGAAAACTGCAGGTGGAACTGGCTCAGCTTCAATATCTGCTTCCCCGTCTTTATGGCAAGGGGGTTGAGCTTTCCAGGCTCGGTGGCGGTATTGGAACAAGGGGTCCTGGAGAAACGAAATTAGAAACGGATCGCAGACATATTCACCGGCGAATGACCGAAATTAAACGGCAGCTTCGGACCGTTGTCAATAACCGGAAACAGTATCGACTGAGAAGACAAGAAAACCATGCCTTTCAAATAGCGATTGTTGGTTATACGAATGCCGGAAAATCGACCCTTTTTAATCAATTAACGGAACGATTTTCTCTGGAAGAGGACCAGCTATTCGCTACACTGGATCCAATGACAGGAAAGATTCGCCTGCCGGGAGGATTTCAGGCCATTATTTCAGATACAGTTGGTTTTATTCAAGATCTCCCAACGACATTGATTGCTGCTTTCCGTTCAACTCTGGAAGAGATCTCTGATGCCGATTTAATACTGCATGTAGTTGATGCTTCCGCCAAGGACTATCCTGAACATGAACATACCGTTTATGGGCTTTTGAAGGAGCTTGATGCTGATCACATTTCCACACTCACTGTATACAATAAAAAGGAATTCATCAGTAGGCCCTATACACCCGTATCCCACCCATTCATTAAGATAAGCGCACTGGACAAAGAGGATGTGGAGGAGCTCAAGCATACGATTGAAAAGATCCTGAAAAAACAATGGGTTTTTTACGAAAAGAACATACCGATAAAAAACGGGAAGTTGGTCCATCAGCTTAAAGAACATACCATAGTGGAGTCCAGGGATATTATCGAAGATCAGGAACTTTATCGAGTTTCAGGTTATGTGAACCCTGAACATCCAATATATCAGCAGTTGAAGGAGTAGAAAAATATGAACATGAACCAATTGGAACATCTGGCAGAACGGGCAGAAGAAAAAATCCGGGATCAGTTCAGACATATATCGAAAATAACTGAATATAACCAGAGAAAAGTGTTGAATGCTTTTCAAAAACACCATGTGAGTGACAGCCACTTTTCTGAATCGACCGGTTACGGTTATGACGATTTTGGCCGTGAAACACTGGAAAACGTCTATGCCGACGTATTTTCTGCTGAAGATGCCCTTGTTCGCCCCCAGGTTATTTCAGGTACCCATGCTATTACGATTGCTCTTTTCGCCTTATTGCGTCCAGGGGATGAATTGCTGTATATAACCGGAAAACCATATGACACTCTGGAAGGAGTCATAGTAGGAAGTGGTAGTGACACAGGATCTCTGAAGGATTTTGGCATCCAGTTTCAATATGTGCCATTAACTGGGGAGGGAAGAGTTGATTTTGACGGCATCAAGAAAAAAATCCATGACCGTACAAAAGTGATCGCGATCCAGCGCTCCCGGGGGTATGCAGACCGTCCTTCATTTTTTGTCCATGAGATTAAGGAAATGATTGATTTTGTAAAAGGGATCAAACCGGACAGCATATTCTTTGTGGATAATTGTTACGGTGAATTTGTTGAAGAAATGGAGCCTACCGATGTCGGCGCTGATCTTATGGCAGGTTCTTTAATTAAAAATCCCGGTGGCGGGATCGTTCGAACAGGAGGTTATCTGGCCGGCAAAAAGAAACTCATAGAGCTCTGTGCCAACCGTCTCACTTCACCGGGACTTGGTAAGGAAGCCGGGCCTAATTTAAATACATTAAGGGAAATGTTTCAGGGACTGTTTTTAGCTCCACATGTTGTGGGCGAAGCGTTAAAAGGCGCTTATTTCACATCAGCATGTTTAGAAGAAGTGGGGCTTAGAACCGAGCCTTCCAGCAATGATAGGCGAACAGATTTAATTCAATCGATTAAATTTCCGAATGCCGATTCCATGGTAGCTTTTTGTCAGGCTGTTCAGAAAGCCTCACCTGTGAATTCCCATGTGACACCATACCCAAGCCCTATGCCCGGATATAGTCATGAAGTCATTATGGCTGCGGGGACATTCATACAGGGAGCCAGTCTTGAGTTAACCGCAGATGGACCGATCAGACCGCCTTACATAGCCTTTTTTCAAGGCGGTTTAACCTATGAACATGTAAAAATTGCTGTAAAAGATGCGACCAGGCAGCTGGCTGAACGATCTCTATTAGATCCATTATCTCTTACCATGAATAAAGGCTGACACACTTTCCGTTTGTGCCAGCCTTTATAATTTGATCAAGTATGAAGTCTGATCGACGTAGTGGGCATGATGTGTAAGGTAAATAGATAAGGGCAACTACGCCTCTGCCTTCGCCTGTCGGCTTGTCAATCGGCGAGTTTTCTTTACCCTATCTTCCGATCTCATGCCAGCGCTGAAGTATAATCGACGTAGTGGGCATGATTTTTATGGGAGATAGATAAGGGCAACTACGCCTCTGCCTTCGCCTGTCGGCTTGTCAATCGGCGAGTTTTCTTTACCCTATCTTCCGATCTCATGCCAGCGATGAAGTATAATCGACGTAGTGGGCATGATTTTTATGGGAGATAGATAAGGGCAACTACGCCTCTGCCTTCGCCTGTCGGCTTGTCAATCGGCGAGT
>NZ_SMAN01000001.1:0-27428 GCF_004342905.1 Melghiribacillus thermohalophilus | reverse complement strand
ATGAAGTATAATCGACGTAGTGGGCATGATTTTTATGGGAGATAGATAAGGGCAACTACGCCTCTGCCTTCGCCTGTCGGCTTGTCAATCGGCGAGTTTTCTTTAATGGAATTCGATATCGATTTTTCTTTTTTGTTCATCACCTGTTTTAGGCATTCTGACTTCGAGAACGCCGTTTTTATAGGTCGCTTTTACTCCCTCTGAAGAAACGCTTGCAGGAAGGGGAATGGTGCGGTGAAAGCTGCCTTCATGTCGTTCCTGTGTCATAAATTTTTCCTCTTTAACTTCCCGGGTTCTGCTGATTTTACCGCTGATCGTCAGAGAATGGGTGTCCACCTCAATACGGACATCCTCTTTATTTTCAATTCCAGGAAGATCACACCTTGCTACAACTTCTTTCTCCGTTTCATATACATCTGCCCGTGGTGTCTGAAAAATGGGCTTGAATTCATCACGAAAGGTCAGTGATGGGAAATCGTTTGAGAAAAAATGATCCAGCTCCCTTTTCATATGTTCAAGTCTGCGAAAGGGTTCATAAGGAATCAGTGGCATAGCATTTAACCTCCAGAAACATTTATTTTTTTTATGTTGTGGAGGATTAGAAAACATATTCAATTTTTTTAAAAAAATATATGTTAAAAAACCTAACATCTATTGACAAGAATTATTACATTATGTATGATTGGTATAAATTCATCATGGAGGTGATCTTGGAATGGGACGTCAAGATCGTCGAACCATGCCGTTATTTCCGATCGGCATCGTCCAGTCTTTAACTGATTTATCAGCCAGACAAATCCGCTATTATGAGGAGCATGGACTAATTCATCCTGCCAGAACAGGAAGCAATCGCCGGTTATTTTCATTTGAAGATGTAGACCGATTGCTGGAAATCAAAGAACTGATTGATAAAGGAGTTAACCTCGCCGGTATAAAAGAAATGATGGCGCAAAAAGAAGTTCGTGCATCAACTTTAAAATCCGAACATAATGAATCAGAGAATGTCAAGAAAGACCTATCCGATCGAGAACTCAGGGAAATGTTGAAACAGGAAATTTTTGAGGCCGGACGTCTGAACAAAGCTTCGTTAAGACAGGGAGAATTATCCCGATTCTTCCATTAAAATAATATTTTTTTAATCATTCAGGAGGTATAAACAATATGGGATCGAAGTACAAAAAAGAGGACATTGTGAAAAAAATTAAAGAGGAAAATGTTAAGTTCATCCGTCTTCAGTTCACTGACATGCTGGGCACCATCAAAAATGTGGAAATTCCACTGAGCCAGCTTGACAAAGCGCTGGACAACAAGATTATGTTTGACGGATCGTCAATCGAAGGATTTGTTCGTATTGAAGAATCAGATATGTATCTATATCCTGATTTAGACACATTTGTCGTTTTTCCCTGGACTTCGGAAAAGGGGAAAGTTGCCCGTTTCATCTGTGATATTTACAAACCAGATGGAACACCTTTTGAAGGGTGTCCTCGCTATAATCTCAAGAAAAATCTAAAAAAGATGGAAGAGCTGGGATTCACCACGTTTAACATCGGTACTGAACCTGAATTCTTTTTGTTTAAGCTGGATGAAAATGGGGAACCTACCATGGAATTAAACGATAAAGGTGGATATTTTGACCTGGCACCAACCGATCTGGGTGAAAATTGCCGCCGGGATATCGTTCTTGAGCTGGAGGAAATGGGATTTGAAATCGAAGCTTCACACCATGAAGTGGCTCCAGGGCAGCATGAAATTGATTTTAAATATTCAGATGCCGTCAAACATTGTGATGATATTCAAACCTTCAAGCTGGTGGTAAAAACAATTGCCCGCAAGCATGGATTGCATGCTACGTTTATGCCGAAGCCGTTGTTTGGAGTAAATGGGTCCGGCATGCATTCCAATATGTCACTATTTAAAGGAGATCAAAATGCATTCTATGATCCAAACGGAGAGCTTCAGCTAAGTGAAACAGCATACCAGTTTATCGCGGGAATAGTCAAACACGCCCGAAATTTCACAGCTGTGACAAATCCTACGGTTAATTCATATAAACGCCTTGTTCCTGGCTATGAAGCACCTTGCTACGTAGCATGGTCCGGCCAAAACAGAAGTCCGCTCATACGTATCCCTTCTTCCAGAGGACTGAGTACCCGAATTGAGGTTCGAAGCGTAGACCCGGCAGCCAATCCTTATCTGGCTATGGCGGTCATGCTTGCTGCCGGTTTGGACGGAGTAGAAAATCGGTTAACTCCACCTAAAGCTGTAGACAGAAACATTTATGTGATGGATAAAAGGGAACGTCTTGATCATGGTGTAGAAGATCTTCCGGGAACGTTATTTGAAGCGCTTGATTTATTAAAACAGGATGAAGTCATCGTCAATGCCCTTGGAGATCATCTGTTTGCGCACTTTGTTGAGGCAAAAGAAATTGAATGGGATATGTTCCGTACACAGGTACATCCGTGGGAGAGGGAGCAGTATTTATCGCAGTATTGAAATTGTGTATCCCTTGTCGCTGTATGGCGGCAAGGGGTTTTGGTTTATTGGCCAAAATTTTTTAGCATGCCATCATAATATATCCCCCGCGAATCACCCACAAAAATTTAGTGAATATCTTTCATACAGCATTCGAAATGATCTTTGTACTTACCTGTAATGGGACCTTTAAAATGAGTGCGGCTTTCCCATCTATTTTTATGTTTTCTAAAACCAGGATTCGAGATAACATCCTTTATAACATTTTTAAAAAATCATCCTCAGCGATGATCTCAATATCCATTCCTGATTGTGCGTACTTCTCTGCCTTCTTCATTTTATTTCTTCACTTTAAGAACTTTGGAGACAGCCACTTTTAAACTTGTTTGTTTTTGACTGCTTCTAAATCTTTTTCTATGCGGTGAATAATTGTTCTTAGGTGTCGAGACCTTTTGAACGTTAGTGAATATAACAATTTAAAAAACAAAAGTTCAAACGTAGATGACCCCACCCTATCTCGGTTTACTATCATATTCATCTTATCAACTCCTATTATTTAAAAGGCATGTTCAGTTTATCACATTCAACAACTATTTCAAACATTATCATCTATACTAATGAATGGTTGTTTTAAAAAGGATATTCTTACTCGGGAGATATAGAACCCATCTCATACCTAAATAACTGAATCATTAGTTCAAAATATTTTGAATTCTGTTATAATCAAATTGTCTGTAGTGACGTTTTCAAATAGCGACACGGGTGTACGCCTCATAACAATAACCACCTTTTTGATTTTTTCGTTAAGGGTAAAGGCTTTTGCACGTGTATCCACATCCTTAATTTCTTTCCCGTCCAGGCGATTGGATAATAAGGACGAAATAAGGCATGAGTCTCGCTTTAAACGCATACTTCCTGAATAACCCCCGTCTGTTCTGTTCATAACATGTCTCTGGTACCAGAAAGTGGATGCTCGAGTGAATAGGCTGTTTGTTGTAAACTGGATAAATTCTGTTACCGCCTTATATGCCTCCTGGTATGTACTAAAGATCATACGATCCAGACATACTTCCTGTAAAGTGCGATGAACGGATAAAGTTAAAATAAGAAGAAATGAGGTTTGTCTTATGGGAAAGAAAAGATTGATCGTAGGAATCTTGATATTTATCATAGTTACTTTTTGTTCAACTATCATTTGGATGAAGAATCATAATATAATAGATGATGAATTCAGCAAAATAACCATCATAAATCATAATGAGGTTGTTGAAATAACCGACAGAGAGCGGATCAAAACAATGATTAATAAAATGAATAATAGCCCAAGAGATATAACCCTTCCAATTTTCTCGGGCTTTCGTTATGATTCGGTTGGTGAATTTGGGAAACTAACATTCAAAAACGAAAATGAAGTAAAAGAGTTTGTTTATATTTTAGAAAATGGGAATGTAATAACAAAATATTTCGTTATTAAAACGAGCTTTCATTTTTGAATGAATACTTTTTAAGTATAAACTGTCCCTTAAAAATTGGAACCGTTTTCGGAACCTGAAGAAGCTTGGTATTCAAGCATCTAAGGCATGGGAATGGCCAACAAAAGAAGGCTTCTGGCGAAACTCCAGAAATCACATCTTACATAGGGCCAGCACTGGTCAAACCTTGGCCTCAATTGCTGTATAACGATATAAATATCTGCGTTGGACTTAAATGGAATCGCCGTGTATGGACCCGTACACACGGTGGTGTGAGAGGTTGGGGGTTAATCCACCCTCCTAATCGATTCAAAAGATGGAGAGAGATGAAGGGAGTTAATGTGATCAGAGACATAGCGGCAACAATAGCCGCAACCTTGATTTCCATAAAAACATACCTGGAAATCAAGGAAAAGAAAAAGCGCTCCCACAAAGAGGAACGCTAACCCTAAGGGGAGGGAAACCTCCCCACCTATAAATAGTATATCACATCCACCGAAAAAGTATGAAATGAAGTCATCAGATTTACTTTTCATGTTTTTGTTCCTGATCGTCATCATTGATGTCGACTTTACAAAATGGACATACTATCTGGTGATCCTTTCAGACGGGGGAGTATGTCACTCAGGAGGGATTTATGGTAGAAAATCTGATCAAAGTAACAAGCAGAATGGTTTCCCGATATTTGAGAGATTGTTGAAGACCAGATTGATGGGAATTGGGTTTATGGTTTAGTATAGAAAGATGCTGAAAAGAGGCTACAGTTGTAACCTATAATTGAATTGTAAAAACAATTCTGCCGTAGAACATACTGTTGAAAATAGAAAATGAATCAAAATAAAAGCCAAATCCCTTAACGTACAGGTTTTTGGCTTTTTTTGTATCGAATTATGCCTGGCGCACAACATTTCCGAAATGAAGGCGGTGCGCCTATTTGAGTTCATATTAAAACATATAGACCTGGAGCCCTGTCCTGTATGGAATGAAAGGGTTTGTCACGTTTTCATTCAGTTTATACTTTGTTTCAAGCAGCTACCTGTATGAAAATTCGTCTTCCATAACCGTTTTCCAGTCTTTCAAATATGTGAATAGGATTCACATTGGCCATCACATGGCCCATCCTCCTTATCAGGCTCATCTTATCTCCTTGAATCTACAGATCACATTAAATTAGTCAATTTCCCGATAAAGTCCTACGACTTTTCCTAGAATGGTAACCTGTTTGACGATGATCGGTTCCATCGTCGCATTCTCCGGCTGCAGACGGATGTAATCTTTTTCTTTAAAAATTCGTTTAACAGTAGCTTCTTCATCTTCTGTCATGGCAACTACAATATCTCCATTTTCAGCTGTTTGCTGCTTTCTCACAATCACCAGGTCATCATTTAATATACCTGCTTCGATCATACTTTCTCCTTCAACCTTAAGAACAAACAAATCATCTGCAGATGGTGCTAGATGAGCCGGAACTGGAACATATTCCTCAATATTTTCAATCGCCGTAATCGGTTCACCGGCGGTTACTTTACCGATCAGCGGAGCATAGGCTGCGTCACTTTTGGGCAACTGGTTTTCCTCATCCAGAATTTCGATCGCCCGGGGCTTGGTCGGATCCCGGCGGATATAACCTTTTTGTTCAAGTCTAGACAGATGTCCGTGGACAGTAGAGCTGGATGCAAGCCCTACAGCCCTGGCAATTTCCCGTACAGATGGAGGATAGCCCTTTTGCATGACCTGCTCTTTTATGTAATCTAAAATCGCTTGCTGGCGTTTAGATAGCCTGTTCATATTTTTTCACCTCATACATATATATTGAACTGATCCTATTATAACATGATTTACCACCATATACAAACATTCGTTCGTAAAAAATCTTGACAAGAACGAATGTTCGTATATATAATACAAATAACCGAACAAAAGTTCTGTGGAGGCGGATGACATGTTTGAAAAGCGTTCTAAAATTGATATAACATTTATGGTGCTGTTTATTCTGAGTTTGATTTTTATGTATGTTACCATGTCTTCCGTTTAGGAAATGGAGCAGGTCAGTCATCAAGAAAAGCAGGGGTGAATGAATTGAAAGCTGTGATCTATTGCAGAGTCAGCACAGAAAAAGAAGAACAAATCACATCATTGAAACGGCAGAGAGAGGAACTGATCCGGCTGGCCGAACAATATAACTATGACGTTTTTGAAGTTATTGAAGAACAGGCCAGCGGCTATGAGGTAGAACGTGAAGGTATCTTTCAAATGCTAGAAATCTTTGCTTCGAAGCAAGCGGATGCGTTATTTATACAGGATGAAACCAGACTCGGACGCGGAAATACAAAAATTGCCCTTTATCATCAGCTGAAGAAACTGAATGTTCCTGTTTACACCATATCTTATCAGGGTGAACTGGAATTGTCCGATTCGGATTCCATGGTTTTGCAGATTGTATCCATTGTAGAGGAGTATCAGCGTAAAATACACAACCTAAAAATCAAACGCGGGATGAAACATGCGATGGACAGGGGGTTTAATCCTGCTGAAAATTTAAAGTATATTGACCAGGCTCCGGGACGGGAACGAAAAAAATTTCCTGTAAATGAAGTGGTTCGTCTCAGGGAAAATGGCCTGACGTTTGCAGAAATTGCGGCCACCTTAAGAGGCATGGGGTATGATGTATCAAAAGCAACGGTTCACAGACGATTCAAAGAGTATCAGCAACTTGAAAAACAATCGAATGAAAGGTAATATAAATGATAATAGACAGACAAGGGTCCTGATCACTGACACTTGTCTTTTTTTATGGTCAGGTGTCTTCAATTTTTACACAGAATATATAAAGGAGCGCTTCACATGATTTCAAAGGATAAAATACAGCGGATTAATGAGCTGGCCAGAAAAGCAAAATCAGAGGGACTGACAGAGAAGGAAAGAAATGAACAGCAGAACTTAAGACAGGAATATTTAAAGAGTGTGCGGGAGTCGTTTAAAAACCAGCTGAAATCCATTAAAGTGGTAGATCCATCAGGAAAGGATGTTACACCAGAAAAGTTAAAAGAATTAAAAAAGCGGAACAAACAACACTAACAAGGAACATTACCTCATGAAATTTTGGTGAATTTGGCGATTTTGCCTTGTTTGATCAAGCTATTCGGTATAGGATTATATTGTCATGATTCTGAACAGACGGATAAGAAAGGGGTACAAGAATGGAAAATAATATTGAACAGTTATCGATTAACACGATTCGAACGTTGTCCATTGATGCTGTTGAGAAAGCACAATCCGGACATCCCGGGATGCCTATGGGCGCTGCACCGATGGCCTATACACTCTGGACTGAATTCATGAATCATAATCCGGCACATTCAACATGGTTTAACCGGGACCGTTTTGTCCTTTCTGCCGGTCACGGTTCTATGCTTTTGTATTCATTGCTGCATCTATCCGGTTATGAGGTATCCATTGATGATATCAAAAACTTCCGTCAATGGGGATCAAATACACCAGGACACCCGGAATATGGCCATACTGATGGGGTAGAAGCGACTACCGGTCCTCTTGGCCAGGGAATTGCCATGGCTGTAGGTATGGCAATGGCAGAACAATATCTCGCAAACAAATACAATAAAGATTCATATCCTGTAATTGACCATTATACCTACAGTATTTGCGGGGATGGCGATTTAATGGAAGGAGTTTCTCAGGAAGCAGCTTCCCTTGCCGGTCATCTCAAGCTTGGCAAACTCATTGTTCTTTATGATTCCAACGATATATCATTGGATGGTGATTTGGATCGGTCATTTACAGAAAATGTGGAAGATCGGTTTAAATCGTACGGCTGGCAGGTCATTCGTGTGGAAGATGGCAATGACACGAATGAAATCAGAAAAGCCATTCAAAAAGCACAGGAAAATACGCATCAGCCAACATTGATTGAGGTAAAAACGGTGATTGGCTTTGGTTCTCCCAATAAATCCGGAAAATCGGATGCTCATGGAGCTCCTCTCGGAGAAACCGAAATTCAGCTGACAAAGGAACAGTATCAGTGGGAGCATAATCCATTCCATGTACCAGAAGAGGTATACAAGGATTTTAAACAAAAGGTTTATGATCGTGGAATGCAAAATGAAAAAGAGTGGAAAAATTTGTTTGATCAATATAAAAAGGATTATCCGGAATTGGCCAATGAACTGGAGGAACTGATCAAAGGAAAGCTTCCAGAAGGCTGGGACCGAGAACTGCCGGATTACGATGGGGATTCACTGGCTACCCGAAACGCATCAGGTGATATGATTAATGCCATTGCCAGACATGTGCCAAACTTCATAGGCGGAAGTGCCGACTTAGCTGGCTCGAACAAAACGACCATAAAAGGTGAAGAGGATTTTGGACCAGGCAGCCAATATACCGGACGGAATATCTGGTTTGGTGTGCGTGAATTCGCCATGGGAGCGGCTTTAAATGGAATGGCCCTTCATGGTGGGTTAAAAGTGTTCGGCGGAACATTTTTCGTCTTCAGCGATTACGTCAGGCCTGCCATCCGGCTGTCTGCCTTAATGGGGCTGCCTGTCACATATGTGTTCACTCATGACTCGATTGCTGTAGGTGAGGACGGTCCTACTCATCAGCCGATCGAGCATTTGCCTTCACTTCGAGCCATGCCTAATTTGTCAGTGGTACGTCCGGCTGATGGAAATGAAACAAAAGCGGCATGGAAACTGGCATTAGAATCGGAAAAAACACCTACAGCCCTTGTTTTAACAAGACAGAAACTGCCAACTCTTGAAGGTACAAAAGAGCGGGCTATGGAAGGTGTCAACAAGGGGGCTTACATTATTTCCGACAGCAATCATGATACACCTGATTTATTGCTGCTGGCATCCGGTTCAGAAGTTCATCTTGCGATTAAAGCACAGGAGACTTTAAAAGCAAAAGGCATTGATGCAAGAGTGATCAGCATGCCTTCCTGGGATCGTTTCGAAAAGCAGGATGAACAATATAAAAAAGCAATTTTGCCTGATCATGTAAAAAAACGTCTGGCTATTGAGATGGCTTCACCTTTTGGCTGGGAGCGGTATGTCGGGGATGAAGGAAAGGTCATAGGCATCCAAACATTCGGTGCATCTGCCCCTGGACACAGAGTGATGGAAGAATACGGCTTCACGGTTGAAAACGTTGTGAAACAGGCAGAAGAATTATTAAAATAAATGAGTAACACCGGGCGTTTCCAGCTATTCTGGGAACACCCGATATCCTGTCGACAAAAATAGTTGTTTTGTCCTGACTATTTTTGACACAATTTTTTTAATGTTTTGATAGAATAGTCCCTAGTAGGAGGGACTGGTGTATGGATAAGTATTCATTATACTGGTTAAAGGATGATTTCGCTTTTCATTACTATCACAAAAGTGATGTTTTATATCATTTTCTTTTTCAATATCAGATGCAATCAACCGATTCCATATATGAGAAACAATTTCAGTTTATTACGAGGACATTGCCAAAAGAAGCGATTATCGAGCATTTACAATCTCGTTTAGGGAATCGCTATCATGTATATACTGATAAACGAAGAATTGATATCCGTTACGACTATGTTAACGTGAAGATCGATTGTTATGATAAAGAATGGGTTATTCATAGTTCCTCTTTGCAAGAAGCGGAGATTATGTTTTTTGAAGCTCTGAGGGGCTATCATCCATCATTTTTTGTGGTGAATTATGATCAGGAACAGTATGGATGGCTGTCCCCCATTAAAAAAGAATTAATACTTTAAAGGATCAGCTATTGTCAGATCATGTAGGATTTACTATACTGTATGGGAGACAACATGAAGGAGGAAATCTTTAATTATGAGTACAGTTTGGGTTGTCATTATAGCAATTGCTGCATTACTCGCTGGCGTAGCACTGGGGTTTTTTATAGCGAGAAAATATATGATGAATTATTTAAAGAAAAACCCTCCCATTAATGAGCAGATGCTTCGGACCCTGTTAATGCAAATGGGACAAAAACCTTCCCAGAAAAAAATTAAACAGATGATGCGTGCGATGAATAACCAGATGGATAAATAACATTCAGTGGCATAACCCCTTGCTATTTAAAAAAAATAGCAGGGGAATTTTATTTTTATCAGCTTGTTGTTCACAAAAATTTCATATACATTTCAGGCATTTGTGAACCATATACGTAATGGGGTTTGTTAAAATGGAAATACCACTTATAGAGTTAGGTCAAATCCAGTTATCGCAATGAGTAACATCCAGTTTTGATTTGGACAGTTATCCAACACCAGAAAAAGGAGATGTAGCGAAATGGAAGGAGTCAATATTTTTATCGCTTTCGGAGCAGGATTCTTATCATTCATTTCACCATGTGTTTTGCCGCTTTATCCCGTGTTTTTATCCTACGTCACCGGAATGAGTGTAACTGAACTGAAAGCAGACCATGCCATGCTCAGAAAGAGAAGTTTATTGCATACACTCTTCTTTTTAGTCGGCTTTTCTGCTATATTTATTATGCTTGGATTTGCCACGTATTCCATCGGTGAATTTTTACTCAGCTACAGAGATTATATACGCCAGATCGGCGCCATTTTAATGGTCTTTTTTGGGTTTGTGATGATCGGCTTTTTTAACTTTGACTTCTTGATGAAAGAACGGCGCATTACGTTCAAAAACAGACCTTCTGGATATTTTGGATCGTTCCTTATCGGTATGGCTTTTTCTATGAGTTGGACCCCGTGTACCGGTCCGATTCTGGCAGCTGTTATATCTCTTGCAGCCACAGATCCGGACACCGGCATAATTTTGATGAGCGCTTATTCCCTCGGTTTCTCAGTTCCATTTTTTATTCTTTCATTTTTCATTGGCAAACTGGACTGGATTAAACGAAACAGTGAAAAACTTGTAAGAATCGGTGGTTATGTGATGATTGGGCTCGGGATCGCCCTGTTCTTCGACTGGATGTACAAAATTACCGCATACCTGTCGAGCCTGTTCGGATTTACAGGTTTTTAGGTTTTTACTGCCCAGAACTTGTTAAACCCGACTGATCTATATTAAGATAAAAGTACCTCCGTGAAAGAACAGATTTGATTGATAACAAAGACGAAAGAGAAGTGGTCATTTTTTACCCTGGATCACTTCTACTACTGGAAATAACCCGGTTATGTGGCTGTCAAACATAACTGCAACCATTTTAGGATTAGCCAGTTAAAGGAATGATATCCAAAATTATCATCAATTAAAGGAGCAGTAAAAGATGAAACCGAATAACTTAATTTTAAGAACAACAACATCTTTCATTGCATTCATTTTATTGGGGTTTTCGTTATATTTATTTCTGGCCGGGCATAACGCGCCAGGCGGCGGTTTTATCGGGGGATTGATGACTTCCGCGGCAATTCTTCTGATGTATATGACTTATGGCTTAGAAACCATTCGGAAAGTGATCCCATTTAATTTCCGCTATTTTATTCCTCTGGGGTTATTGACAGCCCTCCTGACGGCTTTAGGTTCATTCTTATTTAATCAGCCATTCTTAAGTCATACATTTACGCACCTCCATCATGTTCCCATTCTTGGTGAACTCGAATTAGCTACTGCCTTATTATTCGATTTAGGTGTGTATTTAACCGTTATTGGAGTAACTCTCACGATTATACTCACGCTGGCAAGCGACAGTTAATGGAGCAGCAGGGGAGGAAAACATATTGGGAAAAATCCTTGTTGTAGACGATACGAAATTTATGCGCCAGACATTGTCATCGATCCTGACCAACAATGGCCATGAAGTGATAGGGGAAGCAGAAAATGGAGAAAAAGCTGTAGAGCTATATGAAAAATTTCGCCCGGATTTGGTTACCATGGATATTACCATGCCTGTTCTGAATGGAATAGAAGCTGCCAGACGGATTCTTGCAAAGGATCCGGATGCATCCATAATTATGTGCTCTGCCATTGGTCAGCAGAAAATTGTAGTGGAAGCCATTCAGATTGGGGCAAAGGACTTTATCGTTAAACCATTTGATGAAATGCAAGTTTTAAATACGGTGAATAAAATTTTGTTCAACTAGTGGAGAGTGTGAGCATATATGTTCTGGGCAATTACTACGACGGTTATGGCAATGATTATGGGAACAACGATGGTTTTTATTCGAATGAAGGCAGCGAAAAAGCCAGCCTCAGTCAAAAAAATTATTTTGCCTCCGCTGTTTATGAGCACAGGATTGCTCATGTTCCTGTTTCCGCTTTTTCGAATCACCTGGATGCAGGTGATTGAGGCATTTTCAGTGGGAGTTGCGTTTTCGGTATTTTTAATCTTAACTTCCAGTTTTGAGGTAAAGGGGAAAGATATTTATTTAAAACCTTCAAAGGCTTTTATCTTTATATTATTCGGCCTGTTGCTGTTTAGAATTGTGTTGAAAACAATTATCGGGCAGTCAATTTCCGTTGGGACCACAAGCGGAATGTTTTTTATTCTTGCGTTTGGCATGATCATAAGCTGGCGTATCGCCATGCTCATTAAGTTTTTACGCTTAAAAAGGGATCTCGAAAGTGGTAAAACCATTCCGGAGTTTGTTCATCAAAAATAAGCCTGGAAACGCCAAAAAGGGTTCCAGGCTTATTTTGATGGTGCATGGAAAGGTGTTAGTAATTTCTCGAAGCCTTTGTGGGCGGTTAGTTTTCTTTGTCCAGCAGTGTCTGATAGGGAGAAATATCAATATTCAGGTTTTTCAGGGTTTTCATTAAGTATTTGTGATCTCGTTTAGGTGTGGCAAGGATATATCCTTCAATGATCACATCTTTTGTAATTTTTGTTTTGTTTTTTTCCAGCGCAAGCTGTCCAATTTTGCTGGCAATTTTTTGCTTCGCTACATCCCGAAAAAGCTGCGGAACGGGTTTCACCAGTTCATTAAGCAGGTTCTTTTCCTCTTCTCCCCACATATGCAGTGTCTGCTCAATATAATATTCTTCCCAGTCAATAACAGATTTCCCGTCTTCTTTTGGCAATCGTTTTAAAAATTTTCGAAACATAAAATACCCGCCGATTGCCAGAAGAATGACCATGATGATGGTCCAGATGACAATAAAAGCTGCAAACATTCCTGACATTTTATTTCACCCGCTTTGATATGTATAATTGAAACATACTGCATGTTATGCCTGAACCTCACATTTAATTATACATGGCCTGTTACATTAGACAAGAAAAAGACACCAGTTCAACTGGTGTCTTTTTCGAGTTTGAACGCCCGGATCTCAGGAGAAGTGCTGCTGGTTTTGAAAGGTTTGTGCCGGCTGATAAGCGTTGATGATCTGCTGGGATGTCTGCTGATCAAACGTAGGTACCTGGTAGTAACCTTTGGAATTCATATAGGACCATACTTCATAGGCCTGATCTGCACTATTTTTGGCCCCCTGAATGATTGCCTCACGGATCTGTCTGTCAGCGATTTCAAGGGCTGCATTCATACGGAAAGAAGCTGTTGTCTTATGGCATCCAAGCATGCCATTGGCAATATCCCGGTCATTCATCTGATTTACAGACGCATTCGGTCTTGAAGAAGATTGATTTTGCAAGCCATAGGTAGGGGAGGATGCGGTTCTTGGAGTATGATTGGTCCTGAATTCACCGCTTTTTCCCTGGGTTAAATTCACTAACGTGTTGTACTCATTGGTCATAAAATGGACTTGATTGTCTATGATTCTTCTGAGCTCTGGATCCTGACAATATTCCCGATACATCTGAAATTGATTGATCCCGTTAATGGTATCAGACAAAACTTCGTGTAACTCCATGATTTCATGTGCACCTAACTGATGCCCCGGTGTATGTGGCATTGTTTTCTAACCTCCTGTTCATTTTTTTACATTCCTTAGTATGGTTGATCTCGACATAATGTTTCAAGGAAATATTTCCCACAAAAAAAGCTCCATTTTCCAATATGACGGAAAAATCGAGCCGTTTTTCTAAAAATTTTATAAATTTTATGTTTGAAATGGAATCAATCTGGATATTTACAATATGAAATCGTTTATAAATGATTGGCGGGACTGTGTGGGAATCGAACCCACCGGAGACGACACGCGCCTCCCGGACGGTTTTGAAGACCGCGGCGGGCACCAGCTCCGCAACCAGCCCCAGATCAGAACCATTTCATATTATAACGGGAACAGGGGGAGGTTGGCAATAATCACATTTATACAATCTTTGGACAATTATTTTTATATTGGATAAAATGTTACTATGAGAGATATTGCCATCAAATGAATCATACATATATAAAAAGACAAGAGTATTTAATATATATCGAGGGGAACGGAGGAAGTGATGTTGAATAAAAATCATCATCTCAATGCGGGGAAAACTTCATCCGACCATTCCAGTGATGATGTGTATTTTTTAGGAAGGGAATTAAAAGATTTGCCAAACCCCATCCTAAAATGGGTAGATGAAGAATGTTTTACCTTAATAACTGTTCTAACGGTTACAGGTGAGATTTTATATGTATCTTCTGCTATGCATTCTCTATTAGGATACAGTAAAAAAGACATCCTTCACAAACACGCCTTTGATTATATTTTAAAGGATGACATCCCATATATTCTAAAAAAGCTGGAAAAAGAGCCGGACAAAAAACATACGTTTATGTGCCGGCTGCATCATCAAAGCGGTCACTACCTATGGGTGGAAATGCGTGTCATCAGAGTTTCTGACGACCAGGATGGCCATGACTATTTTGTTACGTTTATAAGGGATATCACTGAAAAAAAAGAAGCAGAAGAAATACTCGTCCGTTCAGAGAAAATGTCAGTTGCGGGACAGCTGGCTGCCGGCATCGCCCACGAGATTCGAAATCCAATCACATCCTTGAAAGGTTTTCTTCAATTGATGAACACTGGAATAGAGGGAAAAGAACAATATTTAAAAATTATGGCCGATGAAATTGAGAAAATTGAACATATCACATCGGAACTGCTATTCATTTCAAAACCTTTGACGGACGATCATCACAGGGAATCCCTGAATGAACTTCTGGACGATGTTTGCACATTAATGCAATCACAGGCCAGACTTCATGATGTCCAAATCATGTTAAATCAGAGTGATGAGATTTTTATTAATTGTGATCGTTCCCAGATTAAGCAGGTGTTTATCAATATTATTAAAAATGCCATTGAAGTGATGGAAGATGGGGGAACCATTCAGGTTATTGTAATCAAACATGACCAGCATGTGGATATTGATATTGTCGATGAAGGGCCGGGTATCCCAGATGAACTGCTGGATAAAATTAATGAACCTTTCTTTACAACGAAGAAAAACGGCACCGGACTCGGTTTAATGATTACCAATCAAATTTTAACCAAACATAAAGGAGAATTAACAGTTATACGAAACAAAACAAGAGGGACAACTTTTCGAGTAACGCTGCCGATCAGTGATGAAAATGAACGGTAGTCCATACAGCTTAGAATGTGGTGAGAGAAATGAAAGATGAACGATTTTATACGATCGGAATGGCAGGGCATATTGATCATGGAAAAACTGCGCTGACAAAGGCTTTAACAAACATTGACACGGACCGTTTAAAGGAAGAAAAGGAACGGAATATTTCCATTGAGCCGGGATTTGCCCCATTACAATTAAAACATTCGTCATTGAATGTCTCCATCATTGATGTTCCCGGACATGAAAAATTTATTCGTCAGATGATTGCCGGTGTGGCAGGAATTGATTTAGTACTTCTTACAGTTGCTGCCGATGAAGGAGTCATGCCTCAGACAAAGGAGCATGTGGATATTTTATCTCTACTGGAGATTAAACATGCCATTTTTGTCATCACAAAGATTGATAAAGTAGAGCAGGAAATGATCGAACTTGTAGAAGAAGAAATCCATGAATTAAAACAGCAATCATCCTTCCAGAATGCACCAATTGTTCGCGTAGACAGTATATCAGGGAACGGAATAAGCCAGTTGCTGAGTCTGGTGGAAGAAATTTTAACAGATTTACCCGCTCGTTCCTCTTCTGGTCTTTTCCGCCTTCCTGTAGATCAGGTGTTTTCATTGAAAGGAATCGGTACAGTGGTAAGAGGGACGATTTATGAGGGAACGGTCAATCAAGAGGAATATCTATATGTCCTTCCAGCGGGAAAAAGAGCGAAAGCAAGACAAATACAGGTCCACAGGGAAAATGTAGCACAGGCCTATGCAGGCCAGCGAACCGCGATCAACTTAGCCGGCATTCATCAGAGTGAAATCAAAAGGGGAGATGTTCTCGTTAAATCCCGCCACCATTTTGTGATCACCAGGATGATTGATGTATCTCTTAAACTTACAAAGGATATCAAACACCCCATCAAACAACGTACGCCCATTAAGCTGCATACGGCTACAACAGAGGTTTTTGGCCGAATTGTTTTCTTTGACCGCAATGAAGCCCTGAGTGATCAGAACGAAATTCTATGCCAGCTTAGACTGGATAATCCTGTTGTAGTCAATCGTGGGGACCGGTTTATCTTAAGACGGGCTACCCCGGTTGAAACCATCGGCGGCGGCTGGGTCATGAATCCCCAGGGACAAAAGTATAAATTTGGTCAGGCTACGATTCAGCTGTTAACACAAAAAAAGGAAGGTACACCCATGGAGCAAATATTACATCTGCTTCAGCAAAAGCAATATCTGTCAAAAGATGAACTGGCCAAACATTTATCCATGTCCCCGGAAGAATTAGGCTTAATCATGGAAACATTAATAGCTGAAAACAAAGTAGTGCTTATCGATCAGGTCTACATGCTTACATCTGTACTTGATGAAATAAATGGTCAGATCCACGACCGGCTGCAAATGTTTCATGATCAGCACCCTATGAGGCCGGGTATGAACAAGCCAGAGCTCGTCCAAACCTTTCATTTACCGGAAAAAGTGCTGGATGAAATACTTGAACAGGGATTAAGGAATCAGCTGTTAAAACGACAGGGACAATATGTCTCATTATATGATTTTGCACCCCATTTTCCGGATGCATGGAAACAACGGATGGAAAGTGCCTGGAACGATCTCAGGAAAGATGGGATCCAGGTCGAGGAATGGGCATCGTATCTGGAAAAGCAGCAAATTCCTGAATCTTTGCACGCTGAATTTAAGCAATATGTATTGAATACCAGACGGGGATATGAACTCAACGATAAATATATCATTGACGCCGGGGTTTATCGTCATGCCCTTTCTCTGCTTTATGATCGTACCGGTCACCGCTTTTCTTTAAAAGAGGCAAAGGAGATCTGGGGTATCTCACGAAAATATTTGATACCGATGCTTGAATTGGCCGATGAGATGAAATACACCAGGCGTGAAGAAGGAGATCGGAAATGGATTCATGCCCCTTAAGCAACAGTTAACCCCCTTGCTGACTTGAACGCAGCAAGGGGGTTTGATCAATCGGTCACACAAATCGCTTTTGACTGCCGGGTGGTAAATCGGCCAATTTTTCTGGCAAACTGGTTGTTCTTTTTCATCAAATCCACATACTGATCCGCTTCTTCTTCAGGTAGGGCGATTAGCAAGCCACCAGAAGTCACTGCATCAGTCAGGATCAGCTGTTCAGTCTCAGACAGGTTTTCAGGGAAATGGATTTGAGATTTTAACCATTTCAAATTGGATTTGGTGCCACCCGGGATATCACCCTGCTCTGCAATCATTCGGGTACCCTCAATCAAGGGAACATCCGGATAAAAAATTTCCAGAGACAGGTTTGACCCCTTCACCATTTCAAAACTATGGCCTAATAGGCCAAAACCAGTGACATCTGTAACCGCATGCACATCAAAGGCTTTCAGTGTTTCAGAAGCGGTTTTGTTTAACAGGCTCATCCAGTATACCACTTCGTCCATGATACGTTGAGAAATGTGTTCTTTCCGCTTTTTAATAGCCGTTGTAATAATCCCCGTGCCAATCGGTTTTGTTAAAACTAAAACATCACCAGGCTGTGCTCCCTGATTACGGTAAATGTGCTGAGGATGAGCAACACCCGTAACAGCTAGTCCAAATTTTGGCTCTTGATCATCAATGGAGTGTCCGCCAATGATCACACCCCCGGCTTCAGTCACTTTATCCTGGGCACCCTGAAGAATTTGGGCAAGGACGTCAGCCCCCAGCTTCTTAACAGGAAAACCCACTATATTTAACGCTGTTTTCACCTGGCCGCCCATCGCAAAAATATCGCTTAACGCATTCGCCGCAGCAATCTGGCCAAAATGATAGGGATCATCCACAATCGGAGTAAAAAAATCAACGGTCTGGATGAGTGCCAGATCATCTGTTATCAGGTAAGCACCAGCATCATCAGCTGTATCCTGGTCAACCAGCACGTTTGGATCTTTTTCTTCCGGAACATTTACTTGACACAAAACTTGTGCCAGGTCATCAGGACCTAATTTGCATCCTCATCCAGCTTTTGTGGACAAGGAGGTGAGTCGTATGATTTCCTCCCGTTCACGGCTCACGTCTGACACCTCCTCATACAGAGTCGCCCTTATTATATCTCTTCAGCAATAAAATGAAAATAAATGCATATCTGGTATTTTGCTTTTTTTTGATCTTTTCCTTAAAATAAATGGTTAGAAGGGGGTATACATAATGAACGTTAAAATTTCTATTGAATTTTGCATGATGTGAAATTATGCTCCAAGGGCTGCGAGTTTCGCAGAACAACTTTTTAATCATTTTCGCCATCAGATAACGGAAATCAATTTGATTCCAGGCGCTAAGGGATCTTTTGAAGTGGTTGTCAACGGTACGAAATTGTATTCGAAATTGGATACGGGAGAATTTCCCGCAGCAGATGAAATGATTAAAAAAATCGAAAAGCAATTTTCTTAGCTTATCAACACTGTCTTTCATTTACATGAGAGACAGTGTTTTTTTAGAATAATGTTCAGATGATATAATGAAATAAAAGTCCTTACGTTTAAAAGCTGGCAAAGTGCATTATTTTGCGAAAGGTCCAAATTTTTGCAGAGAAAATGAAGAGAAATTGAATATCCGGAGGGAATCCTATGAAGGAAAAACTGAGGCATATTCCACCTGTGCACGAACTGCAGAAACATCCTAAATTGGTCGAATTACAAGATGAGCATCATTTGTCTTTACAGATGATTACAGGGTGGATCCAGAATATTTTACAGCAGATCCGAAGCGATATATTGCAGGACAAGTTGCATGCGAAAACAAGTAAGGAACTGGAAGAACTAGTTATCCAACAGGTAACCGCGAAAGCGAAAAAATGGCTGACTCCTAACATTACCCGGGTCATTAACGGAACCGGAACAATTTTGCACACCAATCTGGGCAGGGCCCGTCTTTCAAAAGATGCAATCAAGCACGTTTCAGAAGTTGCCGCCAATTATTCGAACCTGGAATATAACCTTGATACAGGCACTCGGGGTTCGCGCCATGCGATTATTGAAGAGCTTATCAAGGAAGTCACCGGGGCAGAGTCTGCTATGGTTGTCAATAATAATGCTGCAGCTGTTTACCTGGTATTACGTGCTTTCGCCCGGGGACGGGAAGTCATTGTGTCCCGTGGGGAACTGGTTGAGATTGGCGGAAGTTTTAGAGTTTCATCCATTATGGAAGAAAGCGATGCCCGGCTGATTGAAGTAGGAACCACGAACAAGACCCATCTGTTTGATTATGAACAGGCCATCACTGAACAGACTGCCATGATTCTAAAGGTTCATTCGAGCAATTTTAAAATTGTCGGTTTTACGAAAGAGGTTTCTCGAAAGGAACTTGTTACATTATCCAAAAAGCAAAATTTGATTTTTTATGAGGACTTAGGCAGCGGAGCACTCTTTGATTTCAAACAACAGGGAATTGGCGAGGAGCCTGTTGTCCGCCACGTTCTGAAAGAAGGAGCTGATGTAGTCTCCTTCAGTGGGGACAAACTGCTCGGAGGTCCCCAGGCTGGCATTATTGCCGGAAAAAAGGCATTTATCGATCAATTAAAGAAACATCAGCTTGCCCGTGTGCTGCGTGTAGATAAAATGACCCTTGCAGCGCTCGAAATAACCCTGAAGGAGTATGCGAAAAAGTCCTATAACATTCCGGCTATCTGCGATATTTTAACACCATTGCATGAAATTAAACGACGGGCAGAAAAGTTTATGGAAAAAACGAGTCACTTGCACCATTTTAAGATGGAATTAAAAAATCATTATTCCAAAATAGGCGGAGGAACGATGCCGTTAGAGGAGCTGGAAACATGCGGAGTAATCATTCAATCCGACATATCCTCAAGTAAACTTGAACGGCTGCTGAGAACTCAATCCCCACCTGTTGTTGGAAGGTTTGTAGAGGATCAATTATTTTTGGATTTCAGGACGATAACAGGTGAGGAAGTGGATATGCTGGCAGACATATTACTAGAATTGGATCAGCAGCTATAAATCATGCTCAGTACCGTGAGTCTGACGGGAGTGGTTCTTGTTTTTCATCTTTTTGGACCCTTTCATCGGCTCGCCATAAGGCTGTCTTGCCTGGTTTTTTAATTTTGAATAGTCGCTGATCTTTTTCTTTTCTGTCATGCTGTTCCTCCTTTCTTCACCCTTATCGTTCCACAATGAAAAAACAAGATACATTAGAATGAATAAATATAAAAATTTTCACCGAAACATTTTACTTATGTCATGTTTTGATTTAAAATGTTATACGTGCAGAAATTCCTATATGGTGAGATAACCTGAACACATGAAGCTATATCACTTGCTTCGCTACATAATTCATGATGAGGGGGTAATGATGTAATGGCAGCCAGCGATGTGTATAATGCCAGAAAACAATTTGAATTAAACGGCAAAACGTATCATTACTACGATCTGAAATCTTTGGAGGAAGCAGGAATTGGCAACATTTCCCGCTTGCCTTATTCGATTCGGATTCTGCTAGAATCTGTGCTTCGTCAATATGACGGAAAAGTGATCCAAAAAGAACATGTTGAAAAATTAGCAAAATGGAACACAGGGGAAGACTCTAAAGTGGATGTTCCATTTAAACCATCCCGGGTTATCTTGCAGGACTTTACCGGAGTTCCAGCAGTCGTTGACCTCGCTTCACTGCGGAAAGCAATGGTTGACATGGGCGGAAGTCCGGACAAAATCAATCCGGAAGTTCCGGTTGACCTTGTCATTGACCACTCCGTTCAGGTTGATAAGTACGGAACAGAAGAAGCCTTTCGATTGAACATGGAATTTGAATTTGAACGCAATAAAGAGCGTTACGAATTCCTTCACTGGGCACAAAAAGCTTTTGATAATTACCGTGCTGTGCCGCCTGCAACAGGGATCGTGCACCAGGTAAACCTCGAATACCTTGCGAATGTTGTGCATGAAGTGGAAGTAGGGGAAGGAGAATATGAAGCATTTCCTGACACACTGGTAGGTACGGACTCTCACACCACCATGATCAATGGTCTGGGTGTACTCGGCTGGGGAGTTGGCGGTATCGAAGCTGAAGCAGGCATGCTGGGACAGCCGTCTTATTTCCCTGCACCTGAGGTAATCGGCGTTAAGTTGACCGGTACATTCCCAGAAGGCACTACGGCTACAGACCTTGCTCTGAAAGTCACTCAGGTTTTACGTCAGAAAAATGTGGTAGGCAAATTTGTCGAATTCTATGGACCGGCATTGAAAGAAATGCCGCTTGCCGACCGGGCTACGATTTCCAACATGGCTCCTGAATACGGTGCGACATGCGGATTCTTCCCGGTTGACGAAGAATCTCTGGAATATATGCGCCTGACAGGACGCAGTGAAGAACATATTCAATTGGTCGAAAAATATTGCAAAGAAAATAACCTGTTCTATTCACCAGATCAGAAAGATCCTGAATTCACGGAAGTTGTTGAAATCAATCTTTCCGAGCTTGAGCCTAACCTTTCTGGTCCAAAACGTCCGCAGGATTTAATTCCTCTTTCCAAAATGAAAGAAGAATTTAACAAGGCATTGACGGCTCCAGCAGGCAATCAGGGCTTTGGTCTTGATGAAAGTGAAAAGGATAAGGAAGCCGTTGTGGAATTTGAAAGCGGCGAAAAAGCCATCATGAAGACTGGCGCTATTGCCATCGCAGCGATTACATCCTGTACCAATACTTCCAACCCGCACGTGATGCTTGGTGCAGGACTGGTAGCGAAAAAGGCGGTGGAAAAAGGTTTGAAAGTGCCTGCTTATGTAAAAACATCTCTGGCACCGGGCTCTAAAGTAGTAACCCGTTACCTGGAAGATTCCGGCCTGATGGAATATCTTGAAAAACTTGGATTTAATCTCGTCGGTTACGGATGTACCACATGTATCGGAAACTCTGGACCTCTTCTTCCAGAAATTGAGAAGGCTATTGCCGACAGCGACTTAACGGTTGCTTCTGTACTGTCCGGTAACCGTAACTTTGAAGGCCGTATCCACCAGCTTGTCAAAGCGAACTATCTGGCGTCACCTCCGCTTGTCGTGGCTTATGCCCTTGCTGGTACTGTTGATATTGATCTAACAAAAGATCCAATCGGTGAAGATCAGGACGGAAATCCAGTATACTTTAAGGATATCTGGCCAGGCACTGAAGAGGTTAAAGAAGAAATCAAGAAAGTAGTAAACCCTGAAATTTTCCGTAAAGAATATGAGCGGGTATTTGATTCCAACGAAAAATGGAATCAAATTCAGACAACGGATGAACCACTGTATCAATGGGATGAAAACTCAACATACATCCAGAATCCGCCATTCTTCGAAGGGCTGTCCCGTGATCCGGAAAAAGTCAAACCCCTTGAAGGATTGCGCGTAGTCGGTAAGTTTGGAGATTCTGTAACAACAGACCATATTTCACCAGCAGGTGCCATTCCAAAAGATATGCCTGCAGGTAAGTACTTGATGGAAAAAGGTGTTTCACCTCGAGACTTCAACTCTTATGGTTCGCGCCGTGGTAACCATGAAGTGATGATGCGCGGTACATTTGGTAATATCCGCATCCGCAACCAGGTTGCACCTGGAACAGAAGGCGGCTATACCACTTACTGGCCAACTGGCGAAATCATGCCGATCTACGATGCAGCGATGAAGTATCAGCAGGATGGCATTGGACTGGTGGTTATTGCCGGCAAAGATTACGGTATGGGAAGCTCCCGTGACTGGGCGGCAAAAGGTACCAACCTGCTTGGAATTAAAACGGTCATTGCTGAAAGCTTTGAACGTATCCACCGTTCAAACCTTGTCATGATGGGTGTACTGCCGCTTCAGTTCAAAGATGGTGAAAACGCTGAAACCCTTGGCTTAACAGGAAAGGAAACATTCGATATTGAAATCGATGAAAATATTAAGCCGCGTGGAACGGTTAACGTGAAGGCAACAGATGAAGAAGGAAACACGAAAGAATTTGAAGCTATTGCACGATTTGACAGTGAAGTGGAAATTGACTACTACCGTCATGGCGGCATCCTGCAAATGGTGCTTCGCAATAAACTTGCCTAAATTCATGGACCTTTAAACGAGCTGTCTTTAAGACAGCTCGTTTTTACTTTTATAAGGTTTATAATGTACCATCATGCAACTGACAACGTTGACTTAAATATGAAAGTGCCACCGGGGGAATACTGATTGAGCTGATGCCAGGGTGAAAAAAAACAAATGATCAAGAATATAAATTACATACTATACAAAACCAGTCATGTAGCCCAGCCATGTCTGGTTTTTCATGTACATTTGGCATAGTTCCGTTTCTTTGATTTTGTTGATTTTTAGACGAATATTTTTATTGGTTACCGGTCTGCATTATGTTATGATATATACCGTATAAGGTATAAAGGTGGTTTTCGTCTATGTATGATGTTATTCAGCTGGGGCGGTTTACGATTTACGTCCCCTATCTCATTCATGTTGCTTCAGCCTTACTGGCAACTGGATGGGTGTACCTGGCAGGAAACAGACATTTTAACCAGGGAAAATCTCTATCTAATGAGTGGCTGGAATCCTGGATGGTGTCCGTTTTAATCTGGAAATTCAGTTATGCCTTATTTCATCCACTGGCTGTGATTGAAAATCCCTCTTTTTTACTATATTTCAGCGGTGGAACCAAAGGTCTGATCCTGGGATTTGCAGTGGGAATCGTTTATTTCCTTTTTAAAACGAGAAACGCTATCCCTGAATTTCCATTAAGGGTTGTATTACTTGGAAGCGCTGGAGTGCTATACTATGGCATTACAACTGTCACGGAAATCCTGTATACACCGGATGTCTGGTGGATATATATATTAAAAGCGTCCTATTTTTCTACTTTAGCCTGTTTAATCTGGAAAAGGGAATGGTTTGTCACAAAGATTTCCCAAATTAGACTGACCGAATGGTTCTTATTCGGGTGGATCTTATTTAAAATAGTAACAGATGATGTTTATCTGAACGATATAACGTTTTGGGTGATGTTTGTACTGGCCTTCGTACTTGTCATCATGGATATAAAGGATGGGATGAAAAAATGATCAAGCGATTCATTGGAGCACTCGTGCTTTTGGGACTATTCGGGATGGTCGTTTATAACTTTTTGTCAGAAGATCATAATAATCAGGGTTCAGCCAGCGGAGAAAATTCAGATGCCGTCTACATTGTCCCGGAGGATATGGAAGATCAGGTTTCAAAAGGGATACAAACCGGTGAACTGGCTCCGGATTTCACATTAAAGACCCTGGATGGAGAGGAAGTCAGTCTTTCGGACTACCGCGGAAAAAAAGTGTTTTTAAACTTCTGGGCTTCCTGGTGTCCGCCATGCCGGGCAGAAATGCCGGAAATGCAGGAATTCCATGAAAAATATGGAGACGAGGTAGCAATCATTGCCGTCAATGCCACTGGAACTGAACGATCTGAAGCAGTAATGAGAGAATATATAGAAGAAAACGGATATACGTTTACCGTTCTCCTTGATCAAGATTTGACTGTGAATGCTTCTTATCAGGCATTGTCTCTTCCAACGACTTATTTCATTAATTCGCAGGGGATCATTCAACTCCCGAGAAAGATTGGACCAATGGACTTGAATATGATGAAAGAGAATATGGAAAAATTAAAATAATCGGGAATATTTTTCATTTATAAAGGGCATCTTTTATAAAAAGGAGAGATGCCCAGTGATGATCAATCCAAAACAATCGTTTGAAGAATTGCTGAAAGCAGCAAGGGAAAGTATTCTCGAAAATCCAGAAGAAATGGAAAATATTGAACGAAGAGTGGAAGAACGTTTGTCGGCCACAACCCGTTCAGATGAGCTGTCTTAGTTTTGAGACAGCTCTTTTTTTTGATCAAAAACATAAACGAACCTGTGAAAACCGACTTAGATCGTTCTGTTCACTTTCACATTTTGTATTTGAAATAGCTAACAGATAGTGGTAATATTATCCATAATAATCGACCTTACGAAAGACTACGAAAGAAATATAGGTGGATGAAAAACAGGGAAGGTGAACACATGATTACAGTGGAAAATCTCCGCAAATCGTTTGGGCGAGGAACAAATGCTACGGAAGTGTTACGGGATATCGATCTAACCATCCCGGACGGCAAATGGACGGCTATTGTGGGACCTTCCGGGTCCGGCAAGTCCACCTTGCTCAACTGTCTGTCCGGATTATTAAAACCGGATGATATTTATCAATTAACCAGTGGCTCCCTGGTACCATACGAGGTGACCGCATGATCAGGCTATCCTTCAAACGGTTGTTGAATCGAAAAGGTTCTACCCTCACATTTCTCATCGCTCTGACAGCCCTGTTTGCACTCATTCCATTCGGCCTCCAGCAATCCAGGGACACAAAACTCGCTGTAGACCATTCCATCACCGAATATGGCAGAGGGACGTACGATCTCCTGGTCCGCCCTGGGGGTTCCCGTACGGAAACGGAAAAACAGCTCGGGATGGTGGAAGATAATTATATCGGAGACAGCCAGGGTGGCATTTCCATTTCTGAATGGGAAGAATTAAAGGAGATGGAAGGCATCGAAGTGGCTGCACCTGTGGCTTCCCTCGGGTATTTTCGTGGGAATCAAATGTCCATTGAATTACCAAGATTACCTGAGCCTACTCGATTTACCTGGCAGTTTTTCACATCCGACGGACTGACAAAATACCCGATTAGTGAACCAAAATCTTTAGTCTATTTTGAAGAGACTCACCCAGGATTAATTCAATATATAGGAAATGTTAAAACTAGATCACAATATATAAGCTCATTTATGAATGCGTTTATGCCGCCGAGTTTTTATCCATTGGTTGCCATAGATATTGAAAGTGAAGAACAACTAACAGGTATTGATTTTTCAGGATTTTATTTGGAAGATGAACAAAAGAAAGAGGAACTCCTTTGGTTACAAACTATACTTGAACAATATGGGAATCCTCCGGTAATAAAGGTGCTCAAACGAGATGACCTTACTATTCCGCTATATCTGAAAATCAAGGCAGAAACCCTTGATGTCGAACTGGAAGATTATTTAGAGGCCTTCAATCTACAGGAAAGTGAATGGCTTATGAGTATACCGGACAAAGAGAAGCTGAGAAACATGTTTGATATGTTACAGGACGAACCTATTGTTGAGGAAACAGAAAAAGAAGTGGATTTGTCTTCCCTGCAGAGCCCTTTTAACGGCACACCAATACAGTTAAATGAAGCATTCGAGCCTTCTTTAATTGAGCGGTATCAGGCTGATCAAGACACTGCTGTCTATTATGTCGCTAAAAAAATTGATTACGCGAATCTCGATCAAGAAACCCCCGCGGTCGAAATCGTCAAAGAGGGCAGCCCTCCGGCCTATAAGGAGGTTGAACAAAAGGGAGTATCCATTTACGGCGCAACGGAATTACCTTTTGTCCTTTTTCAGGCAGGCACGTTTTCCCCGAAAGAACAGACCAACTATCTGGCGGCCAGTCCCCTGGGCATTTACGGGGATATGGAGGCGAAGACCATTGATGGCCAGACACTGGTTCCAACAACGGTTCCGGGCAGCTTTATTTCCGCACCTGCCAGCGGCGTGACCACGCTGGATTCGGCAGAAATTATTAAAGGGGATAAGCCCATTGATGCCATAAGGGTTAGAGTAGCCGGCATTGAAGGCTATGACGAGGAAGCTCAGGAAAAGATCGACCAGGTGGCAAAGAGGCTGCTGGAAATGGGATATGAAGTGGACGTTGTTGCCGGAGCATCGTTTCAGGAAATGACTCTGGATGTGGAAGGCATCGGATTCGTAAACGAACAATGGACAACCCTCGGTGTCGCCCAGGAACTGGGCGAGACATGGAACAGTGTCACGCTGCTGACCACCGGTTTATTTGTGATTTTCGGCATCCTGTGGGTGATGGCGCGGCTGACATTTGAGAAAAACGTGCTGCGGGGTGAAAATGACCTGCTGTTTACGCTCGGATGGGGAAAGACACGCATTCAGCTTCGCAA